>NZ_JBKBOL010000001.1:0-796558 GCF_046293665.1 Flavobacterium sp.
AAATCGTTGCTGTTGGCAATGCTATTACCGTTACAAGGGCTGAACCTGTTTGGGATTGACTACAAACCGGCGCTCCGGGCGAAGCTACACTCACTAAATCATAAACGCTATTAACTGTCAAGACAGGCGTTGTAAGAGAAGCTGATCCGCTTCCATTTAAAACGATTGTTTGATTGGCTCCGCCATCAATCGTATAAGTAACCGTAGCATTGGGAGTACCGGTAAAGGTAATCAGTGTAGAGGTACCTGAACAAATTGTAGTTGACCCCGATATGGTAACTGTTGGTAAAGGATTAACTGTGACTGAAGCAGAACCTGTAAGCAACTGCGAACAAGTAGTTGTCGGAATCTGAACGCTAACTAAATTATAGGTTAATGAAGCTGTTAGAGAAGACAATGTTATAGTTGCACTACCAGCAGCGTTTAAAGCAATTGTCTGATTCGGATTTCCATCAATGTTATAAGTAACTACTGCATTAGGTGTACCGGTAAAAGTTACCGTACTGCTTTCATTGGCACAAATCACAACAGGAGTAATAGAAATTGTTGCTGAAGGTATTGGATTTACAATCAATTGGAAAGTAGTTGTCCCATAATGAGTCGGATCGGCATTTTCTTCCAATCTAACATATATAATTTGACCGTTAGTTCCCGTAACGTTCGTTGGCCCTACAGCCCCAGTATCGTTATCAGCATTAGCTTGAGTTAAATGATAGGTCACTGTGTAATCTGCAGCGGGATAAGAAGTCCCTAAAACTATTGGTGTTTGTGGAATAAAATTGAAAACAGCAGTTCCACTTCCAAAACTACTTTCACACAAAGTTAAAGTCGGTGGTGGATTAGGAATTGGATCGGTTGAACAAACAATAACATTAAGTTCAAACTGCGTAGTGGTTATACAACCTACCGTATTATCTTCTATAGCTGCATAAATAATTTGCCCATCAAAACCTGTATAACTTGTTGGGTTTGGGATAGCACCACTTAACTCTTGTGCACTAGAAAGTGAAGTATGATAAGTAATTGTAACGTCAAGATTATTGGCAATAATTGGTGTGTTTTGAGTCAAATTAAAAATCACATCACATTCCGTTAAATCCATAGGGTCACCAATCATTAGTTCTTCTTGAAACTCTACAATCAAACAATCTGTTACGGGACATGCCGGTCCATATGGATAAGCAATGGCACAATATTCTCCTGGTTCAGTAACGGTAATACAAGGACCTGTTTCACCTGGAATAACACCACCATTAAGTGTCCAAACATGTGGAACAGTTACTGGCAAACCGGTACAAATTTCAATTGAACTCCCGAAACAAGGAGCAAAACCATTGGAAACTAAATAATCATTAGGAAAATCTATAGGCGCAGAAGCAAAACTATTTGCCTTTAAAAAAACCGCCGAATCCAAGGAATTGTCTCCCACATTCGCAATGGCTAATTTGATATGATAAGTTTGTCCACACTGAACAGTGGCCGTTGCCGGAATCACTAAAGTAAATCCATCATATTGTATAGTGTTGTTATCTATAGGTGTATTTCCTGTCCCATTATTTACATAAAAACTACAGTATTCGCAAGGACCGTTATTAGTAGTTCCGTTATTTAAGTTGTTAATAGTTATCGGAACCGTAGTTGATGGTATCAAAGCAATATTTATGGCGCTATTTGAATAAGGCCCGGCAATACCCGGACCACTCAAGAAAAAACCAAAAACATCATTAAAACTCGAATTGGCCCACTCGGGATATTCTTCTGAAGCAAAAACAAAATCAAAACTCAAAGTTTCTCCGTTGGGTACAAAATCAAATTCAAGAATCGCTATGTTTCTAACCGTATTGGTAGTTAGTTGTGCTAAATCTGAATCGCCTTGACTAATCGGAGAATCCGTAGTAGCATTAGTAGAACCTCCGGCATTATTAGGCCCAATAGCTACAACACCTTTTCCGGTTGACAAAATAATACCTTGATCTAAACCAATATTGGTGGTTGAACCATTTAAAAAATGACCAACCTGATCTCTAATAACATTAGCATTCGCCGCAGAACCATTAAAAGTAATATTTGTAGCTACAACTCCTTGTCCTAAAAGGACATTTTGTACTAATTGCGCAGGAGTTTGGGTGTTATTTACTATAAGCTGAGAATATGACGAAAAACCAATCGCCAAAAAGACAATGAAAAGTATTTTTTTTTGCATCAAATAAAAAATGTTTTAGCAGTCTTAATTTCTTAAAACTGCTTGATTGTGTTAATTATTGATTAATTGTTCAAATATAGGCAATCATCGAAAATAACTTTGTTAAATTTGCAGAAAAATAAATAAAATCGATGAAAATCACCATAAAAGAAACCCAAAACCCAACAATAATTAAATTTGAGTTCCCTGATTTTATTACACAAAATGAGAATTTCGAGTTTAAAAACATTGATGAAGCCAAAAATTCACCATTGGCACAACAATTATTTTACTTGCCTTTTGTAAAAACGGTTTACATTTCCGGAAATTTTATTGCTGTCGAACGCTTTAGCATTGTTGAATGGTCAGACGTCCAAGAAGCTGTCGCCGAACAAATTGAAAGTTATGTTAACAATGGTGGCGTTATTGTACTACAATCTGAAAGTTCAACCCGTAAACAAGCCATCACTGTGTATGGTGAAACCACACCAAATCCGGCATCGTTGAAATTTGTAGTGAATAAAGCACTAACCAAAACGGCTGCTGAATTCAAAAACATAGACGAAGCCAAACCATCTCCATTGGCACAAGAATTGTTCAAATTCCACTATGTGAAAGAAATTTTTATAGCCGAAAATTATATCTCGGTAACTAAATACGACAGTACTTCCTGGGATGAAATCACTTTAGAATTACGCACTTTTATCAAACAATTCATCGAAAATGGCGGAACAGTTTTAGATGAAACGCTAATTATAAATGACGAAAAGCAAGAAAAACAACAAATCAAAAACTTTGACAATCTAGATACTACCTCACAACAAATTGTCAACATCCTAGAAGAATACGTAAAACCGGCGGTCGCTGCCGATGGCGGAAACATTCTTTTTGATTCCTATGATGAGAACAGCAAAAGAGTAAAAGTTGTCCTTCAAGGCGCTTGTAACGGCTGTCCTTCTTCAACTTTTACCTTGAAAAGTGGAATTGAGAACATGTTAAAAGACATGCTAAACGACAAAGACATTGTGGTTGAAGCCATTAATGGATAAGCCGTATTTCAAAATAAAAAACTACCTTTAAGCGTCCAAATCGGGCGCTTTTTTTATTTAATTTTAGGAGCTGTTTCCCGCTTTCCGCAGTATCTTTTTTTGTCACGTCAAGTGCTATTGAGATGCCCAATTTAAAAAAAGGATACTTGCTGCAATCGGGGCTAATTGATTACTATGAACGAACTACATTTTGAAACCAGTCCATACCTGCTCCAACACGCCAATAATCCTGTGCATTGGAAAGCTTGGAACGAAAATGCTTTGGCACAAGCCCAAAAAGAAAACAAACTCATCATCATCAGCATCGGCTATTCCGCTTGCCATTGGTGCCACGTAATGGAACACGAAAGTTTTGAAAACGAAGAGGTTGCCACCGTAATGAACACCCATTTTGTCAACATCAAAATCGACCGTGAAGAACGTCCGGATATTGACGCCGTTTATATGAAAGCCGTTCAAGTCATGACCGGTCGTGGCGGTTGGCCTATGAACGTGGTAACTTTACCCGATGGCAGACCCATTTGGGGCGGAACTTATTTCAGAAAAAACGAATGGATTAATTCGTTAGAAAAACTTCAGGAAATTTATACCCAAAACCCGGAAACCATTTTTGATTATGCACAACAACTGCATGAAGGTTTGCAATCGCTGAGCATCATCCCAAAATCGAATTCTTCGGTTGAATACAATTTAAAAAGCTTGGAAAAACTAGTAGAAAAATGGCAAAAAAGTTTCGATTGGGAATTTGGCGGAATGGCAAGAGCACCCAAGTTCATGATGCCAACCAACTATGAATTCCTGTTGCGATACGGCTACCAAACGCAAAATCAAAGCTTGCTCGATTTCACGAATCTCACTTTAACCAAAATGGCTCACGGTGGTTTATTCGACACCATCGATGGCGGATTTTCACGCTATTCTGTTGACATGAAATGGCATGTGCCTCATTTTGAAAAGATGTTGTATGACAATGGCCAATTGGTTTCGCTGTATGCCAATGCTTATAAATTAACCGGCAATCCTTTGTACAAAGAAGTCATCGAAAAAACCCTGACTTTCGTCGAAAAAGAATGGCTGACTCCTGAAGGAAGTTTTTATTCAGCACTCGATGCCGACAGTTTAAATGCCGAAAATCATCTTGAAGAAGGTGCTTTTTATGTTTGGACCAAAGAAGAATTACAAGAATTGATTGGCGAAGATTTCGACCTTTTTTCAGCAGTTTTCAATATTAATGAATTCGGGCATTGGGAACACGGAAAGTATGTCTTAATTCAAAATCAATCCTTGGCACAAATCGCCGAAAAGCACAACATAGCTGCAGAAACATTGGCACAAAAGAAAAAATCGTGGGAACAAAAATTGTATTGCGTAAGAGAAAAACGAAGCAAACCCAGACTCGATGACAAATGTTTGACTTCCTGGAACGCCATTATGCTAAAAGGTTTTGTCGAAGCTTATAAAGCCTTAGACAACCCAAAATATTTAGACATTGCCTCGCAAAACGCTAATTTCATTGTTAAAAATCTTTGGTCATCTGAAGGCAATTTATTCCGAACTTATAAAAACAGTAAAGCCACTATTAATGCTTATTTAGAAGATTATGCTCATACAATTCAAGGATTTATTAGCTTATACGAAGCGACTTTGGACGAACACTGGTTGCAAAACGCCAAGCAATTAACCGATTATATTTTCGATAATTTTTATGATGAAAAAGCAGAATTCTTTTCGTTTACTTCTAAAAGAGACACCGATTTAATTACGCCACACTTTGAAGTAGAAGACAATGTGATTCCGGCCGCGAATTCCGTTATGGCAAGTAATTTATTTCGTTTAGGCATTTATTTTAACAACGGTTACTACGAATCGATTGCGGAAAAAATGATCCAAAACATCCTCCCGACGATTGATTATCCTTCGGCCTTTTCGAATTGGCTGAACGTACTTTTAAATTATTCGGAACAAAACAAAGAATTGGCAATTTGCGGTGAAAAAGCTATCGCTTATTTGACCCAAATCAACCAAAAATATTTACCCAACATCATTATTGCCGGAACTGAAGTTGATTCTAAATTACCATTTTTAGAAAACCGATTTGTGCAAAATAAAACATTCCTTTATTTGTGCCAAAACAAAACCTGCGACATGCCATCTGCTGATTTTCAAGAAATTATCAATAAAATAATACTAAATTCTTAGAAAAAATCGTAATATTGTTATTATTAATCAATAAAAACAACTGATATGGGATTTGGAGATTTTTTTAAAAATTTATTCGGTGGCAATAAAGCAAAAGCCGGAGAACAAGCCAGTAATTTTACCGATGATGCGATTGAAAAAGTAAAAGACATGGCTGAACCTGTAGTAGATAAAGTGGAAGAATTTGTGGAAACTGCTAAAGAAAAAATAAACGAATATGTTCCGCAAGCCTCTGAAACTATTGAAAACGCAGTAGAAAACGCTAAAGAAAAAATAAATGAGTTTGCCGAAACTGCCAAAGAAAAAATAAATGCTTTTGCAAACGATGCTTCTGACACTGTTGACGCTGCGGAAGAAAAAGCAAATGAGGCTGTAAATCGTGTAGAAGAAGACGCCGATTAGTTTTAAAAATTATTATTTTTGCACCTATAATTATCCCGATTCTGTCGGGATTTTTTTTACGTTATGACTATGAACAGCTCGCTTACCATTCGCTCTTTCGCAGTATACATTGAACAATTTATTACTCTTTTAATTGATTATTCTCCGAAATTGATTTCGGCCTTAATCATACTTTTCGTTGGATTGTATGCCATTCGATTAATTAATCGTTTGGTAAGAAAAATTATGATCAAGAGAGAACTCGATCCTACCTTGTCGAAGTTCTTAGCAGATATTTTACTCTGGGCTTTACGTGTGTTATTATTCGTAAGCTTTATTTCTAAATTAGGAATTGAAACTTCTTCCTTCGTAGCTATTCTTGGTGCTGCCGGTTTGGCGATTGGTTTATCATTACAAGGTTCGCTGTCCAATTTTGCCGGTGGCATGTTGATTATTTTATTCAAACCTTTTCGTGTTGGCGACACAATTGAAGCACAAGGCGTTATTGGAACCGTATTGGAAATTCAAATTTTTGTAACCAAAATGATTACCGGAAACAACCAAACGATTTTTGTCCCAAACGGAATTTTATCCAATGGCGTTATCATCAATTATTCGATGCAAGGCAATCGAAGAGCAGATTTGTTGTTTTCTCTTTCCTATGACACCAATATTAAAATCGCAAAAGACATCCTGACAAAAGTGATGCAAGACCATCCGAAAGTTTTAAAAAATCCGGCACCAACCGTTGTTGTGAAAAACCTAACGGATTCTGCTGTACAGCTTGGTATTCGCCCTTGGGCTAAAAATATTGATTTTGTAGAAATGTGTTCTGATATTTTAGAACAATCTAAAGAAGCTTTCGACGCAGCGGGAATTTCAGTACAACCGTTTATTATTGAAGCTTCTAAAGGATAATTTAAGTTTTTTTGGTCAACATAAAATCTTTCAAATAAAACGGCTCAAAGTAAGCTACGTCTTCAAACTCCTTTTTGGTGAATTTTTCAAAGCTGATTAGACTCATTTCGTTAGCGGAAGGAAAAACAATTTCCGGTAAAAACACAAAATTGTTTTTTGTCAAGACCGATTGGCATTTTTCTTGACAATCACCAACAAAATAGACTGTTTCGGTAATTTCCGAATAACTATTTTCGGTTAAAACTTCTGCCTGAACTTCCATTATTTTTTGGTGATTATGATTGAAAACAGCGCTGTAAACTTCCATTCTTCGCGCATCAATCATCGGAATAATTAAGCCATCATTTTGGGTTACTTTTTGGGCCAAAACTTGTAACGTATCAACAGCAATTAATGGAATTTGCAATGCATAACACAAACCTTTAGCCGAAGAAACACCAATACGTAAACCAGTGTATGAACCCGGACCTTTGCTTATAGCTATAGCTTTTAAATCGCGAACGGTGATTCCGGCTTCCTTTAAAATTTCTTCAATAAAAACATGCAGTTTTTCCGCATGAGAATAACCTTGCTCTGCGATTTCCTTGCATAATACAGTTTTTCCGTCTTGGGCTAAAGATACTGAGCAATTCTTGGTTGCGGTTTCAATGTTAAGAATGTAGGTCAAAATTTATTGGGCTTTATCTTTGTCTGTACTGCTTTTCAATTTCACTTTATCACCTGAATTTAGGTCTTTGGTCACTGTGGTATAAGGTCCGATAATCACGACATCGCCTTTTTTCAAACCAGAAACCACTTCAATATTGGTGTCATCTTGAATACCGGTTTTGATGACTCTGATTTTGGCTTTGTCACCCACTTTCACAAAAACACATTCAAATTTCTTGTCACTTTTGGCAGTTACTTTCTTTTCTTCCGGTGCTTCTTTAACCATGTAGGACTTGGTAGCTGTAGTATCCGATTTCACCAAAACAGAACTGATTGGCACCCCAATAACTTTCTCTTTTCTCGTAGTAATGATATCAACCGTTGCAGTCATTCCGGGTCTGAACGGAGAAAAATTAGCCGGTTTGCCTTCTAATAAATCTTGGTAAGACTCTTTTAGAATTCTGACTTTTACTTTAAAATTAGTTACCTGATCAGCCGTAGTTGCAGTACTTGCAGAATTAGAAATACTGGTTACTATACCTTTGAATTCCTTTTTCAAATAAGCATCAACACTAATATTGGTGCTATCACCTATGCTGATTTTAACGATGTCATTTTCGTTTACATCAACTTCTACTTCCATGTTATCCAAATTGGCAACGCGAAGAATTTCTGTTCCGGTCATTTGTTGTGTTCCCAAAACTCTCTCGCCTAATTCTACACCCAGAGAAGAAATTGTTCCGTCTGCCGGAGAATAAATAGTAGTTCTTCCCAAATTATCTTTGGCTTCTTTGACCGTTGCGTTAGCACTTTGCACATTATAATAGGCGGATTCTTTACTGGCTTTCGCACTTTCAAAAGCAGCAATGGCTTTGTCCCATTCTGATTTAGAGATAATGCCTTTGTCAAAAAGGGTTTTGCTTCGGTCATAACTGGCTTTGGCTTCTTTGAATGCAGCATCAGCCTGACTCAAACCGGCTTTGGTTCCCGACAAATTAGAAATCGTTCTATTGTAACCCGAAGTATATAAATCGGGATTGATTTTTACTAAAAGCTGTCCTTTTTTTACGACTTGACCTTCTTTGATTGGCAAATCGATGATTTCTCCGGAAACTTCTGAAGAGATTTTTACTTCTATTTCCGGTTGGATTTTACCCGTAGCCGAAACCGTCTCGATAATAGTAATTTCATCGGCTTTAGCAGTTTCAACTTCAATGATACCATCATCGGCACCAATAACTCCATTTTTCTTTAAAACAACTAATACTACTAACAGTAATACAATTATTCCAACTAACCAATATATTTTCTTTCTTGACATGATTTATTGTTTTTGAATGATTGGGATTCCGAAATAAAACTCTAACAATTTTATTCTAAAAATATAATCGTATTTAGTTCTTATTACTTCTGATTGTGCGTTTTCATAAGTTAACATGGCTTGACTGTAATCAAACGAATTCAAAAGTCCGACATCAAAACGTTCTTTAGAAAAATTCTGCGCTAACCTTCTGGCTTCAGCCGTTTTGACCGCTGCTTCATAGCTTTTTTGCGCATTCAACACATCGTTATAGGCTTGAAAAACGGTTCGTTCTAAATCCAATTCCGCTTGGTCTAATAATAATTTTGAGCGTTCTGCACTGATTTTAGTGCGCTGTACATTTCCGCGAGTAGCAAAACCATTTAATATAGGAACGCTGAGTTGAACCCCTACATTGGTACCGTCAAAGATAGACAACTGATCTACAAAACCGATGGGAATACTTTGCGACCAACGAGTATTATAGCCTACAAAACCGGATAATCTTGGTAAATAATCAGATTTTACCAGTGATACACTTTTTTGCGCTTCTTCATAATTTGTAGCGGCAATTTTGATGTCTTTTACAACGTCTTTGGCTTTTAGCGCAATGGCTTCCGGTGTTTGAAATAAAATTTCAGTTGTCGGCACATTCATTTCATCGACTGCAATATCAAAATTGGCGTAATCTTTTAACAAAAGTGTTTGCGCTAATCCTAATTTAGAAATAAAAAGGGTGTTTTGGGCATTTACAATTTGCTGTTCTTGTGAAGCGTCGGTAGCTTGTAATTCATAAATATCACCGGCAGGAACTGTCCCTGCCTCAATTAACTCTTTTGTCCTTTTGAGGTTTTCTTTGGTGATTTTATTTTGATTAACAAGCACTTTTACTTGTTCTTTGTTGAATAAAATTTGCAAATACGAATTGGCCACACTTAAGGCGATGTCGTCTTTCATTTTATCCAACTTATAAGTATTGGCTAACTTATTAATTTTTGCTCTTTGAAGGTTTTTCCAGTTGGCCAATCCGTTAAAAAGAAGAACTCCGGTATTAATATTAGCTGATGCTGAACGGAAGGACTGATTTTCAAACTGGTTGGTAGCGGGGTTAATGTTGGCTCCGGTGTTTATTCCATAGTTAGCAGTTCCTGAAACATCCGGTAAAAATCTACCCAAAGCTTCCATTTTGAGAACATCCGATACTTTTAAATCCAATTCAGATTGTTGTATGGAAATGTTATGTTCAAGAGCATAAGCAACACATTCTTCTAAGGTCCATTTCTTTTGCTGAGCGTGTACTGAAACACCGACGAACAGTAAAAGAAGGCAAGTGGTTTTGATAATTTTCATATTTAACAGTGAATGCTACTATTCTTTGAGAAACAAAGATAAAACTTTTAATTACTTGTAATAGTAATGACTTACCCTTTAGACTTTAGTTTTTTTAATTTGTTACATTTTATTTCCATTTTACCGCTATTTTTGACAAAAATAATTTTAGTTAATGTCAACTTTAAAATCGATTCTTTTCTGCCTTTGTATTTCAATTTTACTGAACAGTTGCTCAACGACTCAAAGAATTGATGCCTTGAAACCACTTCCGTCCAACGATGCGCCGATGGTTTACAAAACAAAAACTTCTTTTGTCAATATGCCTTTGGAGATTTCTTTGAAAGAAATAGAAAGTCAGTTAAACAAAACCTTAAACGGTCAGATTTATGACGACTCTAATTTGGCTGACGACAAAACCGAAATGAAGATTTGGAAAACTGCTCCAATTAAATTAATTGAAAAAAACGGAAAGATTTTAACCACTTTACCCGTAAAGATTTGGGCTAGATTCAAATACGGCACTGATTTCATGGGTTTAAACGACACTAGAGAAATCAACTTGAACGGAACAATTACTTTGTCCAGCAATGTACGATTGTCCAATTGGAAATTATCAACCAATTCCAGAATTGAAGATTTCGAATGGTCAGAAAGTCCAACGATATTGGTTGCCGGAAAATATGTTCCGATCACTTATATTATCAATCCAACACTTTCTATATTTAAATCGAAAGTTGCCAAAAAAATTGACGATGCCATTGAAGGCTCTTGTGATTTTAAACCTTATGTTTTGAATGTCTTGGAGAACATGAGTACACCATTTATAACCAGTGAACAATACCAAACTTGGTTCAAACTAATTCCGATTGAAGTATATGTAACCGATGCTGTTTTAAGCAAAAGCGAAATCAAAATGGATTTAGGATTGAAATGCAATATGCAAACGATGGTTGGTTTGAAACCTAAAAATACTTTTGACAGAGAGGCCATTCAGTTTAAAGCGGTGACAAAAATACCGGCTACGGTTACGGCAAACGTCGCTGCAATTTCTACTTATAACAGTGCTTCCAAAATTATCACGTCTAATTTCAAAGGCAAGGAATTCGCTTCCGGTAGTCGAAAAATAGTGGTTGAAAACGTAGCAATGTGGCAAAAAGACAGTAAAATTATAATCGCTTTAGACATGTCGGGAAGTATTAACGGTACCATTTATTTGTCGGGAATCCCTAATTACAATTCGGTTACCAAAGAAATTTATTTCGACCAAATGGATTATGTGCTGAATTCAAAAGGCATTTTAACCCGAACAGCGAATTGGTTATTACAAGGCGTTATTTTGAGAAAAATTCAGGAAAACTGTCGTTATTCTATTAAAGAAAATTTGGAGGAAGGCAAAAAAAGTTTGTTGCCGTACTTAACCAATTATTCTCCAATGAAAGGTGTTTTCGTCAACGGAACGATGAATGATTTTGAATTCGAAAAAGTAGAAATCACCGATAAAGCTATTATTGCTTTTATTGCTACAACCGGAACAATGAGTGTGAAAATTGACGGAATGGAGTAAATTTAGTCCTCAGTTTCAGTTGGCAGTGTTCAGTTTCCAATCGAGTTTGAAATGGTAATCTATTTCTTTTTATAATACATTTTATAGACGACAAAACCGATTCCGGCCACTATAATATATGGTATAGCCATCAAGAAAACGATACCGTCATTAACAGCTTCAACCTTGGCGTTGTTTCCCGAACTTTCCAAAGCGGCTCTACACATGGCACATTGCGCACTTGAGGCAATAGGCAATAGACAATAGGTAATAAGCCATAAGAACTTAGAACGAATACTATTGGCTTTTGGCTTTTGGCTTTTGGCTTTAGTTTGCATAATAAGGCGAAATCATCAAGTAAACCACTACGCCTGTAACGGCAACGTACAACCAAATAGGGAACGTAATTTTGGCTAATTTTTTATGTTTGTCAAAACGTTCTGCCAAAGCTCTAACGTAGGTAAATAACACCATTGGAATAATGGCTATTGATAAAATAATATGCGAAATCAAGATAAAAAAGTACACACTTCGCATGAAACCGGCATTGGCCAATTCAGTCTCATCTAAAAGTCCGTCTGCATTGATATCTCCGTATTTGGTGGAATCAGCCGACATGTGATAGGCCACATACATTACCAAGAAAACCACAGAACACGCAATGGCTAAAGTCATGATTCTTTCGTGGACTTTTCGGTTGCCGTTTTTTATCGCCAATACACCCATGATTAAAAGCAGAGCTGTTGCCGCATTAATTGACGCATAAATTGGTGGCAAAAAGTTTAAGGGTTCTATATTGATTCCGAAATCTTTTAGTTTCACAGAAAACAAAACGGCCACTGCTATCGGAATGATAATAGAAACCGCAATAATGGAACCTCTAAATTTTCTTTCTAAGGTTTTATTGTCTTGATTATTCATTTAATAATTTTTTGATGTCTTCAATCATGGCTTTTACGCCTTTTTTTTCCAATCCGTCATAGTATAAAATAGGATTGCCAAATTTGTCTTTTCTGCATCTGATGTTTCCTTCTTTGTCAATTAAAGCAAAAAGCCCTGAATGTTCAAAACCTCCAGCTGCTTTTTTATCTTCTCCGGCATAAATATTAAACCCTTTGTTGGAAATGCCATAAATATATTCTTTGTCACCGGTTAGGAAATGCCAATTAGATGATTTTACTCCGATTAAATCAGCGTGTTCTTTTAAAACTTTAGCCGTGTCATATTCGGGATTAATGGTGATGGAAGCAATTCCGAAATTAGGATTGCCAAAAAACTCATTTTGAATATCCAACATGTTTTTATTCATGATTGGACAAATAGAAGGACAAGTTGAGAAGAAAAACTCCAAGACATACACTTTACCTTTATAAGTTTCATTAGTGATTTTTTGGTTGTTTTGATTAGTGAGTTCAAAACTCGGTGCCGGCCCGATTGTTAACAAACCGTTTTCGGCGCTTTTATGATTAGACACTGCATCAATTCGATTGCCTTGAACAACAGTTCCATTCTTAATTCTATCAATGATTCTCGGAATAAAAATAATTCCAAAAACCAAAACAATAAATGACAATCCGATATATGATTTATTCTTCATTGGTTAAACTCTAAATTTTTCTGTCAGCGTTATTTCTTTTTAAGGCCAAACGGTATTCAGCCAAAATAATTTTTACATCATCCGTCATATCATTATGTAAATCGGCTGCTGATGTTGTATTGTAACCTTCTTTGTATTCCGGTTTACCCTGATCGCTTTTGCCTTTTCTGCCGCGAAGGTTTCTTTTTTTGTCGATAATATAAACGTAAGGCGTACCATAGTTATCATCTAATTTTCCCAGTAATTTTAATTGGGAATGATACGTCAGAATGGCTTCAGGCTTAGCAAAAACAAAATGATACCCTGAAACATCGGTTAAAACATCTAATTCCTTTAAAAGTCTTTGGGCTTGTGCTTCGGTTCCTTCCGGCGCAATGAACACAAATTGAAAGTCTTTGAACTCTCTGTATTTATTGTATATCTTTTGATTGAGTGTAAAAAAGTTTCCGCTATTGGCCATGATATCCTTGCCGGCAAAACCCAAGATGGTTATTTTAGTATCTAAAGTAACTTTTTTATCATTCAAGGTTTTCCATTGGGCATCAACATTAGGAATCGACGGTGTAATGGTTGGTAAAGTGATAAAACTATTTACACCTGAAGCAAAGAAAAGATAGGCTACAATGGGTAAAACAAACAAGATGAAAAGGACAAGATTTTTTTTCATTAGAATAGTGAAAATCAGTAGTACAAAAATAAAAAAATCCCGACTGAATCGGGACTTTTTTTTGAATTAATATATTGTTAAAAATTCCATTTAATCGTAGAATCTTTAAAAATCCCGTAGATATAATCTGCTTCGACCAATAATATAAAAAGTAAGTATAATGCAAGGAAAATAACGGTGGCTACTACAGCCCATTTCAAACTGCTTCTTTCTCCTTCCATGTGCATAAAAGCCCAAACGATATAATAAGCTTTGTACAAGGTTAAGATGATGAAAACCCAGTTAAGCAAATTCATGCTTAAAAAATTATTCATAAATAAAGCGTCCGGTCTAACAATCCCTAAAGCAACCTCAACGATAGTTACTACAGATAAAAGGATAAAAACTTTCCAGATTCTTGATGTATTTGATACATGTTCGTGTGCGTGTGACATAATAATGTAAGTTTTCTATAATTAAACTAAGTAGAAGAATGTAAATACGAATACCCAAACTAAATCAACAAAGTGCCAATAAAGACCCACTTTCTCAACCATTTCATAGTTTCTTCTTTTTTCATACGTCCCTAGAAGAACATTGAAATAAATAATGATATTGATAATTACTCCCGAAAATACGTGGAATCCGTGGAATCCTGTAATAAAAAAGAAGAAATCAGCAAACAACTTACTGCCGTATTCGTTTCTTTCTAAGTTAGCACCTTCTACAACCAAATGACCATTACCTACCATCACTTCAGACTCGGCTCTGTTTAAGATTTCTCTGTGCTTATTTTTATTTAAACCAGGTTGTAAAGTTTTGTTGGCTTTATCTTCTTTGGTGTCTCTGTAGATTTTTTCTGTTCTAACCAACAATTCAGGATGTGCTTTGAAAGCTGCTTGCACTTCTGCAACTGAGAATGAAGGCAAAGAACCTTCTTCTTCAAACCAAACACCGTTGCTACTTTTGTGTTCTTCTCTTGTTTCGTGTAGTGGCGTAACAAAATCCGCAAGTGCTACTCTCTTACCAGTATTATCAACGAATTGAATGATACTTCCACCTTTAGTTTCGATAGCACCATATTCTCCTTTGATGAAATTTTTCCATTCCCAAGCTTGAGAACCTACGAAAATTAAACCTCCGATGATGGTTAACAACATGTAGAAAGCTACTTTCTTTTGCTTCATTTGGTGGCCGGCATCAACAGCCAACACCATGGTTACCGAAGAACCAATCAAAATAAAAGTCATCAATGCTACGTAATACATTGGTGCAGGAACACCATGTAAAAACGGAAAGTGGGTAAACACTTCGTCGGCAATTGGCCAATTATCAATAAATTTAAATCTTGAAAATCCGTATGCTGCAAGGAAACCAGTAAAGGTCAAGGCATCCGATACGATAAAAAACCACATCATCAATTTACCATAACTGGCACCCATTGGCTCATTTCCGCCACCCCAAGTATTTTCGTTTGTATTTGCAGTAGTAACTGTAGCTCCCATAAAAGTTATATAGTTAAAAAGTTCCCAAATTTAGATTTTTTTTCTTATTTAAAGAAATATAAAAAGAAAAACAAACAAATCCACAAGAAATCAAGAAAGTGCCAGTACATTGCACCTAGCTCAATTCCAAGCGTTTGACTTGAATTGTATTTTTGTTTAAAATGATTATAAATTATGATTAAAAGCGAAATAATTCCTCCGGCAAGGTGAGCCAAGTGAACTACGGCGATTACATAGAGAAAAGTGGTGGCAATATTACTCTCCGGACCGGTAAAATAATACCCTTGCTCTACCAACTGACCAAAACCTTCAAATTGTAAAAACACAAAGGTGATTCCAAGACCTAAAGTAAGCAAAAGAAAACTGCTAGTTGCTTTTCTATCGTCTTTTTGAATCGCTTTTTTGGCCAAATGAAAAGTAACACTACACAATAGAATCGCTAAAGTACTCAAGTAAAAAGCGGAAGGCATTTGGAATTCTTTCATCCAATCTTCCCTCGACTTACTCACTACAAATGCACTAGTGATTCCGGCGAACATCATGGTCATACTAGCCATGGCAAACCACAAAAGCAACTTTTGGGAACGCGCCTTTCTGGATTTGTGTTCTTCAGCGGACATGGTTGTTACTGCCATAATTATCTTAAAAATTTATCTGTTATGTAAACTATTTGCAACAAAGTAATATAAGAAACACTCACTAACATTAAAGTTCTTGCCGCTTTGGTGGTCCGCAGTTGGTATAACTTTACGGCATAATAAATCATCCAAAGTCCGAGCAAAAATACAATTCCTGCCGCAATTGGCGAAATAAATAATCGCCCCGTGTAGCCTAAACTTGGTAATAAAGACGCCACCAACAACCAAACCGAGTATAAAATGGTTTGCAAAGCCGTTGAAGTATCTTTTTTACCCGTTGGTAACATAAAAAAACCTGCTTTTTCATAGTCTTCATACAAAAACCAACCAATCGCCCAAAAATGGGGAAACTGCCAAAAAAACTGTATTAAAAAAAGCGTTCCCGCTTCAATTCCAAAATGGTCAGTAGCCGCAACCCAGCCTAACATAAAAGGAATAGCACCCGGAAAAGCTCCCACAAAAACCGAAAGTGGTGTGTGCACTTTTAAAGGTGTGTAAATACTTGTGTATAAAAAAATAGAAATCGCTCCAAACATGGCCGATTTTGGATTAATCATATACAATAAAATCAAACCAACAATCGTAAGCAAACTCGCTACAAACAGAGCATGATTAGGCGACATTCTACCCGAAGCCACCGGACGGTTTTTAGTTCTGTCCATCTTGGCATCAAGGTCTTTTTCAATTACCTGATTGAAAGCATTAGAAGCACCAACCATACAATAACCGCCAACAGCCAACATTAACAAAGTAGACACTTTTAAATCCTGAAAATCCACTACACCCAGAAGATATCCGGCAATAGAAGAAAAAACCACACTGATAGCTAAACCTGCCTTGGTGATTTCCTTGAAATCAATCGCAATTTGTTTAAGAGAAAATTTAGTGGCAGTAGCGTTCATTGAAGTTTTAAAACTGCTGCAAAGGTACTTTATAGAAAATGATTTGACAAAAAACATTTCATAAAAATAACGCACAATTCTCATTTGCTTTTCACTCGCTGGGAATAGCGGTCTGCAAGTTGATTTTTATAAAATTTCACTCTTACAAAATGATTTTTATTCTTAAAAAGTACTTTTATGAAAACAAAAAAAGAGACCAAATTAAAATAGTCTCTTTTAAATTAAAATTTTGCAATTATTCCATTTAATTAATTGGCAATAACACTGTATCTATAACATGAATAATTCCGTTGGATGCAGAAATATTTGCCGCAGTAATATTTGCTGTATTGCCTATAGCATTGATAGAAGCACTTGGCGTTACAGAAAATTGACTTCCAAGAAGCGTTGTTATTTCACGCGTACCGTTTTTTGGAACTACACTATTAGCAGCACGTCTTCCTTCTACTACATGGTACAACAAAACATCACGCACTAATGGCGCAGGTAACTCGGTAATACTATTAATGTTTAAGGCAGCATATAAATTTTGAAAAGCTTGATCCGTTGGAGCAAATACAGTGTATTGGTCTCTTCCGTTGGCAAAAAGGTTTACTAGTCCGGTATCAAGTTCACTATCTACATAAACCAAAGCAGAAACCAATTCGTTAAATCCGGCGTTAACCGCAATTCCTGCTATAGAAGAATTTCCCGGAGCCGGAGCACGATTTAAAGAATCAAAGGTTTCTTTAATAGTGAGTTTTGAATTTGTAGTATTCTCAGACATGCTTTCATCAGAAGAACAGGATGAAAAATTAAACGAAACTAAAGCAACTAATAAAAGTGCTTTGATAGTCGTAACCAGATTAAAGTTTTTGTTTTTCATAATAAATGTTTTTAATGTTTATAATTATTGAATAGTTGATTCTCAAATAAATAATTAAATAAGGCAATGACTTAAAAACAAGTAGGAGAAAGATTAGGGAATGAAATAAATAAGTTTGTTTAATTATTTCATTTCAAAGTTAAACAAAATATGTTAGCTAATTTAACTTTAGCAATAGTTTAACAATCGTTTACAAAATGAAAAAAAAGATTTGTCTGCTGATAAACAAGCGTTTATCAGCAAAATTTTGAACAATAGAATATAAAAGAAAACACTTAGTAATCAAATACCCATCGAAGATATAACATAGTTTTTTTGTTTCGGAGCTAATGGTCAGTGTGTGTCTGTTATCCATATTCCCGCTTTTCGCGCTACACGGTAGCCAGCTACAAATGCGTAGCATTCATCGAACTCCAATAAAAATAAATGTCTTGTGAGATAATCGGGGCTAAAGGCCAAACCATTTTAATTCTTGAGTTCTGTAAATTGAAAATTTGGCTTAACCATTAATAATCAAAATACCAATTGAAAATATCACATCTCAACCCAATAGAAAACCAAGTGGTGCTTTCTTTTACGGCAAAAGTAGTTTCGGTTGCCGGTGTAAAATTTCTGTAGATTAAACTCCCATACAATTTCATGTTGGTCATCGGATTGATCAAATAACCGGCTTGTAAATCGGCTATAAAAACATTGGTTTTATTTCCTTGTCCAACTGTTACTCCTGTATCAAAAGGTCTATCTGAATCATAATCTCTATAAATGTCACTTCCGTAATTAAACGTATTGGTATCATTGTTAAAATCTAACCCGCGTGTTCCAACGGTAACTTTTGCATCGGCAAAATAACGACCATGGTGGTAACGTGCGATAGCTATCAACTCTCTGAAATTACCACCCCATTGGTGGCCTAAACTTTGGTTGTTGTGGCCATAATTGGTAATCGCTTCGCTGTGTGCGTATACATACGGACGCACAACATTAACTTCTCCTTGTAACAATAAGTTTTTGATGTTAAAAGCATTAAAATATTTGGCCCCCAATTGGTATCCAAACTTATTCTTCCAACTTTTTTCTCCGGCTTTTATATCGCTTAAAGAGAATTCATCTAACAAAAACTGTCCGTACAACTGGATTTGATTAGTAAATTTAAATTTCGAAGTCAAACCCAATAAAGCATTTCCGCTACGAGCCGACGAAGCAAACTCCACCGAACGATAGAAAATAATTGGGTTAGCAAAACTCATGTCGAAACCACGATTGTTTTTATTGGTCCAAACTACCGATTCAAACAACCCAATATTCCATCTGTTGGTTATGTTTAAACTCAAATAATGACTGGCAGCAAATTTTGTGGCATAAGTTCGGTCTTCAGTTACCTCAGGTCGAACGTCCTTTAACCAAGTGTAAATGTTAGTGTATTTAATTTTCCAAAAAGAAGTATTCAATTTAAAATACGGATACGGACTAGCACCATCACCTAGCAATAGCGAACGATAACCATCGCCAATAAAATTTCGACCATAGCCCAAATTCATATTAAGAAACTTGCTTGGTGTATAGGCCAAATTGGCTTCTGCCAAAGGAAAATCATAAGCATCCGATTTAAAACTTTTAGCAATTCCAATTCCCGGAATAATTGCCGGATTTCCGCCTGCCGGAGCAAGAGATTCTGCATATCGATTAAAATAATCAGCAAAACGACCTTGACTTTCATAAACAGTTGTGGTGAAATTGAGTTCTTTTCCCAAACCACCATTGAATTGAATTCCGCGCGTGTTAACATAAGTATAACTTGAAACGCTCGGGTCGCTTTTTCCAAACTGCAAATCCAAAATAGGATTCAACGTAAACCAATAATCTTCGCCTTGGACTTCGACTAAATTTTCATTCCAAAACTTTTTGCCCCACCAACCTTGTTTGTTTTTGGCCAACTTCTTGTTTTCGGCGGCCAAATCGTAATATTTGGAAACATCTGCATAAGAATAAGGTTTAGATGCGGTATGATTATTGGCGCCAACTTGGTTCATTTCATCATCAAACTGCGCATAATAACTGTGTGAAAAAGGAATGTTCAGATGACTTTGGAATTGCGGATTGTCAAATTTGGTATATTTGATACTGTCTAATTCTGTTAATTGTTTCTGGTTTGGTTTGTAAAAATTCGATTTTGTTTCGGCTACTTTCTCAGCTTCTTTTTGCGCTTGCATTTCAGCTACACTTTGTAACGGAATGGCAATTTTAATAGTGTATTTAGCATAAGTTGGGTTACCATTATAAGTTGCCGGACTGATTTTTGGCATTTGCCCGAAAACTCTTTTGCTTTCCGAAACTAAAGCCTCGTCAACCGCATCAACATAAATTACTTTGAAATTCCCTTTGTCAGTTACTTCAAAAAGGACAATAACATTCCCTTTAAAATCACTTTCTTTCAAATGATTGGGCACTTTGAAATTGTTGTAAACAAAATTTTGTACTTCGTTATAAAAGCAATTCTCTAAGGCACCGAATTCTTGTCCTTCGCAGGAAGGAAACACCGGAAATCTTTCCGAAGCTTTTTGCGATATTTGCGCATTAGACATCAGAGTAAACAAGAATAAAAGGGAAAATATCTTTTTCATATTTCTGAATAATAATATTAGTAATTGCCTGAAGCTGTTTCGCCGTGAGCAATAGTTTTGGCGGCAGAAGTTCCGATGCGTTTAACGCCTAATCTAATCATTTCTTCTGCTTCTTCATAAGTTCGAACACCGCCGGCGGCTTTAACCGGTAAAGGCGAAGCATTTTCGAGCATCATAATGATTGTATGGACAGTAGCGCCATTAGGCAGATTGTTTTCAGTTTCAAAAAAACCGGTAGACGATTTTACAAACACGCTGAAATAGTAATCTTCTTTAAAATTGGGAATCACTACATTTTTAATCAATGCCGAAATTTGAATGATTTGAGCATCGGTTAAAGCAGCGACTTCAATAATCCATTTGGAAACTTTGTGGTGGTCAAAAGCAAGTTTGGTTCCTTTCAAAACTTCCGTTTTCACCAATTCGATTTCACCTCTTTTGAAAGCTTCGTAATTGCAAACATAATCAATTTCGTCTACGCCGTCTTCTATGGCTTTTTGGGCTTCAGCTAATTTTTCTTCGAGAGAATTGGTTCCTTCTGGGAAAGAGATTACGGTTCCGATTAGCAGTTTCGATTTGGCTTTAACAATCATCTCTTTGGCCATTTTGACTTTATCGGGTCTAATCATAATCAATTTAAAGCCTTCTTCAATAGCTTCTTGAATAAACCCTTGAACAATCAGGTCATTTTCCTTTTCAGATAAGCCTGCTTGGCTTGCTGTTTTTAAATAGGTAGAATCGAGATACTGTTTTATATTCATATACGGAAGATCTATTTGTCAGCGGTCATATATGGTATCGCTTTTATTTATTTGTGTTTGTTTGCAACAAACTGCTCTTTAGTGGCGATTTCATGCCATAAAAGTAAAAAAAAATCCCGATTAACATCGGGACATTTATGGTAAGTTACTTGGATTACCGGTTTTATGCTTTCTTTACAAATTTTATCAAAACAAAAATCAAAAATCCTGTCATGGCTCCGCCAAAGTTGGCCAATACATCTAAACTATCAGCTTGTCTTGTTTTGGTAAAAGCACCTTGTAAAAACTCGATTAAAATTCCGAAACAAAGGGAAGTTAAAACTAGATATACCAATTTTTTTAAAGCGATATGATTTTGTTTAAGCCAAAAATAATAGCTCCAAAGCAAGGTAAAAACAAGATGGAAGGAAAAATGTCCATACTTGTCGGCACCGGAAACTTTAACCTTTGGCAAATCATTAAAATTGACCAAACAAAGTACCAATATTAAAAAAGTCCAACCGATGGCCAGACTTAGTATTGTTTTTTTAAGCACCGATTAAGGCTTTATAATCATCACTTGACAGTAACTCACTGACTTCGGATTGATTGCTGATTTTTAATTTAATCATCCAACCTTTTCCGTATGGATCCGAATTTACATTTTCAGGATTCACTTCCAAGTCTTCATTAAATTCAAAAATTTCTCCTGAAAGCGGCAAGAACAAATCAGAAACCGTTTTCACCGCTTCTACCGTTCCGAACACTTCGTCTTTGTCAAGGGTTTGGTCTAAAGTTTCTACTTCTACATAAACAATGTCGCCTAGTTCTTTTTGGGCAAAATCGGTAATTCCAACCGTTGCAACATCGCCTTCAATCAAAACCCATTCGTGGTCTTTGGTATACTTTAAATTACTTGGTATATTCATTAGTTTGTTTGTTTTATCCGTTGCGCTCCATAAAACTCGGTGACGCTTCGGGTTTGTGTTGTATTTAAATTTTCTTCAAAAGTATAATTTCTGCAGAGATTATTAAAATCTTTAGTTCAAAACTTTATTAATTTCCAAAATTATAACGCATCGTAAATCCGGTTCTGATGTTGGTCAGCGGGAACGAAGTTGAAATCACCGGTTTAGAGAACGAATGGTCATAGAAGAAAATCGCCGTTAGGTTTTTACTAAACGAATAATCCGCCGTCAATTTGGCTGACCAAATATTTTGTCCACCGCCTAATTGGTTATTATTATAATCTAAATAACGTACAATCGTTTTGTTGTTTCTATACGAGAAATCAACTTTCATATTGATATCACTTTTAATGATACCGGTTGGATTATCGGCTAATTGTGACGAGAAAATCACGTCTTTAAATCGGTAACCTAATCCAATGATATATTCATGACCTTGAACTTCAGTTAATAAATTGTTGTCAAAACTCATGGATAAACTTCGGTCTTTTTTCATTTCTGCCAAAATCTTTAAAGAGTTTTTCATTTCAAAATCAACTCTTACCAAAGGGTTAAATTGCTCAACCAAGTTGATATTGGCCACAATGGTTTTGTTGTGAAAGTTACCGTATTCATTGTATTGTCCGCCAGGGTTTTGATCATAATCAAAATTAGAGCGGAAAGAGTTAATCGTATAAGAAGCTCTGTAAGCGTGTTGTATGGAGAATCTTTTGAATCTGTCTTTGAAAAACTTATAGCGCATTAAACCACTGTATTTCATATTCCAGTTCGGAATTGGCGTACTGCGGAAAATCCCCAAAGAAACCCCATCAGCAGAAGTTCCGGTATAGGCTGCCAAGAATGAAGGAATTAATACCGCTTGGTTGTTTTTACCAAAACCTAACGGATAGCCTTGATTGGCAGTATAAAACGCATACTTTTCAGGTTCTAAAGTTTGATCCGGAATTGGATTAGCTGTATCACCATATCTACCAAAAGCTGTATTACCATAGTACTGAGTTGCTAATCTTTCTGCAATGGTCAAACGATTTTCTCTGAATTCATCAAACGCAGCTGAACCATTTTCATCGCTTTTGCCAAATGAAGTTGCAATCATTACCGTTGAGATGGAGAAATTTCCAAAATTATATGGCGAAAGTGAATTGTACATTCCGGTAGCTTCCGTAACATCATATTGTTCTGAATAGTTATCAGCATAAGTTCTGTTGGCCGTCAAATCGATTTTAAAATCGGGGAACAAATCAACATTAGCAGTCATTTCCAATGTTTTGGTAATGGTATGTGTATAGTTTTGGTTGAAATCAGGATAAACGGTCAACCAACCTCTTCTTGCTGCTTCGTATCTAACGTCATCTTGTCCGCCGAAAACAAACCCTAAAGAAGGTTTAGCAGAGCCAAAGAAACCTAAACTAGGTAAAAATCCCGGAAGCATAGTTCCTTCGTTTCTAACATAGTTGATTTGAACATTTTTTACACTGGTTAAAACACCTTTTAAACCATTTAAAAAGACGTTTTCATTTGCAGCCGTTTGTGGTTTGGTGTTGACAATTTTTTCTCCCGGTTTAGGCAATGCTGTTGGTCTTGCCGGAGCCACTGCAGGTTTTTTGCCTAAGCCTATGTATTTATAAAACGTCTCCATATTGAACGCTGTGTTCAATCGGTGCGAGCCGGCATTTTGAATTGTATTTCCTAAATCATAATCTCTACCATCTAAAGTTACCGATGATAATGCCAAAGAAGAACGTTGCCAACTGTAATCACCGGTATAAGAATATGTCGATTTCACAAAAGCTAAAAACGGCAATTTGTTCAGTGGCAAATCATAATTCAGTACTATTTGTTGGTTGTGTTGGTTTGGCGTACCGATGTTCCAAAAATCTGTCCAAATCGAATAACTGTTATCCGGAACGTTATTTTCATCCAAGTAAGAACGAACAATATTGTGTGACGCCGCAGTAAAGTTAATTTTCAACGACTTGGTCAAATTATAATTGAAACCATACTGGTAATTGAACATATAGTTTCTTCGGAATAAAGGCTCGATAGGAATTCCTTCAACATCCACTTGTCTAAATTGTTGTTTGTTGTATTGTCTGATAATATTAGAACTAAACGATATGTTGGTTGGAAGGTAATTCAAGTTGAAATCACTTAACATTTTCCAATAACTGCTTTTCTTGAAATACTTGTTTTGCTTAAACGGTTCAATCGTTTTTGGTTTAAACGCATAAGTATAATCAACAGAAGTGGTCACTTGTTGGTCGATGTAATTTTCGATTTCGTAATTGTGTTTTTCTACTTCATTATATGAATACGAAAGCGTTAAGTTTTCCGGATCATAAATGTGTTGTTTTTGTTCCGGTGCTCTTTCTTTTTTAACCCCAATAAAGTTGATGCTTGTTCTTTTGGTATAATCGATAGCACGTTCTCTGATATTGTTTCTTTCAGCAGCATTAGTTGTATTGTTAATTAACTGCTCTAATCTAATATCTTGGTTAAACGGATCGTACTCAGGCGTAATAATTTCTTCTCCAATGGCGTAGTTGAATGGTAAATTGATTCCCCATTTTTTTGGCAATAATTTACCTAAACTAAAGTTGGTTACTATATTATATTGTTGTACATCTTCTCTGCTTCTTTCGTTTGGTCCTTCTTCCAAAGCCCCAAAACCAATGGTACTCATTCTTCCGGTAGCGGAAAGAGTCGCAAAATCGGCCATGTTGGTATCGACATTTAAAACGGCGGCCATTCCGCCTTTATTGTTCATATCGGCAATTCGCAATTCGTTGAACCAAACTTCCCCTCTTACTTCATCATTATGGTTATTTTTAATCCCTACCATTAAAGTCCTTACCAGACCAAAGTTCGGATTTCCTTTTATTCCTAATTTTAACACGTCATCATCATCACCATTTGGCAACAACAGATCATTATCAGGATAATAAATTCCTTCTGCGTCTAAAGGCAAACTTGCATTCCCGATGGTTCTTACTTTCATCTTCGTCAATAAGTTCATCGCCAAATTGATTTCGTTTTCTGCCGGCCAAATAACTTCGGGTTGAGTTGCCGTTGCAGGCGTCACTTTTAACGGAATTTCAACTTGGTAAAAGTTATTGGTAAAGTCATTTCCAAAACGGATGAAGGCTACCATTTGATTGTCTAAAAGCGGAGAAACATCCGTTGGCAAAGCTTCTGCATGTAAAAACATTCTCAGTTTGTTGAACTGACGCATGTCTACATTCACGTTTTTGAACACGGCTCTTGAATCACCCACTTCTAAACCATCGCCAGAAACTCTCAACGACAAGGATTGTTCATTTTGTCTGATGACATTTGATCCGCTACCGCTTGGTAAGTTTTCACGAACAACGCCTGGAGGTGTTACATAAGGTATTGGTAATCTTGAGGCATTTTCCTGAATATTTACTGCCAGAACATCAAAATTAGTATTATCGTTTGCGGGATCATCACCAGGCTGGAAAGTTTGCTCATATCTTCTCCATTCGCCACGAACTAAATCTAAAGCGCCAAAACGCAAGGTAACAGGCTCTGTAAATCCGGTCATAAACATTCTCATAAAACGGATAGAACGGAAATCGGAAATACTCCCTACCGTTGTGGTTGGTTGCGCTACCGGGATTTTAAATTGCAGCCATCGAGCACTCGTTGTGGTTCCATTTGGTAAATCTTGTACTTGTGTTTCTCTTATATCTGTAATAAA
This sequence comes from Flavobacterium sp., assembly GCF_046293665.1. Taxonomy (GTDB): domain Bacteria; phylum Bacteroidota; class Bacteroidia; order Flavobacteriales; family Flavobacteriaceae; genus Flavobacterium. Next base: position 25,756 of record NZ_JBKBOL010000001.1, read on the forward strand.
ATTTTGCCCAACTTGCATGTTAGGCTGCACGTCGATTTTGTATTCATAATAGGCATTCACCGTGTTCATGGTATTGTCACGGTTTAGATCTTCTACATCGGGAAGGGTTGTTGAACCTCTGTTGGTATCAGATACTCCTACCGGTGAATTGCCTTCTACTCCGTTAAATTTTTTGTAGCGTTGAAAAACCGTCGGACCGGTGGCGTTTAAAAAGTACTGATAATTATCTGCTGCCGGATCGTCAAAAGCAGCAAATCCGCCAATGCCTTGTAAATTTTTTTCTGCAGCATCGTTGATACCATCAAAACCAACATCTTGTGCGGCTCTGTTGGCACCATCGACGTCAAAAGCATAAATAAGCGATTGAGACGAAGGAACTCTTCCCCAAACTGTGGTGCTGGTTAGAGACTGAGAACTACTATTTGAAGGCAAACCATTTTCATATTGCTTGCGTTCGTCTTTCAGAATATCTTCTGAGATTTCTCCTAAATTGAAGTACAATTGACCTACGTTACTTGGATTTGGTACTGCTGTTGGATTTCCGGGATCATAATAAGGATCTAATACCCAAAACTGAATATATTCAACATTACTTTGTTCGAAATTGGTGGAATTAATTGCTCGAGTGATTCCTCCGAAATTATCTTGCGGATTAGAAAACCCTGATGGATTCAGTGCTTCAGGATTATAATTGTAAGGACCTCTTTCTTGCGGATAATAAGTTAAATCTAAAGTGTTGATTACGGTGGTCTGCCCTATGTTAAGATCTAAATTAGGAAATAACTCTCGACTGAAAATCCTACGAGTGCCATTTAAAGAAATTCCGTCTTGTCCAATTTCTCCCGGCGTTTGCACATAAATTGTTGGATCAATAGTATACCAATTTAAATGAGCTCTTTTATGTCCATAATCTAACCCTACTAAAGCCGAACCAAAGTCCGGATAATCTACACCGGATTGCCACTTTGGAACGCTGGATAAAGTCCATGACAAAGGCGAACGCATGTCAATAGTAGTTTGTGATCCTTCAAAATCATCAATATATACAGTAGCTTCCCCTTGAAACTGATCATTATTTGACGCATCGGGTTTTAAAAAGGCAATTTCTCCTCTAACCGATAAGTTGGAAGGAACATCGGTATCTATGTTGGGTAACTTATTGGCTAATCGAGTTAAGAATGGGACTTCGGTAGCATAATTAGCATTAAAACCAAAAATGGTGTTGTTAACAGACTCTTGACCATAATTTGATTTTTGAGTAAATGGTCTTTCGGTCATTTTGATGAAAGTACCGCCTACCATAAGCTTATCAGAAAATTTATGCTCTACATTAATTCCCATGAATCTTCTGGTCTGTTGGCCAAAAGTTGCATTGTTTTCTACTGAAACTTCAATTGGTGTATTAGAAGCTTGTAGCGAAGGATCTAAAATTTGAACTCTTCCGGCTTGATAATTCACGCTATAATCAATCCCTTCTTGAAGCAATCTTCCACCGGCAGTAACTACTACTGAACCTCTTGGCACATTGTAGGCACCAATTGGGATTCCGTCTCCTCCGGCCGATTTAAACCTTCCTTTTAATTGGAATTTATTTTTAGCGGCATCTTGTAAAGCTGCGGCTTGCGTGCTTGAGTACATGCTTTTGAAAACATACTTCTGTTGGTTTGGATTGTAATCAATAGAACTGTTTGGATCACCATAATAATCTTCGGCGGAAGCAGGTGTTCTTAATTTGTCAAACAAAAGTTTACCAAAAGGTTCAACTGTGGTAAAAATAATGCGCCCATTTTGTTGGTCAACGGTTAAACCCGGCAAGAAATCGAAGAAACCATCTCCACCGGCTTGCGGGTCATTGTTGTAGTTCAATCGGTCAACATTAAAAACTTTAATTAATGGTGTTTCTGCCACTAACATGTCCGGATCGGTGGTTGGCGGGAAAGTGGTTCCCGGTACCGGCGAGATATAATTTATTGGCGAAGGATCGGTATATAAAATATTTAACCTAAAATCTTCTTGTTGCAATTGAAAAGCACCCGGAATTTGGTAGATGTTTTTCATCATCAGATTCCAAATTGGCTTTTGAACATTGGTCAAATTACTTTTAAGCATTTTTAAAAGCAAGCTTTGTGAAGACACGGTTTGATTGTCGGGATCGGTTTGATCAACAATTGTTGCGTCAACACCATCTGTACCAAATTCTCCAACCTGATACACTTGGTCACCAATGGTATATTGGTAAGCTACTGCTAAAACTTCGTCATTGGCCAAACGCTGTTGTAAGGATAAATATCCTAATTGAGGGTGAAACGTATATTCATTCGGCATTAATTTTCTGGCATTTTCAAGCTTCGAGTAATCAGTTCCTTCATCTACTGTAACGATATTGTTGAATCCGGCACTCGAAGTTACAATGTCACGAATATTGTTGTTTAACAAACCGGTTCCGGTACTAATCAGCGCTGGATTGTATTTGTTGTTTCTATTGTCGGCCGGAATATCACTTGTTGGATTGGGAACGGTAAAGAAGTTATTATCAATATCGTTTTGATTCAATGCCACAATTTGATTGTCTTCAAAACCGGCTATTTTTGCTTCTCCTAAATCCTGTAGGGCTATAATATTTCTAAGGTTATTATTGGTTGTACTGACGCGGTTTTGTCTGTTGGTCACCCAAACTTCAATTCGGGTAATTTGAACACGGCTGTTGATTAAAGGGTAATCTGCCATCGCCGCATCATACTTATTTCTAAAATATTGCGATAGGAAAAAGTGTCTGTCAGCATCATAATCCAACCCGAAAATTTCAAAATCTTGAATGGTTCCGCCTCCTTGAGCAGTAACCGATCTGGTTTGTGATTTTTGCTCAGAGAAAACTCCGGTAACGGTAGTCTTACCAAATTGCAATTGGGCTTTAACCCCAAACAAACTTTGGGCGCCACGAATTAACGAATTGGTTAATGGCATGCTCACGTTTCCGACTTCAATTTTCTGAATAATATCGTCTTCTGTCGGCGTGTATTCTAATTTGATTAAGTTTTGAAAAGCGAAAGTTGATTCGGTGTCGTAATTGGCGTTTACATTCAAACGCGTTCCTACTTTTCCCATCAAACTCATACTGATTCTTTGGTCGAAATCAAAGGTAGTTTGCGCTCTATTTCTTGGTGATAATGCCGGATTGTCTTGTTTGGTGTAACGAACTCCTAGATCCATTTCAACAGAACCCGTTGGTTTTACATCGATGGTATTGCCACCGAAAATTGTTTCAAAAAAACCTGAGTTTACGTAATATCTTGGTAATAAATCTTTTTTGTTGGCTTCGCTACCTTCCTTTTTACCGTCGATGGCGTCTGATTTTTTCTTGAAATACTCTCGCATCGATTCACGAAGCACTAATTCTTGGTATTCTTTTGGGGTTAAGATAAGTGGATAATTGATATTAAACCCATCAAAAGTACTGGAGTATATATACCGATTGGTTACAGGATCATAAGTATAGGAATTGACAATACTTCTCGGGTTTTTAATTTCAATTCTTCCTGTATTATAACCTGTTGAATCTTGGGCTGTTGGCACCGGAGTTACTTGAGAAAATGCATTTACTCCAATAAGCAAAATCGCTCCCAGAAGGATTTTTTTCAAGTTAAAGAATGATTTCGTTGCGTATATTGTTTCCAAGAATTATAAATTTTTTAATGCTTGTTTGATTATTGTTTCTACTGTGGCTTCAGGATTTTCTTTGATGATTTTATCCACCACTTTTTCTGCATTTTTCCTAACATAACCCAAAACCTCCAAAGCAGATAACGATTCTTCTCTGTTAATATTGTGTTGAGAGACTGAAATTTCGTCTAAGTTGTAGATTTTTAACACTTTTTCTTTTAAATCCAAGATTACTCTTTGGGCAGTTTTGCTTCCAATTCCTTTGATGGATTGAATTGTTCCGACGTCACCGCTTCCTATAGCCTGAATAATTTGTTTCGGGTCTAATGACGACAACATGGTTCTGGCAATACTGGCTCCAATTCCCGAAACCGACAACAATAATTTAAAGAGTTCTCTTTCAGATTTTTCGACAAAACCAAACAAAGAATGGGCATCTTCTTTGATTTGAAGATGGGTAAACAATTTGACAAAATCGGTATTGGGAAGTAATGAAAAAGTATGCAAAGAAATATTAATATGATAACCTACTCCATTGCAGTCGATTACGACTTCTGTTGGTGTTTTTTCAACTAATTTTCCTTGAATATGTGCAATCATTTTAATTAAAATCTATTCCAAATATAACAAAATTCTTCAACTGACATCATCTCTTTGTAATATCTGAACAATATTACAAAATCTATTTAGTTGTCATCTTTTTTCTCTTTTCTTTTTCTTGCGCATCAACTACTGACACAGCCACCATATTGACCATTTCTTCTACGCTGGCTCCTAATTGGAAAATGTGTACTGCTTTTTCCATACCTAACATAATTGGACCAATGGAATCTACTTTGTACAACTCTTTTAAAAGTTTGTAATTGATATTCGCTGCTTCCAAATTCGGAAAAATTAAAGTATTGACTTTTTTACCGGCTAATTTGGAGAAAGGAAATTTATTCTTCAGCATTTCAGGATTTAACGCAAAATCTGTTTGGATTTCACCATCAACCACTAAATCAGGGTAATATTTATGCAAATAAGCTACCGCTTCTCTAACTTTAGTGGCACTTTCATGAGAGGAAGAACCAAAATTCGAAAACGACACCATCGCAATTACCGGTTCCATCCCGAACATTCTAACAGTTTTTGCCGTCATCAATGCAATTTTTGCTAATTCATCTGCTGTAGGATTCGGATTGATTGCCGTATCTGATAAAAACATTGGTCCACGATTGGTCATCATCATATTGGTAGTGGCAATCAAGGTAATTCCCGGTGCTTTTCCTATCAATTGCATCAAAGGTTTTACTGTCGACGGATAACTTCTCGAATAACCGGAAACCATCGCATCAGCATCGCCTTCATTAACCATCATGGCCGCAAAATAATTGCGTTCGCGCATCCATTTTTGAGCATCCAATAACGAAATGCCACGACGTTGTCTTGACCGCCAAAAGATGTCAGCATACTTCATTCTACGCTTATCTTCTTCTTTGGTTTTCGGATCAAAAATGGGCACTTCGGCATCGAAACCGAGTTCTTCTTTGAGTTCCAGAATCAATTCTTTGTTTCCCAATAAAATGGGATGAGCGATACCTTCTTCGTAAGCAATTTGAGCTGCTTTCAATACGTCTAAGTGATCCGCTTCTGCAAAAACTACTCGTTTTGGATCGGTCTTCGCTCTATTGGTCAACAAACGAACCATTTTATTATCGGAACCTAAACGTTCTAATAATTCTTCTTCATATTTTTCCCAATCCGTAATCGGATGCAACGCAACACCTGAATTCATGGCGGCTTTTGCTACAGCCGGCGCTACTTGGGTAATCAATCTTGGATCGAATGGTTTTGGAATAATATATTCTTTTCCAAAATTCAAACGGGTTTCGCCATAAGCGATATTTACTTGTTCCGGCACCGGTTCTTTCGCCAAATCAGCCAAAGCGTGCACTGCTGCCATTTTCATTTCTTCATTAATTTTCGTCGCTCTAACATCTAAAGCACCACGGAAAATATAGGGAAACCCAAGTACATTATTCACCTGATTAGGATGATCGGAACGCCCGGTTGCCATGATGATATCTTTTCGTGTGGCAACGGCTAAATCGTAATCAATCTCCGGAATCGGATTGGCCATAGCGAATACAATTGGATTTTTGGCCATGCCTAAAAGCATTTCCGCAGACATGATATTTCCGGCAGACAATCCGAGGAAAACATCGGCACCGACTAAAGCTTCCGCCAAAGTCGTTCCTGCTTTTCCATGAGCGTATCTTTTTTGCAAATCGGACAAATCTGTGCGCTCTGAAGAAAGCACGCCATCTTTATCGAACATGATAACATTTTCGGCTTTTACGCCTAATAAAATATACAAATTGGCACAAGCCAAAGCCGCAGAACCGGCTCCGGAAACTACGATTTTGACATCAGTAGTTTTCTTTTTGGCCAATTCTAATGCATTTAGCAACGCAGCTGACGAGATAATCGCCGTTCCGTGTTGGTCATCGTGCATTACGGGAATATTCAATTCTTCCACCAATCGCCTTTCGATTTCGAAAGACTCAGGTGCTTTAATGTCTTCTAGGTTGATACCACCGAAAGTTGGCGCAATATTTTTAACGGTTTCGATAAAAGCATCGATGTCTTTGGTTCCGACTTCGATATCAAAAACATCAATTCCGGCAAAGATTTTAAAGAGCAAAGCTTTTCCTTCCATTACGGGTTTGGAAGCTTCCGGACCGATATCACCTAAACCTAAAACGGCAGTTCCATTAGTGATTACGGCGACTAAATTTCCTTTGGCAGTATATTTATAAACGTTGTTAACGTCTTTAGCAATTTCTAAACAAGGTTCTGCAACACCCGGAGAATAGGCCAAAGACAAATCTCTTTGGGTTGCATATTTCTTGGTAGGCACTACTTGAATTTTCCCGGGCGTAGGTTTAGCATGGTATAAAAGTGCTTCTCTTCGCTTACTGTATTTATTCATTTTGGTTTGTTTTGTTCTGACTTACAAAGGTAGAAGTATGAATGAAAAATGGAAATTTTTGACCGGTTTCTTTTAAACAAATTAAAAGTTAAGTTTCAGACACTTATTTGGATAAAACAATTTGAAATGGATTGGCCTTTACGGCGCAAAAAAGAATGCAATATTAATGGTTATTGAAAACGGCGATTAATTCGACTATGTTTTTGACATTGAGCTTGTTAAAGATTTTGTTCTTGTGTGTGCTAACGGTCGTCATTTGGATGTCGAGTTTATTGGCAATTTCGAGATTGCCGTTGCCTTCAACCAGTAATTCGGTGATTTCCAACTCTCTTTTAGACAGTTTATCAATCGGATTGATGGCTTGTTTGTTGATTGAAGCTTTAATAATCGTTGAAACAAAATCGGCTGAGAAATAATTTCCTGTTTTTAAAATAGTTTCTACGGCGAGGATTATTTTTTCTTTGTCGCTCAATTTGTTAAGATAACCGTTGGCGCCGGCTATGATGTATTGGTAAGCGTGAGTTGCTTCTTCGTAAACCGAAAAAATCAAAATTTTGACTTCGGGTTGTAATGCTCTGATTTCGCTAATCATTTCTTTGTTTTTTCCACCGGGAATATTGATGTCAAGGATGATTAAATCGACTTCGTTATCATTTAAAAAAGCGATAGTATCGGGGTAATTTTCGGTAGTAAAAAGCATGGCGTCTTTGAAACTTTCTTCCAAAATTATAGAAACTCCGGTTCTTACCACCAGATGGTCATCGACTATTAAAATTTTATTTGACATAATTTACATTGAATTGGTTCTAATTTCTTAATAATCAATCTCTATAGTTACTGTTGTTCCGCCATTGACAACGCTGGAAAATACAATATTTCCGTTAATAATAATCAACAATTCGAGGACAAAATGCAACCCGATACCAAAATTATTCAAAATCAATTTTTCGGACTCTTTATTTTTAAAAAGATTGGTGTAATAAGCTATCAAATCTTGGCTCATACCGACTCCGGTATCTTTGACCCAAAAGACCATTTTTTTATCATTAGTGAAAGCGCCAACTTCAATTTCTCCATCAGTGGTGTTTTTCACTGCATTGTCGAGCAGGTTGTGAATAATGATAGAAATAATTCTTTCATTGACATGTGAAAATAGATTTTTGGCCACCGAATTAATCAGAATCGAATTGTTATTTCCGGCTATTTCTTTGAATAACTCTATTTTATTTTGAACCAAATCATAAAACGAATATTTAGATTGTTCGTGGGCTTTGTCTTCAATGTAAATATTGGAATATTCGATTAATATTTTGGTAAATTCATACAATTGCGAAGACGATTTCAACATGGAACTTGAATATTTGTGCAAAGTAGAATCTTTGTCTTTTTTAGTTTCGTCAAAGAGATAATTCCCAATCAACACTATATATTTCAAAGGACTTCTGATGTCGTGACTGATGGTTCCGATGATTTTCTTTTGCTGGATAATTTCTCTTGATAAATCGGTTTTGGTTCTTTCTAAGTCCAAAATTATCGAGTGTAAATGCTTATTTGTATCATCGATTTCATGTTTTGAAAGCAGTAATTTTTTAATCATTGACGAATAATACCAACTTACACTTCCAAAAATAATTAAGACAAAAATGATGTTGGCGATGATCAAATAATCCCTTATTTCTCTTGTGCCTTCGCCTAAAGTATTAGAAAAATCTCTTTCGTTAATGGTGAGCTTATCGCTGACTTCACTAAGCTTGAACAAATAATAACTCTTGGATTCCGGAGTTAATGTTCCGGTAGTAATTTCCTTGTGAATTTCGAGACCAATTCGCTCAATTTGATTGATTAATGCGTCGCCTTGTTCCCATTCCTGAATGGCTTTGTGAATAAACGGAATTGATTTGAAATTTTTAAAAACCCAAATCAAGTCTTGTAAATCATCTTCGTGATTTCTTCCGGCTCTGAAACCTTCCTTAACTACTTCATCACTTTTGCCATTGATTAAAGCGATTCGGGCAGCACCATCGCCTTGCGGAACACTCAACTCAATTTTGTACAATTCCCATTGTGCGACATCTGCTGTATAGAGATAAGTGATTAAATGCCTAACAGCGTCTTTTTGACCCTTGGAATAATGCGATTCCCCATTTACATAAGCCCTGCTTCCTGAAAGAATTTTGATGGTGAACCCGTTAATAAATATCAATAACGAACAAGATAAAAATATAACCAAAAGTATAATCACATTCGGTTTTTTAGAATTTTTAAAAAGTTTGAGCTTAGACATGACGTTTTGAGATTTAGTAACAAGCAACAACTATTATTTCTCTTTCAAAATTAACTACAATTTTTCGATAAAAAATGTAAGAATCCGTCCATTAATTTATAAAAATTATTCGAATACAATATAGTTATAGTTTTGCATTTTAGTAAGTTTATCTTTATGGTTCAAGCCGCTGTTTGTGATAAATATGCACTAATTTTGAATCAAACGTATCTAAAATTACTATTTTTTTAACCGCCCCATTTTTTGATTAATGGTTTTTCGACAAATAATTTAAAGTTATTCTGAAAAAACAATCTTAAAAGTTAAGATTATGATATTGAAAATACGTTTTTTTTAAGCAAGTAAAATAAACCCTTTAATCCCAATTTAAAAAACCTACACTAAATCTGAGTTCTACTTAAGAATAATTAGATGTTGATGAATTTGTATTAATTGCGACTCAAAAACACTGTTATTTGAACCATTCAAAAAAAAATCTTTTTTTAGAAAACCAAACCATCATTAATTGCGTAAGTGAATTTATGACTGGTACGAATTGAGAATATTTCGTTGTAAGTTGTTTGAAATTGGCATTAGGAATAAACCATTAATTACTAATCTAATACGGATCATAAACCATGGAATTGATGCAAATGAAAAACAAACGAATTTTTGTTTACGACACGACTGATAAATTTTCTGAGTTTATTATTAAACAGTACCTCAAAAATTTCTCAATTGATGTTTGTAGCAATATGACTTCAATTGACAACTATAATTACGCCACTTATGATGTCTTTTTTATCATAGCAACCGAACCGAAGGATATTGCTATTTTATTTAAAACCATCAATAATGTGCACAGCGTTCTATTTCTGGGATCAAACCTAAAAGAGATCAGAGAAAAGTTTAAAGAAAATAAAAGAATTATTAGTCTCGACTTATTGAAAACAGGAAATGAATTGAAAAGTTTCATTGACACTAACATCAATTAAGTTAGAAGCATTAGTACATAAGTAAGAAATTCAAATTTTGACTGTTAACCGACTTTAACTAATAAAAACAGTATTATTATGAAACACAACTCCTTAACATTAACCCTATATGTGTTTATAATTTTTTTGGTTTTTCCGGTGAAATCATATCCAAATAGTTTTGGCATGCTTATGCTTGCAGAAAAAAAAGTTAGTATTAATGATGGTTATGATTACAGCAACAATGAAAAATCATTTATAGACATAACCAAAAAAGAAGGTTTCAACGACAGTCCTAACTACGAAAACCTACATTTGAAAAACCTAAAACAGCTTAATATATTATTAACTTTATTAGTTGTGCTGTTGTGTCTTTCGATTTTGGTTTTATGGAAAAAAAATATGGCTTTAGGTCATGAAACTTCACAAATCAAGTCAAGCCTGAATCAATATCTCTTTAACACAACTTCTAAAGAAGATTTGAAATCAATTAAAGAAGAGCAAACTCATCAAGCATTAACCTTAAACGAACGTCAACAAAAAATTGTAGATTTAATGGCCTTCGGATATTCAAACAAACAAATTGCAGACAAATTGTTTATCTCTGAAAACACCGTTAAATACCACATCAAAAATATCTATCATGTACTTCATGTAAAAGACAGAAAGCAACTTTGGCTCTCACAAAGTTAAGCTCATACTATTTACTTCTTACTTTAAAAAACTTCTAATTTATTGTTAGAAGTTTTTTTATTCGCAATTTGCGCTTCTTCGAAATGCCAATTTTGACAAAACGCACAAACTATCGGTAAAATGCAGAAAAAGGGATAAATACTACCCGAATACTACCCGAAAAATGACAGTTTGTCTATGATTTTTTTAGGAAATTTGTAGGGAAATCTTTGAGAAACTCAATGATATTCACATCAAAGTGTCAAACAGCATGCTTAATTATTATCGAAAATTATAATTAAGAAACCAAAACACCCCAAAGTTTTGGCTGTTTGACAAACCGAAAATTACACTAAGTACGAACCAAAAAACTGCATTATGAAATCTAAAATTATTTTTTGTCTATTAACGTTTTTTATTATTGCCGGTAGTGTGAAATCATACTCCATTAACAATAATAAAGTTGACCCAAAAGCGACAACGCTTCTATCAAATGGAACGGTACAATGTAATACCGAAATTCCGGTGCCTTTAATAGCCGGCACATTTGACAATTTAACTGCGACTTCCTCAACTTCAGGCTTATGTTTGTTGGGCTGCGGCATTTCAAATACCAATAGAATATCGGATTCTAACGCTAACAATTACGCAACCGCTTCTACCGGAATTGGATTGGGCGTAACCCATCGATTAAGGGTAACCGACAGCAATGATATATTCGCATCCGGTACTTTTGCCGGTTTTAGAATTGCGCCAAGCGGCGGTTTAATTTCGGTGGATTTGTTGAACAATATTTCCATCAGAACCTATCTTGCTGGCGTTCCTAGAGAAACATCGACTGGTGTTTCACTCCTCAGTTTGAGTTTATTATCGAATCCTGGGAATTATATTTTAGGATTCAACACCAACTTGACTTTTGATGCTATTGAAATTTCCATCAATAGTTTGGCCGGAGTAGCCACTTCAACTAATATTTACTATGCGGTTATCCGAAACTATTGTGCCGGTCCGGATTTGGCTTGTAATATCCCTACAGCTTTAAATCTTCCGGCTTATCCGGCGGCTGTTGAAAATTCACATACAGGATTATCAGGAATCAGTGTTGGAAGTATTTTAAATCCCGAAAGCGCTATTTCTTCCAGCGCAACAGACCATGCTAGTTTAACTTTGACCGCTGGAGTTTTGGGCTCAGTGAGTTTTGCCATAAAAGACCAAGTTACTGACTATCCTGCGGGAACTTTTGCCGGGTTTGACATTGAAAACATCAATTTAGCAAGTGTTTCGGCGCTTAGTAATGTCCAAATAGTGACTTATTTAAACGGAACGCCTAAACAACAATTCTCCGGAACAAATTTATTAGCAAACGGAACACTTCTTAGCTCATCGGGACGGTATAAGTTAGGCTTTGTTGCCAATACTCCTTTTGACGAAGTGCAAATCAATCTCAATCAAACTGCCGGCGTTACTCTTGGGTTGACTAAAGTATACAGTGCTGTTTTTCAAAAATTCTGCGCCGGTCCGGACTTGCCTTGCAATACACCAACAGCCATTAGTGCGCAAACTTATCCTGTTTTTATTAATGGTGCAAGAACCGGCATTGACGGTTTAGCCTGTGTGCTTTGTTCAATTATTAATACTGATAGATTAATAGATAATGATCCGAATAATTTTGCTTTAATCGATTTAACTGCAAGTGTAGGAACAGCTTCAAAAATTGCTGTAAAAGATCAGATAACCGATTATCCTGCGGGAACTTTTGCCGGTTATGACTTTGAGAGCATTGCTTTATTAAATGCTAATGTTTTTGATGCTATTCGGGTGACTACATATTTGAATGGATCACAACAGGAAACCAAATCAGGAAATGGCGCTTTGATTTCAGTAAATACTATTTTACTCGCTGGAAGCAGCAGACAAACGATAGGTTTCGTAACTACTTTGCCTTTTGATGAAGTACAAATAACACTGACCAATTTGGCAACAGTAACTCTTGGCACTGTAAAAGTATACAGTGCTGTAATGCAGAAATTCTGTCCGACGACAGTTGAGTGTAATAAAACTTATGCTTTAACCAGTCCGGCTTTTCCGGTTTACATTGATGGTGCAAAATCGGGCATTAGTGGTTTAGCTTGCGTGGCTTGTGTTGTAAATGATATTGGAAATGTTATAACAGCTAGCACTTCAGATTATGCTCGTATTACTATTACTGCAGGTGTTATTGAAACCGGTTCCATCGCGGTTAAGGATCAATTATTTACTTATCCTCCGGGAACATTTGCAGGTTTTACCATAAAAGATCTAAATACAATATTAGAAGCCGATTTGTTTCAATCATTAACCATTTTAACTTACAACAATGGAATGCTTCAAGAGACAAAATCAGGTGGGCAACTCCTTAGCTTGTCTTTACTTGTTCCGATTTTTGGCAGCGGTCCTGGATTTTATAATGTTGGTTTTAAAGCGACTTTACCCTTTGACGAAATTAGAATCAGAGTGGGCTCTTTGGCCAGTGTGATAAGCAATATCAATGTATATGGCGCTTTTGTTAATACCAAAGACAGTAATGATGGCGGTACAGGCTCCTTAAATTGTAATACATCCGATTTAAGCATACTCAAAACAGCTAGTAGTGCTACTCCGGCTGTAGGTTCAAATGTTACCTTTACCATTGTTGCTTCAAACGGCGGACCAAGAGATGCTGATGGTGTTGTAGTTAATGACATTTTACCTAGCGGTTATACTTATGTGAATTCGACTGCTTCTAGCGGAGCTTACGATGCTGTTACCGGAGCCTGGGAAATTGGTAATTTAAATACCGGAAGCAATGCAACATTGACCATAATAGTAACTGTTAGAGCTACCGGAAATTATGCCAACACGGCTACCATAACCGGTAATCAACCTGATCCAAATCTGAATAACAATACCTCGACATCAACCCCTACTCCGGTTAATGTAATTCTAGCAAATGACGATGTCTCAAGTCCAATTAATGGTTTTACCGGTGGAACTTTTACTAATGTTTTGGCGAATGACACTTTGAATGGACAACCGGTTAATCCTGCTCAAGTAAATACCACTTTTGTTTCTTCAACCAATCCCGGAATCACTTTATCGGGAACCAATGTAATTGTAGCTTCCGGAACTCCGGCTGGTTCTTACTCGTTAGTTTATAAAATTTGTGAGATTACAAATCCGATGAATTGCGACCAAGCAACCGTTTTTGTGACAGTTAACGCTCCGATTATTGATGCCGTAAACGATACAACACAACCAATTAATGGTTATACCGGTGGAACTTTTACTAATGTTTTGGCGAATGACACTTTGAATGGACAACCGGTTAATCCTGCTCAAGTAAACACCACTTTTGTTTCTTCAACCAATCCCGGAATTACTTTATCAGGAACCAATGTAATTGTAGCTTCCGGAACTCCAGCAGGTTCTTACTCGTTAGTTTATAAAATTTGTGAGATTACAAATCCAACGAATTGCGACCAAGCAACCGTTTTTGTAACAGTTACCGCTCCGATTATTGATGCGGTAAACGATACAACACAACCAATTAATGGTTATACCGGTGGAACTTTTACTAATGTTTTGGCGAATGACACTTTGAATGGACAACCGGTTAATCCTGCTCAAGTAAACACCACTTTTGTTTCTTCAACCAATCCCGGAATTACTTTATCAGGAACCAATGTAATTGTAGCTTCCGGAACTCCAGCAGGTTCTTACTCGTTAGTTTATAAAATTTGTGAGATTACAAATCCAACGAATTGCGACCAAGCAACCGTTTTTGTAACAGTTACCGCTCCGATTATTGATGCGGTAAACGATACAACACAACCAATTAATGGTTATACCGGTGGAACTTTTACTAATGTTTTGGCGAATGACACTTTGAATGGACAACCGGTTAATCCTTCTCAAGTAAATACCACTTTTGTTTCTTCAACCAATCCCGGAATCACTTTATCGGGAACCAATGTAATAGTTGCTCCCGGAACTCCGGCTGGTTCTTACTCGTTAGTTTATAAAATTTGTGAGATTACAAATCCAATTAATTGTGACCAAGCAACCGTTTTTGTTACTGTATCTTGCAATCAAATTGCTGGTCCATCAATCTCGGTTACCCAACCTACTTGTACTTTGGCAACAGGAAGTATTACAATCACCTCTCCTACAGGAAGTGGATTTACTTACAGCATCGGAGGTGCATATCAAAGCGGCACTTTATTCTCCGGTTTAACAACCGGAAACTACAATGTAACTTTTAAAGACGGTAACAATTGTATTTCTTTAGCAACTGTTGCAGTTATAAATAGTCAACCAGCAACACCTGTTACACCAACAGTAACTTTAACTCAACCTAATTGTAATCTAGCAACCGGAAGTATAACAGTTACTACTCCAACAGGAACCGGATTAACTTATAGTATTGGTGGCGCTTATCAAAGTAATTCTACATTCTCGAATGTTAGTAGCGGTAATTATACAGTAACGGTGAAAAACAGCAGCGGTTGTATTTCTCCAGGAACAGCCGCAACAATTAATGTACAGCCAACAAAACCAGAAACTCCATCTGTAACAACTGTCCAACCAACTTGTACTATTGCAACGGGTTCAATTACTATAACTGCGCCAACGGGTAGCGGATTAACTTATAGTATTGGCGGTGTTTATCAAAGTAGCAATACTTTCACAAATGTAGTATCGGGTAATTATAGTGTGACTGTGAAAAATAATAGTGGGTGTATTTCTTTGGCGACACTGACAGTCATCAACCAACAGCCTTCAGTTCCAGCCGCACCAACTATAAGCCTTACGCAACCAACTTGTTCTACAACAACCGGAATTATTACTATTACAACACCAACTGGCACTGGATTTACTTATAGTCTTAATAATGATACTTACCAAAGCAGCAATATCTTTAGTGGTATTGCGTCAGGTAATTATAATGTAACCGTTAAAAATAGTAATGGCTGTATTTCTCCGGCAACACTAGCCGTGATAAATGGAGTTCCGACTTCTTGTAATACCGCCGGAATATATCACACTGCCCAAACTTGTACCGGATATAACAATAATTCCAGCAGTCAATTGATTGGGCAGTTGTGTTATTCAACAAGACAAAATAAAGTATCGAATGTTACTCCAGGTCAGTTCTTTTATAGTACAAGTTTAACAGCTCCGTCAGCTAGTTTCTGTGTCGATATTGTACAAACCAAAAACTGTAACAGTCTTGCTCTTTTTTCTGTAAACCAAGGCAATCAAATTACTTTATTCAATGCAGGTTGTGGAAATGTTGCCAGTGGAGTTCAAATCTCGTTAGGTCTTGGAAGAGTTTGTATAACCAATGCTGTACCGGGAGCACAATATATCCTCTTCGCAAAATATGATGCAAAATCTATTGTCAATTCTACTTTTACCGGAACAGCACCAACCTGTCAATACAATTTTATTAGCCAAATCAATGGCGTGACTATTCCGGGAAGCGAGACTAGTGTTGATTTAGTGCCAAATTGCTCTTCTAAAAATGAAGTTGACTCTTATTTGACATCAACCGTATCGCCAAATCCATCAAAAGATAATTTTGAGTTACAAATCAAATCTTCTGCAGAAGAAAATGTTTCGATACGAATTATTGATACTAATGGAAGAATTATCAAAGAGTTTATCTCAAATCCTCAAGAAGTAATTCGTTTTGGAAATGAGTTAACCAGCGGATTGTACTTTGTAGAAATCACGCAAGGAATGGAAAGAACTGTAGTTAAAGCTCAGAAATTATAATCCCAAGATTATTTCTGAGAAGGGCAACGAGAGAAGAGACTATCTTGTTGCCCTTTTATATTTTTATCGTTTAAGAAAGTCTATGTTTCGCTTTAATCCTTCTAGTTTAGTCCTTTTTAATGGCGAATTGGTAAATACTTTGGCGAAAGTATCTTCAGTGATTTCTTCCCAATCTTTTTTAGTATAAGACAGCAATTCAGGATAAGGCGAAAATAAAGGTTCGCTATGGGCTTTTGAAAATTTATTCCACGGACAAACATCTTGACAAACGTCGCACCCAAACATCCAATCATCTAGTTTGCCTTTCATTTCCTGCGGAAGATTATCTTTGAGTTCAATAGTGAAATAAGAAATGCATTTGCTTCCATCAACAACATAAGGCGCGACTATGGCTTCGGTTGGGCAAGCATCAATACAAGCGGTGCAAGTTCCGCAATGATCGGTTGTGGCGTTATCATAGTCTAATTCTAAATCGACTATCAGCTCAGCTATGAAATAAAAAGAACCTACTTGTTGGGTCAATAAATTGCTGCTTTTCCCTATCCAGCCGAGGCCACTTTTGGCGGCCCAGGCTTTGTCCATCACGGGAGCAAAATCAACAAAGGCACGACCGGGAACTTCTCCAATTTCGGTTTGAATACTGCGCAATAACTTCTTTAATTTTTTCTTGATGACATTGTGGTAGTCTTTTCCGTAGGCGTATTTTGAAATTTTATAACTACCAGAAATTTGTTCTTTGGGTGGATAATAATTGAGTAAAAGAGAAATTACACTTTTAGCACCATCAACCAATAACGTAGGATTCAAACGCATGTCGAAATGGTCTTCCAAATACTTCATTTCACCATGATGGTTTTGGTTTAACCAATTTTCCAATCGCGGCGCTTCTTCCTCTAAAAAACCGGCTTTAGAAATGCCACAAGACAAAAACCCGAGGCGTTTGGCTTCGGATTTGATGAATTGGGTGTATTTTTCTTTATTAGAATTCATGTTGCATTAGGGGTTGGAGCATTTGTTTGAGCTCTTTTTTGTGCAGCAAAAAAAGCGAGTGCGGAAAACCCGACCCGCAGGGGAATGCCCTAAAAAAGTCCGCCTTGAATATTAGTATTAATTTTTCCTAAATGTTTATAAGCTTTCTCAGTTACTTCTCTTCCTCGTGGTGTTCTTATAATAAAACCTTCTTGGATTAAGAAAGGTTCGTACACTTCTTCGATGGTTTCACCGCTTTCGGAAACGGCTGTGGCCAAAGTAGATAAACCAACCGGTCCGCCTTTAAATTTTTCGATGATGGTCATTAATATTTTATTATCCATTTCATCTAAACCGTGAGCATCAACGTGTAATGCTTTTAGGGAAAAACGAGCGATTTCGATATCGATTTTACCGTTGCCTTTGATTTGGGCAAAATCGCGGACACGGCGCAATAGTGCATTGGCTATACGAGGTGTTCCTCTGCTTCTACCGGCAATTTCAATCGCGGCTTCCATGGTAATCGGCATTTTTAAAATGCTTGAACTTCTTTGAACGATAGTGGTTAATAATTCAGTGTTATAATATTGTAATCGGCTTTGGATTCCGAAACGGGCTCTCATTGGAGCAGTTAATAATCCGGAACGCGTGGTCGCTCCAACTAACGTAAACGGATTCAAATTGATTTGCACTGTTCTGGCATTCGGACCTGATTCAATCATGATATCGATTTTGAAATCTTCCATAGCGGAATACAAATATTCTTCCACTATCGGGCTTAATCGATGGATTTCATCAATGAACAGAACATCTCTATCTTCTAGATTCGTAAGTAATCCGGCTAAGTCTCCGGGTTTGTCTAAAACCGGTCCGGAAGTGATTTTAATTCCAACGCCTAATTCATTGGCCAAAATATTTGCCAAAGTAGTTTTTCCTAATCCCGGTGGTCCGTGAAACAAGGTATGGTCGAGCGCTTCATCTCTTTGATTGGCGGCTTCTACGAATACTTTTAGGTTATCTAACACTTGCTCTTGACCGGTAAAATCATCAAAGCTTAAAGGCCTTAATTTTTTCTCTAAGTCAAGTTCTTCGGGATTAAAATTATTGTTGGTTGGATCTAAATTCTCGTTCATCTCACAAATATATAACAAAGTTGGTTGCCAATAAAAAATGCCTTTCGATTAGGAAAGGCATTTGCTATATTTTATAAAAAGAATTAGTGATGTAATACTTCTTCTCCTGCTTTCATAGGTACATTTTGAGGAACAAAATCATCATCATGCCCTGGCTTACTGTAATCGTAAGGCCATCTGTGAACGTGAGGAATTTCTCCCGGCCAGTTTCCGTGCATGTGCTCCACCGGCGCTGTCCATTCTAATGTGTTCGATTTCCATGGGTTTTGTACAGATTTTTTTCCGTAGAAGATGCTGCTAAAGAAGTTATACAAGAACACCAATTGGAATGCTCCACCAACTAATGCAAAAACTGTGATGATAACGTTTACATTCTGTAAATCGTCAAACAATGGGAAGTTGGTGTTTGTATAATACCTTCTTGGTAAACCAGCCATTCCTATAAAGTGCATTGGGAAGAATACTCCGTAAGCACAAACTGCTGTAACCCAGAAGTGAACATAACCTAAGTTTTTGTTTAACATTCTTCCAAACATCCTAGGGAACCAGTGGTAAATACCGGCAAACATTCCATACAAAGCAGAGATACCCATTACCAAGTGGAAGTGAGCTACTACAAAATATGTATCGTGAACGTTAATATCCAAAGTACTATCTCCCAAAATAATTCCGGTTAAACCTCCTGTGATAAAGGTAGAAACTAATCCAATAGAGAATAACATTGCTGGGTTTAACTGCAAGTTACCTTTCCATAAAGTTGTGATATAGTTAAATGCTTTTACTGCTGAAGGAATTGCAATCAATAAGGTAGTGAAAGTAAATACAGACCCTAAGAATGGATTCATCCCCGAGATAAACATATGGTGACCCCAAACGATAGTTGACAAGAATGCAATGGCAATAATTGACATAATCATTGCTCTGTAACCAAAGATTGGTTTACGAGAGTGTGTAGCAATAATCTCAGAAGTAATACCCAAAGCAGGTAACAATACGATATATACTTCAGGGTGACCTAAGAACCAGAATAAGTGTTCAAACAATACCGGTGAACCACCTTGGTAATGTAAAACTTCTCCAGCAATATAAATATCCGACAAGAAGAATGAAGTACCAAAGCTTCTATCCATAATCAACATCAAAGCTGCTGATAATAATACCGGGAAAGAAATAACTCCGATGATAGCCGTGATAAAGAATGCCCAAATAGTAAGTGGCAATCTTGTCATTGACATTCCTTTAGTTCTTAAATTAATTACTGTAACGATATAATTCAAAGAACCCAATAATGATGACGCGATGAAAATAGCCATAGAAACCAACCACAAAGTCATTCCTGCACCAGAACCTGACATAGACTGTGGCAATGCGCTTAAAGGTGGATAAATAGTCCATCCTGCAGAAGCTGGACCGGATTCTACAAATAATGAAATCACCATTACGACACTTGATAAAAAGAACAACCAATAGGAAATCATGTTTAAGAATCCTGAGGCCATATCTCTCGCTCCAATTTGCAATGGAATCAATAAGTTACTAAAAGTTCCACTTAAACCGGCCGTCAATACAAAGAAAACCATTATTGTTCCGTGTATAGTAACAAGAGCTAAATAGGTTTCGTTATTCATAACGCCACCCGGTGCCATTCTTTCTCCAAGGAAAAAGCTAAAAATTTTAAAGGATTCTTCAGGCCATGCCAATTGCATTCTGAAAAGCATAGACATACCGACACCAATAACTCCCATAATGATACCAGTAATCAAATACTGCTTAGATATCATTTTGTGATCAATACTAAAAATATATTTAGTAATGAATGTGTCTTTATGGTGGTGTTCGTGTTCGTCGTGACCGTGATCGTGGTTGTGAGCTTCTGCTGACATATTAGGTAACTTTTAAGTTTTAGATAAATTATTTCATTTCCGCTTGAGCAACTACTGTTGTGTCTTTGCTGTTAGAAGATGTAGAATCTTTAGTTGGTACTGCAGGCGTTTCAGAAGCTTTAGCTTCTGCTGCTGCTGTCTTCACTGCCTGAACAATAGTTTTAGGTGCATTTTCCTTTAACCAAATTTTGTATTCTTCCGGAGTATCAACTACAATTTTCATTTGCATATTGTAGTGAGAAGCACCACAAATTTTATTACATAATAATAAATAATCAAAAGTATATGGATCAAGTGCTGATTGTCCTTCTGCAACTAATTTTTCACTTTTCTTAGCTCTTATTGCATTGATATTAGCTACTTTTTCAATCATTGCCGGTTTGTCTCTCATTTCGGCAGTGGTTAACGTTGGGATAAAAGAAAATTCAGTTACCATTCCAGGAACACAATTCATCTGTGCTCTGAAGTGAGGCATATAAGCTGAGTGTAATACGTCTTGTGAACGCATTTTGAAAATCACTCTCGTTCCTTTTGGAATATGCAATTCAGAAGAAGCAAAATCATCTTGGGCATTTGGATCAGACAAATCTACCCCAAGATTATTAACACCTTCTATGTATCTGACATTGGCTTTTCCTAAAACATTATCTGCTCCGGCATATCTGGCTTCCCATTTGAACTGTTGTGCATAAAGTTCGATAACAATCGCATCTTGTTCGTCTTTTTCATCAACAAACATAATATTAGTCCAAGCATATAATCCATAAAGAATTAAACCTGCTAATACAATCGCCGGGATAATACTCCAAATAAATTCCAGTTTATTATTATCGGCAAAATAAAGTGCTTTTTGCCCTTGTTTCCCTCTGTATTTGAAGGCAAAATAGTGTAATAATGCTTGTGTTACGGTTTGAACAAAAAAGATTAAAACCATAGAAATCATCATCAATCTGTCAACTTCCGGGCCGTGTTCAGATGCTGAATCGCTCATCAAAGGAAAATGGCTGTAATTTAACAGACAGAAAATCGTAGTTAGGTAAATAAATCCTAAGAAACCAAACATCAAGTAACCATTAACTTTGTTATCGTTATCGTTTGCCACTTGAGTGTTATTCACATTTCCACCAACTTGAGTTAAGTCAAATATTTTAGTTAACTGCCATAAGGCAACTGCCAATAAAACTACAACTATAAGTATCAAAAGAGTTGTCATTTGTAATTTACTTTAAATATTAATAATGAAAATGTTTACTTTCTTCTATGAAAGGATTGCGTTTTGGAACTAATGGTGCTTTTGTCAAGGCACTGAATACAACAAAGATGAATAATCCGAGGAAAAACAAGATTGCTGAAATTTCAGGCACTCCAATGAACCATCTGTCACCTACCGTTGCCGGCATGATCATATTGAAGAAATCAACATAGTGTCCGAATAGAATAACAACACCAGCCGTTACAATAATCCAAGAAACACGTTTGAAATCAGTATTGATTAATAACAATATTGGGAATACAAAGTTCATAGCTACCGCTCCGAAGAATGGTAAATTGAAGTCTTCGATTCTTGTTTTGAAATAAGTTACTTCTTCAGGAATATTTGAATACCAAATCAACATGAATTGTGAGAACCATAAGTATGTCCAAAACACACTAATACCAAACATAAATTTAGACAAATCGTGAATATGGCTTGAATTTACATTTTCTAAATAACCTTTAGATTTCAAGTATAAAGTCACCATCGAAATGGTTGTAATTCCACTTACAAAGAAACTAGCGAATACGTACCAACCGAATAATGTACTGAACCAGTGTGGATCAACTGACATAATCCAATCCCATGACATGATAGATTCTGTTACGATAAAGAATACTAAGAATGCCGCTGACATTTTAAAGTTCTTTTTGTAGAAAGAATTGTCTGTAGCTTCATCTTGAGCCAAACAGTTTTTTCTAGATAAATGTCTGTATAAATTCCAACCGGCAATAAATATAGCAGCTCTGATAATCCAGAATGGAAAATTTAAATAACCCGATTTACCATCGATTAACGCGTCATAATTTTCGTGTCCAACTTCCGTAACTCCATCATTCATCCATACAAACAAATGATTGAAATGGAAACCAGACAATAATAATAAGATAAAAAAGATAATAGAACCTGGTAATAAATAAGCCGTGATTCCTTGCATCACTCTAAATAAAACCGGAGACCAACCTGCTTGAGCTACTTGTTGTATGGCATAAAAAGCTAAAGCTCCTAAGGCAATCAACATAAAGAAAAGACATGCTACATAAACAGCTGCCCAAGGTTTGTTTTGTAATTGATGTAAAACGTGCTCAGCATGTTCTTTATGATCATCATGTCCGGCAGTAGCGTGGGCATCATGAGTAGTTGTTTCAACATGAGCTTCTTCTTTTGCAGGTGCTGCATGAGTTTCTGCAACTGTAGTAGTGTCATGTGCTAATGAATCAACTATCGTATCGCTATGAGCGTCAGCTACTGGTTCAGTATGCGCTTCATGTGCTGTTGGTTTAGTTTGAGCTTTATGAGCAGGATCAGCTTCGTGTCCACCACCGTGATGTTCTGCTGCTTCTTCTTTCAGAATAGTCTCAACATCTTGAATAGTTTTTGGTGCTTTATAAAAACCCCAACCAATCCCAAGGATTCCTACGATCATTAGGACAAAAGAAAAGGTTTTTAGTTTACTTGAAAATGTATACATATCTATAACAATCTGTTTGTTCTACAATTATAATTTGCTTTTAAGTTGCATTACATAAGCGGCAACCAACCATCGCTCTTCTTGACTTAACTGATTGGCATGAGAACCCATAGAGTTCAAACCATAAGTCACGACATGGAAAACACTACCTTCATTTATCACTCTGTCGGCATAACTTGGAACTCCTAAGAATTTTTCTTGGGTAACTAGCTTCCCTTTTCCATTTCCTTCAGCACCATGACAAATAGCACAGTAAATGCCGTAAAGTTCTTCGGCCTTTTTCATATCAACTTGAGAAGCATCTAGAGGTGATTTTGGATTTAAAGCCTTGATTGCAACTAAAGCCTCAGGAGTATTTGGATATTCATAAGGAACGAAACCTCTTTTAATTGAACCTTCTGCCGGTGCTTGACCTTCTTTGCCCTTTTCACCGGTTGGAGAATTGAAAGCATCTGACTCAGAATAAGTTTCATAAGCCACAGATTCGTACATATTTGGCATATATTGATAGTTAGGTTTCAAATCATCTTTACAAGAAGACAAAGAAACAATGCTACCGAATACAAATGCTATTTTAAGTAAACTTTTCATATCTATTATTAATGCTTATCAATTACTTTTACTTCTACTGCTCCTGTTCCTTCGAAGAATTTTACCAATTCTGCTTCATTATCATGAACAGCTACTTCCATCAAGAAGTGGTCATCGGTAGTTCTTACATCCGGATTTTCTGCTTGCTTGAATGGCCATAATTTACTTCTCATGTAAAAAGTGATTACCATTAAGTGGGCTGCAAAAAATACGGTCATCTCAAACATAACTGGAACAAATGCCGGCATATTTTGAATATAACTAAAACTCGGTTTTCCACCAATGTCTTGTGGCCAATCGGTAATCATGATGTAATTCATCATAACGGTTGCCACTGTTAAACCGATACATCCATAAATGAATGCACAAATAGCTAAACGTGTTGGTGCCAATCCCATAGCTTTATCTAAACCGTGAACAGGGAAAGGAGTGAAAATTTCCTCAATATGATGATGGGCTGCTCTGGTTTTGTGAACCGCATCCATTAATACATCATCATCATTGTATATTGCGTGTATAACTTTATTACTACTCATAGCAAATATTAATGTTTATCTGAATGATTATGACCTTCTGATTCTCTTTGTTTCTTATAATTCTCTCCGGATGATTTCAAGATTGTTTTAACCTCTGCTTGAGCAATAACCGGGAATGTTCTAGCATATAAAAGGAACAAAACAAAGAAGAAACCAATTGTACCGATGAAGATACCAATGTCAACAAATGTTGGTTGGAACATCGTCCATGATGATGGAAGATAATCTCTGTGTAATGAGGTAACGATAATTACGAAACGCTCAAACCACATTCCAATATTTACCACAATCGAGATGATGAAAGAGAACATAATACTTGTTCTTAATTTCTTGAACCACATGAACTGAGGAGAGAACACGTTACAAGTCATCATAGCCCAGTATGCCCAAGCGTAAGGACCAGTTGCTCTGTTCAAGAAAGCATATTGTTCATATTCTACTCCTGAATACCAAGCCACAAATAACTCAGTAATATAAGCAACCCCAACGATAGAACCCGTAATCATGATTACAATGTTCATCAATTCGATATGTTGGATAGTGATATAAGCTTCAAGATTTGATACTTTTCTCATGATAATCAACAACGTATTTACCATCGCAAATCCTGAGAATACTGCTCCTGCAACGAAATACGGTGGGAAGATGGTTGTATGCCATCCCGGAATCACCGAGGTAGCAAAGTCAAAGGATACAATCGTGTGTACAGAAAGTACCAATGGTGTTGCTAAGCCTGCCAATACTAATGACACTTCTTCGAAACGTTGCCAGTCTTTTGCTCTTCCGCTCCAACCAAAAGATAGAATAGAATAAATTTTCTTATTGAATGGCGTTACTGCTCTATCTCTTAACATCGCAAAATCCGGTAATAAACCTGTCCACCAGAATACTAATGATACAGAAAGATATGTCGAAATCGCGAATACGTCCCAAAGCAACGGTGAGTTAAAGTTTACCCACAACGAACCGAATTGATTTGGAATTGGCACAACCCAGTAAGCTAACCATGGACGACCCATGTGGATGATTGGAAATAAACCTGCTTGGATTACCGAGAAAATGGTCATCGCTTCTGCTGAACGGTTGATCGCCATTCTCCATCTTTGACGGAATAACAATAATACGGCAGAGATAAGTGTTCCGGCGTGACCGATACCAACCCACCAAACGAAGTTAGTGATATCCCAAGCCCAACCTACGGTTTTATTCAATCCCCAGGTTCCAATTCCGGTAGAAATAGTATAGACAATACAACCTATTCCCCATAGGAAAGCGGCTAATGCTATTGAAAATACTGTCCACCATTGTTTGTTGGCTCTGCCTTCTACAGGCGCAGCGACATCTACTGTTACATCGTGATAAGATTTATCACCTATAACTAAAGGTTTTCTAATGGGTGCTTCGTAATGAGACGACATAATCCTTTATATTGTTTCTTAATTAATTATTTTTTGATACTAGGTATTTCTAACTTTAACGTGATAGAAAACATTTGGTTTTGTTCCAACACTTTCTAATAAGTGGTACATTCTATTGTCTTCGGCCAACTTAGCAACTTTACTTTCTTTGTTGTTAACATCTCCAAAAACCATAGCTCCTGAAGAACAAGCAGCAGAACATGCTGTTTGGAACTCATCAACGGCCACTTCTCTGCCTTCACGTTTAGCGGTTAGTATAGTTTTTTGTGTCATTTGAATACACATAGAACATTTTTCCATAACTCCACGAGAACGAACATTTACATCTGGATTAATTACCATACGACCCAAATCATTATTCATGTGGAAATCAAACTCGTCGTTATTATTGTATAAGAACCAGTTGAAACGACGCACTTTATAAGGACAGTTGTTGGCGCAGTAACGAGTACCAACACATCTGTTATAAGCCATTTGATTCTGACCTTGACGTCCGTGAGAAGTTGCTGCAACAGGACAAACTGTTTCACATGGTGCATGGTTACAATGTTGACACATTACCGGTTGGAAAACAACTTGTGGATTATCCCCTGGATTTTCCATCTCTCCAAATCCGCCTAATGAACCTTTTTCACCAAACAAACCATCAAATTCTTTTTTCTTTTTGTTGTCACCTGCGAAAGTTTCTTCAGAAGAATAGTATCTGTCAATACGCAACCAATGCATATCACGACTTCTTCTAACTTCAGATTTTCCAACAACAGGAACATTGTTTTCTGCATGACAAGCAATTACACAAGCACCACAGCCGGTACAAGCATTCAAGTCGATTGACAAATTAAAATGATGTCCAACAGAACGATCAAATGATTCCCATAAATCTACTGAAGTTGCTTTTACTTCTTTATGATCCAAAGAAACCATTGGTGACGGATTCCATACTTCAGGTTCATCAAATTTTGCAGTGAAAACAGTTAAGGTAGTTTCTTTAATAATATCGCCTCTTCCCATCAAAGTTTTTTGAGACTGAACACAAGCAAATTCATGTTCACCATCAGCTTTGGTTAAAGTAGCCGATTGTACATTATTAAAGTTGTTATATAAAGCGTAAGCATTAACTCCTACTTGCATTTCTTCTTTTAAAGCGGCTTTTTTACCATATCCTAAAGCCAAACCAATAGTACCAACGGCTTGACCCGGTTGAATGATTACCGGAGCTGTTATAGTAGCATCACCAACTTTTACAGTAGCATAACTTCCGTTAAGACCACCATTAGCAACGATTTCATTTTCTAAACCAAGTTTTTCCGCATCTGCTTTCGAAACCGTTAAATAGTTGTCCCAAGACACTCTTGTAATCGGATCAGGGAATTCTTGTAACCAAGGGTTATTGGCTTGTTGCCCATCTCCTAAACCAGTTTTGGTATACAATACTAATTCGAAATTAGCCAATGGTTTTGATTGAGCCAATACGCTTGCTGCAGCTGAAAAGTCCGCTGAACCACCAGTTGCTGTCGAAGCTACACCAGCTACAACTCCATCATGAACAGCTTTATTCCAAGTCAATCCATTTAAGTAAGCAGCTGAATTTGCTTTGATGTAATCATAATAAGCAGTGCTGTTACCATTCCACGACAACAATCCTTCTTGGAATTGTTTTGAACTGAATAACGGACGAATGGTTGGTTGAACCAAAGAATAAGTTCCTTTAGTCAACATTAAATCATTCCAAGACTCTAAATAATGAGTCGACGGAATAGCAATATTGGTGAGAGAAGCAGTTTCATCTTCTTTCAAAGAGAACGCTACCGATAATTTTACTTTTTTCAATCCTTCAGCAAAGGCTTTCCCGTTGGCCAAAGTATAAACAGGATTTACACCACTCATAATTAAAGTATGAACACTTCCTGCATTTATATCGGCTAATAATTGAGCCACTTTTGCATCAGAACCTTTTCTGATTTGACGTGTTCCAGCAGTTGAAAATGCTTCACTTGTTAAAGCTTGGTTAATTGCTAAAACTAATAATTGAGCGTTTTTGTCTTGAACACCGGAAACCAAAAGACCTTTAGAACCTGCGTCCTTTAATTGTTGTGCTGCTTTTACAACTTCATCTTCATTGGCTACTTTTCCAAGACCAACAGATGCACCTGTAACAATATTATAAATTTTAACTAAAGCTAATTTTTGATCCGCAATTTTCATCGGAACACGTTTATCAGCTGCAGCACCTGACAAAGTCATGTTAGCTTCAAACTGAATGTGTTTCGACATTTTACCTTTTTGAGGAATTCTTCCTTGTGCATAACCACTGTCAAATCCTCCACCTTGCCAATCTCCTAAGAAATCTGCACCGATGGAAACGATAGTATTTGCTTTTGAAAAATCATAATCAACCAAAGCTCTTTCACCATAAACGGCTTCAAAAGCATCTAAGGCAGCCGATTCAGAAACGGCATCATAAACTACATGTTTAGCCGTTGGGTTCTGTGAAATAAATTCAGCGATTAATTTTTCAGTAGATGGACTAGCTAAAGTATTGGTTAACAAAACTACTTGTCCGCCTTTTGATTTAGCTTCTGCCAAACTGGCTTTGATTTTCAAATCTGCTTCTACCCAAGTAGCCTCTTTTTGAGCAACCTTAGTTACTTTAAGACGCAAACTGTCATACAAAGACAATACAGAAGCATGAACTCTCGCATTAGCCGCAAATTTGGCTCCGGCTATTGTATTATTTTCGATTTTAATCGGACGACCTTCACGTGTTTTCACCAATAAATTAGCAAAATCAAAACCATCAAACATAGAAGTTGCAAAATAATCAGCAACACCAGGGATAATTTGTTCTGGTTGTAGAACGTAAGGAATAGATTTATGTACCGGACCTTCACAAGCTGCCAAAGAAGCGGCGGCTGTACTAAATCCAACGTATTTCAAGAAATCACGACGAGTTGTTGAAGAAGAAGATAATGAATCTTTATCGGATAAAAATTCATCTGTTGGAATTGCTTCCACAAATTCATTATTTCTAAGCGTCTCAACAATAGAACTATTTTCGTTTAGTTCCTCAACACTTTTCCAGTATTTTTTGTTCGATGACATCGTATATAAATATTAGCTTCTTAATAATTTGATTAATAGTGGCACTTACCACATTCTAAACCTCCCATTTGTGCCGCAGTCAATTTGTCTACACCATATTTTTTAGAAAGTTCTTCGTGAATTTTAGTATAGTAAGCATTGCCTTCCATCTTCACATCCGTTTCACGGTGACATTTGATACACCAACCCATGGTTAATGGAGCAAATTGTTTTTGGATTTCATATTCTTGAACCGGACCGTGACATTTTTGACATTCAATTCCGGCAACCGTTACGTGTTGTGAGTGATTGAAGTAGGCAAAGTCAGGCAAGTTGTGTATACGAACCCATTTCACCGGTTTTGTTTTTCCGGTATATTTTTGAGTCGACTTGTCCCAACCTACCGCGTCATATAATTTTTGGATTTCACCATCGTAGAAAGCTTTGGTGTATTCAGCAGTGGCAGTTGTATCAGCTACTTCTGAAATATTTTTGTGACAGTTCATACAAACATTCAACGAAGGAATACCAGCATTTTTACTAACTCTGGCAGCCGAGTGACAGTACTTACAGTCAATACCATTACTTCCGGCGTGAATTCTGTGTGAATAGTGAATTGGTTGAATTGGCGCGTAATCTTGATCAACACCTACTTGCATCATCCAACTGTAAACAAAGTAACCACTGGACAATAACAAGAAAATAGAAGCAACCAAAACTAAAAATTGGTTTTTAGCAAAAGCTTTCCATATTGGCATTGACGCTTCTTTAGGCGCTACTTCGATTCCATTTGCTTTGGCAACCTTAACCAACACATTGTTCACAAAGAACAACATAACCACCAACATCAACATCACTAAAGCTAAAGCTCCAAGAATCACATTGTTTGACAATCCGCTATCAGCCGTTTCTTTACCCGGAAGAGCAGTTGTTACTGTTGGTTCTGGTTTTTTCTCATTGGTATACGCAATGATGTTATCAATATCAGCTGTTGATAAATTTGGGAAAGAAGTCATCACCGACTTATTGTATTCCTCAAAAATTTTAACCGCTTTAGCATCTCCCGATTTAATCATGGCAGAGCTATTATTGATCCATTTGTAAATCCAAGCCATGTCATACTTTGCAGAAACACCTCTTAACGCAGGACCTGTCATCTTCTTATCAAGAGCATGACATGCTGCACAATTGGCATTAAACAAAGCTTTACCAGCTACCGGATCACCTCCAGTAGTTGCCGCAGGAGCTTCTGTTGCAGTAGCTGTTGCTGCTGGGTCAGTTGCCGGCGGTGTTGCTTGTGAAAATGAAGTGAAGGAGAATGTTAGCATTAAAGCTAAACTGTAGACTATTTTCCTTGAAATCGAATTATGGTTACCCACTTTTTTCATATAATATAATGATTATCGACTAATGTTGGCATGGTTTTTTACGAATCTATTTTCAGTTAAAAATCCATGCTTTGTTAAAAACTTGCACAAAAATACGACTTATGAACTATTCTCAAAACCTTAAATATATCTTAAATACCAATTTATATTAATTCTAAATAATAAATACTCTTTTGTTTAAATTATTAAGTTTTACATTTGTATAAAAATCAAATCATTATGAAAGATTTCTCGAAAACTAACCTTCTTTTTACTGCTTTAGTGGTTTTCTTTTTAACACAAAAAAGCTTTAGTCAAGAAGCAAAAGTAGCTGTAAGTCAAGATCCAAAGTTTGAACAATTACTTAACGAAAAAAGAAAAATAAACAGTTCTATAACTATTAATGACCGCTATAAAATTCAGATATTCAATGGAGATAGCGAAAATTCCAGAAAAACATTGATGGATTTTAAAAAAGAAAATAAAAATTTGGACGCCACAATTGTTTTTAGCACACCTGCCTATAAAGTATGGGTTGGCAATTTTAAAACCAGGATTGAAGCAGAAAAGAACTTAGAATTGCTCAAAAAGAAATTCCCGAATGCCTTTTTAATTAAACCAAATAAATAAAAAAAGCCCCGATTTAGTCGGGGCTTTTTTTAAAAATTATAAAATTTCTTGTAAATCATTTTTTTATCAGCAGGTGTTCGTTTTGTCTTCTTGTATTCTTTGAGTAAAACAGCATTAGATTCAAGCATATTCATGACATATTTATCAGTTAAAAAAGTAGGCATTCCATTGGCTCTTTCAATCAATAATGGTATTTTTTGAGGCTCTGAACTACCGCTTCCACTAAAAATGAGCGCCGGCAGTAAACCGCCACCCATAGCCACCATTCCACCATAGGCTAGATAAAAACTATTGAAATCAAGATTCCGTTCTTCTACTTCATCAATAAAGTAATTAACCCCTAATATTTCGGTTTTTAAGTAATACTTCACGGTTGAAAATTGGAAAAGATTAATGTAAAAATTGTTCCCGTCACTAAAACCATAAAATCCGTTTTCAACTCTACCTGTCGCATTGCTCAAGAGACAAAAACCTTCTTTGTATTTGGTTATGGTGTAATCTTCCAAACTGAGTAACTTTCCATTAAAAACATCTTTATAATTCAAGTAGATACCGGCTTTTATTTTTGCATCAGTATCGTCAAGATTAATCGTTTCATCCGAAACAAACGGAATGGCGATTTTATAAGTATCTTGGGTATTTTTATAATTTTCGAAACTGTTTTTAATAGCCAATGTGATTAATTGCGCGTGCTTTTTGGTAACATCCGAACGAGAATCTTCTTTGGAAGAAAAAAAGGTACCGGTAATATAGTGTAGACCATCATCTTTCTTTTCAATGATATCTAAAACTACAGTGGCAGAACCCGTTTGCTTCTTTTTATAATTATTGTCGGTATCTGCGTTACTTTCTGTCACATAAAGTTCATTAATTCTAATGGAAATGGCTCGTTTATTTTCAGTTTTGGGATATAAAATGGCTAATAGTGATGACAGTTCTTCTGTAAAAGGTTTTTCAAAATTGGCAGCAACTTTATTATTAAAAAGCGACACATAAACGGTCCCGATATTTTCTTTCACTTGTCTACCGTCGTATATCTTTTCAATATAAAAATCACTTTCTAAAGCGGTATTCTTTTCGTTAGCCAAAGAAATCAAATGAACTTTCTTTTCTTGGGCAAGTGAAACAGCACAAAAGAACAAACAAAAACCTATTGTAATTTTTTTCATGAGTTTTTCAATTTGAGGCTAAAATAAAAAAAGTCCCGATTGCTCGAGACTTTTTCTTTAGTATTATTTCAACTTTTTCTTTACTTCCACTTCTTGGAAAGCTTCGATCAAATCCAGTTGTTCAATATCGTTGTAATTCTTAATTTGAATACCACAATCGTATCCTTTGGCCACTTCTTTCACATCATCTTTGAAACGTTTTAAAGTAGCTAATTCACCTGTGTAAATTACGACACCTTCACGAATCAAACGAATCTTAGAGTTTCTGAAGATTTTACCATCGGTAACCATACATCCGGCGATAGAACCAACTTTAGAGACTTTAAATATCTCACGGATTTCAGCAGTACCGGTAATTTCTTCTTTCATTTCCGGCGACAACATGCCTTCCATAGCGTCTTTCAAGTCGTTGATTGCATCGTAGATAATGGAATAACTTCTGATATCGATTTCTTCTTTTTGTGCCAATTGACGAGCATTCCCGGCAGGACGAACATTAAATCCGATGATGATCGCATCTGATGCAGAAGCCAACATAACGTCGGTTTCAGTAATCGCTCCAACACCTTTGTGGATAATATTGATTTGAATTTCTTCGGTAGACAATTTAGAGAATTCACTGGAAAGCGCTTCTACAGATCCGTCCACGTCACCTTTAAGGATAATGTTCAGTTCTTTAAATTGGCCTAAAGCAATACGACGACCAATCTCTGCTAAGGTAATATGACGTTGTGTTCTCACTGATTGTTCACGCATTAATTGAGTACGTTTGGCAGCAATTTGTTTCGCTTCTCTTTCGTCTTCAAACACGTTGAATTTATCTCCCGCAGTTGAAGCACCATCCAAACCTAAAATAGAGATTGGTGTTGATGGCCCGGCTTCTTTGATGTTATGCCCTCTTTCATCGTGCATGGCTTTTACCTTACCGTGATTTTTTCCGGCCAAAACGTAATCACCCACTTTTAAAGTTCCCGATTGCACCAATATCGTGGATACATATCCTCTACCTTTATCTAATTGTGCCTCGACTACAGTTCCAACTGCCGGTTTATTTGGGTTTGCTTTTAAGTCTAAAACTTCAGCTTCAAGCAATACTTTTTCTAATAATTCTTTAACACCCGTTCCTTTTTTAGCAGAGATGTCGTGTGATTGGTATTTCCCACCCCAATCTTCTACCAATAAGTTCATGGCTGCTAATTTCTCTTTAATTTTTTCAGGATTAGCACCTTGCTTATCAATTTTGTTGATAGCAAATATCATTGGAACGCCGGCTGCTTGTGCGTGACTGATTGCCTCTTTAGTTTGCGGCATGATATCATCGTCCGCTGCAACCACAATAATCGCGATATCAGTAACTTGAGCTCCACGAGCACGCATTGCGGTAAACGCTTCGTGACCCGGTGTATCCAAGAAAGTAATTCTTTGTCCGCCCTCTAAAGTAACTGCATAAGCACCAATGTGCTGTGTAATTCCTCCCGATTCTCCTGCAATTACGTTTTCATTACGAATATAATCCAGCAAAGATGTTTTACCGTGATCTACGTGACCCATAACGGTTACGATTGGTGCACGAGTCACTAAATCTTCCGGTCTGTCTTCCACCACTTCCATCGTTTCTTCGATATCCGTTGTGATAAATTCTACTTCATAACCAAACTCATCTGCTACGATAGATAAGGTTTCAGCATCCAATCTTTGGTTCATGGTTACCATGATTCCCAATGACATACAAGTCCCAATTACTTTGGTAATTGGCACGTCCATCATGGTTGCAATTTCACCTACGGTAACGAATTCGGTTACTTTAATAGTTTTGCTTCCTTCTTCGAGCGCTTGCATCTCGTCTTCATTTCTTTGACGGTGTGTATCACGCTTGTCTCTTCTGTATTTGGCAGCTTTAGATTTGTTTCCTTTTCCTTGAAGACGTTCTAAAGTTTCTTTGATTTGGTTTTTTACTTCCTCTTCTGTTGGCTCTACTTTTTGAACTATAGCAGGACGATTTCCTTTTTGGAATCCTCCGCCGCCCGGTTTATTACCGGTTTTATTTGGTCCAAAAGCGTTTCCGCCACCGCCACCACTAGTGATGGCAGGTTTTCCAGGCTCTCCGGGTTTACCCGGTATTCTTTTTCTTTTATTTTTATTGGCGTTGTTTGCCGCATTTTGTGCTGCTGTTTGTCCGGCACCTGGAGTTGCAGGTTTGTTAGCGTCTTTTTTGAACTCCTCTTTTTTCTTTTTCGGTTTGTTAAATTGGGACAAATCAATAACTTGACCTGTAAGAGTAGCACCAGATAGTTTTTGGTATTGAGTCGTGATTGTTTCGTCTACCGGAGCTTCTTCCGAAGGCTTTGCCGCAGCAGGCTTTTCAACTTCTGTTACCTTAACAGGTTTTTCCGGAGTGGCTTCGGCTACAGGAGCTTCTTCTTTAACAACTTCTTTTGGTTTTTCAACAGCAATTTTCGGAGTTTCAGCAGGAGTTACAGGAGCTGAAGGTTTTGGATTTAAATCAATCTTACCAATTTGCTTTGGAGCACTGATTACAGCTTTAGCCTTAACCACTTCTAACCTTTGACGCTCTTCCTCTGCTTTGCGTTTGTCTTCAATTTCTTTTTCTCTTTCTAATCGAAGCGCTTCTTTTTCTTTTCTGATTTCTTCACTTACGCCTTTAGAAGCTTCTTTGTTTCCTTTGTCTCCGGCAAATTGACCACAAAGAATATTATACACATCATCGGAAATTTTTGTGTTTGGACTTGCTTCAATAGCAATTCCTTTATCCTTAAGATAATCCACAGCTCTTTCCAAAGAAATATTTAATTCCCTTAAAACTTTATTAATTCTAATATTTCCTTCAGACATAAAATCTTTTTAATGTTTATCTATTTTGGCGAAAGAATTAGTCCTCAAACTCTTCTTTCAATATTCTTATTACTTCTAAAATGGTTTCTTCTTCCAAATCGGTTCTTCTTACTAAATCAGCCACATCTTGGTTCAAGATACTTCTGGCAGTATCCAATCCGATTTTGGCAAACTCGTCGATTACCCATCCGTCGATTTCATCTGAAAACTCTGTTAATTCAACATCATCTTCTTCTGCAGTTATACCTTCACGAATTACATCTAATTCATAACCGGTTAATAAACCAGCCAATTTGATGTTGTGACCGCCACGACCAATCGCTTTAGAAACTTCTTCTAATTTCAAGAACACTTCCGCTCTTTTTTTCTCTTCGTCAATTTTAACGGAAGATACTTTCGCAGGGCTTAAAGCTCTTGTAATATACAATTGTAAGTTACTTGTATAGTTGATAACGTCAATGTTTTCGTTTCCTAACTCACGAACAATTCCGTGAATACGAGAACCTTTCATCCCAACACAAGCACCAACAGGATCAATTCTATCGTCATAAGAATCAACGGCTACTTTTGCTTTTTCGCCTGGAATTCTCACTACTTTTTTAATCATGATTAAACCATCGAAAACTTCCGGAATTTCTTGTTCGAATAATTTCTCCAAAAATTTATCCGCCGTTCTCGACATAATAATCTGTGGTTTATTCCCTTTTAACTCAACACTTTCAATGATACCGCGAACATTATCTCCTTTGCGGAAAAAGTCTGACGGGATTTGTTTTTCTTTTGGCAACACAATTTCATTACCTTCATCATCTACCAAAATTACAACTCTTGGGCGAACGTGGTGCACTTCAGCGGTGTAAATTTCACCTATTAAATCTTTAAATTGTTTGTAAAGATTGGTATTATCGTGTTCGTGGATTTTAGAAATCAAGTTTTGACGCAAAGCCAAAATCGCTCTTCTTCCTAAATCGATTAACTTCACTTCTTCAGAAACTTCTTCTCCGATTTCAAAATCGGGTTCGATTTTTCTGGCATCAGTTAGGGTGATTTCTTCGTTTTCTAAATCTAAATCGTCATCAGCAACAACAATTCTTCTTCTCCAAATCTCCATATCACCTTTATCAGGATTGATAATGATGTCAAAATTATCATCAGAACCGTATTTTTTCTTTAATGCGTTTCTAAATACATCCTCCAAAATCGCCATAAGCGTTACTCGATCAATAAGTTTATCATCTTTAAACTCTGAGAATGATTCGATTAATGCAATATTTTCCATGCCAAATTTTAATTAAATATTATAATAACAATTGCTTCTTTTATTTCTGAATAAAGAATTTCACGTTTATGCTCAACGGTTTCTTTTCCTTTACCCACTTTTTTTGGTTCTCTTGCAGTCCACGAAAGTGTTATACTTTCTTCTGTAGCCGCTTCTAACTTTGCTTCTATCGTTTCAGTAGCCGTTTTTATTTTCAACGTTCTGCCAATATTTTTTTTGTATTGTCTCACCAATTTTAATGGTGTTGAAACGCCGGCCGAAGCTACTTCTAATGAAAAATCTTGTTCTTCACGATCTAAATTATTTTCGATCATCCGACTAACATCGATACAATCTTGCAAATTTACACCGTTATCACCATCCAAAGTTACGGTAATTTTGTAACTCTCTGAAATACTTAAATCTACCAGAAACAACGAAGGTTTTTCTAATAACCCTTGTTCTAATAAACTCGAAACTTTCTCTTTAAATGTCATAGTTGTATAAAAAGAGGGAAGCATTGCTTCCCTCATTATTTAGTTTGAATGGTAAATAACGGTGCAAATATAGTTATTTTTTTATAAATCAAAAATCATTGCTAAATCAAAAAAAAATAATACCTTTATTGTGTTAAAAAATCCTATCCAAAACTTACTTTTTTACATTATGAAAAAAATTTTAGTCCCAACAGACTTTTCAGACCACGCAAAATACGCCTTAAAAGTGGCCGCACAAATTGCCAGAAAAAATGGCGGAGAAATATTTCTTCTTCACATGCTGGAGTTACCTCATCAAGCTGGTGACGCTATTGGAAGCGGTCATGACATACCGGAAATAATGCTTTTTAAAAATGCCGCCATTAATCGACTGGAAGACTTAATGGAAGACGAATGCCTTGAAGGATTGAAAGTTTCTGAAATTATACAATTCGAATTAGCCTTTGAAGGCATCATGAATATCAGCAAAAAAAATAACGTTGATTTAATCGTAATGGGTTCACACGGTGCTAGCGGATTTAAAGAAATGTTTATTGGTTCCAATGCAGAAAAAGTAGTTCGAAATTCGGACACTCCTGTTTTGATCATCAAAAAAGAAGCTGGCGATTTTGACGTTAACAAATTTGTATTTGCTTCTGACTTTTCAGATGAAATTAAAAAACCATTTGGAAAAGTTGTTGAATTTGCCAATAAATTTGATGCAGAATTACACCTTGTGATGATTAACACGCCAAGCAGCTTTAAACCAACTCATGTGGCGCAAGAAATTATGAAAGATTTTATTGCTAACTTTAGTATCAACAAATATTCAACTCATATTTATAATGATGTCAATGTTGAAAGTGGCGTTTTAAATTTCACTAATCACATTGATGCCGATTTAATCGGAATGAGCACACACGGCAGAAAAGGACTGGCCCACTTCTTCAACGGAAGTATTAGTGAAGACTTAGTAAATCATGCTGTTAGACCGGTAGTCACTTTCAAAATTTAAAAATAAAACAATATAAAAACAAAAAAGCCTCTCAATTGAGAGGCTTTTTCTGTTGGTCTACTAGGACTCGAACCTAGAAAGACTGCACCAAAAACAGTTGTGTTACCATTACACCATAGACCAGCTTTACTTAATGCGAGTGCAAATTTAGAACAAATTTTATTTTACACAAACAAATAGAAGAAAAAATTAAATTCTTTGTTTAAAAAACCATCACAACACAACCTAATAAACTTGTAGTTAATTCATTATCAGTTTGAGATTTTTTTGTTAATTGAAGTTTAATTGCGTTAAAAAAAATAGTTTCTTTGTATCCATAAACAAAACCCTTTCATTTCATACTTATATGATGAATTTTAACTTCAACAAGTGGAATACCATTCTAGGATGGACAGCCTTTGCAATTTCTTTAATCACTTTTTCACTGACGGTAGAGCCCACCATGAGTTTTTGGGATTGCGGTGAATACATCTCAACCGCTGCTAAATTAGAAGTAGGTCATCCACCCGGAGCGCCACTTTACCAAATCCTTGGGGCATTCTTTGCGATGTTTGCTACCAGTAAAGAAACCATTGCCTTAATGGTTAACATGATGTCGGTATTCTCAAGTGCCTTTACTGTTTTGTTTATGTTTTGGTCTTCTTCAATTCTTTTGAGAAAAATTGTTTCTTCTTATACTGAAATGGATAAAAACAAGGCCATAGTCATTTTAGGCAGTTCAATGGTGGGTTCGCTTGCTCTGACTTTTTCTGATAGTTTTTGGTTCAACGCTGTAGAAGCCGAAGTATATGCTATGGCATCTTTATTCATTGCCTTACTGTTTTGGTTAGGATTACGATGGGAAGAAGAAATGCACACGCCAAAAGGGAATCGATGGTTATTACTAATCTCTTTAATTGTTGGACTTTCTTTTGGAGTTCACTTTATGGCACTATTGACTATACCAGCAATTGGATTTTTATATTTCTTCAAAAACTATAAAAAAGTCACTGTCAAAAGCTTCGTCATTGCTAATGTGATTATTGTGGCTGTTTTGTTGTTTATTTTTAAATTATTATTGCCTTACACGCTGGCCTTTTTTGGGAAAATGGAAATTTTCATGGTGAATAGTATTGGGCTACCATTCAATTCCGGAACCATTTTTTCCACTTTACTGATTATAGCTTTTTTCTATTTCGGATTAAAATATACCCGCGAAAAAGGGCATCCTTTTTACAATACCGCTTTACTGTGTATCCTTTTTGTATTAATTGGTTTCTCAACATGGATGATGTTGCCGATTCGCGCCAATGCCAATGTGGTGATTAACGAAAATAAACCTTCCGATGCCGCTGAAGTTTTAGCTTACTACAACCGGGAGCAATATGGGGTTAATCCATTGTTTTACGGGCCTCAATACACAGATACTTTTGCAGGATTAGATGAAGACCAACCCTATTTAGACAAAGCGCCCAACTACGAAAGAGATTATAAAACCGGAAAATACGTGATTGTAAACAATTACAAAAATGCCGATCAAAATACAGACGACAAGCACAAAGCTGTTTTGCCACGTCTTTGGAGCAATGATCACATTGCAAATTATGTACAATTTACTGAAATCCCTAAATTCACTTTAAACCAAAACTATCCCTATGAAGAAGATTTGGCTCAATATGGGGTTGACATCGATAGTTTGAGTGAAGACCAAGTGATGCAAGCTGTAGGACAGTTGAAAGATGAAATGCAGAAAAACATTAATGAATTTAAATCTGCTTACGCACAAAAACAAATTGACAACGAAGATTATATTAATTTCCTTAAAAAATACAGCGATTATCTTATCGTAGAAAAACCTTCTACTTGGGATAATATTAGCTTTATGATTGAATACCAATTCGGATACATGTATGGAAGA
This sequence comes from Flavobacterium sp., assembly GCF_046293665.1. Lineage (GTDB taxonomy): Bacteria > Bacteroidota > Bacteroidia > Flavobacteriales > Flavobacteriaceae > Flavobacterium. The sequence continues at coordinate 65,097 of NZ_JBKBOL010000001.1, forward strand.
TATTTGCTTTGGAATTTTGTTGGAAGACAAAACGACATTCAAGGAAAATATGACAACCTTGACGGAAACTGGTTAAGTGGAATTAAATTTATAGATGAAGTTCATTTAGGCAAAGGAAGCCAAGAAAATCTTCCGGATGACGTAGTAAACAACAAAGGGAGAAATGTTTATTATTTCTTACCATTTATTATTGGATTAATAGGATTAATGTATCATGCGCAAAGAGATTTGAAAAGCTTTTATGTATTACTAATATTATTCTTGTTCACCGGTTTAGCCCTGAAAATTTACTTAAACGAAAGACCTTTTGAACCAAGAGAAAGAGATTACGCATTGGTTGGATCGTTTTATGTTTTTGCTCTTTGGGTCGGATTTGGTGTGTATGCGATTTACGAAATCATCTCTGAATACATAAAATCCAAAATCGTCGGACCTATTGTAATCACCGCTTGTCTTTTAGCAGCACCGGTTTTAATGGCTTCACAAAATTGGGACGATCATGACCGTTCCAATAAATATACAGCGATTGCCATGGCCAAAAACTATTTGGAGTCTTGTGACAAGAATGCCATACTGTTTACCATTGGTGATAATGACACTTTCCCCTTATGGTATGCCCAAGAAATAGAAGGCATCAGAACTGACATTAAGATTGTAAACACTAGCTTGTTTATGACCGATTGGTATATCGATCAAATGAAATTTAAAACCTATGACGCTAGCGGTTTACCTATTTCATTTAAACACAGTGAATATGTTGGTGACAAGTTAGATTATGTCGCTCATATCCCAAAAACTGATGCACGTTGGGACATAAAAGCCTTTATCGATTTTATTAAAGACTCAAGATCAACAATCGATTTGCGAAATGGACAAACCATTCATTTTTACCCAACTAATAAAATCAGAATTCCTGTAGATAAAAATGCCATAATCAAGAATAATGTCGTTAGCAAAAAAGACTATGATTCAATCGTTCCTTACATCGACTTAGACATCAAAGGCAGTGCGATTTATAAAAATCGTTTGATGATGTTAGATGTTTTAGCCAATAACAATTGGGAAAGACCGATTTATTTTACCGGAGGAAGTTTTGGAGATGATGATTATCTTTGGATGAAAGATTATCTTCAATTAGATGGTTTGGTTTATAAACTAGTCCCTATCAAAACACCTATCGACAAACAAAACCCTTATGACATGGGTCAAATAGATAGTGAAAAAATGTACAATCTTATAAACAAATGGGATTGGGGCAACGGGGATTTGACTACTATCTATCACGATCCTGAAACTCGCAAAAACAGCATCTCTTACCGAACCAATATGGCCCGATTAATGGAACAATTAATCAATGAAGGTGATAAAGAAAAAGCCAAAAAAATAATTGAATTGGCCTTATCCAAAATGCCAATGGATTATTATGGCTATTATACCATGGTTGAGCCATTTGCTTCCGGATATTATGAATTAGGCGAAAAAGCAAAAGCCCGAGAGTTATTGGAAAGATTGATGACCAAATACAAACAAAACTTGAAGTATTATGCCGGAATACAGCCTTCCATTCAAAACGGAATTGCTTCTGATATCATTACCGATATTGAGCGTTACAGAAGTTTATTGGTGGTGATGAAAGACCGAGGAGATTTAGAGTTTTATAACAAAAATAAACCAATATTCAATTCTTTTGTTCAGCGTTTCACTCGTTTTGGGAGAGAATTAGAATAAATTAATTTGGAAATAATTTAATGTGAAAATGTAGCAATGGGTTTGTTACATTTTCACATTTTTTAATTGTTACATTTACACTATGAGTTTATGGGTTAAAACAAACCGTTTCGTCAAGACTATTTTTCCGAAATACATTTGGGATATCCCTAATACTGAAAAAAAAGTATTCCTAACTTTTGATGACGGACCAATTCCAGAAATAACCGACTGGACATTGGCACAATTAAAAAAACACAACGCCAAAGCAACTTTCTTTTGCATCGGCGATAACATCCAAAAACATCCTGAGATTTTCGAAAAAATTAAAGAAAATGATCACGCAATTGGAAACCACACTTTCAATCATTTAAAAGGCTGGGAAACTTCCGTGGAGGATTATATTGAAAACACCCAAAAGTGCTCGGAAACTATTGCTAACGCCATACTTCAAACTCCAAACTCCAAACTCTTCCGTCCGCCTTACGGCAAAATTAAACCGTCTCAAGCAAATGCTCTACGGAAATTAGGTTACAAAATAATCATGTGGGACATCATCAGTATGGATTATGACCAAGCGGTTTCCCCGGAAAAATGTTTGAATAATGTTTTAAAAAATATAGAAAGTGGCAGTATTATCGTTTTTCACGACAGCGTAAAAGCTTGGCAAAACCTGCAATATGCTTTACCAAAAACTTTAGAATATTTAAACGAAAAAGGGTTTGTTTGTGAAAAAATTGATTACAATTGATCCTGAACCAAAGCGATAATACTGTTCGCGTCCAATTCACCGGATTGTCTCCAAACCATTTGACCATCTTTGTAAATCATCAAGGTTGGCAAACCTTTGATACGCAAAGCATCGGCTAACTCCTGATTTTTATCGACATCAATTTTGATCACTTTTGCCTTGTCACCAAGCGCAGCTGCTACATCTCTGATTACAGGATGCATGGACACCGAAGATTCGTTCCATTCTGTGTAAAAGTCAATTAACACAGGCACTTGAGCGTTGATTAATTCTCCAAATTTTGACATAAAACCAAAATAATTTTACCTTCTTTTACAGACAAAGAAGAGATTCTAAAACACAAATGTAGCATTTTTAACTAATTATGCTACTTTTTCCCCTTTTTTTAGTTCAAAAACAGTTATTTCGGGCCAAATCCCAACTCTTCCGGGATAAGCATGAAAGCCTAAACCTCGATTTACATAAATATATCGCCCTAAATTTTCGTATAATCCTGCCCATTGTTTGTAAACATATTGCACCGGACTCCATTGTATGATACCCGGAATTTCAATCCCAAATTGCAACCCATGCGTGTGACCTGAAAGTGTCAATTGGAAATGCTTGTCATGGTTTTTCACTTCATATTCCCAATGGCTTGGATCATGACTCATCAAGATTTTAAAATCTTCTGCTGTTAAACCTTCAGAAGCCTTGTGCAAATCACCGGCTTGTTTGAAGTTTTTCCCCCAATTTTCTACGCCGACAATGGCGATTTCACTTTCCCCTTTTCTAATTTTAGCGTGTTGGTTTAACAACAAATCAAAACCAATATCGCCATACAATTTTTTGATGTCCTCAAAATTTTGATCTTTAGCGGCTTGTGTAGGCCAATCAATATATTCACCATAATCATGATTCCCTAAAACGGCATATTTACCGTATTTGTGGTTATCAATTTTATTAAAAGTATCAATCCACGGATGCATTTCAGTCGCATGAGTATTGACAATATCTCCGGTAAACAACATCATATCGGTCTTGTGCTCATTGATTAAATCGACCGCATATTGAATTTTTTCTGCATCATCAAAACTTCCGCTGTGAACATCTGAGATTTGGGTAATCGTAAAACCGTCAAAATCTTCAGGCAAATCTGGGAAAAATAAAGTTTGTTTGATTACCCTGAAGTTGTATTTCCCTTTAGTCATTCCATATAAAAGTGATGAAAACGGAATCGCCGCCATTACCAATGCTACCTGACTAACAAATCGTCTTCTGTCCGGTAAAAACCCACCGTTGTCGTTATCACCCATAAAATAAGTGATTACTCCGGAAAAAACCCTGTACACATCTTCTAACAACATAAAGAAAGTCAGAATCATTTTAGGAATAAACAACAGTAATAACAACCCAAAAGTGATTAACGTTTTGCTATTTTGTCCAACCCTACGGTCAAACTGTGAAAATTGATAAACGATATATACGATGGCGGCCAATGAAATTACTTGATAAGCAACTAAAATCCATCTCGATTTAGTAATGGTTCTAAACGCCTGAAAAGCATAAACTTCAATAATGGCAACAAACAGGAAAAAGAAAATCCAACGAAGCATGTGTCCTAAATTTTCAGCAAAATAACAAAGAATCAAGGCATTATTGTCTTTCATTTAGCTAAATTTAACTAAAATATTTTGCTTCTCCAACATTCAAAGTTTCGCTACATTTACACTTTAAAATTTATTTCGAAAATGTCACAACAAAAACGCCTTTTCCTGCTCGATGCTTACGCCTTAATATTCCGCGGCTATTACGCTTTTATCAAAAATCCCCGTATCAATTCGAAAGGAATGGATACTTCTGCCATTATGGGTTTTATGAATTCTTTGATGGATGTTATCAAACGCGAAAAACCTGACCATTTAGCCGTAGCTTTTGACAAAGGCGGAAGTGATTACCGCTACGAAATGTACCAAGAATATAAAGCGCATCGCGATGAAACTCCGGAAGCGATTAAAATTGCTGTTCCATACATCCAAGAATTGCTCAGAGCGATGCACATTCCGATCATGGAAAAAGCCGGTTTTGAAGCCGATGATTTGATTGGAACCTTAGCCAAGCAAGCCGAAAAAGAAGGTTTTCAGGTCTTCATGGTTACTCCGGATAAGGATTTTGCCCAATTGGTTTCCGAAAATATTTTTATGTATAAACCGGCGCGAATGGGGAACGATATCGAAATTTGGGGTATTCCCGAAGTGTTGGCCAAATTCGAAATTGAAAGACCGGAACAAGTCATCGACTTTCTGGGAATGATGGGCGATTCTGCCGATAATATTCCGGGATTTCCCGGTGTTGGCGAAGTGACTGCCAAGAAATTATTGAAAGAGTTTGGTTCTATGGAAAACCTTTTAGAAAACACCGATAAACTTAAAGGTGCGTTGAAAGATAAAATCGAAAACAACAAAGAACTCGGAATTCTATCAAAAAAACTCGCTCGAATTTTACTCGATTGTCCGGTAACTTTTAATGCTGAAGATTTCGAATTATCCAAACCCGATATCGAAAAAACCGATGCTTTGTTCATGGAATTAGAATTCCGCCAAATGAAAGCCCAATTCGACAAACTTTTCGGCACCGGTAAGGAATATGATGAGATTGAGTCTAATGGCAATGACAATAGTAATGGCAATGATCAAAAAGCAACTAAAAAACCTATTGCCAAAAAATCTAATGAAGACCAATTTGATTTATTTGGTTTTTCGGATGAAGACAGCGATCAGCCAAAACACCAATCTTATTACGCGACTCTAGAAAATACTAACCATAATTACACGATTATTCAAGGTGATTTAGGCACCAAATTGTTTCTGCAAAACCTAATGAACCAAACTTCAGTCTGCTTTGACACCGAAACGACCGGAATTGACACACTTCATGCAGAACTAGTCGGAATGTCTTTCTCTTTTGAAAAAGGCAAAGCTTTTTACGTTCCGTTTCCTGAAAATCAAGAAGCAGCTCAAATTTTAGCCGATAAATTCAAACCGTTTTTTGAAAGCGAATCCATTGAAAAGATTGGGCAAAACATCAAGTATGATTTGAAAATTTTATCCAATTACGGCATTCAAGTCAAAGGAAAATTATTTGATACCATGATTGCGCATTATTTAATCAATCCGGATATGCGCCACAATATGGATGTATTGAGTGAAACGTATTTAAAATATTCGCCAAAATCCATCGAAACATTAATCGGTAAAAAAGGCAAAGGGCAATTATCTATGCGCGATGTGCCGTTGGAAGATATAAAAGAATACGCCGCTGAAGATGCTGATATTACATTACAACTAAAAGAAATCTTCAGCCCGATTTTAGACAAAGCCGAAACCAAAAAACTATTCGACGAAATCGAAATTCCGTTAATTCCGGTTCTCGCCGCAATGGAAACCGAAGGTATTCGCTTAGATGTAGATTTCTTAAAATCGATGTCTGTCGATATGCAAAAAGAAATCAATTTATTTGAACAAAAAATCTATGAAACTGCCGGAGAAAAATTCAATTTGGCTTCTCCAAAACAACTCGGCGAAGTGCTTTTTGACAAAATGAAAATCGGCGGTGCCAAACAAAAGAAAACCAAAACCGGACAATACGCTACCGGTGAAGAAGTGTTGAGTTATTTGGCCAACGAACACCAAATCGTAAAAGATATTTTAGATTGGCGTCAAATGGTAAAACTACAAAGCACTTACATTGATGCATTGCCGAATCAAGTCGACGCCAAAACACAGCGAGTTCACACCGATTACATGCAAACCGTTGCCGCAACCGGCCGTTTGAGTTCTAACAATCCAAACTTGCAGAACATTCCGATTCGTACGGAACGAGGCCGTTTGATTAGAAAAGCTTTTATTGCTCGCGACGAAAATTACATTTTGCTTTCTGCCGATTACTCTCAGATAGAATTGAGGATTATTGCTGCGTTATCAGGCGAAGAAAATATGATTAAAGCCTTCCAAAACAATGAAGACATTCACCGAAGTACGGCTGCAAAAGTATTCAATGTGCCTTTAGAGGAAGTGACCAAAGAACAAAGAAGCAATGCCAAAACGGTTAATTTCGGAATTATTTATGGCGTTTCTGCTTTTGGTTTGAGCAACCAAACTTCCTTGTCTCGAAGCGAAAGCGCTGCTTTAATTGACGCTTATTACAAGACCTATCCAAAACTAAAATCTTATATGTCAGACCAAGTTGATTTTGCCAGAGAAAATGGCTATGTACAAACGGTTTTGGGAAGACGACGTTATTTAAAAGACATTAATTCTGCCAATGCAGTTGTTAGAAGTGGCGCCGAACGAAATGCCGTAAATGCTCCCATTCAAGGAAGCGCTGCCGATATTATCAAAATCGCGATGATCAACATTCATAAAAAACTAACTTCGGAAAATTGGCAATCAAAAATGTTGCTACAAGTTCATGACGAATTGGTTTTTGACGTGCACAACTCCGAATTAGAGAAAATCAAACCGTTGATCAAACACGAAATGGAAAATGCATTTAAACTGGCCGTTCCTTTGGAGGTTGAACTTGGAACCGGAAAAAATTGGCTCGAAGCGCATTAAAATAAAAAAGGCAACAATTTATACTTGTTGCCTTTTTAATTATTTATATTCTTTTAGTCTTATTCTACGATAATTTTTTTCCAGACTTTTTGAGAAGCATTTTGCAATTCAATTAAATAAACGCCGGTTGACAAACCTTCTATATTGATTTGTGTTGCATTTGTACTTTCTACCTTTATTGTTTTTACAAAGTTACCTGTTAAAGTATAAATTGAAACTTGTTCTAAAGCAGTTCTGGTATTGATAGAGAAATTTCCGTTAGAAGGATTCGGGAAAATTTGAGAAGCATTCAAAGAAAAATCTTCCACACCCAAAGTAGTAAAAGGCACACTTGTATTTGAGACTCTATTTCCACCTCCGTGATAGGCCAATGCATATGAATCAGAATTTCCATGAGCGACGGCTATTCCAATTGTAGTGTTACTGTAAACAAAATCATAATCAGTAGCATCGGGAGAATTAAATGCTCTGGTGGCTACTATAGTTCGTACTCCTGTTGTTACATTGTCTTGAATTACAGTCCAATTATTTTGAGCATCTGCTGTCGGCGCTGAACCAATCCCAACATGGGTTGCATCTACTAAGGTTGTTCCGTTATAATAAACAACATCACTACCAGATTGCATCCCACCGGTAAATTGACCAAATTGACAAGCCAACCATCGGTCTGAAGGACCAACAATCGTTAAAGTTGCTGTTTGTGTGTCATTGTTAAGCAAAATATTGGCGCTGATATTCGAAACGGAAACCGTATTTGAAAGTTTAGATTGCGACCAACAAAACAATGGTAAAACAAGAAGTAGTAAAGTAATTTTTTTCATAGTCAATTATTTTAATAGGTTTATAATTTCGTCATTTTCAGAGAAAGTGGCATATTCGAAAGCTGTCTTCCCTTTATTGTCAATTAAATTTTTGTCCGCATTATTGGCCAGCAATAATTTAATCATTTCCATATTTTTAAACTGTACTGCATACATCAACGCGGTGGTTCCTTGATTGTCTACAATATTTAAATCGGCTTTTTTGTCAATTAATAACATTCCAATTTCGTTATTCCCTTTTACAACACAAGCCATTAAAGCTGAACCCATGTTGGTTTTAACATTAACATCACATCCTTTTTCGATCAACCACTTGGCTACACTATTATTTGCTTTATAACAAGCCAACACTAATGCGGTAAAACCATTTTCATTTACGGAATTTAAGCTGTTTGGGTTTGTTTTAATAAACTCTTGGGCTTGTTCAACCGTTCCTTTTCTGGCAATATCAAAAAGGTTGACAGCTTCTTGACAAAAGATAAAATTAACACAGAACAGGAAAAAGAAACTTGAGAAAAACTTTTTCATTGATAACATTTTATGATTCACAAATTTAGAACAAAAAAACTCTTAAGTGCAACCTACTTAGGTTGACATTAGGTAAACACACCGATCCTTTCACTATAATCTTTTGGTCGAATCTCTCTGTCTTAACTCGGTTTTGATTGTTGTGGTGGTAAACGTAAAGCTTTCTTCATCGCTCTCCAATTTATCAATCAATAATTGCGCAGCTACTTCTCCGATTTCAGGCCCGTGTTGACTTACCGTTGACAAACTTGGCGTCATTCTTCGTGACCAAACACCGTCTGCAAAACCTATAATCGATAAATCTTTCGGAATTTTATACCCATTTTGAATTCCCAATTTCATTGCAGTAACCGAAGCATGTTCATCAACTGCAAAAACACCGTCTGGCTTATTTTTGATAAAAAAACCTCCGATTTTAGCGTTGAATTCATCATTATTATTAGTCAATATCACTAAGTCTTCATCTAATTTTAAACTGTGATTCTCTAAAGCTTTATAGAAACCTTCCGCTCTAAGTTTTCCGACACTCAAATTATCAATCGCAGAGAGCAAAGCAATTCTTTTACATCCGGTTTTGATCAAATGTTCCACTGCATTTACTGCTGATTCAAAATCGTCAACGATGACTTTGTCACAATTTACCTCATCGGCAATTCTATCAAACATTACGATTGGAGTACCTTCATTAATTATGGAAGTAAAATGCCCAAACTTTTGTAATTTTTGAGATTCTTCAGATATGGAAAGTATAAAACCGTCAATGGTTCCGTTGCTCAACATTTCTAAAGCATTGATTTCTTTTTCCAAAGATTCATTTGAAATGCAGGTTATCAATTTATACCCTTTTTCATCGGCGACTTTTTCAATACCACTAAACACTTTGGCAAAAAAGGAATTTAAGATATTCGGAATAATCACGCCTATGGTTTTGGTTCTTCTGTTTTTTAAGTTCAAACCAATTACATTGGGTTTGTAATTTTTCAATTTGGCATATTCCTGTACACGCTGTTTAGTTGGCTCACTGATTTCCGGACTTCCGTTCAAGGCTTTTGAAACGGTGGAAACGGAAACCCCTAACTCTTTGGCAATTTGTTTTAAAGTGGCTTTCGATTTCATTTTTGTCTTGGTTAAAGTGTAAAAATAGTAAAATTTCTTCTGCATCCTCTTAATGAAGACCGAAAGTTAGCGGAGAAACCACAAAAGTTTTAGCTCAATTAGCATCAAAAATCAACCGTTTTTACCATGCTAAGTCTATTCATTTAAAGGATTTTAAGCAAAATAAGGCGGTTTGTAAAAAAATTTGAAAAATGGTATTTGCTTTATTAATAAATAATTGTACTTTTGCACTCCCTTTATTGGGAATGGAATGTTTAATTAAAAAAATATTATGGACGCATTAAGCTACAAGACACAATCTACAACCAAGGCCACTTCTGGAAAAGAGTGGATCATCGTAGATGCTGAAGGTCATAACTTAGGTCGTTTTGCTTCAAAAGTTGCGATGCTTTTAAGAGGTAAATACAAGCCAAGTTACACACCTCACGTCGACTGTGGAGATAACGTAATTGTTATCAACGCAGAGAAAATCAACCTTACCGGTAACAAACTTGACGACAAGACTTACATTCGTCACACAGGTTATCCAGGAGGACAAAGAAGTTTGACTGCAAAGGTTTTGCAATCAAAAAACCCTGCTTTACTAGTAGAGAAAGCAGTGAAAGGAATGTTGCCTAAAAACAAATTAGGAGCAGAGCTTTTCAGAAATCTAAATGTTGTTGTAGGAACTGAGCACAAACAAGCGGCTCAAAAACCTAAAACAGTTAACCTAAACGATCTTAAGTAATGGGAGTTATTCACAAAATCGGTAGAAGAAAATGTGCAGTAGCACGTGTTTACGTTTCAGAAGGTACTGGAAAAATTACCGTTAACAAAAGAGAATTCAACAACTACTTCCCAACAGCTACTTTACAGTACAAAGTATTACAGCCAATGTCTATGACAAACAACGCTGACAACTTTGACGTAAAAGTAAATGTATACGGTGGTGGTTCAACAGGTCAGGCAGAAGCTGTGAGAATGGCTATTGCAAGAGCAATGTGTGAAGTGGAAGCTGAAAACAGAAGCATCCTAAAACCAGAAGGATTACTAACAAGAGATCCAAGAATGGTAGAACGTAAAAAATTCGGTCAGAAAAAAGCGAGAAAGAGATTCCAATTCTCGAAACGTTAATATTCGGTATTTACCAGAATATATTTTCAGATTATTTTTTACAATTAAATTAGAAATTAAAAAACAAGTTGTCGATATTCCTTTTAAGGGAATAGTTTAGCATCTAAATGAAGCCTAAAGCCCAAAGCTTATTGCTTACAGCCAAAAGGAACATTGCTAATCACGGAACGTAAACTATTACACAATGGCAAACAAAATTGACGTTAAAGAATTATTAGAAGCAGGTGTTCACTTCGGACACATGACTCGTAAATGGGATCCAAACATGGCTCCTTACATTTATATGGAGCGTAATGGTATTCACATCATTAACCTATATAAAACTGCTGCCAAAATTGAAGAGGCTAACGAAGCCATGAAAAAAATTGCAGCATCTGGTAGAAAAATACTTTTCGTAGCTACCAAAAAACAAGCAAAAGATATCGTATCTGAAAAAGCATTGGCTTGTAACATGCCTTACATCACTGAAAGATGGCCTGGTGGTATGTTAACCAACTTCGTTACTATCCGTAAAGCCGTTAAAAAAATGGCTTCTATTGATAAAATGAAGAAAGATGGTACTTTCATGACTTTGTCTAAAAAAGAAAGATTACAAGTTGATCGTCTTCGTGCCAAATTAGAGAAGAACTTAGGTTCTATCGCTGATATGTCAAGATTACCTGCTGCTTTATTCGTAGTAGATATCAAAGCGGAACACATCGCAATCAAAGAAGCACAAAAATTAAACATTCCAGTTTTTGCAATGGTTGATACTAACTCTGATCCACGTGAAGTAGATTACGTTATCCCAGCCAATGATGATGCTTCAAAATCAATTGATAAAATTTTAACTTTAGTTACTGATGCTGTTAAAGACGGTTTAGCTAACAGAACCTCTGATGCTTCTGATGCTGCTCCTGAAGCTGAAGAAACTGTAGAAGTAGTGGCTGCACCAGCAGTTGAAGCTCCGGCTGTTGAAGCTGAAGCTGCTCCTGAAGTAGAAGCTACAGAAACTAAAACTGAAGAATAAAACAAAAAATAATTACGAATTATGAATTAAGAATTACGGATTATTTTGACTCGTAATTTGAAATTCGTAATTCGTAATTTACTTTTAAAAAACTTTTAAATTAAAAAATATTATGTCAACAATCACAATTACTGCTGCAGACGTAAATAAACTAAGACAAACTACAGGTGCCGGAATGATGGACTGTAAAAAAGCTCTAGTGGAAGCGGAAGGCGATTTCGATAAAGCTATACAAATCCTTAGAGAAAAAGGACAAAAAGTAGCGGCTAACCGTTCTGACCGTGAGTCTTCTGAAGGCGCTGCTGTTTCTTTCATCAATGCTGACAACACTAAAGGAGCAATCATCACTTTAAACTGCGAAACAGATTTCGTAGGTAAAAATGAAGCTTTCGTAACTTTAGCTAAACAATTAGTGGAAAAAGCAATCAACTTCTCTTCTAAAGAAGAATTTTTAGCTTCTGATTTCAACGGAATTACTGTAGCTGAAAAATTAATCGAGCAAACTGGTGTTATTGGTGAAAAAATCGAAATCGGTGGTTTCGAAATTTTAGAAGGTGCTTTTGTTGGTTCTTATGTTCACGTTAACAAAATTGCTGCCTTAACTGCTATTTCTGCACCAATTGCCAACGCTGACGTTTTGACCAAAGATATCTCTATGCAAGTAGCTTCTATGGGCGCGGATACTTTATCTTACAAAGATTTTGATCCTGCTTTTGTTGCTTCTGAATTGGCTGCTCGTATTGCAGTAATCGAAAAAGAAAACGAAGAAGCAAAACGTTTAGGAAAAACTTTGAAAAATGTTCCTAAATACATTTCTTTCTCTCAATTAACTCCAGAAGTTTTAAAACAAGCAGAAGAAGATGCTAAAGCAGAATTAAAAGCGGAAGGCAAACCGGAACAAATCTGGGATAAAATTATTCCGGGTAAAGTACAACGTTTCATCTCTGACAACACGACTTTAGATCAAGAAAAAGCTTTACTAGATCAAAACTTCATCAAAGATGACAGTAAAAAAGTTGGCGACTATGTTAAAGGATTCAACGTTGAAATCACCGGTTTCAAAAGAGTTACTTTAGGATAATTCAATGAGTTAAAATTATTAATTCAACATAAAAAAACCTCGGTTCATCCTTGAATCGAGGTTTTTTGTTTTAGGAGCACAACGCTTAGCTTTCTTTTCACTATTCGTCCCGCTGTCCGCGCTACATGGTAGCCAGCTCCCATCGGGGCTAAAAACAACGCATAATTTTAGAAAGGAACTGACAAAAAATTAACAATAGTCATAACAATCATCGGATGCCTTTTTGTTTATATTTGTCTGTAATCAAAATGATATCCCTTGAAAAAAATTTTTGCTCTCATCCTATTTGTCCTTTTTACACTACAAGTTAATGCCCAATTTGAAAAAACATTGCTTTGGGAAATTTCCGGAAAAGGTTTAAAAAAGAAATCCTACGTTTATGGCACTTTTCATGTTAATGAAAAAATCTCTTACCATCTTTCCGATGCTTTCTACCAGCATTTACTGGAAGCCGATATTGTAAGTAATGAAAGCAATCCCGATTCTTGGGGTGAATTGTTCGATTTATACATGAACTACAGACCCAAACAAAGATCAAAATTCTATTCTAAATTTCAACTCAAACCGGTAGAAAAACAAGACTTATTGCAATTGTTTACCAACTACAATTTCTTTAATCAAATGTCCTCCGGAGTAGAAGGCAATAAAGCCGATTACAGCGAAAGCACCGTTTTGGATATGTTCATCCATCAAACCGCAAAGAAATACAACAAAAAAACAGTTGGTCTCGAAGATGCCAAAAAATCATTCGTCAATTTCAGTAAGGCCGAACAAATGATTGATTTTAGAAACGCTGAAAAAGAAGCTTCAGAGGAAGAAGAAGAAAAAAAAGCCATATTAACCAAAATCTTGAAAGGCAAATCTATCTACACCACTTTAAAAGATTTCTACCGCGAAAAAGACATCGTGATGCTTGACTCATTAAGTAAGTTGTCAGAAAGCCCAAAGAAACACAAAATTATGATCATCGACCGCAATTATGACATGGTCAAAAGCATCGATTCTTTAGTACATCACGGCAGTTTGTTTAGTGCTGTTGGTGCAGCGCATTTAGGCGGAAAAGAAGGCGTTTTACAATTATTAATCAACAAAGGGTACAAAGTTACACCGGTTATCGGACAATTAACCAAAAAAGGCGAAACCAATAAAAAAACCATCGAAGAATTCTTTCCGGCTCCAAAAATAAAGACGGAACCAACGGCTGATCAAATGATTCAAACTGTTGATTTCGACTTAAATTTAGATTTTGACAAAATAAAAAGTACGCTTGACATCACTAACGGCGGAGTTTTAAGCATGGTCAGAGTACCGTTGCACAATTACATGCAAAAGAAAAACAACTATTTCAATCATAAAAGTATCGATAGTTTGCTTTACGAGTTCATTCCCGGAAACATTCTGGAGAAAAAAGAAATCAAAGACGAATCTTATATTGGTTACGACGTCAAAAACAAAAGCAAAGCCGGCAATTTCCAACATTATCGCTTTTATGTTACGCCATTAGAAATTATTAGTGTTTCGTTTTCAGGAACAGGAACTTATGTAAAACAATACGAGCAAACCATTTTCGACAAGTTTAAAATCAAAGGTTTTAAAAATACTTGGGAGAAAGTTCAACCTCAAAAAGGGGGCTTTTCGGTTACAATGCCTGAATTTTGTGTTCAATACGGCAACAGTGAAAAAACAGCTTCCGATGTGACTTTCGAAGCCTTTGATCCGCAAGAGAAAAGTTATTATTTTGTGATGGAAAACACTTCTACCGATATGGATTTTATGGATGATAAAACCTTTCAACACCAACAAATCCAAAACGAGTTCTACATGAACCATGAAATGGAAGAAACGGCCAAGTTTGAGGAAAACACCAAAGATTTCATCTCGTCTTCAACAAATGAACATCGAAAAGTAAAATTAAAGTCGATAATCAAAGGCAATAAATTTTATCTTTTAGGCGCCATTGATGCCACTGAACAAAGCAGTAGTAAGTTCTTCGATTCCTTTTCTTTTGAAGCGTTTAAAACTTCCGAAAGCACTGTTTATCGTGACTCTTTAGGGAAATATACTATCGAAATTCCAAAAAAAATAAACGAACAAACCATTTTAGGAATTGGTAACGACGAAATTCGTTCCATGAGAAGATGGAAGCGAAATCCGGAAATCAATTTTGAACCCAAAGAATTTGATTCTTATACCGGAAAAACCGTTTCTGTTGAAGTAATCAATTATCCACGATACCTTCAAGTGACTACTTTAGATTCATTGAAAAACGATTATAATAAAGAATTAAAAACACTTTTCGATAAATACAGAGTTTATAAAGACAAACCGGATCCATTTGAATCGACTTGGGAAAATTATTTTAAGGAATTTGAAAAGACAGAAGTTGTAAGCAATACTTTTTCGCATAACGATGCGTTGGGTTGTGAAGTTGCTGACGCTTTGGTTAGTATTAAAAATGCTGACCAAACCTTAAAAATCAAAACCTTCTTTATGGAAAACCGAAAAGTCACCCTCAAGGCTTTGGTTGACCGAAATTATAAAAACGATGACCCATTTATAGAAAAAGCTTTTTCTTCATTTGTTCCCGAAAAAACAACCCAAACAAGTATTTTTGAAGACAAAGTAAAACTGTTTTTAGAGGAAGCCTCAAGCGAAACCGATTCTATTCGTAAAATCGCTTATAACAACTTGTATAATTTAAAACTAAAGGAAACCGATTTTGAACGCATCACCTCTTTTTTAGACACTCATGAATTCAAAGACACAGACGGTAAAGCTGGTTTGTATCAAAAATTAGGCTATTTAAACCACAAAGCGGTTATCCCTTACCTTGAAAATAAATACAAAGCCGAAAGCACCAAAACAACCGAACAATTAGCCATCCTAAATGCTTTGGCTTCGCAAAACACCCAAAATGCATACCGACTGGTTTTAAAACTAATGGAATTTGATCTTCCGGTTTCCGAAGATGCTTATGAAATCAATCAATTATTTAATTCATTTGAGGAAAACCTCGAGGAAAGCAAAGTTTTATTTCCTGATATCTTCCAATTCTATGGCATTGATGAATACAACAAACCTATCATTAGTTTCTGTAACAATTTGTTAGATAAAAAACTAGGCTCACCGAAAAAAATTGCAGCCTTTCAAAAACTGATTCTGACCCATTCTAAATTGGAATACAAAAGACTGTTGAATCGTGAAGAAAAAAAGGCTTCTGAAGAAGAAAATGAATACGAAGATGATTATGCTTATGCGTATGAACAAGACGAAAATCCTAACACCAACCTGATTAATTACCTTTCACTTTTATCACATCTCCCAAAAAACAATAGCGTCAACGAATTAATGGGCAAAATAAAAAAATTAGACAATCCTGATATCCAATTAGAGATTCTAAAATTGGAAATTACCCACAACAAAGCTTCAAAAGAAATAATAAAAAAAGGACTCGAAAATCCTAAAACAAAATTTAAAACCATTCTTTTACTCCAAGAAAAAGACGCTTTTGATTTCTTGGAAAACATTTCTGATGATGAAATTGCCGAAGCAGCTATGAGAGATTTTGATAAAATAAAAGAAACTACCAAAGTGCAATTTTTAGAAAAAAGAAACATCAATCAAGGAAAAAATCAGGCCGTATTTTATTTTTATCAGTCCCAAAAAACAAAAGACGAGAAAATCATTGGCGCCAAAACTTTCCATTCCATGGCATTTTTAATCGAAAATGGCAAAATCGTTCCGAAAGCCTACTTCTCTCCGATATTGGAAGAAATTGATGAAGAAAATACAGTTGAAAAACTAATCCCGGCGATTATGAAAGAAACCATCAACGCCGATCATCCCGGTGCTAGTTTTAGAAAAAAGAAAAACCGAGAAAACTATTTTAATTTCGAGGAATAAGGCATGTTTCAATCTAAAAAAGATACGGTATATGTTGTGCTAGCCGGCATTTTTATAACCAATGCCATCGTAGCCGAACTCATAGGCGGAAAACTGATTGATGTTGGCTCTGCCGTAATGAGCATTGGTATTTTACCCTGGCCAATTGTGTTTGTCACCACCGATTTAATCAACGAATATTTCGGTGAGAAAGGCGTTAGAAGACTTTCTTTCATCACCGCCGGATTGATTGCTTATACTTTTTTTGTTTTGTACTTTGCCATGAATATTCCGGCAACGGGAATCAGCTCGGTTTCTAGTGACCAGTTCAATGCTGTTTTTGGACAAAGCCAATTGATAATTGTTGGTAGCATTACCGCCTTTTTGATTTCTCAGCTGATTGACGTATCGATATTTCATTTTGTCAAAAGACGCACCGGCAACAAAATGATTTGGCTCAGAAGTACGGGTTCAACCGTAGTTTCACAGTTTTTTGACAGCTTTATTGTCTTGGGAATTGCGTTTTGGTTACCCGGAATTATGGACACCAAAACCTACATCATTTCAGGATTGACAGGCTATACCGTTAAGTTAATTATAGCGGTTGGCATGACACCGTTTATTTATTTAGGACATTCATTAATTGAAAAATATATAGCCAAAGATGGACAATAAAATCCGCTGCGCTTGGTGCGAAAAAGACGATTTGTACCGCGATTATCATGATAACGAATGGGGAAATCCCGTGTATGATGACGATAAGTTATTCGAGTTTTTAGTCTTGGAAACCTTTCAAGCAGGTTTAAGTTGGTACACCATTTTGAAAAAAAGAGACAATTTCAAAAAAGCCTTTGCCAATTTTGATTATAAAACGGTAGCGGTATTCGATGCCTATGAAGTCGAAAAATTAATGAAAGACGCCGGTATCATTCGCAATCGTCTCAAAATTCAAGGTACCATTTCCAATGCCATTGCTTTTATGAAAGTACAAGAAGAATTCGGCAGCTTTTCAAAATACATTTGGAACTTCACCAATGGAAAACCTATTGATAACCAACCCAAAACACTAGCTGACATTCCGGCTTCAACACCTCTTTCAGACAAAATAAGTAAAGATTTAAAAAAAAGAGGTTTTAAGTTTATTGGCTCAACAACCATTTACGCACACATGCAAGCCACCGGAATGGTGAATGACCATGTGGAAGATTGTTGGAAGAGGAAATAGTGTACAGTCGCAGTCACAGCTGGCATCATTAACTGAAAACTAATCCCGATAGTTATCGGGAGAAAACTGTGACTAACTTTTCAGCACCTTTATAAAAGTCTCCCGCGAAATCTCAAACGCTCCCAATTTCTCCAAATGATCGTTGTGAACTTGACAATCTAAGAGTTTGTAGTTGTTGTCTTTTAAATATTGCACCAAAGTTACAAAGGCAATTTTACTCGCATTCGACACTTTAGAAAACATACTTTCACCACAAAAAACATGGCCCAAATCAACGCCGTACAAACCACCAACCAATTCGCCATTTTGCCACACTTCTACCGATTGTGCCAAACCCATTTGGTGTAATTTGGTATAGGATTCAATAATGTCATCCGTAATCCAAGTGCCGTCTTGTTCTTTGCGGTCTATTTGTTGGCAATTCCGAATGACTGCTTCAAAGTTTTGGTTGAAAGTGATTTCGAATTTTTTTTGATTCAATAAATTTCTAATGCTTTTCGAAACCTTATACAACTGTGGCACAACTACCATTCGCTCCGGCGGTGACCACCAAAGAATCGGTTCATCAGGATTAAACCATGGAAATATCCCGTTGCGATAGGCCAATAACAATCGCTCCGTCGACAAATCACCACCAACCGCCAAAACGCCTTCATACGAAGCTTCATCGACCGGTGGAAAGTATAAATCTTTGGTTAAAAAATGCATGTTTTAGAATATAGTGTATAAAAAAAGAAAATAGAGATACTGTAAAAAAAAGAAATCATCCCAGATATTAAACTTAGTTATCTATCAGGATGATTTCTATATTCTATTCTCTATATTCTATTTTCTAGAATGGCAAATCGTCGTGTTCTTCTTCGTTGAAGTTCGTAGCCGGTGCGAAAGCTTCTGCAGGAGGCATTGGAGCCATTCCCGGTGTAGCCGGAGCTTCTGCTTGCATTTTTTCAATTCTCCAACCTTGAATATCGTTGAAATATTTGGTTTCTCCTTGCGGATTTACCCATTCTCTTCCTCTTAAGTTGATGGAAACTTTTACCGCTTCTCCTACATTATAGTTGTTCAATAAATCACACTTATCCTGCACAAAATTGATGCTGATAAATTGCGGATATTGCTCTTCTGTAGCCACAACTAATTCTCTTTTTCTAAAACTGGCACTCACTTGTTGCTCAGGATTAATCACTTTAATTTTTCCGGTAACTTCCATAATTATTGTTTTGCTAAAAGCACTTTCCAAGCCGAAAGCACTTCATTATTATTCAAATATTCTTTTGCCTTTTGGTGTATTTTTTGCTCGTCATCCGAACTCAAAACACCCTTTACGGCAAAATTCTGTTGTACAAATATAGTAATTTCTTCTTCGGTTGGCAAGGCTTCAACATTTCCTAATTTACCCAAATCATTCCCATCAAAAACTGAGCTTTTTTTGATAAAATCCGGAATCGCATCTACGCCTATTCCTAGTGTTACCAAGGGTTTTTCGACCTCAAACAACCCTTGATTCGAACGCGAATACCAATTGCCGCCCAAACGCGAAACCAAGTCAATTTTGCTTTGGTCAATCGCGCCTTTATCATCCAAAACGTTTTCGTTGATGTGAATTTTAACTACTTCGCAAATAATCAAATTCCCCGCACCGCCTTGATTGCCTAGTGCGATAATTTCATTGACTTTGCATTCCATTTGCACCGGACTTTCGGCCACGCGATAAGGCTTCACCATATCCGAAGGCAACATCGTTAAACCCGATTTAATAAATTCGTTTACGCCATCAGGATATTCCGTACTCGAAAGCGACATTTGTTGCACTATATCATAATTCACCACATTAATCACCACTTGTTTGGTGGCTTCACAGTTTTCCAAAGTGTGTTTGGTTGTATTATTTCTGACACGTCTCGCCGGCGAAAAAACCAGTATCGGCGGATTGGAACTAAACACGTTAAAAAAACTGAACGGCGACAAATTAGGCTTGCCGTTTTTATCAACTGTACTCGCAAAAGCAATCGGGCGTGGCGCTACTGCACTTTGCAAATAACCCTGCAATTGCGCAGGCGACAGCGTATGTGGTTCAAAACTGAGCATATTTTTTCTTTTCCCCAAAAGTACAATTTTTATTGATTTTAGGAGCGAATGGTTTGGGCATTCTTGGCGGCCATTTTCCCGCTTTCCGTTATATCCCGAAAAATCGGGATGCCACTCCAATCGGGGCTAAACAGAAATCGTCTTGCACTTTTGGCGCTTTTGTCTATATTTATAAAAAAATTTCAGCATGCAGTTTTCCGAAAAAAGAAATGTTACCCGTTGGATTATCATCATGGCTTCCTTTGTCATCGTAGCTTTAATCCTTTGGAATACTTATTCTTTTTTCCAAATTTTCAAAGACGAAGAGCGTGGTAAAATGGAACTTTGGGCAAAATCTCAAGAAACCTTAATCAACGCAAACGAATATACTGATGTCGATTTGCCCTTACAAATTATCCAAACAGCGAACATTCCCATCATTGTGACCGAAAAAGATTCTATTATAAATACCAAAAACGTAGATGAGGACATTCTAAAAGACAAAGTGCAACTTCAACGGTTTTTACAAAAACTGAAAAATCAAAACGAACCAATTGTCATGCAAATTTCAGAAAAAAGAATTCATAATCTTTATTATGGCGATTCGTCATTATTAAATAAACTGAAATATTATCCGGTAGCTTTATTACTCATTATTTTTCTTTTTGGCGGATTGGTTTACAACTTTTACCGAAGTACCAAAATGGCGACTCAAAACAAACTTTGGGCCGGAATGGCGAAGGAAACCGCACACCAAATCGGAACACCTTTGTCTTCACTCATCGGTTGGCTCGAAATCATGAAAGCAGATAACGTAGCCGAAACTACAATCGTTGAAATCGAAAAAGACATTACCCGATTGCAAACCATCACGGATAGATTTTCAAAAATCGGTTCAGAACCCATATTGGAAAAACGCAACATTATTGCAGAAACTGAACAATCTTTTGATTATTTGCGTTCGAGATTCTCCAAGCAAGTGGAATTCTCTTTCAAAGCACCCAAAAAACCAATTATGGTTTCCATGAATCCGGCATTACACAGTTGGACAGTAGAAAACTTAGTCAAAAACGCTATTGATGCCATGAAAGGTCGAGGAAAATTATCTGTTGTAATTGAAAGCGATAAAGCCTATGTGAAAATTTTGGTTTCGGATACCGGCAAAGGCATCCCTAAAAATCAATTCAGACGTGTTTTTGAACCCGGTTTTACCACCAAAAAACGCGGTTGGGGTTTGGGCTTATCCTTGACCAAAAGAATTGTAGAAGAATACCATAAAGGAAAAATAAAAGTCTTGCACTCCGAGATTGACAAAGGAACAACAATGCAGGTTTCTTTTAAAAAATGGCAAAAACCTAATTAGCGTTGCCTGGACAACATTAGTTTTCTACCTGCCATAGTTTTACTCAAATAATCATTCAAAAAAGTCTCTTGCTTTTCTACCACAAGTAAGTTTTGGCTAATATTCTTTTTTAAACCGGAAAGCATCGCACTGTTTTGACTACCAACTGAACCTATTTTATAAACATCATCATTGCATTTTTTGAATTTGTCTTTGATGGTTTTCATCATGTTTTTCATTTCCTCATCAGAAACTACAGGTTTAAAATTTCGCTGTCTATAAAACATAAAATCATTCAGATGGCCTATGGCTTCATTGTAATTGGCCACGACTTCATTTAATTTTTCAATGTTTTTATTCTGGGTTAATCCTGTGAATTGGTTTTTTAAATAAGTATGGTATTTAGAAATCAATGGGTTTTTGAAGCCGTTTTTTTCTACTCTTTCAGCGGCTTGAAAAGCTTGTTCTTCCTCGGATAATGTTTGGTGTTGTTCAATTTCAGCAAGGTAGTCGAAATTCTTTTTAACCTTATTCACAGCCTCTTTACCATCATAAAACTCTTGATTTGTCCATGGAACATTCAAAAACTGCCACAGATAATCAAAAGGCATATGAGAATTTATCATTTTTTTGGGCTCAACTTTGAAGAAATTGTCATTGCGCTTTTTGACAAATTGTTGTTGGTCAACATAACCCGCGCCCCAAGTTGGATCAAACAAAAACCATTTTCCCTCTATTTTTGAAGCGCACCAAGCATGTGAAATTGGTGCTACTTGTCCGGCTTGCTTTGTATAACCGGAAATGATATAGGTTTTGATATCTAATTTAGTTGTAATATCCTTAAAAGTTTCGGCATAGTGAATACAAACACCTTTACGTGACTTTAAGGTTTTTTCAATTTTTTCTTGAGGAGAATCTAACTGATTGGGTTCAAACATATTTGGCACATCATAAACGATATTCGTTGTCGTCCAATAAAAAACTGCTCTGATCTTTTCGCTTTCGGTTTTAAAATTTGAATTGATATACTTTGCAATTCCGTCTGTAGTTTTGGTCAAACTGTCCGGAATTTGAGCCATTTTTTGATCTATTGTTAAATACTCATTGGTTGTTTGTCCCAAAGAAAATTGGGTTAAAACAAGCAGTAAAAAGACTAAACTGTTTTTCATGGCTAACACTCATAAAAAACCCTGCCAAAATTTTTAAATTCGCAGGGTTAACTGTTTTTTATGTGAAATTTAATTACAAATTACTTTGAATGGCTTTTGCGAGTGCTTCAAATTCTTCTTTAACTAAAGACACTTTTCGTTGAAAACGCATATCATCCATATCGTGAAGCGGAATCAAGTGTACATGAACATGCGGCACTTCTAATCCAACAACAGCAACACCAATTCGTTTACATGGAACCGTTTTCTCAATGGCTTGGGCTACTTTTCTGGAAAATTTTATTAAGCCTAAATAATGCGCTTCTTCCATGTCAAAAATCTTATCGATTTCTTGTTTCGGAATACAAAGGGTGTGACCTTTGGCATTAGGATTCACATCTAAAAAAGCCAAATATTGGTCGTCTTCAGCGATTTTGTAGGCCGGAATTTCTCCGTTGACTATTTTGGTGAAAATAGAACTCATTTAGTCTCTTGATATTTCTAAAATTTCAAAATTCAGTTTTCCGTTAGGCACGCTGATTTCAGCAATCTCGCCTACTTTTTTACCTAGTAAACCTTTACCGATGGGTGAACTCACCGAAATTTTTCCGCTTTTTAAATCGGCTTCGCTTTCAGCGACTAAGGTATATTTCATTTCCATCCCATTCGCTTGGTTTTTGATTTTCACATTGGATAAAACCAAAGCTTTGGAAACGTCTAATTGTGATTCATCAATTAATCGGGCATTAGAATATACTTCTTCTAATTTGGCGATTCTCATCTCCAACATACCTTGGGCTTCTTTGGCTGCGTCATATTCTGCATTTTCAGATAAATCTCCTTTATCCCTGGCTTCCGCAATGGCTTGAGAAGCTTTTGGTCTCTCTATACTTTTTAGTTGTTCTAATTCGTCTTTCAATTTCTTCAACCCTTCTGCCGTGTAATACGATACTGTACTCATAATTTCATCATTTATATAAATAGAAAAAATCCCATCGCAACGGGATTTCTTTTTGCAAAGATATTATTTTAAAACTTATTTCAAATTTGTTTACGTTTGGTAACGCATGTCAAAGTTAATTAATTTAAATTTGTTTCGCTATAGTAATTAAATAAATTTACATGAAAAAGATAATCGCTTTATTATTAATGTTGCCTTTTGCCTTTGGATGCGATGGTGGAAGCATTAATAACCGTAATCCCAACATTCCGAATTATACGGTTTATTTGGAAATCAACATGAATTTGCCGGGCTACAGCAGCTTACTATTTCCAAGCAATCATATTGTTAATTATTCTCAAGGTGCTCGTGGCGTTGTTATTTTTAATACCGGTAGTGGTTATGTCGCTTTTGATTTAGCATGTCCAAACCAAGATTTTGCCAGTTGTACTTCGGCAATGACTATAAGTGGTATTGAAGCCACTTGTGATTGTGACGATACTGTTTACAATTTATTTTCCGGTCAAAGTCCGGGACAACAATATCCTATGAAACAATATCGTGTTGATATCAACGGAAGCACATTGATTGTAACCAATTAAAAAAAGCCGAACAAAAAAATGTTCGGCTTTTTTTTTAGAATTTCAAAGTTAGCCCCGCCAAGAAGTTGATTCCGGCTTGAGGATAAAATCCGGCACCTTCTAGGGTTGTTACGGCTCCCGGATTGCTCCAATCGTCATCGTAAGTATAGAAATAACCATTAGATTCATATTCTAAATCAAACAAATTGTTGACCAAGGCAGAAAACACAATTGACTTCAATCCTTTGTTGATTTTCCATTCATAAGAAACGTTCAAATCATTCACAAAGTAAGCCTCCAGCTTAGAATTTTCCGAATCGATATTGCCCATGTACTGTTCGCCTACAAACTTAGACAGCAACGAAATTTGAAAATCTTTTGTTGGCAAGAAAGTAATTCGGTTTCCGGCCACTAAATTTGGGGAAAAAGCGATATCGGTATTGCCTAAATTTTGCAAAACACCATCTCTTTGAAAATAGAAATCACGGTTTTTATTTTGGCTCAAAGTAATATTTGGATTCAGGATTAATTTATCCGTAATCGCGATTACCGATTCAATTTCTAAACCTACACGGTAACTTTTACCGCTATTGGTAAAAATTGGCGATCCAACATCATTTAAAGCACCTGTCAAAACCAACTGATTCAAGTAGTTCATGTAAAACGCATTGGCAGTAACTTTCACTTTTTTCGAGTTGTATTTCCACCCAAATTCATAATCAAATAAGCGCTCCGGTTTTATACTTCCGTTTTCGTAATCATCTCGTCTTGGCTCTTTATTGGCAATACCGAAATAACCATAAAACGAGTTTTTATCATTTAAATCATAATTCAAACCAAATTTTGGGTTAAAAAAACGAAATGTATCATTGACATCATTAAATCTGAAACTGGTGGCTTCGTAAAAGACCATTCTGTACTGTAAATCGGCAAAGACATTGAGTTTCCCGATTTGTTGAGAAGCTCTGGCATAAAAGTTCACATCGTCTTTGTTCCCTATGTTGTCATAGTAACGGTTAGTATTCGGCACATAATATTGCGTCCAAACGACTTCTCCGAAATGATCGCCCAAATAACGATTTGCGGCTCCGCCAAATAAAACATCCGTTTTAGCGGTTTTGTAATTCAATGAAAAAGTAGCGCCAAAAAAGTCATTATCGAGCCATCGTTTTCGAATTAAATCTGAAATTGCATTGCCTTGAAAATCGGGCAAATTGTAATCAGCTAAGGTTTCGTCTTCTCTATATTGCTTAAAATATCCTTTCCCTATGGTATAATGCAATGCGGTGTTGGAAATCCATTTTTCAGACCATCTCTCAGACCAATGCAATTGAAAATGATTTTGTACGTAATTATCCGTTTCGTCATCGTAAAACTTCATGTTTCCGTTTTCGTCAAAATACATTCCTGCCGGATTGAATGTTCGGTCATTCTCTAATTGCTCAGGATCTTCAATTCCGTACCACGCTTGATATGTCTTTTCTTTTCCACCAAAAGCGAGTGCTTGAATCAAAGTAGTTTTGGTTACATAATTGGCATTAAAAAAATACCCGAAAAGATTAGAAGATGCCCTATCAATAAAACCATCAGAAGCTATGTTGGAAAATCTCGCATTCATTTCAAAGTTGTTATGCAATCCGGTTCCGAAAGCTAAAGTGTGTTTTCGAGTGCCGAAACTTCCGGCAGAATTAGCGATTTCGGCATACGCTTTTTCCTGATAGGACTTGGTTTGCATGTTCAAACTCGCCCCAAAAGCTCCGGCACCATTCGTTGAAGTTCCGACACCGCGTTGCAACTGAATACTTTCTAAAGACGAAGCAAAATCGGGTAAATTCACAAAGAATGTTCCTTGGCTTTCGCTATCATTAAAAGGAATACCGTTCAAAGTCACATTGATCCGCGAACCATCGGCACCACGAACTCTCATGTACGTATAGCCAACCCCATTTCCGGCATCGGTTGTAGTAACGACCGAAGGTAGATAATTGAGTAAAATAGGGATGTCCTGCCCTAAATTTCGCGGCGCAATTTCTTTCTTGGAAAGATTGGTAAAAGTAATTGGGTTTTTGCCTTTGGCTCTGACAGCCGAAACCGTTACTTCCTCGAGCTGGTTGACTTTGGTGGAGTCATTGGGTTTCTCTTGTGAAAAAGAGAGAAAAGAAAATAGAAAATAGAGAATAGAAAATAGAACTGTCTTTGCTCTTTTTTCTTTGTTCTTTGTTCTTTTTGTGAATAAAGTTTTCATTCGTAAAATGTTACGAATAAAAGGGGTAATTATTCTTGGTTAAAAAATTAAATTGATACTCTTGACAGGACAAACGTGCACTTTTATCTTGTCTAATCCCTAAACAGCATTACCTGTTCTAGGTTCGTTGGGTATAATCTCAGCTCGTTATTTAGAGCACCCCTTTGAGACGCGGCAAAGATAGAGAAAGTATTAAGATGGAAGTATTAAGTATTAAGATTTTTTATTTTCTTCTATATTTTTTGTCTTAATACTTGATACTTTGTAGTTAATACTAAAAATGTGGCTTTCTCCTATTCTGCTTAATTTCTGAAAGATTGCGTTTGGCTTTGATTCTTTTCTCTATTACGGAACGTGGAATTTTGGTGGCTTTTCTTTTTTGGGGAACAATCAAAGATTTATTGATTAGTTCTAAAAAGCGTTTGGTAACTATGGTTTTATTTTTAAGTTGGCTTCGGTCTTCGTCGCAGTTTAAGATTAAAATTTGTTCAGAAGTTAATCTGGTTGCCAATTTAGTTGAAAGCAATTCTTTTTCTTCTTCTTCAAGTGCTTTAGAATTTTTCAAATC
Source organism: Flavobacterium sp. (assembly GCF_046293665.1). Classification (GTDB taxonomy): domain Bacteria; phylum Bacteroidota; class Bacteroidia; order Flavobacteriales; family Flavobacteriaceae; genus Flavobacterium. Next base: position 91,816 of record NZ_JBKBOL010000001.1, read on the forward strand.
AAAACTCAAAACTACTTTAGAAGACACTTTATTGACGTTTTGACCGCCGGCACCTGAACTTCTAACGGCTTTAAATTGAAGTTCCGTTAAGATTACATCAGTTTTCATATTGAGGTTGGTGTGCCGGTTTAAGTAAGTCGTTTACGGTTTTCACCGGATTGAAAGTTACTAATGGAACTTCGACAAAAACGGTAATCCACTTGGCCATGGCACCATTCCATAATCCCGGTAATTCGTAGCCTTTTATTTCTTTTCCCTTATTGTTTTTGTGTACAATAAAACCTGTGCTTTGGTCAACAAATTGGGTTAAATCAAACTTCTGTCCTTGATAATTTTTAGTGGCACAAACCAAATCCACCGGATTAAAATGGGTGGCTTTCGACAAAATTCGAACTTGGTCCAAATTATGACTGTCTACTTGAGAACTTTCTACAATTTGCAAAGAAACATTGCCTTTGAAACTTCTTACCCAAAATGGTCCGCCGCCCGGTTCTCCTTCGTTTTTCACCATTCCGCAAATGCGAATCGGTCGGTTTAATTTGTTTTTGATATAATCGATTTTGTTCTCTAAAGTGTATTTATAGAAATCTTCCAATACATCGATGTTCAGCTTTTGTTTCATAAAGTCGATTATACTGGCAATGTTTTCTTCTTTTACTTCATTACGATCAATGGCCGTCAGAATTTGGAAAACTTGATTTTGCAATTCCAGTAAAACACCAGCCAATCCCTTTTTATAAAGGGCAATTTCTTCTATGTGATTTTGAATTACATTGTCAATATTTTTAATAAAAATCACATCGGCATCCAAATGATTCAAATTATTGATTAGCGCGCCATGCCCTCCCGGACGAAAAGTCAAGGCACCATGCTCATTGCGAAAAGGCTGGTTGTTCATATCAACCGCAATTGTATCGGTGCTTTTGTCTTGATATGAATAGCTTACATTCAGTTTGGTTTTCGATTTGGTTTCTACTTTTTCTTTGACATCATCAATTACTTTTTTGAATAAATTCTCGTGGTTTTCCGAAACCGTAAAATGCAAATGGGAAACCGAATTCGAAGCCGCATAAAAAGCACATTCATTCAAATGTTCTTCAACCGGTGTGGCAATGTGGGTGTCATATTTATGAAAATCGAGGACTGCTTTAGGCTTGTTAGCAAAGTCAAAATGGTCATTAGCCAACATTAATTTGATAAACTGATAACTTTTTTCGTGGCCTTCCAGAGAATAATAATTGGAGTGAAGCTGTTTTATTTTGGATTTAACTTCTTCATAAAAGGGAAACTTTTCAATTCCGGCTAAAAAAGTCGGTAGGTTTTTATCTTTTTTGCGATTGATATAAGCGTTTATCGTTTCATTTTCGTGGTCGAATTCATTTAAAAATTCGTTTAAAAATTTAAACATTCTACTCGCCGCACCTGAAGCCGGAACAAACTTTTTGAGCTTAAGACTTGCTTTTTTTTGGTCAAAAAAAGTGGCTTGTTTTTGAAACTCTTCGCTCGTTAATTTTACAATTCCGTCAGCAATCGTGGCAGGTCTTTCCAAATAAATTTTAGGAATTCCGGATTGAAACAATAAAAGTTCGCTTTCAATTTTATCCAAGGAAATACCTTGCAACTTGATTTGCTCAAAGTCGGCTGGAGTAAACCCGTATTTTTTGGCTAAACTTTCTTTTGTAAAATTCTCTTCCATTCTAAATAGCCGTAAATGGCAATAATTGTAAAAATTAAATATTGAAGTGACAGCATTCCCAATCCTCTGTAAGCAAATAACGGGACAACTATTAAATCACCAATAATCCATAAAGTCCAGTTCTCTAATTTTTTCAATGCCATGTACCACATTGCTGTAAAAAAAAGACCGGATGTAAAAATATCAATATAATTAGGAATTTCAAGTTTGTAATCAAAAAACTTGTAAACCATATACGTGACAAACATGGTCATCAAAAACAATACGATGCCAATAATCTTTTCTCTTGTATTGGTTCTTGAAATTTTTAAATCGGGTTCTTTGGATTTAGATGCCCATTTGTACCAACCATAAATACTCATAATTGAATAGTAAGCATTCATGGTCATATCCCCAAAATAGCTTGCTTGGTATAATAGATAAGTGGTAATTATGGTAGCGATCAAACCGGTTGGATAAACTAAAATATTTTCCTTTCTGGCATAAAAAACACTCGCTATTCCGAATACAAATACTAAAACCTCCAACACAATTTGAGTTGTGGAAGCTTCTTTATATTGAGAAAGTAAAAATTCGAGCATTAGTCAAAAAAGTTTAGGTCATTTTCAAAAGCCGTACCGATGACTACCATATCTGCTCCGGCGTTAAATGCGTCTTCAATTCCTTTTTTAGAACGAATACCTCCGCCAACAATCAACGGAACAGTAATTCTTTTAGAAACTTTTGCAATCATATCCAATGGAATGGCTTTTTTGGCTCCGCTTCCGGCTTCGAGATAGATTAATTTATTCCCTATTAATTCTCCGGCTTTGGCGGTTTGGGCAACATAGTCGGAATTATTTCGGTCTAAAGGTTTGGTTTTGCTGACTCTTTCAACTGCGCTTTCGCTTCCGCTTTCGATGAGAATGTAACCGGTTGAGATGATTTCTAAGTTGGTTTTTTCTAATAAAGGAACGGCCATAACTTGTTGCTCAATCAAGTACTCAGCATTTCTTCCTGAAAGTAATTGTAAAAACAAAATCCCATCGGCTTCAGCAGAAATTTGTGTTGAATTTCCGGGAAATAAGAGGATTGGTAAGCTTGTCTTTTCCTTCAACAAAGTGATCAATTCACACAAATGATTGCCATCAAAAGAACTTCCTCCGACCAAAATATGGGTTGCCGGCGACGAATTGATTTTGTTTACTAAACCAGCAAGAGAATCAACCGTTAACTTATCAGGATCCAAAAGGATGGCTAATAGTTTTTGTTTTTGATATTGGGCTTTTAGTATTTCTTGGTAAAGGTCTCTCATTATTTTTTTTCACCCGAGGCAATCCCGGAGCTTCGGGAGAACGGAACGGAGTTAAAAGCACACACAAAAGCATAGTTTTCGATAAAATCAAAAAGAATATCAAAGTGTTCTACTTGGTTATTAAACCTTAATTCGACAGTACATTTTTTATCAACTAGATTAAAATCATTCTCAAAAATATGGTCTTTGAAACTGATTCCGATTTCGTTTTTAATTTTAAACACGGATTCTTTGATACCCCAAACTACTGTGGCTTTTCTTAGCAAATCATCTTCTGAAAGATTGACCAAATGAGAAATATCCATAAATCTTGGGGCTAGTTTCACGGTTTTGTCTTTTAGAATTTCCAAATCGGCTCCAATGTTGACCTCACTCAAAACTATCACTGAAAATTCATTAGAATGCGAGATGGAAATGTGTTTGCCGTCTTTTAAATTGGGTTTCCCGAATTCGTCGTAATATAAATCAAAATCAGTGTAGCCGGCTTCCATCAGCAATCTTCTTACGCTGAGAAACCCTTTTTGATGGCTTTCGGCTTTCATGCCTTCTAGTCTGGCTAATGAAACATCTTTTAACGCTACACTGCGAAACAGTTCATCGAAAGATTCGGTGATTTTCCAAACATACAAATGTGTCGTTTCGTTTAAAGCTTTGATTTTTAGTAACGGCATGGGTAATTTTAAATTATCTGGTTGTTTTTCAGAAAATTAAGCAGCTAAACAATTCACAAAAAAACAAAAAACGTTTTTTTAATTCTATCCTATTGTGTAATTTTGCACCACAATTTAAAAAAACAAATATACATAATAGATGAGTACACAAACATTACCTTTTGTAGCTTACAAAGTTAAGGATATTAACCTTGCGGCTTGGGGAAGAAAAGAAATCGAATTGGCAGAAGCTGAAATGCCTGGTTTAATGGCACTTCGCGCTGAATATGGTGCAAGCCAACCTTTAAAAGGTGCTCGTATTGCAGGATGTCTTCACATGACTATTCAAACGGCGGTTTTAATCGAAACTTTAATTGCTTTGGGAGCAGAAGTTACTTGGTCCTCTTGTAACATTTTCTCCACTCAAGATCAAGCTGCTGCTGCGATTGCTGCTGCGGGAATTCAAGTGTACGCTTGGAAAGGTTTGGATGAAGAGTCTTTTGACTGGTGTATTGAACAAACCTTATTTTTTGGGGAAGACAGAAAACCATTGAACATGATTTTAGATGATGGTGGAGATTTAACCAATATGGTTTTTGACCGTTATCCTGAATTGATTCCTGGTATCAAAGGTTTATCAGAAGAAACTACGACCGGAGTTCACCGCTTGTATGAAAGAATGAAAAACGGAACCTTATTCATGCCGGCTATCAATGTAAATGACTCGGTTACTAAATCTAAATTCGACAACAAATACGGTTGTAAAGAATCAGCAGTAGATGCGGTTCGTCGTGCTACTGATATCATGTTGGCCGGAAAAAGAGTAATCGTTTGTGGTTATGGTGACGTTGGTAAAGGAACTGCGGCTTCATTTAGAGGTGCAGGTTCTATTGTTACCGTTACTGAAATTGACCCGATTTGTGCTTTACAAGCGGCAATGGATGGTTTTGAAGTGAAAAAATTAAACACTGTAATCAAAACTGCTGATATCGTAATTACTACAACTGGAAATAAAGATATCGTTATGGGAAGTCACTTCGAGCAAATGAAAGACAAAACTATCGTTTGTAATATTGGTCACTTTGACAACGAAATTGACATGGCTTGGTTAAACTCAAACTATGGCAATACTAAAATAGAAATCAAACCACAAGTAGACAAATATACCATCAACGGAAATGATATTATCATTTTGGCTGAAGGTCGTTTGGTAAACTTAGGTTGTGCCACAGGTCACCCAAGTTTTGTAATGAGTAACTCATTTACCAACCAAACTTTAGCACAAATCGAGTTGTGGACTAACTCTGCGGCTTATAAAAACGAAGTGTATATGTTACCAAAACATTTAGATGAAAAAGTAGCGGCTTTACACTTGGCTAAATTAGGTGTTGAATTGGAAACTTTAAATGATGAGCAAGCTGCTTATATTGGCGTTGCTGTTGAAGGACCATACAAACCGGAGTATTACAGATATTAATAAATTACGAATTAGTAATTACGAATTACGAAATTTATAATAAAGAGAAACCCTTGCTGAAAAGTGAGGGTTTTTTGTTTTCCATCTCGTTATATTTGATATTGAGAGGAGACCTGAGGTTGAACGGCATGAAATAAATGCCAATGACCATTCAGTTTTACAATCCCGTTAGGGATGAAATATGGATAGAAAATAAATCATATAAAAGAAAAGTCCCGTTAGGGACGATATCCCAGATACAAAAGACAAATCCTATATAGCCCCGATTGCAGTGGCACGAAGTATAGCGAAAAGCGGGAAAATGGATGCCAAAAATGCCCGAACCATTCGCTCCTGAAAACAAAAAACCCGCTCATTGCTGAACGGGTTTTGTATTTTGATAAGAGTTTGTTCTTATGCTTCGAAAGATTTGATATTAAGAGGAGGAAGCCCAGTGGGCTTCAGGTATACAAGCTTAGCTTGTTTACGCCTCAAAAGGGATCACAGAAACAAAAGATTTGTTGTCTGATTTCTTTTGGAATTTCACTACTCCGGCAACTTTTGCATGTAAAGTATGATCTTTACCCATGTAAACGTTTTCTCCCGGGTTGTGTTTAGAACCTCTTTGTCTAACGATGATATTTCCGGCAATAGCAGCTTGACCACCATAAATCTTAACACCTAAACGTTTCGATTCTGATTCTCTACCATTCTTAGAACTACCGACACCTTTCTTGTGAGCCATGACGTATAAGTTTTAAATATTAGTTGTTTTCTTCTGTTGCTGGAGCTTCAGTAGTTGCTTTTTTCGCTTTTGGCGCTTTTGGCTCTGCTGCTGCTTTTTCAGCTTTTGGTTCTGTAGTTTTCTCAGCTTTAGCCGCTTTTTTACCGCCGGTTGCGCTGATGCCTTCAATTACAATTTGAGTAAGATACTGTCTGTGACCGTTTCTTTTCTTGAATCCTTTTCTTCTTTTCTTTTTGAAAACGATTACTTTGTCTCCTTTTAAGTGTTGTAACACTTTGGCTTCTACTGAAGCACCTTCTATAGCTGGGGCGCCTAAAGTAATGCTACCATTATCGTCTAATAAAAGAACTTTGTCAAAAGAAACTTTTGAACCTTCTTCATTAGTCAAACGGTGAACATAAACCTTTAAGTCTTTGCTTACTTTAAATTGTTGCCCTGCTATCTCTACGATTGCGTACATAACAATGATGTTTAATTAATTTTTTAAGTGTGCAAATATACTACTATTTCTTTTACACGCAACACTAACCCGAAAAAAGTTTGTTCCTATTGTTCAGCCTTTTAGATTAGGAAACCATAAATTTTATTAATTCTAGTGTTTTTGGATAAAAAAAAGTATTTTTGGTGTAACAAAACTAAAGGTTAGTTAACTAACTGAACAATCAACGAAAAAATTTCAATTTTTTATGAAAAAATCATTAATTGCTTTAAGTTCATTGCTTATGCTTGGAGGAACAGCGCATGCTCAAAAGGTAGCTTTTGAAGAGTACGATTTGCCTAATGGGCTACACGTAATTTTACACAATGACCCATCGGCACCGGTGGTAATTACGTCTGTAATGTACCATGTAGGTTCTAAAGATGAAAACCCTGAAAGAACAGGATTTGCTCACTTTTTTGAACATTTGTTATTTGAAGGAACCGAAAATATCAAAAGAGGTGAATGGTTTAAAATAGTAACTTCTAACGGAGGAACAAACAACGCCAACACTTCTGAAGACAGAACGTATTACTTTGAAGTTTTCCCTTCAAACAATACCGAATTAGGATTGTGGATGGAATCAGAAAGATTGATGCATCCGGTAATCAACCAAATTGGTGTTGACACGCAAAACGAAGTAGTAAAAGAAGAAAAGAGATTACGCGTTGACAACCAACCTTATGGGAATTTAATTGCCGAGGTTAAGAAAAACATGTTTAAAAATCACCCTTATCGTTGGGCGCCTATTGGCTCTATGGAACACTTGGATGCGGCAACTTTAGAAGAATTTCAGGCATTTAACAAAAAATTCTACACGCCAAACAATGCTGTTTTGGTCGTAGCCGGTCAAATTAACATTGCTCAAACTAAAGCATGGATTGAAAAATATTTTGGCCCAATTCCAAGAGGTGTTGAAGTTAAAAAGCAAACTTTTACTGAAGCACCGATTACAGAAACCATCAGAGCAACTTACGAAGATCCGAATATTCAAAAACCAATGATGGTAGCTGCTTACAGAATTCCGTCTATGAAAACCCGTGATGCTAGAGTTTTAGATATGATTTCTACTTATTTGAGTAATGGAAAAAGTTCTAAATTGTACAAAAAAATTGTTGATGATAAGAAAATGGCTTTAGTAGTTGCCGCTTTCAATTACGCACAAGAAGATTACGGACAATATATTCTTTACGGAATGCCACAAGGAGATTTTACTTCGGCTGACTTAGTAAGAGAAATTGATGAAGAAATTGTAAAATTACAAACAGACCTAATTTCTGAAAAAGATTTCCAAAAACTACAAAATATCAACGAAAGCAATTACGTTGACAACAATGCCAGCATTGAAGGTGTTGCCGAAAATTTAGCCACTTATTACATGTTGTACGGAGATGTTAATTTGATTAACACAGAAATCGAAATATACCGCTCTATCACTCGTGAAGAAATTAGAGATGCTGCCAAAAAATATTTAAATCCTAATCAGCGATTGATTTTGGATTATGTTCCAGCCAAAGACAAAGCTCAAAACTAAGACTCAAAGTATCATGAAAAAAACAATTATAGTATTATCAAGCTTGTTTTTAACCCTAATTATGCAAGCACAAGACAGAACACAACCGAAACCAGGACCGGCACCGGTCTTGAATATCAAAAAACCAACTACTTTTACTTTGCCAAACGGTCTGAAAGTTTTGGTGGTTGAAAATCATAAATTACCGAGAGTTTCTTTTAGTTTAACCATCGACAACACGCCTTATGCTGAAGGCGACAAAAAAGGTGTTGACGAGTTAACCAGTAGTTTAATTGGTAACGGTTCAACTAAAACTCCAAAAGACGCTTTTAATGAAGAAATCGACTTCCTGGGAGCCAGCATTAATTTTTATTCTTCAGGCGCATCTGCCAGTGGCTTATCAAAACATTCCCAAAGAATTTTAGAATTGATGGCTGAAGGTGCTTTGATGCCTAACTTCACGCAAGAAGAATTCGAAAAAGAAAGAGACAAATTAATTGAAGGTTTAAAAACCCAAGAGAAAAGTGTTACCGCAGTAGCCGGAAGAGTCGAAAAAGTTTTGGCTTATGGCAAAAACCATCCTGCCGGAGAATATTTATCTGAAGAAACAATCAACAATGTTTCTTTGGCCGATGTTAAAAACAACTATAGAACTTATTTTGTTCCACAGAACGCATATTTAGTAGTAGTTGGTGATGTTAAAACAAAAGACGTAAAGAAAAGTGTTGAGAAATTGTTTGGTTCTTGGGTAAAAGCTACGGCTCCAAATTTGACTTATTCCAATCCAACCAATGTTCAATATTCCCAAATTAACTTTGTGGACATGCCAAATGCGGTACAATCTGAAATCACGATTTTCAATACCGTTAAATTAAAAATGGCCGATCCTGATTTCTTCCCTGTTATCTTAGCCAACCAAGTTTTTGGTGGAGATTTCAACAGCTATTTAAACATGAACTTAAGAGAAGCTCACGGCTGGACTTACGGTGCGCGCTCAAGTGTAGGTTTTGACAAAAACATCTACAGCCAATTCAGAGCCAATACTCAAGTTAGAAATGCTGTAACGGATAGCGCTGTAGTTGAAGCTTTAAACGAATTGAAGAAAATCAGAACTGAAAAAGTTAGTGATGAAATTTTAAATAGCGTTAAAGCAGGATATGTTGGTCGTTTTGTAATGCAAGTTGAAAAACCGGCTACTGTAGCTCGTTATGCTTTAAACATCGAAACCGAAGGCTTACCGGCTGATTTCTACGAAAACTATATCAAAAATATCAATGCCGTTACTCCGGATGACATCATGAGAGTAGCTAACAAATATTTCTTGGCAGATAACTTACGAATCTTAGTAGTTGGAAAAGCTTCTGAAGTACTTTCAGGATTGGAAAGCAGAAAAATTCCAATTTTCTACTTTGACAAATTTGGTAATCCAACCGAAAAACCAGCCATGAAAAAACCGGTACCTGCCGGGGTAACTGTAAAATCAGTTGTTGATGCTTATGTAAAAGCAATTGGTGGTGACAAAGCAGTGAAATCAGTAAAATCAATGGCGACTGTTGGTTCAACTAGTATTCCTCAAGCACCGATGCCTTTGTCTTACAATTCTAAAATTGATTCAAAAGGAAGAATGATGGTTGAATTGTCAATGGCCGGAATGGGTTCATTAATGAAACAAGTAATCAATGGAAACAGTGGTTATGCCATGCAGCAAGGTCAGAAAAAAGTATTTGAAGGTGAAGAATTAGCTAAAATGAAAGAAAGCGCTGTTTTATTCGGTGAAACTTTACTAGCCACAAAAGCCGGTGTTACCGTAACCGGAATTGAACCAATGAACGGTAGCGATGCTTACACTGTGGTTGATGGTGATACAACGTATTATTTTGATGTTAAAACCGGATTAAAAACTGCCGAAGCTACAACCGCTGACCAAGGAGGACAAAAAATGACTCAAGTTACTTCTTATGGAGATTACAGAGAAGTAAAAGGCGTTAAAGTTCCTTTTAATACCATTATGAATGTTGGTATTGAATTGGACATCAAAATATCTGAAGTTAAAATCAACGAAGGTGTTACTGATGCCGATTTTCAATAGTTGAAAATTATATAGATTAAAGAAAGACCGCTAGAGATAGTGGTCTTTTTTTGTTCTTGAACACTAACAACTGAACACTGAATACTATTTCTTACTCGAAAGATAAACCCCTATCAAAATAATAAAAGCACCAACAAACTGAACCGGCGTCAACATTTCATTGTCTAACAATCCCCAAAAGAAAGCTACTACCGGAATTAAATAAGTTACCGAAGTTGCAAAAACCGGTGAGGAGATTTGGATTAGCTTGTAAAAAAGCACATTGGCAATTCCGGTACCGATAATGCCCAGAATCGCTACGAAAATCATCGCGTGTTGCACTTCTTTTACTTGAACCACCGTAAAGAAATCGGTAAAAGACAAAACGATTAAGGCGGGAAACAACATCACTAAAAAATTTCCAACCGTAATCGTCAATGGTTTTAAATCGGATAAATACTTTTTGATAAAATTCACGTTCATCGCATAACATACAGAAGCAATCAAGACCAAAATTGTATACCAGTAATTCTGATTCGGGTTATGAATCGCTCCGTTGAAAATCAACAGCATGGTTCCGATAAGCCCAACGATTACGCCAAAGATTTGCGTTCGTTTGAAATCCAACCCAAAAACGATCGCACCAAGAATGAGTGTATTTAAAGGCGTTAATGAATTCAATATAGAACTCACCGAGCTGTTAATCTCCGTTTGAGCAATAGCAAAAAGATAAGCCGGTATGAAGGTTCCAAAAAGGGAAGTCAATGCAATATATTTCCATTTGTGTAACGGAATGGTCGTTATGCTTTTAAAACCAACCATCAAAAGAAACAAAGCACAAAAGATAATTCGGAGTGAACCCAATTGAAAAGGATTCAAACTCACCAAACCCTTTTTGATAAGGATAAATGAACTTCCCCAAATTAAGGCAAGTACAATTAAAATAATCCATTTAAACTGTTGTGTCTTCATAGGCAATTATCAGACTTCAAATTTTGTAATTATTTTAAGAATAATAACTTTAAATTTTATTTATTTTTGTCCTCACAAACAAGCAATTAAATTAAATACCATGAATTTCACCAAATCATTATTAACCTTCGGCGTTCTTTCAACACTGCTTTTCAGTTGTAAAGAAACCGGAAGCCAACCTACAAAAGTTGACACCTCAGAAGCTACCACAACAGAACAAAAAGCACCAGCAGTTGTTGCCAAACCGGAAACAGCCAGTTTTAAAATAGACGGTATGACTTGTTCAATGGGTTGTGCCAAAACTATCGAAAAAGAATTAGCAGAGATGAACGGCGTTCAAAAAGCAACCGTTGATTTTGACAAAAAAGAAGCTACTGTTGAATATGATGGTGCCATTTTAACTCCTGAAAAATTATTTGCAACCGTAGAAGCTACCGGAGACGGTACGACATACAAAGTAGTTGCTGCAAAATAAAAAGCGTTTAAGCATCAAAAAAGGAACTCTAATGAGTTCCTTTTTTATTTAGTTCGCTTCGCTCGAGCCGCTCTGTTTGGCCTATTGGTCACGGGTCCATTGAATGGTTTCCATCAACTTTTGCATGTCGTTTTTGATATAATCTGCCGCTGGCATAATCGAGTCAAAATTCGGCTTCGCGTAAAAATAAACTGAACCGGTCACAAAATGTTTAAGGCTATCGGTTGCATAAAATTGAGCATTAGTTGCTGCATTTCCCCTTACTTGATAAAACATCCCATAAACTTTCTTATCAGGATTGATATACGGTTGTTCTAAAATATCATCGGCTTTAATTACGTGTTCGTATGTCAGCTTTTGTGCATCTCTCAATAATTTATTGATGTCACCGTTTACCGTTTTATAAGTCAAATAAATAGTAGCTTTCATTTTAGGATAATTGATGGAAAACCCACAATTTTTATCTTCTTTGATAATGGCATCTTCATTGATATCAAAAGCAATCGGACAATGATTACTAAACGCGGCATATTGCGCCACAGGATAATCCAAACGCAATTGACTGGCAGGTTTAGGCAAAACATCATCTTTACAAGCCGTAAAACTCAAAAGCAAAACCACAGTTAAAAATCCTATTATCTTGTTTGTCATCATCTATTATTCAAGAGTTACTTTTAGTTGTTTGATTCTTTTTTTATCTACTACTTCAACGGTAAAATAGACTGCGGCAAAATGAATCTTTTGTCCCTTTTTGGGAAAATTGCCCAATATTTCTAATATGAATCCAGCTAGTGTTTCTGCTTCACCTTTTCTGTCTTCAAAAGCTTCTTCATCCACTTCTACAATTCGATAAAAATCTTTGAGATTGATCTTGCCTTCGAACAAATAGTTTTTTTCGTCAATTTGGGAGAAATTGATATTCTCATCATCAAACTCATCTGAAATGTCACCTACAATTTCCTCGATTACATCTTCTAAAGAAACCAAACCTGATGTCCCGCCATATTCATCAACTACAATCGCTAAGTGACTTTTCATACGCTGAAAATCTTTTAATAAATCATCCAGCTTTTTATTTTCGGGCACAAAAAACGGTTCGCGCATTAATGAGTTCCAATCAAACTCTTTTTTGTGAATGTGCGGAATCAAATCTTTCACAAAGAGTATGCCTTCAATATGGTCAATACTTTCTCTGTAAACCGGAATTCTGGAATAGCCTTTGTCTACAATTTTTGTATAGATTTCTGCAAATGTTTCATCTATTTCGAGTGCAAATATATCAATTCTCGGACTCATCACTTGCTTGGTATCGGTATTTCCGAAAGACACTATGCCTTCCAAAATCTTTTGTTCATCAAAAGTTGTATCGTCTGTAGAAGTCATTTCCAAAGCTTGAGATAATTGGTCTACTGAAATGTTAGACTTTTGTCGGCCCAATTTATCATGTAAAAAAACAGAAACGGCTCTCATAGGCAAACTAATTGGGGAAAGTAATTGGTCCAAAACGAATAAGGAGCCTACAATAAATTTCGAGAATTTCACATTATTCCGACTCGCATATACTTTGGGCAATACTTCTCCGAAAAGCAAGATTAAAAAAGTAATTAGAATCACCTCAACCACAAATTTGATTAATGTTGATTCTATATCGGCAAAAATCGAATTGCCTACAAAAGAAAATATAATCACTACACCAATATTGACAAAGTTGTTGGCCAGTAAAAGTGTAGCCAATAATTTTTTGGGCTTTTGTAAAAGTTTAGAAATTAAATTGGCCTTGTGCGGGTTGTCATTCCCAAGTTTGGTTATATCATTTTGCGAAAGCGAAAATAAGGCCACTTCAGCGGCAGAAATCATCGCCGAACAAAACAGCAATAGTCCGATAGCAATAATCCCAAAAAGTAAATTGGTATCTAGATTATCTAAAAAAGTAAAACTGGGCTCCGGGTCCAAAGGCTTCTGGGTTGGTTAAACAATATTAAAATGGCAAGTCATTTTCCGGATTTGCCGGATTAGACGCTTCAAAATTACTGCTTTTTGGCTCTAAATTTTGCGGTGCTTTTACGCCTTCCACTTCTTTTTTGGTGGTTAAAAAAGTGAATTCTGTCACTTGGATTTCTGTAGTGTATTTGGTGGTGCCGTCTTCGGCTTGCCATTGGCGCGATTTGATTCTTCCTTCGATGTAGATTTTATCGCCTTTGGACAAATATTTTTCGCATATTTCCGCCGCTTTATTTCTTACTACTAAATTGTGCCATTCCGTAGAAGTGATTTTTTCGTTGGTTTGCTTGTTGATGTAAACTTCATTGGTAGCCAAAGGAAAACGTCCGATGCAATTGCCCCCTTCAAAATAGTGCATCTTTACTTCATCACCTAAATGACCAATTAGCATGACTTTATTTAAGGTACCATTCATCTTTTAGCTATTTGTTTTCCTCAAATTTACAATTTTTTTTGAAAATTAAAACCTTTCTTTTTCAATAAAATTAAAAATCACAATTGGAAATGGCATTTTTTTCGCTGATTCCCAGTTAATTCCGTTTTCAAGTTTTCCTTTCACTTCTATTTTCCAGAAATTGATATTCAGATGTTGGTGGGTTAATTTATGAACCGTAGTTTCCGAATTGTACCAATATATATTGAGTACTTCATTGGTCACAAATGGTTGGTTTTGCATCAAATCAAATAGTGCTGTTTCGGTCATTTCGGTATCGGTTTCTAATAAAGGAAACTCATATAAGTTGTGCCAAATGCCTTTTTGTGTTCGTTTTTGTAACAAAGTATTTTCGATTTCATCCGAAAAAACCAAATAATTAAAATGACGCACCTTTACTTTTATCTTTTTTGATTTCACCGGAAGCATCGCTACTTTCTTCTTTTGCAACCCCGCACAACTGTCATTAAAAATACAATTCCCGCAATCCGGATTTTTAGGTGTGCATTGCAATGCTCCAAACTCCATGATGGCTTGGTTGAACAAATTGGCTTGTCCTTTGGGTAATAATACAGCCGCTAAATTGGTAAATTCTTTTTTGGCGCCCGAAGAAGCAATATCTGTTTCCACGTCGAAGTAACGCGACAAAACCCTATAGACATTACCATCAACTACCGGAACGTTTTCATTATAGGAAAACGAAGCAATAGCCGCTGCGGTATATTCGCCTATGCCTTTTAATTTTAATAATTCGGTATAACTTTTCGGAAATTCTCCATTGAACTCAAAGGCTACTTGTTGTGCGGTTTTGTGCAAATTTCTCGCTCGAGAATAATACCCCAAACCTTGCCACAGTTTCAGCACGTCTTCTTCTGAGGCTTTCGCCAAATCAAAAACAGTTGGAAACGCTTCGGTAAAACGCAAAAAATAAGGCAATCCTTGTGCAACTCGAGTTTGTTGCAGCATAATTTCAGACAGCCAAATAAAATAAGGATTAACTGTATTTCGCCATGGCAAATCACGTTTGTTTTGTAAATACCATTGGACTAGAGATTTAGAGAAATTCATAGTTAAATTATCGTTTACAAAAATAAAAGTTTATGTTATTAAATTTTAATAGATTATGCTTGAAATATTGTTTTTTTAATTCATATATTTGCAACCTCAAAAAATTACACATAATATTAAAATACGAAACAAAATGACGAAAGCAGATATCGTAGCGAAGATTTCAGAAAAATTAGGTCTTGAAAAAGGAGATGTTCAAGCAACAGTTGAGGCATTTATGGAAGAAGTGAAAACTTCATTAGAAACTGGTGACAATGTTTATTTAAGAGGTTTTGGTAGCTTCATTATCAAAACAAGAGCTGAAAAAACAGGAAGAAACATTTCTAAAAATACTACTATCAAAATTCCTGCTCACAACATTCCGGCATTTAAACCTGCTAAAGTATTTGTAGAATCAGTAAAAACCAATACTGAAGTAGCAGTATAAAACTTATTTATTAATCACTAAAAGACGAACTTATGCCAAGTGGTAAAAAAAGAAAAAGACATAAGGTAGCGACGCACAAACGTAAAAAAAGAGCGAGAGCTAACCGACACAAAAAGAAAAAGTAGTTCTAAACTACTTTTCTTTTTTTAAAAAAAGTTCATTGAAATCGAGATTCAGTAAGCAGTTTACAGTCTCAGTACACAGTCATCCTTGCCAACTGAAAACTGTGACTGCCAACTAAATTTCACCGGGTAATAAACAATACCTGTTAAAATGTTTAATCCATCCCTTCAAAGGGTTTGAAAGTTTCAAGTTTAAAGTTTCAAGTTAACTCATCTGAGAACAACAACTTGAATCCTGAAACCTGAAACCTGAAACTATTTGAATCGGATAAAAATTTACAACATGAATAAAGAGTTAATCATCCGTAGTGGTGACAATGCTGTAGATTTTGCCTTATTAAAAGATGGAAAACTAATTGAATTACACAAACAGGAAGACACGAGCAACTTTCAGGTAGGTGATATTTTTATCGCCAAAATCAGAAAACCTGTGGCCGGTCTAAATGCTGCTTTTGTAAATGTAGGCTTTGAAAAAGATGCCTTTTTACATTACCATGATTTAGGGCCAAACTTGGCTTCTTATTTGAAATTCATAAAACTTGTAAGCGCAGGTAAACTAAAAGATTTCTCCCTAAAAAACTTTCAGTTTGAGAAAGAGATTGATAAAGATGGTGCCATATCAGACATTCTGAGCGCCAATCAATCGGTATTAGTTCAAGTAGTCAAAGAGCCTATTTCTACTAAAGGACCAAGAATCAGCACTGAGCTGTCATTCGCAGGTCGATTTGTAGTATTGGTTCCGTTTTCTGACCGTGTTTCTATTTCGCAAAAAATAGAATCCAAAGAAGAAAAAGACCGTTTAAAAAAACTAGTACAATCTATCAAACAAAAAGGTTTTGGTGTTATTGTGAGAACAGTAGCAGAAGGCAAAAGCATAGCCGAATTAGAAAAAGATTTGCAGAACTTAATGAATAGATGGACTGCAATGTGTAAAAAATTACCAACTGCTCATCATCCGTCCAAAATATTAGGAGAGCTTAACAAAGCTTCTTCGATATTACGAGATGTATTCAATGATACTTTCACGAGTATTCAAACAGATGATGAAGAGTTGTACCAAGAAACAAAGGACTATTTAGCCGAAATAGCGCCCGAGAAACAAAAAATAGTAAGGCTTTACCAGTCGAAAGACGTGCCATTGTTTGAGAAATACCATATTGAGCGACAAATCAAAACTTCTTTTGGGCGCACGGTATCCATGAGTAAAGGAGCTTATTTGATTATAGAACACACCGAAGCTTTACACGTTATCGACGTGAACAGCGGCAACCGTTCTAACAAAGCCACCAACCAAGAAGATACCGCTCTCGAAGTCAATATGATTGCCGCTGCCGAAATCGCACGACAATTGCGTCTACGCGACATGGGTGGTATTATTGTAGTTGATTTTATCGATATGCAAAATCCAGACAATCGCCAAGTCTTGTTCAACTTCCTTAGAGAAGAAATGAGCGACGACAAGGCCAAACACAAAATCTTACCGCCGAGTAAATTTGGATTAGTCCAAATCACTCGCCAACGCGTAAGACCTGAAGTCAATATTGAGACCCGAGAAGAAAATCCGAACAATTTGAGCGGTGATGTAGATGCACCAATTCAAATCATCGACAAGATTAACTTCTCCCTCGAAAAGATTATCAAAGACCACAAAAATGTGAAACTTAACGTTCACCCTTTCGTGGCAGCATACCTTAAAAAAGGTTTTCCATCATTGCGCTCAAAATGGTTTTTTGAGCACAAAAAATGGGTGAAAATCATACCTCGTGACGCTTACACGTACCTAGAGTATCATTTCTTCGACAAAGACGGAAATGTGATCAAAGAATAAAAGAAGAAACCGCCTTTCGTGAGACTGGCGGTTTTTTTGTGCCTAAATTTATCGTTTAAAGATGTCACACTGCACCGATAGCTATCGGGAGTCGAAGTGTTTTTATAAGGGAGCTATTTCCGGCTATACGCTATATCTTTTTCGTTAGTTCGATTGCGATGACAACCACATATCGAAACACGAAAAAGGATACCGCTTCTATCCGGGCTAGGGTTTTGCGTTAAAGTTCGTATATTTGATTTCGTAAATCATTCATTATGAACAAATTTTACTTTCTCATCGTTTTTGCCTTTGTACGACTTGTAGCTTCTGCTCAAACGCTAAATATACCCGATGCTAATTTTAAAGCAAAGTTAGTTCAGGCAAGTACAGTTAATGTTATTGCTTTAGATTTATCAGCTCTCGCAATCAAAATTGACACTAACGATGATGGTGAAATCCAGCAGAGTGAGGTATTGGGCGTACGAACGCTTTTTTTAGACTCTTCTAACATAAGTTCCTTTGAAGGAATTCAATACTTTTCAAATCTAAGTGATTTAAGATGTTCCAACAATCTTATGACTGAATTAAATCTTTGTGGCACGGCAGTAGCTGTTCTCTTTTGTATTGACAACCCAAATTTAACGAGTATCATTTTAAAAAACAATGTAATTTCAGAAACCATATGGATAGAGCCTCCGTTTCCTCCTTTTTGGGTTTGGAATTTACCGTCGCTTCAATACGTTTGTACTGACGTTGCTAAAATGGCAGAAGCTCAAATGTATTTTACTACAGCTACAACTAACACTATAACATTCTCCTCAGATTGCAATATCTCTGACTGCTCCAGTTTATTAAATTCTCCTAATAATGTACCCGGTTTTACAGTTTCCGTTTATCCAAATCCAGCAAATACAAAATTGAATATTACACTTCCTCAAAGCATAAATCTAAAATCAATTAGCATTTACAATACCCTAGGTCAATTGGTACAAGTAGATACAAATCCAACAGAAACTATTGATGTCTCAGGATTAAAAACGGGAAGTTACTTTATTAAGATTATAAGTGATGAAGGAACGGCAAGTTCTAAGTTTATTAAACAATAAAAAAGCCCCGAGGATTCGGGACTTTTTAATCCTTAATAATCTCCACTCTTCTCTTAATCTCATTCCCAAATTCATCCGCCACCGTAATATAATGAATTCCGGTTTCGGCTTCAATCTGCATTTCGTGGAAAGTTTGGGTCGTGCCTTTGTATTCATTGTCGACATACCAATACAACTTCGCTTCCCGATTGGAATGCGCGACTTTTAAAATCACTGGTTGGACATTACTATTGAAATCTTTGGCCAAATAAATCTTACTGTTGGTTTTTGGGTAAATAAAATCCATCGCGGCTTTTTGGTCTTGCTGACAATCGGCTCTAAATGGTGGTAGCGGTTTGTAATCAATGTGTAAACTCTTGTAATACCATTCCATCACCGGTGGCAACACAAACCATTTTTTGGACACCATTTTATCCACATCCTCACAACTGCTGTTCACTCTGAATTGTTCCAAAGCATCCAAATGCACCAATTTATGATAAGGACAAACTGTGGTTTTTTTGCCTCTTCGTGTGATTAATTGTTTGGTTTTCGGGCAATCGTCTTGGGCTAAATGACCGCTTAAACTGCAAACCTCAGCATATTCCAAATCATTCAACGGCGGTTGGAACCATTTTTTTCTCGGCAACAAATTAAAGACATCAAATAATATTGGTGCGGCACTTCCAACACCGGTTAATTCCGGTCTGCCTTCGCCATTGGCATTGCCCACCCAAACGCCAACGACATACCGAGAATTCGTTCCAATAGCCCAAGCATCGCGGTTCCCGAAACTGGTTCCGGTTTTCCAAGCGAGTTCCAACGAAGAATCATAAAACTTCCAGGCTTCATCGCCTTCCGGTCGGTTGACTTCTTTCATCGCATTATAAGTCAGATAAATCGAACCGGCTCCGAAAATGTTTTTTTGAAAACTGTCGTCTCCATATTCTTGTTCAAAACCATTGATATAATTCAACTCCGTGAATTCTTTAGTTCGGTATTTCCCACTCGAAGTATTGAAATAATTAATCGTAGCCGACATATTCGCGTAAGCGCGACACAAATCCCATAAATTGCTTTCGGCACCACCCAAAATTAACGACAAACCATAATGATCGGGATGTTGGTTGATGTTTTTGAGTTTTAATTTCTGCGTCAATTCATAAAAATTATGTACGCCGTGTTCTTGTAACATCAACACCGAAGGAATATTCAGCGAGCGCGACAAAGCCCGCCGCGCCGGAACCGCTCCGTCAAACGTAAGATTAAAATTCTGTGGTGTATAACCTGAAATCTGCGTCGGGATATCGGCAACCAACATGTTTGGCAACAATTCACCTTCATCTAGCATCGAAGCAAATAACAGCGGTTTTAAAATACTACCGGTACTTCGCGGCGCACCAATAATATCGACATCTTTGTCGTGGTCTTTGTCCGTTGGCGAATTGCCCACATAACTAATCACATTGCGGTTTTGAATGTCGATGACCATAATCGCCATGTTGTGTACTTCGTTTTGTTTGTACTGATTGTAATACTGCTGCGCGATTTGGTTCACTCGATTTTGCAACGAAATATCCACTGTCGTTTTGATGCGTTTGCCTTCGTCGGTTTTCGCAATTCTTTGCAACAAATGCGGCGCAATTTGAGGTAGATTATACGGTTTTTGAGGCAGCGGTTCTTTGATAGCCAATTCATAGGTCAGCTTGTCGATGATTTTTTCGTTGTAGAGTTTGAGTAACAAATTATTACGCTTGCGCAATAACTTCACTTGGTTTTTCCCGGGATAAATCAAACTTGGCGCATTCGGTAAAACTGCTAAAGTTGCGCTTTCCGCCCAAGACAATTGATATGATTGCACGCCGAAATACCGCCAAGAAGCCATTTCCAAACCGACAACGTTGCCACCATAAGGCGCATGCGCTGCATACAATTCTATGATTTTTTCTTTGGAATGACGAAATTCTAAACGCGTTGCCAAAATCATTTCGATTCCTTTTTCGAAGTACGTTCGTTTTTTATTTTTTCGTGATAAACGAATGACTTGTTGGGTTAAGGTACTTCCGCCACGAACGACTTTTCCGGCGCTTCTATTCTGCTGAAAAGCTTTGACCATCGCCACCGGATTGAATCCCGGATGATAGTAAAAATGTTCGTCTTCGAAATAAACAATGCATTTTTTAAACTTCTCAGGGACGCTATCTTGAGCCGGAAAACGCCATTGTCCGTCGCGGGCTATCTTGGCCGCTAACAGTTCGCCATCGCTGCTTTCAATTACGGTGGCGTAAGGTTCTTGGAATAAAACCCGTGGCAACGAAAAGTAATAGACTAACAGCAGTATAAAAAACACAGCTGATTTCTTTGGGTTGCGTTTGATCCAATTCAGTAGGCGTTGCCATAACGCTTTTAGTTTTGCTTTCATTTTGTTTACTACAAAAGAAAATTAACCGCAAAGTTCGCAAAGTGTTACGCAAAGCTCGCAAAGAAAAAACATTCCATTGCGAACTTGGCGCTTGCTTGGCGTCTTTGCGGTTAACCTTTTATTTTACCACTTCTACCCATTGACCTTTGGTACGCGCCAAAAACTCGTTGTCGTACATCGCTTCGCATTGCAAGCCCGGCAAGTAATATTTACCCAAATACGAGGCATTCAACAAGATTTTAAACTGACGGGTTTCGGCGGCTTTTAAACTGAAATAGTAATTCGCACGGTCGTCACGAATGTCGATATAATCGGCTACATTGCTGGTTGCATCACCAAAATCAGTATAGCGCGTATTCACAATCTCAAATCCGGAAGGCAGAATTTGTGACAAAGCGATATTTTCTACTCTTTCGTTTTTGCGATTCGTCAAAGTCACTTCGGCATAGAATTCGGTTCCTTGTGCGATTTTCGAAACGTTTATCGCTTTGCCTTTTCGGTCTTTGAAAACCACATTGGCTGCTACATTATTCTGAACCACTTTCTCGCTTCCGACCGGAAGAATACCGCTATTCAAAACACGAACAAACAAGGTATTCTTTTTATTGTTCTTAATTGAAACCGAATTGTCGCCCATTTTCACACTCAAATCTCGTTGGGCAATCGTTTTGTCAGTTGTAATGACTTCCGATTTTCCGGTATTGGTGTACGAAATGGAAACGCCTTTCTGGCCATTAGACTTGGCAAATTTTGCCATAGCATACAAACCATAAGCGGTAGTTTGTGTGCTCATCCATTGTTGACTCGAAAGGCTTTTGGCCAATTTCGTCGCCATGGCAAATGCTTTGGGTTTTTGGTCTAACAAAACCAAGGTTTCCAAGGCCATTGCTCTGTTTCTATCGGCTGAACCATAGTAATAATAGTAATAATTGTTGTCTGTGGCTTGCTCATCAATGAACGATTTACTCAATAAAGACATTCCAGCGGCATTTTGCTTTACCAAGGCATAACTCGCGGCCAAACGTAATTTGCTTTCGTTAGAAATACCAACCGTTTCACGTAATCGGTTCATCGAAGCCAAGTCGGCTGAACCGGCTAAGGCTAAAGTGTACAAACGATACGCCTGCGCAAAATCATTGCCGTACTGTTTTTCGTAACGCCATTGCTTGGCTTGTTTTTGTTGGTAACTAATCCATTTGGCTTTGAAATTAATCGGTAACAAATAGCCTTTTTTCTCGGCTTCAATCAAGAAATGTCCGGCATAAGTTGTTCCCCAATCATCAGTATCAGAATTGCCAGGCCAATAAGATAAACCACCGTTGGCTTGTTGGAAATTGCCCAATCGTTGAATTCCGGCGGAGACATTTTTCTGGATTTTTTGTTTGTAAGTCGCATCCAAATCCATAATCTCTGTCAAATACAATTGTGGAAATACCGACGAGGTCGTTTGCTCCACACAACCGTGAGGATATTGGATCAAATAATTCAATCTTCTTCCGAAATCGACGGTTGGCACAGAAGAAACTTCCATTTTAGCTTTATTGCTTCCGCTTACGCCAAAGGTTTTCCATGAAATTGTTTTAGAACTGTTCGGCGGAATCACAACATCAGTAAAGTCATTTGTCACCGGATTAGGATTGGTCACATCTATTTCAACTGTGTAAGTCGATTTTTCTTTGCCTGAAGTCGCAATAATGTCTATTTTTCCAATGCCTGTTGTGGCACCAACTTCTAAATTGAAGTAAGCCATTTTCTCATCAGGTTCAGTAAAAGCAACTATTTGACTGGCGTTTCCAACGACTCTGACACTATTATTGGTTTTGATTTGCAGTGTGACATTTTTGATGTGTTTCTCAGTTGCAAAAAGTGTTACCGGAATAGTCACTTTCTCTGAAGGCGAAATTTTTCTTGGTAACGAAGCCAAAATCATCAGTGGACTTTTGACTTGCGTAGCTTTTTCGGCCATACCGTAAGCACTGGTTTTGGCATCGGCAGCAACGACCATCGTCCGAACCGAACCAATATATTTCGGCAATTTAATTTGGTGCGTTTTGGAACCGCCATTCAATTCAAATGGTCCAAGATACATGACGACCGGTTTGAAACGATTCGCTTTTTTGGCTTTACTACCGCCGGCATCAGCATCACCACCGATGCTGAAAACTTGGTTGACTTTTCCGCCATAGGCACCAATGATTTGGTCATAAATATCCCAAGTTCTTACGCCTAAAGCTTCACGAGTGTAGAAACTTGTCCAAGCATTTGGGGTTTTGAAACGGGTTAAATCTAATAAACCTTCATCGACAACCGCGATGGTATAAGTCATTCTTTTGCCTTTCTTTTCAGAAACTTTGACGTCAATTGTTTGCTCCGGACGCAAGACATCAGGCATGGAAAGAACAGGTTCCAAGACCGTATTTTTATCAACTACTTCTATCGGAACGATGCCGTACATTCTGATAGGCGAATCGTTTTTGGTGGAAGCGTGTGGTTGCAATAAGGAAATATTGATATAGACATTTGGCGCCATGTCACCGGTGATTGGCAACTCGACTGTAGTTTCCCCTTTTTTGGTTTTGGTCCAAATGGTTTTCAAAACTTTAGTTCCGTTTTCAATGGAAATCATCGCTCTTCCGCCTTCACTCGACGGGAAGAAGATTTTGGCTTTGTCGCCAACGGCATAATTCGTTTTATCAGTAGAGAATTTCAACATCGTAGCCGATTCTCCATCGGTGCTTCTGCTTTTGGCGGACCACCAAGGCATATCGATATAGACTTTTACTCCGGTAGCGTGACCATCATTCGGGTCAGTTACACGGATTAAATAATTGCCCCAATCCTCATCGGGAACGACAAAGGATATGCTTCCTTTTCCGGACGCATCAGTATTGGTATAGAAATTTTTGTACCCAATTGTTGAATTAGAAGTATTATAGTTCGACAAATTGTCATTGGAAGCATCCCACCACCAACGCGATTGTAAACGGTAAACGCTCACTTGTAAATTTTTAACCGAACGCGGACGACCGTTTTCATTTACGGTTACGATATCGAAACGATTGCTTCTGCCGGTTTCAATCATGCCGTATTTATTCGGCTCCGGTGATTTTACTCCGACATAAGTTTGGTATGGTGAATAAGAAGTTGAAGCTACATCGGTGCTCACATCACCGCCGTTTTCATACACTTTAGTTATGAAAGCAGCACGCAACATTCCGGGTGCTTGACCTTGAATACTTGGTTTAATAGGAATAGAAGCGCGACCTTGCGCATTGACTTTTCCGGAGAAAATATTAATCTCTTCGGTGTAGAAACTTTTCATTGGATCATCAAAAACGTATTTGTCAAAACCTTTGAAAGTAGTTACCTGTTGCGAGAACTTAGCTTGCACTTCCGTTTTTAAATCTTTAGCGACAGCGCCGTGAAGCCATAACACTTGGATGTTATTTACGTTGTCTTTGCTTGCTGAAAGAATGGGCTCGTTGAAACTGTTTTTGATTTTTAAACGATTCGGTTTGATGGTTTCAATTTTGATGCTTTTGTAAAAACGAGCACCACCAATACTGATTACGGCTTCCCAATTTCCGGTAATGTCTTCGGCTTCGGTTGGAATGATAAATTTGTAATGATTAAGGTCATTCAATTTTTGCACTGCTTCGTAAACGGTTTTGCCGTTCGGATCATTCATTTTTAGTTTAATCGGATGTGATGCCGGCAGTTTATTCGCATTATCATTTAAAATAAAAGACAAATATACGGTATCGCCCGGGCGCCAAACGCCGCGCTCACCATAGATATAGCCCTTCAAACCTTTTTGTAATCTTTCGCCTGAAACATCGAAGTTACTTACAGACAAAGACAATTCATCATCCAACTTTACATAAGTACTTTGGTCACCATCGTTAACTATAGCGAAGTAAGCGTATTTCTCTAATTGAAAAGAAGCTATTCCATCACTATCCGTGGTTGAAGAAGCTATTTTTTGTTGTTGGTAATTGTATAAATCAACTTTAGCTCCACGAACGGCTTCGGTAGAAATGATATCACTTACCGCAATCACTATAGATTTATCGGTACCGCGTTTGGCAATTACGCCTAAATCACTGGCTAAAATATTAGTCCCTAATCTCGTGTTGTAGAAGTAATAATCCGAGCATGGATCTTGGCTTTCGCGCCATTCGTAATCTTGTTCATAGTAATAGTCATATCCACTATTGCTGTAATTCACATCATTTTCATCAACTTCTTCATCGTTATTGCTTTCCTCATAATAGCCTTCGTCTTCTTCGTCCTCTGAAGTAGTTTGCGAAGTACATTTGTACATTGAATAGTCCTTTTTATACGAGAATTCCACACGGTAAATCGCTCCGGGTTCCGGTTTGATGATTTTGGAAAGGTCTAAAGCATAGGTATTCCATTTGGTGTAATCGATGAGATTATTTTGTTTTAATTCGATTTTAGATTTCGCGATAGATTGACCCACTTGTCTCAGATTTCGAGTGCCGTTGAGTTCATTATTTTGCAAAAACTGTAGTATATTATTTTTATAGATTTTGAAAACCTTTACATCTACTGCATTCAAATTCGCGGCTTCAAAATTGATTTTTAGATTATTAGAACTTGGTAAAATAGTCCCACTTTTTAACAACTTTACACCTGGTTTGATTTGGTCAAACTGTAACCTTTCAGAATAATTATTTTTCATTTTAAACCCATCGATATTTTCAATTCCTTGAAAAACTTCAATCAATTTAGTTCCTGAAAAACCGGTTTCTGAAGATTGAACTGCCTCAACAATTTCCTCAAAAGCAGCAGCAACTGTATCAACTGCTGTTGAATCATACACTTCTTCGACAGCGACCGCCACTGATCTTGAACCTTTGTCAATTTTAGAATCGGGTTCTTTATTGTAAAATACTTTCAGTACGTTACCCATGGTAGCAAACTTCAAATTACTGGTGTTTTCAATCGCTACTAATCCTTTGAAATCTTGGTCTTTTTTTAATGGATCGGAAAAATTAATCAGTACCGATTGGTTATTCGCATCGCCGACTTCAATCTTTAAAACCTTAAATTGATTTTTACCCGGAACCGGGAATTTGGCGACGCCTTTTTGGTCGATATCCACATCATCTCCATCCCAATTGATAAGGATTTCCGTGTCATCGTCAAAACGTTGAATACTGTCGATTATGAATTTGAAATCGGTAGCCGTACTAACAGCTTTGTCGAATTTGATTTTGAGTTTTTTGTCGTTTTGAGTAGCTTCGATTATCTTTTGAGCTTCTTCAAAACTAAGATTGTCGGCCGTTTTTAAGTTCCCATGTAAATAATACCAATCTTTACTGTAGGATTGCAAATCCTGAGTATTGACTATAAAATCCTGTTTGATGGTTTTTACCGAAAAGTTGAAATCCTTGAGTTCTTTCGGCACTTTGTTAGTGATGTCCGATAGATGTAAAGTGATTTGGTACAAAGTATTTTGTTCCAATTTGTCTTTGGGAATAAACGCAATAGTATTTGGCGATAAGGCGACCACCTTTCCTTTCACTCTGGGTGAAATATCGAATAAATCTTCGTCTAATTCCTGATTGGGTTTCCAATCGCTTTTGTTGAATGCCAATTGGACCCTAAAATCCGAATTGACCGAGACAAATCCCGATGAAAATCCTGTAATGTAATCTTTGTAGAGTAATGGATCTGAATCAAAATCGGAAGCCGATTTTTTAGAACAGGATTGCAATAATAAAATTGCAACAAGCAAACCGAGAATCTTGCTGGTTTTCATCGTTTAATAAGAGATTATTTGTTAGAACTTATGCCTTGGAAAATTTTTCCCAATTAGCATTATAACGTTAAAAATATTAAATTATTATTTACGTGGAGGAATATTTTTTAGGAATATTTTTCTTAACCTTTTATTTGCGTTTGGAAGCAAAGAAACGCACCATTAAATCGGAAGCTTCTTGGGCCAAAATCCCTTTAATTACTTGGGTTTTAGGATGGAGTTGAGTGCCCAAATTTTGAAAACCTCTTTGCTCATCCGAAGCACCAAAAACCACTTTGGAGATTTGACTCCAATACAACGCACCGGCGCACATTTGACACGGTTCCAAAGTGACATATAAAGTACAGCCTTTTAAGTATTTGCCGCCGATAAAATTCGCCGCCGATGTTATTGCTTGCATCTCCGCATGCGCAGTTACATCATGGAGCATTTCGGTGAGATTGTGCGTTCGAGCAATGACTTTATTATCGATTACAATTACGGCTCCTACCGGAATTTCGCCTTTTTCAAAAGCCAGTTCTGCTTCTTGCAAAGCTTTCTTCATAAAATACTCGTCGGTGAAAGGGTTTTCCATAAAACAAAAATACAATTTCAATTCGTACATTTGTGGCATGTCGAAAAAATTGCTTGAACAGATAAACAATCCCGCAGATTTGCGAAAATTAGACGTGGCTCAATTGCCCGAAGTGGCCAAAGAGTTGCGCGAGTTTATCATTGATATTGTTGCTGTAAAAGAAGGTCATCTCGGCGCGAGTTTAGGCGTAGTAGAATTAACGATAGCTTTGCATTATGTGTTCAACACGCCCGAAGATTTGTTGGTTTGGGATGTTGGCCATCAAGCTTACGGACATAAAATTTTAACCGAAAGGCGACAAAAATTTGATACCAATAGACAATTGGGTGGCCTTTCGGGTTTTCCTAAACGGAGCGAAAGTGTTTATGATACTTTTGGCGTAGGCCATTCTTCCACGGCCATTTCTGCGTCTTTGGGTATGGCGATTGCTTCCCAACTCAAAGGCGACAACAAACACCATATTGCGGTTGTAGGCGATGCTTCGATTGCGAGCGGAATGGCGTTTGAAGGTTTGAATCATGCAGGTGTTACCGATGTGGATTTATTAGTAATTTTAAACGATAATGCTATTGGAATTGACCCAAGCGTTGGCGCTTTAAAGAACTATTTGACTGCAGTCAAAGAAGGTAAAAACCCGAAGCAAAACAACATGATTAAATCGCTTAATATTGATTATTCCGGTCCGATTGACGGTCATGATTTGCCTACTTTGATTAAAGAATTAGAAAGGCTTAAAAAAGTTAAAGGTCCGAAATTCCTGCACATCATAACCACCAAAGGCAAAGGTTTGCAAAAAGCCGAAGAAGACCAAGTAAAATACCATGCGCCGGGAAAATTTGATGCGGCTACGGGAGAAATATTAAAAAAATCGGAAGAACATTTACCGCCGAAATTTCAGGATGTGTTTGGATTGACTTTAGTAGAATTGGCCAAAGCCAACCCAAAAATTATCGGAATTACTCCGGCAATGCCGAGCGGCAGTTCGATGAAATTCATGATGGAAGCTTTCCCGAAACGCGCTTTTGACGTTGGGATTGCTGAGCAACACGCCGTAACGCTTTCGGCCGGAATGGCGACCCAAGGCATGGTGGTTTTTTGCAACATTTATTCGACTTTTTTGCAACGCGCTTATGACCAAGTGATACACGACGTCGCTTTGCAAAACCTGCCAGTGATTTTTTGTTTGGACCGAGCCGGATTAGTAGGTGAAGATGGTGCGACGCATCACGGGGTATTTGATATTGCTTACTTACGTTGTATTCCGAATATGATGATTTACGCACCTAAAGATGAAATCGATTTACAAAATATTTTATACACCGCTTCTTTAGGATTGAAACATCCGATTGCGATTCGTTATCCTCGTGGTCGTGGGAAAAATGCGGATTGGAAACTGCCGACGGATTTTCAAAAAATTGAAATCAGGAAAGCGCAAAAGTTGAAAAAAGGCAAAAAAGTAGCGATTCTTTCTACCGGAACGATTGCGTACAATGTCGCAGTTGCCTTAGCTGAAATAGAAGATGACGGTCATTTTGCGCATTATCATTTTGGGTTTATCAAACCTTTAGACGAAAAGAAATTACATAAAATTTGTGATAAATTCTCCACGATTATTACCGTGGAAGATGGTGTAACTACTGGTGGTTTTGGTAGCTCTATCTTGGAATTTGCTGCCAAAAACGATTATGTCAATGAGATTTTCCTATGCGGCGTGCCCGATTATTTTATAGAACATGGCACGGTTGACGAGCTGCAACAATTCTGCAACATTGATGTCGATGGTTTAAAATCGCTTTTTGCTACTTTATTGGAAGAAGAGGAAGAAGATTAGATTTCAAAGCTATTCATCTTCTTTTGTGGCTTTGAAACCTATTGATTCTTTGTGGTTCAAAACTTATTAACCACAAAAGGAACAAAGAAAAACAAAGACTCAAAGAAACTTAAGCCGTCACTATTTTATTCAACTGCACCGCTTTTCCATCGGTTAGCATCGAGATGAAATGGCAAATGTGCAACAACCTGTCGTACAAACTTTCTTTTTCCAAATGGTGCTTCTCCGGAAGAATTTTCATTAACAACTTATCGTAATTGGTGGCTTTTCCGTCATAAGTATTGTTGTAAGCCGTGATGAATTTGTCCAACAAATTGTTGATGATTTGGTAACCCGAAAGCTCTTTTTCAATCACTTCCCGACTTTGGTAAATGTTCTTTACGCTGAGTTTAATAATATCATCCATTTGGGCTTTGTACTTGCTTTTGTCGGTTAAAGCGAAATGGAATTTCCCTTGCAAAATGGCTTCTTCATTTTCGACAAATACCCGAACCGCATCATTGATTAAGTTGCCAATGGCTAACGCTCGCAAGTAACTTATTCTGTCTTCTTTAGTGGTTAAGGTTTGGTATTTCGCGGCATCAATGGTGTCTTTGACTAATTTGATCAAATATTCTAAAGCGTAATCTTCGGAAACTAAGCCGAGATTGATTCCGTCTTCAAAATCGATTATCGTGTAGCAAATATCATCGGCGGCTTCGACTAAAAACGCTAACGGATGTCTTTCGTAACCAACATCGTCTCCTATTTTGTTGGAAATCATGCCCAATTCTTCGGCCACTTCTTGGAAAAAAGCCACGTCGGATTGGAAGAAACCGTATTTTTTATCGGCTATATTTTTGGTGGGTTTTTTAGGTAAACTTTCCTTCGGATATTTGGTAAAAGCGCCGAGTGTGGCATAAGACAAACGCAAACTGCCTTCAATTCCGGGACGCGAACTCGTTAGCACTGAAAAACCGTTGGCATTGCCTTCAAAATCGATTAAATCTTGCCATTGTTTGGGCGTTAGTTGATCTTTGTATTGTTGTCCTTTTCCAATCGAAAAATATTCTCCAATAGCTTTTTCACCCGAATGTCCGAATGGAGGATTGCCAATGTCATGTGCCAAAGCCGCTGCAGCGACTATCGCTCCGAAATCATTCATGTGATAACCGTGGATTTCTTTGAGATACGGATATTTTTCGATGATTTTTTTACCAACCAATCTTCCGATGGAACGCCCAACAACCGAAACTTCTAAACTGTGCGTTAATCGCGTGTGCACAAAATCGGTTTTCGACAATGGAATCACTTGGGTTTTGTCTTGTAAACTGCGGAAAGCCGACGAAAAGATAATACGGTCATAATCGACTTCAAAGCCGAGACGTGTATCGTCTTGTTCGATGCGCAATCTTTTGCCGGTGTCGCCTTGGCGTTTTAGAGATAAAAGTTGTTCCCAGGTCATATGATTTTTGATTGAAGATTAGAGATTTTTGATTTATGAAGTTTGAAAACCAAATATACTGATTAAATTATTTTCTTCATGCAAACGCTGTTTTCAACGCCTATGTATTGTCCGAAATTCTCTGTGATTTCGTAACCCAGTTTTTGGTATAAACCGATAGCGTCTTTTTGTAAATAACCGGTTTCGAGTATGGCGAATTTGTAACCTTCTTCTTTGGCCCAAAGTTCTAGTTCGGCTAAAATGGCTTTGGCAATGCCTTTTCCGCGATGTTCGGGCAAAGTATACATGCGTTTGATTTCAGCGGTTTCGGAGTCGTATTCTTTGTAAGCACCAATGCCAACTGCCACTTCATTTTCATAACAAACTAATGCATTTTTGAGCAAATTGCTTTTATTAAATTGGGCATAAAAACCGTGATCTTCTCCGTCGAGAATTTTCAAATAAGCATCAAGTTGTATGACCAAATGGCCAAAATCTTTGTTATCAGAAGTTGTTCTAACCATTGCAATCATATTATTCTTCGTTATGATTTGATTTTGGTTTGTAAAACAATCGTTTTTCTTCTTCTAATGCTTTTTTATCGACTACATACGTTTTGGACAAGCTGTCGTGCCAAGTTCTTGCCGGAAAACCAATGATGGATAATGCATTAAACGGAATCAATCGGCATAAAGAACGCACCATAATCATTTCGCTATTGGGTTTTTCACCGTTTTGATCAACTACAACTGTTTGGGTAATCCATTTTCCGACTGTTCTTGCTGAGAATATTTCAAAAACATTGTAGTAAAATAACGCTATACAAGCTGTGAAAGTATATTGAGCCAAAGTATTGGCAGGCAAATTAGTGATAAAGCTCTTATTTCCATTTGACTCTGCTATAGCTACAGCGAAAACCAATGCAATAAAAAGCAAAACAACTTGGATAATTGTATCGATTAACAAATTTAGAAACCTTTGACCATGAGAAGCTAAAAGTTCCTCGGATACGGTAAACTGCTTTCGATGTTCCATCTATTCTTTCTGATTGGCCAAAAAGAAATTTCTGGATTTCTTTGGATATTGATTGAAACTTTTATCACTCGGATTGGCAATCACGGTTTTGATATTGATTTCATCTCCAACTTTGAAACTCGCTTCGGTGTATTTATAATCCAATAAATATTCGCCACAGAAATAATTGCCGTCTGCGTCTTTTTCTATGATTCCGGTGTAAACTCCTTTTTCTTTTGACATGGTAATTCTATTTGTTTCAAAAGTAGTTAAAATGAAAACAGCTATCAAGTTGACAGCTGTTTTTTACTAACTAGATTTAAGATAATTTATCTGGATTTTTACTTAGGTTAATTGTTTCAGAATTAACCCTTCTTTCTAGCTTTTTGATATCTTCTTCAGCTGGAACATTTTCTGGAACGATTTCTCTTTCTAATAAAAGCTTTCGAACTCCTTTATTATTTTTCACATGTTCATTTGAAATTGAACTCTCGCTTGCTAATCCTTTTCCTTTTGTATTATAAACAGTTATTTCTGTAGCAAAATCTTTAGCTTTTATAATAATAGTTGGTAAAAAATCAGCCAAAGGTCTATTATCAGGAATTCCAAGCTTTTTTTTCATTTGATTCGTATTTCTACCTCCAAAAAGAGCTTGGTCTCCTTTGCTTCTAATTATTCCAAAGTTCTTATCATTGCCTGTTTTTTCATAAATAAGTTCTGAAAGTTCTTTTTCAGACGATGTCAACTTTTGCCTTGCATTTAATCTTTCCCAATCATCTATTCTTTTGGCTATTACCTCAAATTTTCGTGTTTGTATTGCAAAATAATTTTGCGCAAAAGCAATCTCTTCTTTTCTTGGGTCTCCATTTTGAGCAACTAAATAACATGCATATCTAGTTAACATTATATCATCTATTTCTCTATCGGTCCCTGAACCAATTGGAACCATTTTGTTGACGTCAACAAAATGGTCTGAAATTAGATTTCCAGAAGCTTCACAAGAAGTTTTTGCTTTTAAAATTACTTTGTTGAAATTTCTCCATTCAGAATATCCCAATAGATGTTGAATATCTCTTGCAAACCAAAACTCTATTCCGTTCTCTGTCGTTTGTGAATGATCTTCGAAATCATTTGTCAAACTCTTAATCAATTCATTCTTCATATTTGCTTAATATTAATATAATTTAGTTAAAAAAGGGAGTTATTACTAACTCCCTAAAGTTTAAACTACTTTTTTTTAGTGATACTAACAGTAGTTCTTGGATGACTTGCTGCATAGCTAGGCTTAACGTATCTACCGGTAACTGCGCTTCTGTATCCAACTGTGGTTGGTTTCTTTGTACTCATCTTGTGTGTATTTAGAAATTTATACTAGAGAAGTCCTTTTTTTACCAAATTATGTTATATTTGCTTGTCAAAACTTAATAACTTTTTGGCTGTAGAATAGAACTTCAGTTATATTATCTACATTCTTAAAAAAAGCTTCAACTGCAATTGAAGCTTTTTTTATTTATATCAATTAAGAACCACACATTTCGCAATCATCACCGCCATTTGCGGCAGCGGCTCTGGCTTGTTCTACCATGGCGGCAAAATCTTCGGCGGTCATTTCTCCGTTTTCGGTTGGTGCTACTACTTCAACGCCTACAGCTTCCGGTTCGGATAAGATTGGTTCCGCTTTTTTATCGTTGTTCAACGTGAACTTGATGGCGTCAACCGCAGCTTTGGTTCTTAGGTAATACATTCCGGTTTTCAAGCCGCTTTTCCAAGCGTAGAAGTGCATTGACGTTAGTTTCGCATAGTTGGCATCTTGCATAAACAAGTTCAACGATTGTGATTGGTCAATGAAATAACCTCTGTGACGCGACATGTCGATAATGTCTTTCATCGACATTTCCCAAACGGTTTTGTATAGTTCTTTTAAGTCTTCAGGAATTCTGTCGATGCCTTGCACGGAACCGTTGTTGCGCATGATTTCTTGCTTTAAGCTTTCGTCCCACAAACCTCTTTCTACCAAATCCATCAACAAATGCTTGTTTACCACAATAAATTCTCCTGACAATACACGACGCGTGTAAATGTTAGAAGTATAGGGTTCGAAAGCTTCATTGTTTCCAAGGATTTGTGATGTTGAAGCAGTTGGCATCGGTGCTACCAATAAGGAGTTTCTCACCCCGTGTTTTACTACTTCTTTGCGCAAGCTTGCCCAATCCCAACGGCCTGATAATTCTTCGTCTTTGATGTTCCATAGGTTGTGTTGGAACAAACCTTCTGAAATTGGCGACCCTTTAAAGCTTGAATATGGACCTTCTTCTTTCGCCATTTCCATCGAAGCGGTTACGGCGGCGAAGTATAGCGTTTCGAATATTTCTTGGTTCAATTGTTTGGCTTCATCGCTGGTGAACGGCATTCTCAATAAGATGAACGCATCGGCCAAACCTTGTACGCCTAATCCCACCGGACGGTGACGCATGTTAGAGTTTTCGGCTTCTTTTACAGGATAGTAATTGCGGTCGATTACTTTGTTTAAGTTGCGGGTTACACGTTTGGTTACGTTGAATAACAATTCGTGATCAAATCTGTTGTTGTTGACAAACATGGGTAACGAAATAGAAGCCAAGTTACAAACCGCAATTTCGTCTTCCGAGGTGTATTCCATGATTTCGGTACACAAGTTGGATGAACGAATGGTGCCCAAATTCTTTTGGTTCGATTTTCTGTTCGCGGCATCTTTGTACAACATGTATGGTGTTCCGGTTTCGATTTGTGATTCGAGGATTTTCTCCCAAAGTTCACGCGCTTTTACCGTTTTTCTTCCTTTTCCTTGTGCTTCGTAAGACGTGTACATGGCTTCAAACTCGTCTCCGTAAACGTCGCATAAGCCTGGACATTCGTTTGGACACATTAAAGTCCATTGCGCATCTTCTTCTACACGTTTCATAAACAAATCTGAGGTCCACATCGCGAAGAACAAATCACGTGCACGCATTTCTTCTTTTCCGGTGTTCTTTTTCAAATCGAGGAATTCGAAAATATCGGCATGCCAAGTTTCTAGATAAATGGCGAAACTTCCTTTTCTTTTTCCGCCGCCTTGGTCAACGTAACGCGCGGTGTCGTTGAATACACGTAGCATTGGAACAATTCCGTTGGATGTTCCGTTAGTTCCTCTGATGTATGAACCGGTTGCACGAACGTTGTGAATTGATAAACCGATTCCGCCCGCAGATTGGGAAATTTTCGCGGTATTTTTTAACGTATCGTAAATACCATCAATACTGTCATCTTTCATGGATAACAAGAAACAAGATGACATTTGTGGTTTTGGTGTTCCGGCGTTGAAAAGCGTTGGCGTCGCATGAGTAAAGAATTTTTTCGACATTAAATCGTAAGTTTCTATTACCGATTCTAAGTCGTTTAAGTGAATTCCAACCGATACACGCATCAACATATGTTGTGGGCGCTCTACGATTTTACCGTTGATTTTTAACAAATACGAACGCTCTAAGGTTTTGAAACCGAAATAATCGTAGTTAAAATCTCGGTTGTATATGATGTGAGAGTTTAAAAACTCGGCATTTTCCTGAATCACTTGGTGAACCTCATCCGAAAGCAATGGAGCTTGTTGGTTGGTTCTAGGATTAACATAATGGTACATTTCATTCATCGTTTCCGAGAATGATTTGTTGGTGTTTTTATGTAAGTTGGAGATAGCAATACGAGCGGCTAATTGCGCATAATCCGGGTGTGTTACGGTCATGGACGCGGCTGTTTCTGCGGCTAGGTTGTCTAATTCGGAAGTGGTTACTCCGTCATACAATCCTTCGATAACTTTCATCGCTACTTTTACAGCGTCGACCAATTCATTCAAACCATAGCATAGTTTTTTAATTCTATCTGTGATTTTGTCAAACATTACCGGTTCTTTGTGACCGTCTCTTTTTACTACGTACATACTTGTTTTGTTTTGTGAAATAGGGAATCCCTTCGCTATTTCGGGTTAATTGTAATTGATTTGAAAATTCGGCAATTTACTTACGTCAGTTCGCTAACGCTCGTGTGAAGATTTGAAAATGAATTTCAGCAACAATTCAAATCTTTATTTTTTTTAAATCCGAAGTGTTTATAATTATTCAACGCTTAAGCAGCATTTTCAAATTTTAAAATCTTCAAATTAGAAATCAGCGTCGAAGCTAATTTTTTGATCGTCGGTATCTTTTGACATTACGCCGGCTTTTTGGTATTCGGCCACGCGTTTTTCAAAGAAATTGGTTTTTCCTTGTAACGAAATCATGTCCATGAAATCGAAAGGATTGTTGGAGTTGTAGACTCTTTTGCATCCTAATTCCACCAATAATCTGTCGGCTACAAACTCTAGGTATTGTGTCATTAAGTTGGCGTTCATCCCGATTAAACTTACCGGAAGTGATTCGGTGATGAATTCTCTTTCGATAGTTAAAGCGTCGGTGATAATTTCGGTGATTCTGGCTTTAGACACTTTGTTTACCAAATGGTGGTTGTGCAAATGCACGGCGAAATCGCAGTGAACACCTTCGTCACGTGAAATTAATTCGTTGGAGAAAGTCAATCCCGGCATTAAACCGCGTTTTTTCAACCAAAAAATCGAACAGAATGCCCCTGAGAAAAAGATGCCTTCTACCGCTGCGAAAGCAATTAATCTTTCTGCAAATGAATCAGAACTAATCCATCTCATAGCCCAATCTGCTTTTTTCTTTACCGCCGGAAATACATCAATGGCGTTAAACAATTGATTTTTTTCAGCTTCATCTTTAACATACGTATCAATCAATAGCGAATAGGTTTCGCTGTGGATGTTTTCCATCATAATCTGGAAACCGTAGAAAAACTTGGCTTCCGGATACTGCACTTCGTTTACGAAGTTTTCTGCTAAATTCTCGTTTACAATTCCGTCAGAAGCGGCAAAGAAGGCCAAAATGTGTTTGATGAAATATTTTTCATCGCTATTCAATTTGTTATTCCAGTCTGATAAATCTTGGTGTAAGTCGATTTCCTCGGCAGTCCAAAAACTGGCTTCCATTTTTTTGTACCAATCCCAGATATCATGGTGTTTGATTGGGAAAATCACGAAGCGGTTTTTGTTTTCTTGTAAAATTGGTTCGATAGCAGCCATTTTGAAATTATTATTTGGATTATTGGGGAGATTTTATCTAAAATCTGTCTGTTACAAAGATTGTCAAACGAAACGTAAAAAGAAAGCCAAACTTATTCACAATCGGGTCTAGTTTTTAACAAAAAAGGCTTTTGTTTGATCTTTTTGATTTATTATTAACTTGTTGATTTTCAATATTATAATTTTTAAAAAAACATGAAAAAGCCCTAAAACAAAGGAAGTTAAGAATTTACTGATGCCGAAATTTTAACATTTTAGCCTCTTCTGAAATCGGTTTTTTGGGGCTAAAAAAAGAGCGGTTTTTCGCTTGAAAAAACCGCTCTCTGCAAAGTGTACTTTTATTTCTTATTTGTCATCCGAAATATAGGTTTTATTACCATTAGAGTTGATATAATATCTTCCTCCTCTTGGCCCGGTATACACTTTTTTACCATTATAGGTTCCTGTGACCTTATCCTTATTGTTTTTAGGTGCTTTTTCGCTGGAAACTCTTTCTTTTATAGCTATTTTAGATTTAGCTTCTGTTTTATTAGCTGCTGCTTTGGCTTTTCCGGCTGCTGAATTGGCTTTTCCGGTGGCAGAGGCATTGTTCTCTTTTGCTTTGTAACGCTTGTCAGGCGTGCCGTCTTTCTTTAATGGCACTTTAGCTTCTGTTTTATAGCGTTTATCCGGCGTTCCGTCTTTTTTCAAACGCACTTTGGCTTCATTCTCTGCTTTAATTTTAGCCTCTTTTTCTTTTGCTGCTTTTTCTATTGCTGCTTTTTCTGAGGTTGCTTTAGCCGTCTTCATTTGATCAGTAAGCTTTTCTTGCGCATTGGTATTTGCTATAAAAGCAAAAAGAAAACAAATTAAAATTAGTTTTTTCATGGTGATTAATTTAAATATTTAGCTTGATTAAAAGTAAGAAAAAAATAAATGCGAAGTACTAATTAACATTAAAAATATGCTCTCAATTGAACATTTCCGGTGTGAATGGATTTGCTGGTTTCTGTTTTTCTTCCTTGGTAATTGATGTTAATATCTAAAAATTGAGTCAAATTCTTTTGCAACAACAATCGCCATGTTAGGTTTTTACCCGGCTGTAAACCCTCTAACATTTGAAAAGCCACCGGCAATAAGGCATCGCCAACAAACTTATTGTCATATAATGAGAATTCTCCATTCATCGTAAATTTCTTTTCGCTGGCATAAGAAAAAGATGTGCCGAAACGATTTTGCTTCAATTGTTCCGAATTGCCAATTTGATTTTCTTTATTTTGGTATTCGTAAAAAACATCCCAACTGGCATTTTTATTAAACAAATAGGAGATTTTTGGATTGATTTGGTATGCTTTAACTTCAAAATTTTTGCTCTCATAATTTTCAGAAAACAAAGTAGTCTTAATAGTTTTAGCACCTAAATTAAACAACCAAGATTTTTGAACCAAATGCGTGTATTGCAATTGATGCGACTTGTTTTCGCTTTCTTGAGAACCTACAGAAAGTAACGTTTGGAGTTCGTTTTGGTTAAAAGTATAAGTCGTTGAGTGCTTTTGTTTACCGCGGTTGTAAAACAAACTATTGCGGAAACTGGTGTTCAATCCTAATAAATTGTCTTCATCTTTAGAAAAAGGATTTAGGTCGAAATTATCCCCGTTTCGACGAATTTTTCGCTCGATTAAAAACGAGGTTTGATTGTAAAAATGAGACAACACTTTCTTAAGACCTTTAGTATTTTGCCATTGCGCCGGATTCAAGGTCAACGATTGCGAAAATTTATTCTGATGGGTTTTAACAAAAATCTGATTCGGCAAAAACACGCGAACATATCGAGCTTGATCAGGAAACGGAGCGATTTCAAATTCTTGTAATTCTTGAATTCCGTTGTTGTTGTAGTCAATCCAAGTGTAAACACCTTGTCCGGGCTCAACTTCCAGATAAGTGAATTCTTGTTGGGCAATCGTTCCGGAGGTAGTTTCATAAGCTGTCGTAACTTGGGCAAATTGTTTGAAAAATTGATCGTTATACAATAACCTTGAATTTAAGGACGGTTCGCTACCTCTTGTCTGATCTTCAAATTTCAAATTTCTGTAGTTGACAAATAAAGCCAAATTAGTTTTGTCGGTTTGAATCAATTTTGATTTTAAATAATAGGAATGTGAAGTATTAACTTTTTGCAAGAAGCCGTTTTGTAAACTGTCGTTGACACGATGCAAATAACCTAATTCGACAAAAACTTTTGTACTATCTCCACGCCCGAGGAATGCGCCATATTCGGTAAATTTTTGGCTCAAGACCGACAGTTGGTTCGTTGACACTAATCTTTCTTTATTATCCTCCAAACTCAAGCTACCGCCAATCCAATTCTTTTTAAAATGATAACGTGCTTGCGATTGATTTCTAATGAAAGTAGACTTTGCATAACTACCATCACTATTTAAAACACTGGTGTTTTGGGATAAATTCCAATCTTTGAGTTTGAAAAAACCATTAACCAAATGACGGTTTCCTGAAAAACTTTCGGAGAAATCCAATTTCTCGAATTGGTAAGTTAGTTTGCCTTTTTCGGGTAAAGAGAAATCTAACCCATTAATAATTAAACTCTGATTGCCTTCAAAAGTGGTTAAATTCCAATCGCGATTGAATTCGATATTGAACAAACGCTCAATGGTTCTGAAATTTTCTTGTACATATTGGTAATTTCCAAACGCATCAATTCGCCATTTTTTAGAAAATAATCTTTGCTTGAAATTCAGTTTTCCGGCGACACCTTTATTATTGGCATCATCAATAGAAGAGAATAAGTTTTGGTCGTTATTGCTGATACCAACTTCAAAATCTACCAAAGTCTTCTCGTTCGGATTGTATTTTCCTAAAACCGTGGCAATCTGGATTTTTGTTGGCGCGACTAATCGGGTAATCGGTTCATAATTGCCTTGCGGAATACCGGCTATCGGTTCGACATATTGGTAAATTTTACCAATTGCACCGGTGTTGGTTAAAATATAATTCCCGAGATTATTACCAACTAATGTAAATCTTACGTTGTATAATTCGTCTTCGGGATTATTCGAATATTCGAAAACTTCGACCGCATTGACGAAGACTTTTTTGTACAAAATTTTATTTTCTGAATACGTATCCAAATACGCTGATGGCGCGTTCATGAGGTTGACATCGTCTCCGGCATTGGCCAAAATAGCGACTTGCTCAGGTGACAAACTTTGTTGCAACGGTTGGTTTTTGACATCGTTTTCAGAATACAAATAACCGCCCAAGCTCCAGTTTTTCGACGTATAATTGGCACCGCCA
Organism: Flavobacterium sp.; assembly: GCF_046293665.1. Lineage (GTDB taxonomy): Bacteria > Bacteroidota > Bacteroidia > Flavobacteriales > Flavobacteriaceae > Flavobacterium. The sequence goes on from NZ_JBKBOL010000001.1 coordinate 131,601, forward strand.
TAAGTTACAAATCGGGTATAACTCCTGTCCGAATATTGGTATTCGATGACGATTCGCATTTCGGAAGTAATAGGAAACAAAGACGTAAACGTGATTTCTCCGGCATTATAATCGATGATGTAATCGTTGTTTTCGCCACGTTTTTTTAGAATGCCATTGACATAAACTCGTTCCGAACCTGAGATTACTAGGACATACAATTCGCCATTATTCCCACGCAATTTATACGGCCCTTGATTGCCTTCTTGTCCGGTAAAAGCGCTTTTAGCATATTGTCCGCGAACCAAAGCCGCTGAAGCAAAGATTTCCGTCTTATTCTCTTCGCCACCAAAAGTAAAACGCGTTGACAATCCTTGTACTTTCTTGTTGAAATTCAAAAAGCGAGATTGTCGGTTTTCAAGAAATAAATCGCCGGCGCGGATATTCCATTTGTCGGTAAATAATTCGATGAAAATTTGGTCAAACTCATCTAATCGTTGCGAATAACCATTGTCTTGCAAAGGAATATTAGAATCCTGAATCGACGCACGGAGTGAGACTTTATCCGAAATTTTTCCGGTGATTTGTAAATCGAGATTCGAAGTTACCGAAGCGTTCTGATTGTTGCCTATCGTTACGCCACGAGTAATGCTTCCGGAGGTGTTCAAGCCTTCAAATGGGACAAATTTTTTGATGGAACGGTTGACTTGGTAAAGATTTCCGGCTTCATTGGGAACCACTTTGTCTTGGTCGTAAATACTATAAGTTTTGGTTAAATGTTCGGGGTATTTGAAATAGCGAATGGTCAAACTATCTGCGGAAGTAAAACCATTCTTGAAAAACAATTTTCCGGTTTTGAAATCGACTTTGTAGAAAGCGGTATCAATTTCTTTGCCTTCTCTTGTTAGTAATTTGAAAAAACTCGGGCTTATGCTTACTTTTTCAATAGCGATAGTATCAGTAGAAACCGCTATTTTTTTGGTTTGGTACAACGATTTGATTTCCTGAGCCGAAAGACCGGAAAAACCGAGTAGCACCAATAATAATAGCCCTTTTTTCAGCATACATATATAAACGTAAAAACCATTGAAAATGTATGTTTTGTTAGGATTTAAATTCTTTTAGACCAATTTTTTGGCGAACGAGATGTGTGAAAAACACCCAAAACTACAACTTCATTTTCTTTAATGAGATAATGAATTCCAAAGGGAAATCGGGAAATAAATCTAACTTTTACGTTTTTATAACGCTTTTGAAAATGATTGGGATTTCTGGAAACTTCGGTCAATCCTACTTCAAGACACAATTCAAAATCGTAAGAAAGTCCAACTCTATGTTCTTCGTGCCAAAGAACTATAGCTTCAACGTCAAATAATGCTTCTTTAGTAAAACTAATTTTATGCATTATTATTTTCTGATTTTGTTGATGTGGCTTTTTACCTCATCCAAAGAATATAAAGTCGTTTTACCTTCTTCCAACAATTGAAGTCTATGGTCTAATTCCATTTCGATTTCACAAGACAATTCGATTTCACTCTTAGCAACACTGTCCCATAATTGTTCTGCCAACAAAATTTTTTCAGCATTGGAATACTTTGATAAATCTTTGATTTCCATGTCTTTTTTTTATAAAAGTATAAAATAAAATCGAATTATTCCTTTGTCACAACCTGCATCGTCTCTCTCGAAATCTGTTTCAACAGTACCGTTTTGTCTTTTTCCACCATTTCGGCAGCTTCTTTGTTGAAGTGGCGAATCGTATATAAAGACACATTTTCATTGTAAGCAACTTTGAATTTTTTAGACAAAATGGCTTTCAACTCATTGAAATTACCAAATTTATCTTCCACACTTACTGAAAAACTAATGGCTGAGTTCTGAATCAAACTCACTTTCATCTTGTATTGATGAAACAAAGCAAAAATCTCGCTGATGTTTTCTTCCATAATAAAAGAGAAATCGATAGACGATAGTGAAATCAATAATTGGTCTCTTTTTACAATATAACAAGGCGTGTGTGGCTCTAAATCTTTTCCTTTAGAAACACTGGTTCCCGGCAAAAGCGGATTGATAAACGATTTTACATGCAACGGAATTTCTTTTTTCTGTAGCGGTTGTAACGTTTTTGGGTGAATCACGGTTGCTCCGTAAAACGCTAATTCAATGGCTTCACGATAGGAAATTTGATTCAATAAAATCGCATTTTCAAAATACCTCGGATCAGCATTCATCACACCCGGAACGTCTTTCCAAATGGTTACGCTTTCAGCGTTTAAGCAATAGGCAAAAATCGCCGCCGTATAATCGGAACCTTCACGTCCTAAAGTAGTGGTGAAATTATTTTCATCTGACCCTAAAAATCCTTGCGTAATATTGAGTGCTTTTTTCTTTACGCCTTTAGAAATCAACTGCTGGGTTTTTTCCCAATCGACATTGGCATCACGATACGTATTATCGGTTTTGATGAAATTCCTAACGTCAATCCAATTGTTTTTCAAACCGGCTTGATTGAAATAATGACTAACAATCGTAGTGGACAAAATCTCACCATAACTCACCACTTGGTCATAAACATAGTTGTAGTTGGGCGATTTGCTGCTTCGGATAAAATATTCTAAATCGGCGAAATGATTGTTTACGGCAAAGTACACATCGTGCTCTTCGTCTTCAAACAAATCCATCAAAATTTGGTAGTGGTACTTCTTGACTTCTTGTAGTGAGGAATGCAATTCATTCGATTTCTCAAAATAATTCTTGATGACTACTTCTAAAGCATTTGTGGTCTTTCCCATTGCGGAAATCACCAAAAGCGTGTCTTCATGACCTACTTTTTCTAATACACTAAATACGTTTTTAATACCTTCAGCATCTTTAACGGATGCTCCCCCAAATTTGAAAATTCTCATTATAAATTAGTTAAAAATTCATTTATTCCTTGTTCGTCCATTTGAACGACGTCCCAATCTGCTAAAATTTTCGCCCCCGATTTTTTATAAAATTCTATGGCCGGCGTATTCCAATCTAAGACATTCCATTCGATTCTTCGAACGTTGTCTGCTTTGCCTTGTTCCATAATTTTGGTATACAAAGCCAAACCTAAACCGGTGCCGCGCATTTTTTCTTTGACTATTAAATCCTCCAAATGAATGGTTCTTCCTTTCCAAGTAGAATAGCGATAATAATACAACGCCATGCCAACAATCTGCTTCGCCTGTTCGCTATCGCTCGGGTCATTTTCAACTTCCGCTACGAATGTATGAAACAAAGGATTTTCGCCAAAACCATCGCGCTCTAAATCGGCTACGGTTACCACTACAGCATCCGGTTCCTTTTCAAAAACTGCCAATTCTTGGATTAAATCGAGTACCGCTTGCATGTCAGCTTTAGTTCCTTTTCGGATGTTCATTTGGATTAAATTTTCCGCAAAAATACAATTAATAATTTCTTTGCGAAATACATTTTTTCTTGGGCAAATTTAGCGATATTTGCAGCCACAACTACAACGATTTCGCAATGGAAGAACGCAACAAAACGCTTGGTGAATTTATCATCGAAAAACAGGAAGAGTTTAAATATTCCTCCGGAGAATTATCCCGAATCATCAATTCCATCCGATTGGCGGCGAAAGTCGTAAACTATAAGGTGAACAAAGCCGGTTTAGTGGATATCATCGGCGCTGCCGGAGACCAAAATATCCAAGGCGAAGACCAACAAAAGTTGGATGTTTATGCCAATGAAGTTTTTATCCAAACTTTAATCAACCGCGAAATTGTCTGCGGAATTGCTTCCGAAGAGAATGATGATTACATCACCGTTGCCGGTTCCGATAAAACACACAGCAACAAATATGTAGTTTTAATGGATCCTTTAGATGGTTCTTCAAATATAGATGTGAATGTATCAGTAGGGACAATTTTTTCGGTATTTCGTAGAGTAACACCTGTTGGAACACCTGTAACTTCAGCAGATTTTCTCCAACCCGGAACTCAGCAAGTAGCCGCCGGTTATGTGATTTACGGTACTTCAACCATGTTAGTGTATACGACTGGTCATGGCGTTAACGGGTTTACCTTAAATCCGGCGATTGGAACGTTTTATTTGTCCCATCCGAATATGGAATTCCCAAAAGACGGAAATATTTACTCTATCAACGAAGGCAACTACGTGCATTTCCCTCAAGGCGTGAAAGATTATTTGAAATACTGTCAGCTGGAAGAAGGCGACCGACCTTATACTTCAAGATACATCGGAAGTTTGGTTTCCGATATTCACAGAAATATGATTAAAGGCGGGATTTATATTTATCCAACGAGTTCCAAATCGCCTAACGGAAAATTGCGTTTGCTATACGAATGCAATCCAATGGCGTTTATCGCTGAACAAGCCGGTGGAAAAGCCTCAGACGGTTTTGGCAGAATCATGGAAATCAACCCAACAGAATTGCACCAACGCGTGCCTTTCTTCTGTGGAAGCTACAATATGGTTGAAAAAGCGGAAGAATTTATGGCTAAATATGTCTAGGCATTAGCCAAATGGCACCAGGCATTAGAAAACAAAAAAGACAGGGAAATAAATTATTCCTGCCTTTTTATATTAAAGTTAACTTTTGGCTATTGCCTTTTGCCTTTTTACTTATTCATATGTGTCATCTCGTACACAAACGTATCCGAATCTACATTCATCACCAATAACGACAACGCTTTATCAACAATATAAGGTACATTCCCCGGAGTAAATCCTAAAGCCAAAGCAAATTTGGTTAGGATTTCTTTTTGTTTTGGTCCCAAAATATGATCCGCATAAACCATACGCGACAAATCATACAAACGCTCTAATCTTTGCACATGCAAATACGGCGGATTGATTGGGTATTTTAAAGGATTTTCTAAAATCTCTTCATATTCTGCTGCGGATATTTCTAAACGAACGGCCAATTTATCCAAAAACTCTTTCTCTTCTTTGCTCATATCGCCGTCGGCAGTAGCAACACGAACGATAGCCGAAAAATGGCCTTTGTTTCTGCTTTTAAATTCGCTATCAAATAAATCTGAAATTGACATAATTTTATTGGTTTTAATACTGCAAATATAAGCCAATTTCCTTTTTTAGAAAACCTATTTCCAAAATGTTTTTTATCGATTTTCAGGTTTATTTTTAAAGCGCAATTAAAATTAATTGTAAGTTTACGTTCCAAACCACTAAACAAAACAACCAAACCATAATGTCAGATTTCTGGATATACTTCAATATCGGTTTAAAACATGTGCTTGATATCTCTGCTTACGATCATGTTTTATTTCTTTTAGCCTTAACCGTTCCTTATGACACCAAAGCCTGGAAACGAATTTTAATTTTAGTCTCCTTATTCACCCTTGGACATACTTTATCTTTGTTTCTTTCTGTTTTTGAAATCATAAAAATCAATCCCGTTTTTATTGAGTTTTTAATTCCTATTACCATCTTAATTACGGCCATTTTTAATCTTTACAGCACTGGAAAATCCGCTAAAAAAGACAACCCAACTTTCATTGGTTTCATCACACTTTTTTTCGGAATCATTCACGGATTAGGATTTTCAAACTACTTCAACAGCATTCTTTCCGGAAAACCAACCGACAAATTATTGCCCATGTTTGAATTTGCTCTTGGTATTGAAGCGGCTCAAATTATAGTAGTCATCGCGGCGCTAATACTCGCTTTTATCTTTCAAACACTATTAAAATTCTCGAAACGCGACTGGATTTTAATCATTTCTGCCTTCATCATTGGTGTTGTGATTCCGATGATTTTACAAAGTGAAATTTGGGTTAAATAATTGTTTTGGAGCGAAAGGTTTAGGTATATTTGCTATCCATTTTCCCGCTATCTGTTACAATCTTTTTTAAATTGTTTCAATTTAAAAAAGATTGTAACAGATAGCGGGGCTATGAGAAAAACCATTTGATTTTACAGAATCTTGCAAATGATTCTGACCCGAGCGCAGCAAACTGACGCAGTAAACAAGTTCAGCATGTTATGAAAGAAGCCAAACAAAAAAAATACGACGTCGCCTACCTAAGAATTGCGGCCGAATGGAGCAAATTGTCTTATTGCAAACGCAAACAAGTCGGCGCCATCATCGTGCGTGACCGAATGATCATTTCCGACGGCTACAACGGAACGCCATCCGGATTTGAAAACTGTTGCGAAGACGACGAAGGATTAACCAAATGGTACGTTTTACACGCCGAAGCCAATGCCATTTCCAAAGTCGCTCGTTCTACCCAAACTTGTGAAAATGCCACTTTATATATAACACTTTCGCCTTGTAAAGAATGTAGCAAACTCATCCACCAATCCGGAATTAAACGTGTCGTTTATCACAACGGATACCGCGATGAATCAGGTTTAGACTTTCTGAGAAAAGCCGGTGTTGAAGTAACTAAAATCGAAAATTTAGACTAACACCTCATCATTCATCTTATGAAATCTAAGGAAAAATATTTGCCTTTATTATTGTTCTCTTGCGTGGCCTTGGGAATCATCATTGGCGGTATGCTCAATTTTCCAAAACGAACGCTTTCCAAACAAAACGCCAGCAAAGCCAAAATTGAGAGACTAATCGATTTCATCAACGACGAATATGTTGACGATGTCAATTCTGATTCTATTGTTGATTTGACGGTGAATAGCATTTTAGCCAACCTTGATCCGCATTCGGTTTATATTCCGCCAAGTGAACAATCTTCGGAAGCCGAATTGATGAAAGGCGACTTCGTAGGAATTGGCGTGAATTTTTATATGTTCAACGATACCGTTACCATTGTAAAACCTCTTGAAAATGGTCCGGCCGAAAAAGCAGGCATCTTAGCCGGTGACCGCATTTTATACGCCGATAAAGACAAACTTTTTGGTCGAAAATTACCAACAGACAGTTTGTTCAACAAACTAAAAGGTGAAGAAGGTTCCAGTGTTTTACTGACCATTTACCGAAAAAGCACCAACAAAAAATTAAAAATTCCGGTAATTCGCGATGTTGTTCCGATAAAAAGTGTTGACACTTATTTGAAACTCAACGCCACAACCGGTTACATCAAAATCAATCGTTTTGCCGAAAGCACGTACTCAGAATTCCGAGTTGGCTTGGAGCAATTGAAAAAACAAGGCATGACCACTTTAGTTATCGATTTGCGTGACAACGGCGGTGGTTATTTGGAAAAAGCGGTTGAAATCGCAGACGAATTATTGAAAGACAAAGAATTAATCGTTTTCACCAAAAACAAAAAAGGCGAAATCAACAAAACTTTTGCTACGGAAGAAGGCATTTTTGAAACCGGAAAAGTCTTCGTTTTAATCGATGAAAACTCAGCTTCTGCGAGCGAAATTTTGGCCGGTGCCATTCAAGATAATGACCGCGGAACTATTGTCGGAAGACGTTCTTTCGGAAAAGGATTAGTACAACGCGAAATCGATTTTGCTGACGGTTCGGCTGTTCGATTAACCACTTCCCGATATTACACGCCAAGCGGTCGTTCTATCCAAAAGCCTTATGTGAAAGGCCAAGGCGAAGCCTACAGTCATGATTTCGAAACCCGATATGAAAACGGAGAATTGTATGCCAAAAACAAAATCAAAGTCGCTGATTCTTTAAAATTCAAAACAAAAAAAGGCCGAATCGTTTATGGCGGTGGCGGCATCGTTCCGGATGTTTTTGTGCCATTGGAAGTGAAAAAAGGTGAGGAAAGTTTGGCCTATATTTTAAGCTCCGGTTTGGTGAGTCATTTTGTTTTCGAACAATTAGATAAAAACCGCGATTCGTTTAAAGGACAAAAATTTGAGGCGTTTTTGACCAAAATGCAACAAGACAAAAGTTATGTAAACTTATTCGAAGGTTATTTAAAAGATGCCGGTCTAAAAATGTCTTTGGCGAATAATGATGCTTTGGTTAAAAAATACCTAACTGCTGAATTTGCCCGACAACTTTTTGGTGAAAACCAATACTACCAAATCCTGTTAAAGGATGATGCGATGTTAAAAGCGATTTTGAAGTAAATTTACTTTTTGATACTATCATGCACTTGTACATGAATGCCATTATTCCATAAAGTCAAAATATCGGTAGCCACAGAAGCGCCACTTCCGGCAGCAATCGCTAATTGGCTTCGCCAACCGGCTAAAGTTCCGGTGGCGTAGATTCCTTCAGTTACTTTGTGGTCGATGTTTCTGAGTTGGATTCTGTTTTTCTCGGGAATCACTTTTTGATGCGGCATGATATAGTCTTCTAAACCTTCAATAGTGAATGGATTTCCTGCGCCAATTCCGATGACAACAATTTTAGTTTGGTAAGTATTTTTATTGGTGATTACGCTAAAATTTCCTGCTTCACCTTCTATCTTCATCACTTTTTCGTTTGGGATTTGCTGAACGTGCGGATAGACATTATGTAAGTGTTCAACGCTGTACATCAAAAGTTCCGATCCTAACGTTCCGGCATGAATTCCGTAAGCGTTATTAAAAACAGCATCTTGCAATGAGGAAGCTTTTTGATGCGTGATGATACCTATTTTTTTATCTGTAACAAAAGATTTGTTTTTTGCCGATCCTAAAATCAAAGCACAAGACATGCCTGAAACACCGCCGCCAATAATCAAAACATCATACATAGAAGAAAAATTAGAAATTATAAAATGGCAAATTCCAAAAAAGAACCAAAATCAAATATAAAGTCCCGAACATTTGATTTTAGACATTTCCTCTTTGGAATTTGAGAAACCCTTAGTTTTTTAGTTTGTCTTCAATTTTTTTAGACATTCTAAAAATCAAAAGGATCAAGACCGCACAAAAAGACGCGGCAATACCGATCAAAGCCACTATGCTGTCACCTTCAAAAGGATTATTAAAATCTAGTAAATAAATATTGACCAAGATTAACGCAACGGCCAAAATTATAAGTATGTTGGTGAAAATTTTCATGAAATTAATTTATGGAACAAAAATACTAATTTTTAAGTTTAGGCAAATAACCCTTTAACATTAGCCGCAAATAATTTAACAGCTATTGCCAGTAAAACTACTCCAAAAACTTTTCTAATGATACTCAAGCCGTTTTTACTCAACATTCTTTCAATTTTTGAAGACGATTTTAATACCGCATAAACCAGTACAATGTTCAACAAAATAGCTATGATTATATTAATCGATTGAAACTCGGCACGCAAAGAAAGTAAGGTGGTCATCGTTCCCGCACCGGCAATCAAAGGAAATGCTATCGGTACAATCGAAGCAGAAGTGGCGGCTTCATCGCGGTATAGTCTAATGCCCAAAATCATTTCCAAAGCCAAAAAGAACAGCACAAACGAACCGGCAACCGCAAATGAATTCACATCAATACCAATTAGCTTCAGAATTTCTTCACCCACAAAAAGAAAAGCAATCATGATTCCGGCCGAAACTAACGACGCTTTCTCTGATTGGATATGACCAAATTTTGTCCTCAAATCAATAATCACCGGAATACTTCCAACGATGTCTATCACCGCAAAAAGCACCATGGTCGCTGTGGCTATTTCTCTAAAATCTAAATTCATGACGTTTATTTTTTGCAAAATTAGGTTTTTAATAATTCACTTAAGCCAAATTTCATTTGTACTTTTGCATTCTTAAAACAAGACCATGTTCCAATTAGGTAAAACCATCGTTTCAGAAGACATACTCGAAAAAGATTTTGTGTGCAATCTTTCGGCTTGTCACGGCGCTTGTTGTGTTGATGGTGATGCCGGTGCACCTTTGAGTCAAGAGGAAACCAAAATTTTGGAAGAAATCTATCCGAAAGTAAAACCGTTTCTAAGAAAAGAAGGCATTGAAGCCATAGAAAAATTAGGCACTTGGGTTGTCGGAACCGACCAAGATTTAGAAACGCCACTAATTGACAATAAAGATTGTGCGTATGTAATTTTCGATGGGAAAACTGCACTTTGCGGCATTGAACAAGCTTATAATCAAGGTATCATCAACTGGAAAAAGCCGGTTTCGTGTCATTTATACCCAATTAGAGTCAAAGATTTCAGTGAATTTGCTGCCGTGAATTACGACCGTTGGGACATTTGTAACGATGCTTGTACCTTAGGAAAAGAACTTCAAGTGCCGGTTTACAAATTCGTAAAAGAAGCATTGATTCGAAAATTCGGAGAAGATTGGTATGCTGAATTGGAAAAAGTAGCGGAAGACTTGAAAAACGGAAAATAAAAAAAGCCGAAATCAAATGATTTCGGCTTTTTTGTGGAGAAAGAGGGTTTGTAACTTACCTCTCAATATGGTGTAAACAGTAGCTTTGTAAATTTAATATAATCCGGGTAACCGAATTTATCCCCTATTAATTAATCCTAGTAGATTGCATTAATTTGTGAATTGTAAATTTACAAAATCCTTATTGAAATTCAAAACATTTGGGGCAAAACTACACTAAAAAATGAAGTGGTTTTTAAAGTGGTTAAAGAGTCGGGAGACTAATATTTCTCCACTTTCTGCATTTGCATAATCATCCAAATATTGCTTTTTCAACTTGTTCAATATTCAATCCTGTATGATTACAGAATTCTTCAATTGTAACAAACTTTAGGGCTTTATTATGGCTCTTTGCTATCTCATGCAATAATCTAAGACTTTGGCGGTAGCTTTGACCTGTAACGAGCTCTACGTCGTTTGTGGTGATGCATATACGCCTTTTCATCGCTTTCATACTCTAACCATACCTTTAACTAGTCTTTCACTGCCTTCAAAGTGCTAGTAATTTTTTCTAAGAACTGACTAAAGTTAATAAAAATTGTAATTGCTTCGACAAAGGCAAATTACCGGCTTTTATTGCTTGTATTAGGTGACAATTTTGTCGAATGCTGACAATTTTGTCGCATTGGTATTTCTGGTATGGGGTGAGCTTTTATATGTGCTGTGTTTGTCTAAATTTTGTTCTTGAATCAGTCGAAATTATGTTGCAACGATAATCGAAATGAGGAGTGAAAATGAAAAGGAGTATTAATCGTAAAATGTAGAAATTATGGCTAGACAGACAGGCATAATTAAGTTGAAAGGTACTATCGGAGGTATGACCTTTTACAAGACTTCCGCAGATGGACATTTAGTTCGTGAAAAAGGCGGAATTGAGAAAAGCAGAATCGACAGCGATCCTGCTTTTCAGAGAACCAGAGAGAATGGTTCGGAGTTCGGAAGAGCCGGAAAAGCCGGTAAACTTTTGAGAACAGCGCTGCGCCCATTGTTGCTAAATTCTGCCGATGGCAGAATGGTAAGCCGATTGACGCAAGCCATGGTAAAAGTAATCCAAGCTGACACGGTTAGCGACAGAGGATTACGAAATGTAATTGATGGAGAAGCTGAATTGTTATTCGGTTTTGAATTCAATATCAGAGGTAAACTGGGTACCAGTTTGTATGCACCATTTGTTGGAGCTATTGACCGCGTATCGGGTGAAATCACAGTTGATTTAGCATCATTTGTACCATCAAATATGCTTGCAGCACCGAGTGGAACCACTCATTTTAAAATCATTTCTGCCGGTGCCGAAGTGGATTTTGAAGCTGAAACGTATGTGGTTGCAACTTCTGAAACAGCAATTTTGCCATGGGATGCCACTGCAACAGCAGTTATCAGCCAAACCAACGCTGTAACCGCTGCAAGTACTAAGCCATTGTTTTTGGCTTTGGGTGTTGAATTCTATCAGGAAATCAACGGGCAAATGTATCCATTGAAAAATGGTGCATTCAATCCGCTTTCTATCGTGAAAGTTGATAGCGGTGTGTAATGGTTCTTGAATTGACCAGAACTTATTTCCCCGAAGGAACCAATGGGAAACTCGAATGTGAGGGCAAGAAGATTTGTAATACAATTGAATTGCCTTGGAAGAAAAATGTGAGGAGAGTTTCCTGTATTCCGGAGGGGAAATATTTTATTAAAAAGCGGTACAGTGTCAAATTTGGTTGGCATTTGGAAATCTTAGGTGTTGAAAATAGAAGCTTGATTTTGTTTCACCCTGCGAATAATGCACAAAAGGAATTGAATGGCTGTATTGCTCCTGTAACGAAACTTTCCGGACCAGGTTTAGGGTTAATGTCTCGAAAAGCTTTTAAAAGTTTAAAGGACATGGTTTATAAATCTTTAAAACGAAAGGAAAGTGTCGAGTTAATTGTTAAATCTTAATTCCATTTGATATGAATGTAATTAAAAGAGCAAAATCACCCACACCGAAATTTTTTAAAGTGCTTCGAAATATTGGATTAGTGTTGGCAGCGGTTGGCGGTACGATTTTAACTGCACCAATATCCTTACCAGTGGCAGTAGTTACTGTTGGTGGTTATGTAGCAGTAGCCGGTGGAGTTCTCTCTGCAGTGAGTCAGCTGACCACAAAAGAGGACCATCCTCAAGATGTTCAGAATGACAACAAATAATTCAACTCTGATTGGTACTGCCGGAGGAACATTTTTAAGCATAGTGCCAAATATACACTCTGCGGATGTTCTTAAAACAGTTGTTTTGGCCGGATTAGGCGCTGTAGTCAGTTTTATAGTGTCGTTAGTACTAAAGAGAATTTTAAAGAAGCACAAAGAATAGTTTAACCTTAGTTGTGGTGACCTTTGGGTTAAACAAGATGAAAGCCTAGTCGTTAGACCAGGCTTTTTTTATTGGCATTCCTCACACAAGTTCAGAATTACTTCTTCGACTACTACTGCAGAAGTATTGGTAACAAGTCCATGATATTTTGCGCAGTCTGTTGCTTTTTTTCGACAGTCAAAAACGCCAAAGAAAACGCGTGAGGCTTTCGATTTCCAAATATCCGTTTGGTAAAGGATGAAAAGTGTCATAGTATTTGCTTTTAGTTGATTATTTGCAATAGCGGTAAAGAATTACTCTTCGCATTTCATTAATAAGGTTTATATTTTCTTGGAATTGTTTTTCTTTTTGTTCCAGAAGCCTTAAGGCTGCTACATGCTTAAGATGTTGCTCGTGTTCTTCCATTATTGCTTTGGCTCTTGGATTGAATTCTTTTTTAAAATCCTGCAGCCTTAAATACGGAATTACTGAACCGGTTAGATATTTATGCCAAAATCTTGTTTGCCATAGACTGAAAGCAACAAAATAGAAGTTTTCGCAATCCTCTTCATTTTGGAAGATTATTGCAAAACTGTTTGTATATGACTCTTTATTAGGCTTACCGCTGTTCAGCCCTTTGTTAAGAATAAAAATATGAGGACTTGCATAACAAGTGCCTATACGGTGGGATTTGATGATGAAATTCGTCATGGCTTCGGCTTTAAAGTCTAGTGCTCCGCTATGCTTCGCACACAAAATTTTTCAAAAGAAAAAAGAGAAAAAAAGAAAGCCGGTCGTCCAAGTGGAGGGTTTCAAAAAAGCAAGTTTTTTGAAAAAAATACTACCCGATAAATTCTAAAGAACGCTAGGCATCGAGCTAAAAAAAAATGTTTTATGGAATGGTATGGGTGGAGATTTTTTTCAAAACCCGAAGGGCTTGAACTTGCTTTTTTGAATACCCGGAACTTACCTTTGCTCTCTTTTTTTATTTTTTTTTATTTTGATTTCCAAATCCACTTGTTGTTAGATAATCTTGGTGCAATCGAATAGCGGTCGTGTCGGAAAGGGTATAAAATTCCGGAACGGATTTTATACTCTTTCTTTGGTTTGGTTTTATGGGTGCCGGAGATAGTGTTCAGTTTACAGGTGGCAGTGTTCAGTTAGTGGGTTGTAAATTATTCGTGAAGGCAGTTATAAAAGCAATGCAAATAGTTCCTATTTTTATTAGCGGACGTTCTGGCAAGGGTATCATTTTTTATTTGCTTAACGGGATTTTGTGATTGCTTTTATGAATAGCTGATGCCAACAAATAGTGTTTAGATTGCAGTGTTTAGTAATCAGAATAAATGTGCTTTGTAACGGCGTGGCATCGGCTATTGTGAAAACAATTTATACTGAGGTTCTAGGCAAATAAAAAATGATACTCTTGCATGGTGTTTGGTTTTATGGGTGCCTTGAATAGTCTGCAGAAGACAGAATGTAGATTGTAGCAAGGGTGTTGAATGGTATTCGGGAAGGCACTTATAAAAGCAATGCAAATACTACCGATTTAAGCGGTTAGCTGATAAAGACAGTTAACGAGAAAGTTATTAGAAATAGAGATAACGGGAATGCTTCTATTGAAAAGGCTAACGTTGTTGGTGGCGGCGGTGAAGTGGTGGTTTTTTTAATAGCTGGGTGATGCGATGGGAGCTATTAAAAAAGTTGCCGCTGAACCGCCGACGAGAGCGTTGGGTGCGCGGCTTTTTTACATAATGTTGTTATAGTTCATGATAGGGGTTCTACAGATGCAGGGAGTTTCTTTATGAACTATAACGCCACATTATGTAAAGAAGCTTGGGAGAAAAAATTACCGGCGCAAGTCACGGAGTGTACGTGTTATTGCATCAATAACTTTGACGGTAATTTTTTTAGGAGCGTTGGGAAGGAGATGCAACAGAAAATCATAGTGTCTTCTACCGTCAAATAAAAAAGGATGCTTGTTAATGAAAACAAACACCCTTTGATTATCGAATAATAATTAACTCTAAAATTTCATTCTCTGTATTCTTACTGCATTTAAAATAGCTAGTAAAGCTACGCCAACATCGGCAAAAACGGCTTCCCACATAGTGGCCAAACCTCCGGCTCCAAGAATTAGAACAATTCCTTTAACTACAAATGCCAAAGTGATGTTTTGCCATACAATTTTCTTGGTTTGCTTGCCAATGTTTATGGCAGTGAATATTTTATGAGGTTGGTCGTTTTGAATTACGATATCTGCAGTTTCGATAGTGGCATCGCTTCCTAAACCGCCCATTGCAATTCCGGCATCGGCAAGGGCTACTACCGGCGCATCATTTACACCATCACCAACAAAGGCAATTTTGAGGTTTTGCAATTTCAATTCCTCTACTTTTTCAACCTTGTGTTCCGGTAATAAATCACCGTGTGCTAAATCTATATTTAATTCTTTGGCTACGGCATTTACTACAGCCTGTTTATCGCCCGATAGCATTACTGTCTTCACATTTATTTTGTGTAAACTTTCAATAGCTTCTTTAGCATCTTCCTTAATTTCGTCAGCAATTAGAAAATAACCGGCATATTTTTGATTAATTGCAATGATGATGATAGTAAACGGAGTATTCTCAATTTCAACATCGTAATTAATATTAAATTTGTTCATCATTTTTACGTTTCCTGCCAGGATTTCGTTTCCATCGACTTTTCCTTTTAATCCATGTCCTGCAATTTCTTCCACATCGGTAACTGTTGCATTTTTCTCAGTTCCTTTTGCGTATTCTATGATGGCCGTTCCGACCGGATGTGTTGATTTGGTTTCGAGTGCTGCAACCCATTTTACTAAATCGGCTTCTGAAACATCAACTGCGACGACTTTCTGAACTTTGAAAACCCCTTTGGTTAGTGTTCCTGTTTTGTCCATAACAACTACCTGAATGGATGCCATTATATCGAGAAAACTTGAGCCCTTGAATAGAATTCCGTTTTTGCTTGCTGCTCCGATACCTCCAAAATAGCCTAACGGAATACTGATAACTAAAGCACACGGACAAGAAATAACCAAGAATACTAATGCTCTGTATAACAAATCCCTGAATATATAATTATCAACGAAAAGCATAGGAAGTAAACAAATTGCAACGGCAAGAAGCACTACAATGGGTGTGTAGATTTTGGCAAATTTCCTGATAAACAATTCGGTTGGTGCTTTTTTGGCGGTTGCTTCCTGCACCATTTCGAAAATTTTTGATAGTTTACTATCTGTATAAGCAGTTGTAACCTCTACCTGAGCAACGGTGTTTAAGTTTATCATTCCTGCTAAGACAGTTTCCCCTTTTAGCTTGCTATCCGGTTTACTTTCGCCTGTTAATGCCGCAGTGTTGAACGTGGCATTATCTGACAGTAATTTTCCGTCTAACGCTAATTTTTCTCCAGGTTTTAATTGGATGATTTCACCAATAGTAATATCAGAAGCTTTTTTGAGAATAGCAATTTTTTCTTTTATTACTATCGCTTCATCTGGTCGTTGGTCTAACAATAATTTTATATTGGATTTTGCTCTTTGTACTGCTAAAGTCTGGAATACTTCTCCGACAGCATAAAATAACATTACGGCTACTCCTTCGGGATATTCGCCAATGGCAAATGCTCCGGCAGTAGCTATTACCATCAAAAGAAATTCAGAAAATATTTCTCCTTGCTTTATGCTTTCAAATGCCTCTTTTATTACGGGAAACCCAACAGGAATATAAGCCACTGCATACCAAACAATTCTCACCCAACCCGTAAACCAAGTTTGAGGAAAATAATTGTCAAAGCCAATGGCAAGCAGTAATAAAATAAAGCTTATGATGGCGGGCAGGAACATTTGAATCATAGTTTGGCTACCGCCTGAATGATCATGTCCATCATCGTCTGAATGTTCATTATCATTATGAACTGAACAACAGCCTGATTGTTTATCGGTTTTATGATTTATTTTTTGCTCTAATGTGCAACAAAGCTGTTTGCCGTTTGCATCGTATTTGTGCTGATGTGCCATAGACTGTGTATTATAAAATTCCACTTCCTAAACCGATTGCAATGATTATCACCATAACTGCAACAAAGATCTGAAGCGATTTTAAAGTTACTTTTTTGAGCAGTTTGTTACCAATGTACGCGCCAGCAATGGCAGACAGTGTAGCAGAAATTATTAAAATTTTATTTTCATAAAAATCAATTGCCGACAGTCTTGTAGCATAAATGGATAACCTTGTAAAATCTACAAAAGTGGACACTACAACGGCAGTTGCCACAAAGGCTTCTTTGGAAAGTCCTGCCTTGATTAAAAATGCAGTTCGCAATGCGCCTTGGTTTCCTGATAAACCACCAAAAAAACCACTAAAAATTCCGCCAATCGGGAGTTTACTTTTACTGAATTCCAATTTTTGGAAATAAGGAATTAAGTCCAAACTGGCAAAAACAATCAGAATAATTGAAATAATAAACTTTACAGGATAAACTACATAGGTATTATTGGAGATTTGATAAGTAAACAATGGTTTTAAATCAACAATATTCAACAAAATGTATGAGCCAATAAAGGCAGCGATTACAGCAGGAATGCCAAATCGAATAAGGACTTCCTTATCTGCATTTTTGCCAACTAAAAACAGCTTAAAAATATTATTTAAAAAATGAACTATACCTGTTAAAGCGATAGCTAATTCAACAGGGAAAAACAGCATAAAAATTGGGGTAAGTATCGTGCCTAAACCAAATCCTGAAAAGAATGTGAGTATTGAAACAAAAAACGCCACTATTGAAATTATAACTATTTCCATGGAACGTAATAATTTTATTTTTTTCTAAATCCACAAAACTGGAAGTTTTGTGTTGTGTTAAATGGTGTTGTATGGTTTTCAGTAAAGCATTTTATAACTTCAAAGTTTTCCTGAAAAGTTTGTTCCATTGTAGTTTCTGAATATTGCTTTATTTCCAATCCGCTACATTTTAAAGGGCCATTTTCGGAAAAGGTGCCTAACAGAAAGTTTCCATTATCAGCCATTGCCTTATTAATGATTGTAACATATTTATTGATGCTTTCCTGTTCTGTTAGGAAATGAAAAACAGCTCTGTCGTGCCAAAAATCAAATGTTACTTCGGGTTGGAACTCTGTTATGTCGGAAACAATCCAATGCACTAAACTGGCTTTATCGCCTAGACGCTTTTTAGATTTTTCCAATGCAAATTCGGAAATATCCAACACCCAAATATTTTGATACCCTTTTTCAAGCAAGGCATCGACCAATTTACTGTCTCCACCACCAATATCAATAATATTGGCGGTTTTTGACAGGTTTAAACTCTCTAAATAATTCATTGAAGTTGTTGGATATTTTTGTGTCCAACTCACTTCATTTGGGTTTTTATTTGCAAATACATTTTCCCAATGTGATTTATTGTTTTGCATAAATTTAAATTTTACAACATCCGTCTAACGATGCAATACCATCTTCAGTTGCTTTTACTTCATCGGCATCATAACCTAGTTTAGAAATAGCTACTTTGATAGCTTGTAAATCGGTTTTTTTTGGATTGTAATAGACTGTAAATGTCATTTTCTTATCGTCGAGTTCATACATTTTTACGCCTTTGATTTTAAGCATTTCGGTTTTGAATTTCAAACCGCAGGTTTCACATTGTTTGCAGTGGTCACAGTTTAAAGTAGTTTTTATTACTGCTTTCTGATTGGTTTTTTGTGCCATTGCAGCATTGGAAATTAAAAATAGAGTAAATACTAATAGTGCTGATTTTAATGCATTTTTCATTTTGATAGAATTTAAAAATTTATGTTTGTTTATTAATGTTCGTGTTCGCCTCCGCCTTTCATAGCGGAAAGTAAATAAAATGCCCCCTTGATAACAATTTTTGCTTCGGAAGGAATTTCCTCTACAAATTTTACTTCAGTATAGCCCAAATCGGTTGTTCCGGGAATTACTTCAATGGCTTTGAAATGTATTTCATTATGGGCTTCTTCTTTTTTAACATTCTGTTCTTCTTTTTCTTCATGTACTTCTTCCTGGATGTAAACATAATATTTATCTCCATTTCTGACAACAGCATCTTTGGGTAAAGCCGGAACCGTTGCATTGGTAATATTGATATTGGCAGAAACGTACATCCCTGAAATTAAATCTTTGGCATCGCCCGGATTAATTTTGGCATGAACCGCTACCGTTTTACTTTCATTAGAAAACGATTTATTGATACCGAATATCTTGCCTTTAATAGCTTTGTTGGATTGATTGGTTAGTACAAAATCAACTTCCTGGCCGATTGAGATTGAGCCTAAATCTTTTTCATATACATTTAAATCCAAATGCATTTGGCTGTTATCTACGACTTCAAAAAGAATAGTTCCGGTTTCGGCATAAGCGCCTTTGGCAACACTAATTTTCCCTACATAGCCCGAAATAGGTGAAACTATAGGGACTAAAGCATTGGCTCCATTAGTGCTTACATGCAAAGCCTGTAATTTGTTTTTAGCTGCCTGTGCTCTTGCTCTTTCTACAGCTAATTTAGATTTCACTTCCTGAAATGTTTTTCGCGGATTTACATTTTCATCACTTAATGTCTTCTGGCGGTTATATTCCAATTGCAGGTATTCGATGTTGGCTATAGCTGAATTATAATCTTCCTGCATTTCAACGACTTCTAAATTTTGAATAGTCGCCAATACTTTGCCCTTGTTTACAAAAGTACCTTCCAAAACTAAAATATCTTTAACAGTTCCGCCAATTAAGGTTGATATGTTAGCCATATTTTGTGGCGGAACCGCAGTATAACCATTGGCTTTTATAACAGTATTCAGGTTTCGGCTTTCTAGTTTGCCGAATTCAATCCCGACTGTTTTGAACTGGGCAGCGGTTAAAGCTACTTCATTTTCTGCTTTTTCTTCTTCGTGGGTTTCTTCGGTTTTTTTGTCATTGCAAGAAGTAATTATCATGCAAAGCACAACAGGCAGTATGTAATAAGCTACTCTATTTTTAATATGTTTCATTTTAAGAAATTTTAGTTGTTAGAAATGGATGGAAATTGCAATTGAATAGCACTTTGATTAAAAGTATGTATCGCTTCTGCATTTTGCTTTTTGATATCAATGGCCTGATTTAGAAAACTGATGTAGGACCAATAACTCATATCACCGTTAGCATAACTTTTTTGTGCTGTCGTTATGATTTGATTGGCATATTGCAAACCTTCGTTTTGGTAATAGGATAAAGCTTTTTCTTGTTTGTCGAAATCATTTTGCAATTGCTCTCTTTGCAATTTTAAAGTCAATTTACTCTTGTCTAATTCCAATTGTGATTGTGAAATACTAATAGCAGAAGCTTTTGCCTTAGCAGAGTTAACACCTCCAAACAGTGGAATTTGCAGCCCAGCTGTGAAGCCCTGAAAATACGATTTAGTGTCTATGGTTTGCGCAAAGTAACCCAAACCCACTTTTGGTGTTCTCATAGCCTTAAATGTATTGGCTTCTTTCTGATGGACAGCAATCTGTTGTTCGTAATAGCTGTTTATCAAACTTTCTATTTTAGTGTTATCCTCTTTTTTTGCCATTTGATATTGCAATGCTGTTGTGGCATCAGGAATGATATTTTCATCGGTTTGGATAAAGAACTGCAATTGCTTTTGATAAATTGCCAAATCATACTCTAACTGTGCTTTCTGTGTTTCGATTTCCTTGACTTTGGCTTTGGCACTAATTACTTCTATGTTACCACTTTCACCCGTTTGAAAACGAAGCTCAGCATTTTTTAGAAACTTAGTGTAAATGTCATTTAACTCATTATTGAGTTTTTGAATAGAAACACCGTATAGGTACTGGTAATAGGCAATAGCCACCGCTTTTTCCAATTCATATTCGGATAGTGCTTTTCGCTTTTCAGCGAGTTTAGCTAACTCTTCCTGCAACTGGCGATTGGCTCTTGTAATTTTACCGATAGGGAAATATTGTTGCACAGAAACATTGTGGTCATAGGCATCACTATTAAATTGACCACCTTGGTATTGCACTTGTAAGGGATCAGCCTGAAAAGCAGTCTTTTTCAATACTGTTTGTTTCTCAATTTCTTTATCGGCAATTTTTAAATCAATATTGTTCTTTTTGGCCAAATCAATGGCTTGTTCTAAGGTCACAGTTTGACCGTTTTGAGCAAACGAAAATGTGCTGATAAGTACAATAATCAATGTTGCTATGGGTTTTGAAACGCCTTTTTTCATTTTAATTCCTTTTTCAAATAACAAATACAAAATAGGTAATACAATTAATGTTAGTAAGGTTGCTGACAATAATCCGCCAATAACTACCGTTGCTAATGGTTTTTGCACTTCGGCACCGCCACTGGTAGATAAAGCCATTGGTAAAAAACCAAACGATGCTACTGCCGCCGTCATTAAAACGGGACGAAGTCTAACCTTTGTTCCTGTAATGACTCTTTGCAATGGGTCATTCATTCCTTCTGCCTTTAGCTGGTTGAAATAAGAAATCAATACAATTCCATTTAGCACTGCAATACCAAAGAGCGCAATAAATCCAATTCCGGCAGAAATACTAAAAGGCATACCACGTAGCCACAAAGCAAACACACCCCCGATAGCTGATAATGGAATGGCTGTAAAAATTAAGGCTGCCTGTTTGAAACTATTAAAAGTAAAAAACAATAGTATGATTATTAAACCCAATGCAATTGGCAAAGCGACAGATAATCTTTTGTTGGCCTCCACCAAGTTTTCGAACTGTCCACCATAGGTTAAATAATAGCCCGCCGGAAGTTTAAAATCTTTGTCGAGTTTTTCCTGAATCTCTTCAACAACACTTTTTACATCGCGCCCACGCACATTTAAACCTACAGAAATCCTACGTTTACCATCTTCGCGGGTTACTTGCACCGGGCCTTGCTCATATTCAATCGTAGCGACCTGAGAAAGTGGGACTTGTTGCCCGTTTGGTAATGGTATGAAAAGATTACTCACATCGGTAATATCAGTTCTATTTTCTGCATCCATTCGAACCACTATGTCAAATCGCTTGCTTTCTTCATAAATCTTGCCGGCACTTTCACCTGCAAAAGAGGAGCGAATGATTTGGTTAATGTCGGATATGTTTAAACCGTACAATGCTATTTTATTGTAGTCGTATTTTACAGTTATTTGTGGTAATCCCGTAACCTTATCGGCTTTTAAATCACCTATTCCTTCTATTTTATTGATTTTTGAAATCAGTTCCGTGGCTTTAGTATCAAGGACATCCAAGTCGTCACCAAAAATTTTAATGGCAATATCACTTCTGCTGCCTGTCATCAATTCGTTAAATCGCATTTGGATAGGTTGTGATATTTCGATGTTGGCACCGGGAATGGCTTCCATTTCCTCTTTCATTGCATTGGCTAAATCTTCCCAATTATCATAGTCATCTGACCATTCGCTTTTATCTTTCAAAACGATAATCAAATCACCACTTTCAATTGGCATTGGGTCGGTTGGAATCTCACCGCTACCGATTTTGGTTACTATCGTTTTTATTTCAGGGAATTTGGCTTTTAGAATTTTTTCGTATTCGGTCGTGGTTTTTACCATTTGAGAAAGAGAACTTCCTGTCATAATAGTTGCATTGATGGCTAAATCCCCCTCTTCAATGGTTGGAATAAATTCGCCGCCCATATTTTGGAAAACGACTAGGGCCAAAACAAACAACCCTAGTGAAATTGCCAGTACAGTCTTTTTTAATTTCAATGCCTTATCTAAAAACGGGATGTATATTTTTTCAAACCATGCCATCATTCTATCACTAAAATTGGTTTTGTGTTTGGTATTCTTTGACAAGAACATTGCGCTCATCATAGGTACATAGGTCAAGGATAAAATAAATGCTCCGATAACAGCAAAACCAACAGTCATTGCCATTGGTTTGAACATTTTTCCTTCTGTGCCTACTAATGCTAGTATTGGCAGGTAAACAATCAAGATTATAATTTCACCAAACGCTGCACTGTTACGGATTTTTGAAGCTGATTTATATACTTCACTATCCATTTCGGCCTGGGTTAAATTCTTTTGCCGTTTGAGTTTTTGTAAATGGTGCATAGTGGCTTCGACTATGATTACTGCGCCATCGACAATAATTCCGAAGTCGATTGCCCCTAAACTCATCAGATTGCCACTTACCCC
The DNA here is from genome assembly GCF_046293665.1 of Flavobacterium sp. Classification (GTDB taxonomy): domain Bacteria; phylum Bacteroidota; class Bacteroidia; order Flavobacteriales; family Flavobacteriaceae; genus Flavobacterium. The sequence goes on from NZ_JBKBOL010000001.1 coordinate 154,377, forward strand.
GAAATAGTTCATGAGAATTACAGCAAAGAGCATTGACAATGGAATAACTGAGGCTACTATCAATCCTGCGCGAAGATTTCCAAGGAATAATATTAATACAAAGATTACTATTAGTGCTCCCTCAAGTAGGTTTGTAGTAACGGTTCCAATGGCACTGTCTACCAATTTCCCTCTGTCGATAAAGGCTTCAGCTACAACACCTTCGGGCAATGTTTTATTGATTTGGATCATTCGTTCATGAACCCGATCTACAACTGCACTTGAATTTTCACCTTTAAGCATTAATGCCAATCCGGAAACTATTTCTCCCTTACCATCTTTGGTTGATGCACCATACCGCAGTGCTATTCCTTCCCTGACTTCGGCTACATTGCGAACCAAGACTGGAGAACCATTTCTATTGGTAACTACCACGTTTTCTAAATCCTTAATCCCGGAAGCCATACCAACACCCCTAATAAAATAGGCATATTGGTCTTTTTCTATATAGGCACCGCCTGTATTTTGATTGTTCTTTTCGAGTGCATCAAAAATATCAGTGATGGTTACGCCCAGACTGTTGAGTTTGTTTGGATTTACGGCAATCTCATATTGCTTTAACTTTCCGCCCCAGGTACTCACTTCAGCAACTCCTTCAATACCTTGTAATTGTGGAATAATAATCCAATCCTGAATGGTTCTTAATTTGACAGCATCATATTTATCCTCATAACCTTTTTTGGCATAAACATCATATTGGTATATTTCACCAAGTCCGGTTGTAATAGGTGCTAATTCCGGTGAACCTGCATAAGCCGGAATATTTTCTTTGGCTTCATTAAGCCGCTGAAAAATTTGTTCTCTTGCCCAATAAATGTCTACATCGTCTTTGAAAACCACTGTTACTACTGATAATCCAAATCGTGAGATACTGCGAAGCTCAATTACTTTTGGAATGGTTTTTACGGATTGCTCTAACGGGTATGTAATTAATTGCTCTACTTCCTGACTTGCCAATGTTGGAGCGGTAGTGATAATCTGGACCTGATTATTGGTAACATCCGGTAAGGCATCTAAAGGTAAATTTTTTACAGAATAGCCGCCCCAAGCTATAAGTACCAGGGTAAACAGTAGTATAATGAACTTGTTCTTTATACTGAATTGTATAATTTTATCTAACATTTTAATAGAATAATGAATGAGAAAAATGGACGTAGATGTCCTTCAAACGTTGTGGATAGCCACAACTCTCTAACCCGAAATTACTCGGGCTTCATTAAGCTATCTGAGGTGGTTGCCAAATACTTCCGAAGAAATTAGAAGTAAATTTAGAGGTATAAGACGGCAGTTGGGTTTTAATGCCTTTTGAAACTACAGTACAATTGATTATTGTTGTTTTAAAATAGGTTACTATTTGTGATCCACAACAATTGCAACTACAAAAAGGAGAACACAAATCATTTTCCTTATCGTGTGAGTGCTCATCGTGATTGGAAGCAATTTCAGCAGCTTTATGCGCTGCACTGCTTACTTCAATATCAGCACAAGGCAAGCATGATAATGCTACCAAGTAGATTGATAATATGTAGTTTACGAGTTTCACGATTGTAAAAATAGGAAAAAATTGTTATTGCGGCTAAATTTCCAATAAAACGTTATTGAAAAATATCATCATACTAATGCGCAATATTATGATGTGAGACTGCTATAGAATCATGCTGATGGTGGTGTGCTTCATTATGGTGCCCATCAGAATGATGATGAATTGTATCGCCATGATGGTAAATTGTATGGTGATGAATATATATTGAATCATGATGGTGGTAAATACTGTCGTGATGATGGTATAAAGGACCGGAATGATGGGTAGTCAGCATAGCGTTCGCATCAACCATTTTATTTACGGATTCTGTCATGGCATTTGCTGCCTCTAAATTTTCAGTTTCTGCATCATCAGAATTATTGCAACTAGCAATAAACAAGCCTGTAACGGCTGGCAAAATAATTGAGGTTACTTTATATTTCATAATTTTATTTTTAATTGATTATTAAACAGTTAGCTAATATATTGATTTTTTTAGTAATTTAAGTTTAAGCCCACGCCAAATCCCATATCGCTGTCGTAATGAGTTCTGGCACTAAAATTTCTTGCAATTATATACCGTAGGCCTGCCATGTATTCTTTATCGGTATTCCACATTAGATCCATTCGTATTCTTTTGGAAACCGGAATGTCCATTCGTTCTAACTGAAACCGGAAATTACCATCGGTAAACACCTCAGCTTGTGCTTTTATAAGCATCGGCAGAGTGTACTCTAAACCGGTACTGAAAACAGAACGTTTGTCTTTTGTGTTGGATTGTCCAAATACATTTCTTTCCATTTCACCATCTTCCATTTCCCTGTAGCGCCAATCGAAGCCTATAAATGGCATAATCCATTGCATTTTATCAATATAGCGCCCAATATGGGTTTCAGTTTCATAACCGTGCATGTTATTATATCCCAACCTCCATTCTGTGCCAATGCTCCAACGTGTGTTGGCAAGCATCATCATACCGTCATTTCCGTTAGTGGCAAAATCATTTTCCGCCATGAAATGAAACTTTCTGTCATCGGCAAATAATTTTCGCTGTGCCAATTTTGGATTTGGTATTTCGGGGTTTGGAGGTGAATTTTCATAAGAGAAAACCCTTCCCATACCGGACATCATGTGGTATAGAATATGACAGTGAAAGAACCAATCGCCTCCGTCTTCGCTTGCGGCGAATTCAATAGTATCTGTCTCCATTGGCATGATATCGATGATATTTTTCAAAGGCGCATAATCACCATGTCCGTTAATTACCCTAAAATCGTGACCGTGCAGGTGCATTGGGTGCCGCATCATGGAATTGTTATGCAAAACAATGCGTAGAATTTCTCCTTTTTTAATCAGGATTTTGTCAGATTCCGAAACGACTTTGTTATCCAAGCTCCAAACATAGCGATTCATATTCCCTGTAAGCTCAAATTTGAGTTCCCTTACCGGAGCATCTTTTGATAGTGCAGTGCTTGTTGGTGATTTTAGCATCGCATAATTTAATGTTACGATATCGGCAAGTTCATTGGGATTGTACTTGTTTGCCATATTGTGACTATCATGCCCGGTGGAAGGTTCGTTTTTATCATTCCTATCCATAGGCATTTCTTCGGAACTCTTTTCTTGCGGGCCTGTAATTTCGGGATACATTACGGCGTTCATGTCCATTTGGTTCAAGGACATCTTCATTCCCATGTCATCCAAATCTCCATTCATCTTCATCATATCATTCATCATTTGCATCCCTTCAAAATATTTGAGTTTTGGTAATGGTGAAATAAGTTGTTTGATACCGCTACCAATGTATAGGGAAGTGGATTTTGTTCGGTCTTCGGGTGTTGCTAAAAATTCATAGGATGTGTTTTCTGCAGGAATGGTCAGGACAACATCATAAGTTTCAGAAACGGCGATTAGCAAACGATCTACCTCAACAGGAGCAACATCATTACCATCACTGGCGACGACGGTAATTTTGCCTCCTGCGTAGGTCAACCAAAAATTGCTGGAAGCGCCGCCGTTAGACACGCGCAATCTTACTTTATCACCTGCTTTAAACTGTGAAAGTTGGCTCTCATTTTTTCCATTGATTAAAAATTTCTCATAATACACATCGCTCACATCCATGGCGTTCATACGTTTCCATTCGTTGACAATCTTAGTTTTGAAATAACCTTGTTTGATGGCCTCCCCATAACTTTGTGTTGTGCCCTTTTTTATGGCAAACCAATCTGAGGCATTGTGCAGCATCCTGTGGACATTCTCGGGATTGATATCGGTCCATTCGCTTAACACAATTGGAATGGTTGGAAGGTCATCGATTCCTTCCCGAAAATTGGGATCGGAGTTTCTTTTATTCATTACAAACGATCCATACATACCGATTTGTTCCTGCAATCCGGAATGACTATGGTACCAGTGCGTGCCATGCTGGCGGATTGGAAAGGAATATTTATAGGTGCTGTGTGGCTTTATGGGCATTTGGGTAAGATTGGGCACACCATCTTCCTTATTGGGCAAAAACAATCCATGCCAGTGTAATGATGTTTCTTCATCGAGTTCGTTATGGACATAAATCTCTGCGGTATCTCCTTCAGTAAAAGTTAACGTTGGCATTGGTATCTGACCATTTACTGCTATCGCTCTTCTTGATTTGCCGGAGAAATTTACCACAGTATCCCGAACATATAAATCGTACCGGACTATTTTTGGAGGTTCATCTTTTATCACTCTCTTTTTTGCAGGAGGATTAGCCGCTGCCTTTTCCATATTTTTCATGTCATGACCCTGATGCAAATCTATTTTACCTATGGAATCGGACTTAACCTTTTTAGGTGTTTCCTTTTTAATGGGAACGACGGCTTTTGGTTTTGTAGTTGCTTTTGGCTTAACCGCTTTTGGTTTTTCTTTTATCAAAGCCATTCCGCATTTTGGGCACTTACCCGGTTTGGGTGAATGGATTTCGGGATGCATAACACAAGTGTAAAAAGTTTGTACATTTTGTAAACCTACACTTTTGATATCCTTTGCCTCGACAAAAGAATACATTGCGAGAATGAATAGTAATGTTATTTTTTTCATTTTAAACGGCTTTATATTTTAACAGCATTTATCACCTGATTGGATTGGAGGGCATTTTACAGTACCATAGCTACAGTAAACGCAACAATCGCCTTGTTTAGGTTTTATTATTTTTTTACAGTTTTCACATTCATAGAAGAATTGGCAAGCATCAGTAGGCATCATTTCTTCTTTTTTGTGGCCGCAATGTGGGCATGTTATTTTTGATTTCAGCTCTACTGATTTACCGTTGTATATAGTGCATGTATTACAACCATAGTGAAGTTTGTTTCTATAATAATTGACTATTGTAGCTATCAGCAACCCAAACATACCAGTATATAAAAAATAGGACTGATAATCATTATCACAAAAGTAATAGCTGTAAAAAATGATTAATGTACTCGGAATAGCTATCAACAAAGGATATAAGCATCTATGGATGCGATAGGAAAGAAAAAAGCCAATAATGGAAATTAGAACCATGCCTTGAAAAATCCACATTGTCCAGCCTCCAAAAAGTTCAAAGCTGCCTAAACCTAAAGCAGATGCTGCAAATGCAAAAAGTGGGAAACAGCAAGGAGAAAGCACTGCTGTAAAGAACATTCCTATTGTTCCTAATTTATCTATATTATTTGTTAGCTTCATTCGTGTTATTATTAATTGTTAGAGTTTTAAACTTCTTAATCTTAATGCATTTACTATCACAGATACTGAACTGAAAGACATTGCTAAAGCGGCAATCATTGGTGAAAGTAATATTCCAAAAAACGGATATAAAACCCCTGCTGCTATTGGCACCCCAAGCACATTATAGAAAAAAGCGAAAAACAGGTTTTGCTTAATGTTTTTCATAACGGCATGGCTTAGATTCTTGGCTTTTACTATACCCTGTAAATCTCCTTTTACTAAAGTGATTTTGGCACTTTCTATAGCTACATCTGTTCCGGTTCCCATAGCTATTCCTATGTTGGCTTGTGCTAAAGCCGGAGCATCGTTTATGCCATCGCCTGCCATGGCTACAATTTTGCCTTGTTCCTGTAATTTTTTAATTTCGTTGAGTTTGTCTTCGGGCAGGCATCCTGCTTTGTATGATGTTAGCCCCAATTGATCCGCAACTGCTTTGGCTGTGTTTTCATTGTCACCGGTGAGCATAATTACTTCGACACCTTGTTCCATCAACTCTTTAATGGCTGCAGCACTTGATTTTTTAATGGCATCGGAAATGGATATAAAGCCCACTGCAATACCATCAACGGCAATGTATGACACTGTTTTTCCGAGCTTTTGTTCGGCAATGATTTTGCTTTCCAAATCGTCAGAAACGGTTGCTTTGACTTGCTCCATTAGTTTTTTATTTCCTAATGCTACTTTTTTATTATTTACAATTCCTGTAACCCCTTTTCCGGCAACGGCTTCAAAATCTTTTGCCTCGATTGCAGCAATGGATTTTGATTTAGCATAATTGACTACAGCCTGTGCTAATGGGTGTTCGCTGTGTTGGTTTAAAGAAGCAATGCTCTGTAACAAATCATCTTCGTTGTTATTAGCTGCATAAATTTTTTCGACAGATGGTTTCCCTTCCGTAATGGTTCCGGTCTTATCTGTAATTAGCACATTGACCTTATTCATATTTTCTAAAGCTTCGGCATTTTTTATCAAAATTCCCGATTGTGCGCCTTTGCCCACGCCAACCATAACCGACATAGGCGTTGCCAAACCTAAAGCGCAAGGACATGCTATTATTAATACTGCTATGGCATTTATGAACCCATATACTAATGCCGGTTCCGTACCAAACTTTGCCCAAACTAAAAAGGTGATTACCGAAATAATCACAACGATTGGGACAAAATATTTGGCTATGCTGTCGGCTAATTTCTGAATAGGAGCACGTGAACGAGAAGCATCATTTACCATTTGTACGATTTGCGAAAGTAAGGTTTCGGAACCTACTTTTTCGGCTACCATCACAAAAGATTTGTTACCGTTAATTGTTCCTGCAATAACCGTATCGTCTTTCTTTTTATCTACCGGAATTGGTTCTCCGGTAATCATTGCTTCATCGATGCTGCTTTCACCATCGGTTATTTTTCCGTCAACGGGAATTTTATCTCCCGGTTTTACCCTTAATAAATCGCCTTTTTTGATGTCGTGGATTGAGATTACTTTGTCACCACCATCAATAACCAAGGTAGCTTCGGTAGGTGCGAGTTTTAATAATTCCTTTATAGCTCCGCTGGTTTGACTGTGTGCTCTTGCTTCCAGTAATTGTCCTAACAAAACCAAAGTCAGAATAACTGTTGTCGCTTCGAAGTATAAAAGTACTGTTCCGTGTTCGGTCTTAAATTCACTTGGAAAAATATCCGGAAAAAACATTCCGACCAGACTGAATAAAAATGCTACTCCCGTACCAATTCCGATAAGGGTAAACATATTCAGATTCCAAGTAATAATTGATTTCCATGCGCGGACAAAGAATATCCAACAGGCATAAAAAACCACAGGAAGTGATAGTAGTAGTTGCACCCAATTCCATTTACCCGCATCCATTAGTTGCAATAAAGGATTGTTGTGTGCCATTTCTATCATTGCAATGGCGAAAATGGGAGCAGTAAATACAACCGCAATTTTCATTTTTTTTACCAAATCCTTATAGGTCTTTTGGTCTTCGGTGTCACTGGGTTCCATAGGTACTAAATCCATTCCGCAAATAGGACATGAACCTGGAGTTTCGCTAATTACTTCGGGATGCATTGGGCAAGTATATAATGCTTTACTAACCGTTAGCTCCGGTGCTTTGACTAAATCCATGCCGCAGACCGGACAGTCACCTGCTTTGTCATATACTTTTTCGCCTTCGCAATGCATTGGACAATAATATTTTCCTTGTGCATTGCCTGGTATAATAGTTTCTTTTTTATGATCATGGGAATGCATTGAGCAACAGGATTTTTCGGAGGTCTCGCCGGTTGCTGCATGCTCGTTGATTTTACCGGTAGTCATCTCTATGGTGTATTTTCCAACGGCGGTTAATGCTTCCTGCATCTGTGTTGTTGGAATGTGCTTATCCATTGTTATGGTTGCTATGGATGGATTTAATGAAACTGTTGCCTCAATACCATCAATAGTATTCAATGCTTTCTCGACTTTAGAGCGACAACCATCGCAAGTCATCCCAGTAATGCTGTAAGTATGTATCATCTTTTATATTATTTTAATACAAATTTCTGTCATAACTGCTTGTTTCATTTGCACAATTTTGGGTTTGATTTGCAAGATTTACAAATCGTCGATTTGTTTGCGTTTTATAGTTTTTAAATTCTTGAAATAGGTTGGGGAAAATCCGGTTATCTTCTTGAACTGGTTGCTTAAATGAGAAACACTGCTGTAGTTTAAAGAATAGGCAATCTCGCTTAATGAGAGTTCATCATAAATAATCAATTCTTTTACTTTCTCAATTTTTAGGTTGATAAAGTACTTTTCAATTGTTGTGTTTTCTACCTCGGAAAAAAGATTGCTCAAAGTATTATAGTCCTGATGAAGCTGTTGGAATAGAAACTCTGAAAGATTTATTTTTAAATCATTGTTTTTATTCTGAACCAAATCAATGATCAATGTTTTAATCTTTTCGATTGTTTTGCTCTTCCTATCATCAATTAAATCAAAGCCAACCGCCCGAAGATTTTTCAGTAATTCATTTTTTTGACTTTCCTGAATATCATTTTTCAATTCGACCTCACCCAATTCAACTGTCATAGGGCTAATGCCCATATTTTCAAATACAGATTTTACTACCATCTTGCAGCGACTGCATACCATATTCTTGACGTAGAGTTTCATAGTAAAGTGTTTTTTATTTAAAAATGTAAACTAACCTTGCTAAACAGATAACAAGGTTAATTTTAGCTTTTACCCAAAATTAGGTATTATTTACTTTCTTCCTTTTTTTCTGGAACAGGTTCGGTTAAATCCATGCCACACTTAGAACATTTATCATTCAGTTTGCCTTGTACCTCGGGGTGCATAGGACAGGCAAATAATTCGTTTGAATTTGCTTTGGTCTCTGTTGAGTTGGTCTCTGTTGAGTTGGTCTCTGTTGAGTTGGTTTCTGTTTCTTTAGCTTTATTGTTGCACGATACTATTGTTATCGCTAAAAGAGCTGTTAAAAAAAGTGTTTTCATGATATATTGTTTTTAATTATTTTTTGTTCGTTTTATTGGTTAAATCAAAGAAAGTGTAGTACAGATTGAAGTAAAAGCCATTTGGTGCTGAACGTACCATTGAACTGATTAGTTCTTGGCGATATGCCAGGTCTAATCGCGCCTGACTGTTGAAAATAAATTGTATTGCCGGCACAACGTCAAGATACGACTTGCCGTTTTCATTAATGGTCTGTCCGACAAATTCTACCATTAGATTAATATTTGTTTGTTTGAAACTGGTATATTTTTTAGGATACATCAGTTTACCAAATGATAACGTATAATTGGTAGCATTGTCGCCCATATTATCGGGAAATGGATAATCTGGTTTGTTATCCAATGCTTTTTCAAAGCTTACGGACGAACTTATTGCCAGTTTTTTTATCAACTTTGTGGCTACAAACCCTCCTTCGAAACCAGTATTGTGTCCTAAGATTTCTATTTGTTCCTGGTGAATGTCAGCATTATTGAAACTATACCTACCAAAAGCTGCCATTCGGAAATGACTGTTGAGGTCATCGGAGGAATAGAAGCGATATTTTGTATAAAAACTACCTCCCTCAGTAACGAGGTTATTGCTTCGGTTACTTATAAAAGCAGAAGCCCGAAACATAATATTCTTGTTAAGGCCATAAGTTACTTCGGGCATGAAATGGTAATTATAGCCTGATTTCATTTCTTCCTTGAAAAGTGACTGCATCACATTAACAGCCAAAGAATTCGCCGGAACATTACTAGCCGGATCAGTTACTACGAATAACTCCTGGCTAAAAATATTTTGGTAACTTAATGCAATAAGAATTAAAATAACCTTTCTCATTAATTTAGAATTTTAATGTGGAAATCATCTTCATTGCCTGAAGCGTAAGTTTCGACATTCTTATATGATTTGGATAATTTTTTGAATTCCTTTTCTGTCACATAGCCTTTGTCTACTACCTGAAATTGTATTTCGTTGCCGTTTACCGAGTTGTCATTAACCAAAATGTAAGAGCTTTGCGTTAAGGTTTTGGGTTTTGCTGTCAATACTAATGTTCCAATAAAAAAACCTGCTTTTTCCACTTTCTCCTTAAACACTTTCGGGCTTAATGTATTTCCTTCAGTTAGTGTTACAGTAAACGTATTGCTATTTAAATCGGTTTCTACATTAACGACTTCAGGCAGGGTTTTTAGCTGTTTGTTTATGGCATTCGAGCACATAGAACAGGTCAAACCTGTTGCCCTGATCTCGGCTTTTACTATTTGTGCATTACTTTTTATTGAGAACATCAAAACGATTGATGCCACTATTATATGCGCTTTATTAATTATCTTCATTTTACAGTTTTATTAATTTTATTATTTCTTCTTCAGTTGGATTTTTTGCTATTAGGATCCCTTCGGGATTAAATAGGTATTTGGATGGTAATTCCTCTACACCGAATAGTAATGCTGCATTGGCATCAAATCCCTTTGGGTCTATCAATTGAGTGAATTTTATTTTATCCTTTTCAATTGCTTTTAGCCATTTATTGGCATCGGTATCGATTGATATTCCAATTATTTCAATTTTACCTGAACTAACTTCGTTGTACAGCTTCACTAATTTTTTATTACCCAATCGGCAAGGTGCGCACCAAGATGCCCAAAAATCGACAAGCACATATTTCCCTTTAAAAGATGAGGTGTTTACATTGTTGTTACTATTACTTTTTAGTATAATTGATGGTATTGTATCACCAATTTTAATCTGTGCAGTAGCATTAATGATATTCACCAGAAGAAAAAGCGCGAAAACAACTTTTCTCATTTTTAATTATTTAATTGTTTCTATTGTTTTTCCACAGTTTAACATCATTGCCCCATAGTATGGATTTTTTACAGCGTTTTCTTTGCTTAACCAATTGGCACCTTTACCATCGTTGAACATAGGACAGAATTGATAGTAAACCGGAGTTTCATATTTAGAAACCTTGATCAACGCGTAAATGTCTTTGGATAATGTAGTGAAGTGATCACGTTGGTGTTTTACATCTTTTGTATCGGCGATGTGTTCTGCATCTTCTTTTATCGGATTTAAAACTTTCATCCAAACCATGTGCACTTCCATATCAAGTTTTTCCATTTTGACATTATTTACGGCTGTTAAAAGTTCTTTTGACGCTGCAGCAGCTTTAGTCCCTTCGGAGGTTATCAAAGCATCTTTCAATAAGAAATAATTATCAAATACCGCTTTTAATTGATTTTCATTTTGAATTACTGCCGTAGTTGTTTCAGAATGATTTCCATGATTGGAATGGTCATCGTTGCCAGCAGTAGTTTTGTTTTCTTCTTTTACAGGAACTTTTGCTACTCTATCATATTGACAACAACCGTGAAGATTATTATATACATCATCCGGAGCAAGAAACTTGTCACTATCATAACCTACTAATGCAATTCTTTTGAGTATCTCGTCTTGATTTGTTTTGGTAGCATCATAAGTTATCGTTGCCATTTGAGTATCATGGTTCCAATCGACATTAGCTATTTTTTTGATGTTTCCTGCTTTTTCGATTTTGGTTTCGCACATTCCGCAATTACCATAAATTTTAACCGTCTCGGTTTTGGCGTTTTTAATTTGTGCATGAATTGAAGTTGATAGCAACATTACAGCTGCTACCATTATTTTTATAAATGAGTTTTTCATTTTAAATAATGTTAAGTAATCAAAGTGATTTACCTTGATTGATTGATAAAATAAATTTGAATGAATAACAGTTGTGAAAGAAATGGTATTACAAACCAAATTATGGTGTGGTAATGGGTATTCTAAAACTGTTGTAAATTGTATAGCAAACGCTATGAATTTGACACACTTATGGCTGTCAAAAAGGGGATTTAGCTTATTTTAGGTATCAGCCAAATGGAATAAAAACCATCTGAGATTGATGGTGTTGCATATAAAAATTTAACTTTCCCGATTGAAGAATAGTTAAACATGGTGACTTTAAAATTAATTTCTGATAGAAAACTCACTGAAGAGGGTGGGCAGGTTGAAGAACATCCACATTTTGAATGACCGCAATTGCCTTCACAACCTTTGTTGTCTTTATCCTTGGAATCATCGGAACCGCAACAACTCTTTTTACATGATTTAGCAGCAGACATTTCTTTTTTGCAGGATTTTTTTTCTTTTCCACTACCACAGGCTATAGCATTATCAGGCATAAGGAATATGCCTAATAATACAATTAATATAAAGTGGTATTTTTTCATTTACAAATTTAAAACAATACAAAAATAATCAAATGGCATCAATTCTTCATTAAAAATTTGTTAAATGCTTGTGCTTTACCGTGGATACTCAATAATGTAGCATACTCTAATTGGGTTTGTTACTATTGAAACTGTTAAAGTGCAGTCCTCTCCCAAACAAAAAAGGCCGCTTAGCGGCCTTAATCTTGTGGTATTTGTATATAGTACAAATTAATTATTATTACGCTTTTCAGCTTCCAATAGGCGCTCATAAAGTTTTTTATTTTCCTCGTAAGCTTCAATTAACTTATCAAGAGGATTAAATGTGCAATAATGGCCGAATGCACCACTACTATGGCTGAAATCATTATCGTAAATATTATTGAAATAATTAATCACAGCATCTTCGGAGAAATTTTTGATAGCCTCGGGTGTGACACCAAGTGCTTTTGCTACTTCCACTAATTTTTCTTCATCAATAGTTTCGCTATTTTCCATAATAGAAATAGCTTGTTGATTTGTTCCCATAGCTTGTGCTAAAGCTTCCTGTTTCATATCTCTTAGTTCGCGGATGCGACTGATTTTTCGGCCTATGTGATTTTTGGTTGGTGTCATACTTCAAAGATATTAATTGTGATTGAAACGTTGTAAATGTAAAAAACATAAAATTTTAATGTGCAATACAGTAAAAAATGATTCGGTACATAAAACAGTCTTTTTTACTTTGATGCTATAACAAAAGTACAATTTTTCAGATATGTTTCACACTAAAAATCAAGAATTATGTATCAAAACAGATTAATTAGTAAAGCAGGCGAAACTTGAAAATCAATAAATTTTTAAAGGTATGTAATTCGCGAATTAGACATGTGTAATTCGGGAATTGAATACATGGTTGTTTTTTTTGCACTATAGGGATTTCTAAATTGCTAATCGAAATGAACAGACAATCAAGCTATTAATAAAAAAAAACTCAATATAAATTCCAGACAAACAAAGAGTGGAAATTTAAAATCAATTTAGTAACATTCAATTTTAAAATTATGTATCACAACACTTTAATCAAAAAAGACCATCCGCAACAGGCAGAACTTGAAAAAGCTATTGAGCTTATGTTGGCGTTTTCAAACGCCAATACTATTTATTTTTCGCCTCACATAGAAGAAGACCTTAATGCCGGAATAATTATGGTAATAATTGGAGAGGATAGCCCACATTCGTGGGACGACCTCAACGATAATTATTGGAAAGTTTTTGAAGCTTTTCCGCAATTCTCATTTCGGATTTTTGATGCCAACTGGGTAAAGGATGAATTGAAAGATGGTAATCCCTTTTTTGCAATGCATTGTACCAAAAACAGTTTGGTTTACAGCACTGAGGGAAGTACGGAATTTAATTTTGTCGAGCGGCTCAAACCTAAACGTTTTTTAAAAAAGGCGAAAAGTAAATTTGAGAGTGCGGATTATTCGGCTTTTGTTTTGGGAATCAATCTTAAATATTACCAACGGCGTGAGGATCATTTACAAGCAGCCTACAACATACACCAAAATATCCGGTGGCTTTTTATTGCTGCGGAAAATTTCCTAACGGGTGAATGGCTTGTTGAACACGACCTGAAAATTCATCAGCGGCATGTAGGCATGTTTTCTAAAGAACTGGCCAAGACTTTTAATAGTGAAGTTGACGAGGAAATGCAGCTTTTAGAACTACTCAATGCTGCGTGCTATGCAGTACAAAGTGGCTATGATATTCCGGAACTCTCTACTGAAATTATCGAATCAGCTGAAGCTAAAAAAGAACGGCTGCGTACTGAAGTCAACCGGCTTTTTAAAGAATGTACTTGTAGATGCCGCTATGAATTTGCTAGAAGCAAAAGTCCTTTGATTACTATTGAAGATAGGAATCCTTTGAAGTTGATTACTAAGATTATTACTGATACAATTGAAACATCAGCCCTGTATTGTTTTGGGCAAAAAACTAGACATACCTCAACGGAGATTTCAATAATGGTTGATAACAATGAGAAATTCGAAAGTACCCACTATTACCTGTTTTTGATAGTGAAGCAGTTTCAAAATGATGTACTTGGCAACGTTGCTCAAATGATAAAGGAAAACACTGGCGGTGGTTCTACAGTTACAATATTGATGCATACCAAAAAGTCACTCCATCAAAAGGCAGGAGACCAACAGCACTTTTTTTATCAGATTTTGCAACGCGGTACATTACTGTATCAGGAGACAACCAACCCACCATTTTTACCTTTTGAAGAAACGCCAACTCGGAACTTAAAGTCGGCTAAAATGTATGTCATGCAAAGAGACCGAACTAAAGCATTTTTGATGGATGCAGAAGGATTGGATGGCGGCGGTGCTACAAAATTACATGTGTATTTGATGCATTTGGTAATTGAGCAAACTTGTCTTGGATTGATACGGTTGTTTCTTGGTTACTCGCCAAATCAATTTGCTTTGCAATATTTATTTGAATTGTGTGAATATTTTTCACCACTAACGGCTGAAATATTTCCGCGTGTCACCAAGAAAGACAGAGAGTTACTAAAAATACTTTCCGGGCATACTACTTCGCTACGTTACGGGTTTATTGATGATGTGCAATATTTTGATTATGAAGTGTTAAATAACCGTTACCTTGAGTTTGTGGAGCGTGCTGATAAATTGGCGGCTAAGGAGTTGGAAAGACAAGAATTACTAAATGAAGCTATAAACGAAACTACTTGAATTATGGAAAATGATAAAATAAAATCGATTGAAGAATTAAAAGACTTCGCAAAGAATAGTTTTCAGGTGTTGAAGCCTTGTAAAAATCGAAAAGGAAAAGCGACAGTAGAAATTCCTGTAAACAGCTACGCAGAATTGAGTTATTTTTTAATTGATGTAATCAAGGTGTCAGTCGTTGCTCTTGAAGCAGATAGCGAAGGTGTGGGTACGGTTCGGAATGTTCCTAATGCTGTAAGCGGTGTGCTTGAGAAGTTAATTGAAATTATACCTTTTGAGGAAATGGACCTTTTGGATAAGATTCACCAAATGATTTTGGAAGTTCCGGAAGAAGAAAAGAAAGATTAATTTACTCCTTTAAAATATTTGTAAAGGACAACATGCGTATTTCATTGAAGCACGGTGAGCCATGTAAAGACCTCGACGAAAAAGGCAATTGCAAAAAGTGCTCATTCTTAAAGCTGTTTGCAATTGCCTTTTCGTATGTGCTGTGGAACGGAACGAGTCATGCACTGCTTGATTGTGATATTATGTTGTACAACCTAAGTGTTTAAAAGTCTTCAATTCGAAGAGCCAATAGTTTCATCGCTATCTAACAAATTATCAAGTTCACTAGTAAACTCGCTTTTTATCAATTTACCATTTCTTAAATGATCAAAAAATTCGGTATAATTTCCCGGACTTAAGAAATGGAAAATATACTCTTGTGGAATATCGGCATCTTTTAAAATTTGATTTAAATCGGCAAAATGTTGTTTTGCATATTTAGATTTGGCTTTGTTTTCATCGCTATCATCACCGTCAGCTTTTATTTCCACGACAACAATATAATTTACTCCTGAATTATGAATAGAAATAAAGAAGTCTGGATTAAATTGCTGTTGTTTTTTTGTATGTGTACTGTCTTGCCTAGTCAAACTATATTCTATGAAATAAAAACTTTGATTTCTCGACTTTAGCCAGGACGTTATAATTTGGGCATTTTCGGGTTTACAAAGTGCTATAATAAACGACTCTTCGGGACCACTGCTTGAAAATACTAAGTCAACTGGCGTTTTATATAGATGTTCATTAATTTCTCTAAATGCCCCACGGAAATCACGATCATCTTTAATTTCATCAAAAATACTTCGAGTATCGTCATTCACAATTTCACTATTGTAGTTTGTGGAATAAAAAACGGAAGCATCTCTCCTTAGAGATCCTAACGAAATTGTTTCTATGCCTCTATGATTAGTATTCGCAATAAAATATGGAGTCGGCTTACGAGTGAATGTAACACTTTTAGGTTTTTTTCTAAGTAACGTATTAAATGAAGATAAAATATTTTGTTTATTAGCAAGTGTTAACTCATCACCATCAATTTTAGCTTCGGCCATGGAATTTCTGATAATTCTTTCAATAGTTTCCTTTGGTATTGAATTCACTGTATACTCACCATCTTTTAGTTTTAAAGCAATACCTTCAAACTTACGACTAACGAATTCTTGATGAATTTTAGAAACTACTTTGCTTACACTTTCAGTATCTTTCGAAACTTGATAATTTTTTGTAATTATTTTTCCATTTATGTTTTCAAATTCCGTAAACGTAGTAAATTCTGCTGTTTGCGACTGTAGTTTTATTACTTCTTTCTCATATTTAAAAACTTCTGTTTCCCGAGTTTCTTTTAAAGTTTCTTCCCGATCGTAATCGATATTATATAAGTCAAAATTGTAATTATCAGCTCTATTACCTGTATTTAAAATTGAACTAACAATTTTTAATTCAATTTCTAAAATTTCATTTACAAGCGATTTAATTTTGCTACTCCAGCTATCGTGATTATATATCGTGACTTGCGCAGTTTGATAACCTCCTGGAATCCTGAGACCACGCCCTAGAACTTGCGCAATTAATAATTTAGAATTAAATGCCCGTTCTTCCATTGGAACAATCTGGAAAACGTTTTTTACATCCCAACCCTCAGTTAACATTGATACTGAGATTATCCATTCAAACGGATTATCCAATTGATCAACAGTCGGTAAATATATTTGAACGTTTTTTGTATGCTCCTTCGCCGAAGTAACTATTAATATTTTTTTTGCGGCCTCATCTTCACTAATATTTTCCTGCTTTGCTAAAAACTCGCAGAATATTTCGAATTGCTGTTTTGCAAAACGAATATCCTTAGTAACTAGAAGTGTTAGTGGCTTTAATGTATTATATACTGCTCTATTCTCTTCGTGATTTTGATAAATTTTTTGGAGTTTTATACTAGCTTCATTTTGTATCTCGTCTTTCGAGGTATAATAAATCATTTTAACAACCCCTGCCTGCATAGCATCTTTCAAAGAGTACCTATATATCACGTCATTAAAATATTCATTGTCAACGTAACAAGTTCCTGTCAGACCAATTAAATATTTGAAACCATAACCATCGTTAATTAAAAAATCTTTCCATTTTTTTATATACTTCGAATCTTCACTGTTACCGGACATTGGATTGTAAGCATGATGGACTTCATCGCTTAGAACCAAACATCTATCTCCCTTTCCAAAGCCCAGGCTGTCCACAATTGACGATTGGGATTTTGAATATGCAGCATGTATGTTTTCCACACATATGTCACCAACTGCTATAGTGTTATTAGCATCTATTATATTTGGATTTCTAATAATTGCCGAATTCGGAATCGCTGCTGCCAATATTGCATCATTATTTAACGTATGAAATTTATCTTTCAAGCCACTTTCTATTGTAAGTGATGGACACATTACTAGTACTTTGTCAATCAATCCTAAGCCAAGGGCAATTTGTGCTATGCCAAACATAACGTAGCTTTTACCAGTTCCAGTTGCTAAATCTATCGTCGCAGCTATATGGTTCGGTAATTGGACTTTTTTATAGTAATCTTCTACCGTTTTATATCGCTCCCGGAGTTCGTTATTTATATTATAATTTTCTAGTATAAGCTTCTCAATATTTTCATACCGACCTCCAAAAAGGTAAATAATGGCAGTCCTAATTGCTTCTTTCTGGTAGTGTCTATTTTTACATAAAATATCCAAATAGCGATCCCAATCATCAAGTTTAAGTGTTAGAGGATTATATCCTGCTGGATTTACTTTTAGGACTAATGATTGCGTGTTAAACGTGAGTTTTTCCTGCATACTATTCGATATTAGTTTTCAAATCTTCGGTAAATTCATTTCCGTAAATATCTATGTATTTGACACAAATCTTTTCACCGCAATTTTCTAATTTGATGTGTAAGTCACTTTGTAGTTTTAATTTCTCTTGAATCTCATCATCGTCTTCGTTATCATCTTTTTTTCCTTTGCCCAATAAATCGGCAGCAAAATAGAAGTCAGACATTACAAATTCTTTACCGTCAAAATTTTTATCTACTAGAATCATAGATAGACTTTCAAAGTTCTCCATTTCTCGTTCAGTACCTTCTTCTGGATAATTACTTTTAAATTCGTGAAGCATTAAGATTTGATTACTAAAACTTGATTTTACTTCAGGTTGTCTTGTGAAATGAAATCCAACGGAATCTTCAACATCATTTATCTTTTTCTTACTTTGTGGCTGTCTAAATTTCTTAAATTGCTCCTTATGTAATTCCTGAATAACTTGGTAGGGCACTTTTAGGAAGTAATATCGAACATCTTCAATTTCGTAATAATCAGATATAAAATCAATTGCATTTGCAGGAGCAATAATATAAAATCGCTTACCAATGCTATTTTTTAGGGTTGAATGTAATTCTTCCAAAAAATCGATATCTACATTAGCCTCCTCACGATACTTCCAAAACTCCCATACAAAACAATATGAACCATTTCTCTCACCGCTAATTTGATAACCTTTAATGGTTTTTGGCTTCGGGTATTGTTGGATTTCAAATAAATTCAAAACGAATTTTACATATTTCTCCTTTCCTAGTTCAAATAGTTTGGATAAATCGTACTGACCAACATTAATTGTGACAAAACTTTTAGCCAATTCAGCGTATGCCTTTGTTGGAGAAAGTAAACTTTTACTGCCTTGGATTGTAAGAATTCTTTTTTGAATTGTATAAAACGAAAGTTTACCAATGTCGCAGACAATCCATTTTCGACCTAATTTTTCGGCGACTGCAGCGGTTGTACCACTTCCACCAAAAAAATCCATCACAATATCATTTTCATTTGTTGTCGATTCAATTATTCTTTGCAATAGTTCTTCTGGCTTCTGAGTAGGATATCCTGTTCTTTCCTTTGCATTTCCTCTAATGTACCTAATTTCCCATACATCATCGATAGCCCTACCACGCTCTACAATTTCTTCTTCGTATTGCCTCGTTGTCCGAGCCATATTTGCATCCGGTGCTAAAAGATATCTTTTGCCTTCTTCATCAATATGAATTTTTTCATGCCTTGTTTTTGCATATTGTTCAAAATTTATATCGTCGGATGGCATATGAAAAGTATAATTGTCCACCGTTTTCGAATAGAATAATATTATGTCATGTTTCCTGTTAAATTGCTTTAAATGGTGCATCATGCGACCTCCGTAATGCCAACTAATTGAATTTTTAAAATTATTCTCTCCAAAAATTTCATCGAGAAGGATCTTAATATAATGCACTTTTTTCCAATCAAGATGAACGAAAATAACGCCATCAGGTGCCAATAACTCACGTGCTACAATTAATCTTCTCCTAAGAAATTCAACAAACTCCGCGTTTTTTGTTTTATCACCATATGCCTTTTGCCCTTGGTTACCTGAGAAATCTGATTCTGTCGCAAATGGCGGATCGATATAAATTAATTTGACTTTACCTTTAACCTTATCCTTAATGATTTCGTCGCTATTTTGATAACAAGTTTTTAAAAACTGTAAATTGTCTCCAAATACAATCATATTTTTCCAGCCGTCATCATAGGCTTTACGCTCTCCATTAAAAATTTTCTCAACTTGTAATGGTACTGGAAGAACGCCATCTTCGCCACGGAGAACGTCTTGTTTCAGCATCTTGCCAGCATAGCTTAATTCATACTCTTTTTGTTGAGTAGGGAATAATTTATATTTAAAATCGTACGGAATTTGATCGCCACTTTGTAGAGCGTTCAAGATAAAAAGTCTTTCTTGTTCGGTAATAGAATATTTCATTTAAAAATAAAATCAGAGAATTGGCATATTAAGAGCAAATAATATTGCTTTAAAAATGTACGCAATATAACGTTTTTCCTTTAATCGAATCCTTGGTCTGCCACAAAAAAAAAGCATTAATGCGGTTTTTTTATTTAATAGTTGAGTTATTATCTTTATTAATTTCATCAAGGTACAACTGTAAATCATACAGGCAAATCAATTCATTGCTAACCACTTCTGGTAACTGTACTAATTCAACAAAATTTACATTTTCATAAAGTGATTTTTCACCCAAAATGTCTTGCATTATAATGTAAACGACATGTAACAAATTTTTATTATGGCATAGAACAGTAAAGTTTTTTAAGTAAACAATCATGTCAATTTTCTTTTCATTCTCATATTGGAAGGGCATAAATTTAAGTTCACTTGCTTTAAGTGTAATATCTTTAAATACATAAGGTTTGTCTAGACCGGCTTCCATTTCATCTATGGATTGAGTAGGCTGTATAAATGCTGTAAACTGCCAGTTTTTGAGCTTAGGTGATGCATCAATTAATGTTATGACTTGTTCAAAAAACTCTGGATTTCCACATGCTGAAATTACTAATTGAATTGGTTCACTTTCATTTGCTGGGAACATTATGATACATTCTAATCCTTCACAGTAATAATGCAAATGCTTGTCGAGCCAAAAGAGAAACATCTTTTGGACTTTAGGTTTTTCGTTTCTTAGATTTCTTAGGGTTTGTTCATTATATTGAATCCATTCCCAGAATAAGGTTATTGTTTTCATATCTTAATTTATTTTCGTTTGTCTAAAGTGTTTTTGTCATAGGAGATTAAGTTAACCAGTTCGCGTAAACGGCTTCTAACTCTCAGTCCGTAGTGCGTTTCAATTTCGGATGCTGATAAATTGGAAGTAATATGTGTTGGGATTTTTTTGCTAATGAAAATGTCGTAGCGGCTTAATATTATTTCTGCCATAACGTTACATTCATTGCCAAAATATTTCAGGTTGTTTTCAATGCCTAAATCGTCAAAGCATATTATTTTAGGGTCACTGTGATATAATCTGCCATTACTGTATTTGTGGATAATCTGATATCCGTCCTGGATAAATTCAAAGCTTACATCACGGCAAGGCTTTACAAAAAATTTATGTTCTGTTTTGGTGATGAATTTCATAAGACTCATTAGTGCAGTTTTTCCACAGCCAACTGGACCAGAAAGTAATATTCCTTTATTCATATTCACTCCGAATTGATTACATGATTGTTCATCCCGAAGGAAGTATGCAATAAGTTTATACACTACAGGATAATCAATTTCATGTATCTTAAATCCCGGCCAATACAATTCACGACCTTTTACTTCGAGCCATGCAATTATTTCCTCGTAGCTATAGTGGCTCTGAATAGTCTTTTCCTGCTGAGGTGTCGAATTGTTTTGCGCTGTCTGTTCTTCCATGGTTTATGAATTTAGGTACGTTTAATATCCAGTTCTTTGCTGCAGCTTGCCAGTCAGCCATTGGTGTTTTGCCGCCAATCAACCAACCGTTACTTTTGAAATAGTTGTAAAACTTATTTGCTTCCAGTTCCGGAAAACTATGCTCTGAGAAAAAAGCTAAAACTTCTTCATAAAGAGGAATAGTTTCTTTTTCTTTTTTGGCGGAACTTTTTTCTTTTTCTTCTGCAAACTCATTTTTAAAAAACGGAATGATATTTTCATTTTTTTTCGCGAGCTCACCCAAGTTTTCAATGTTTACATCGTCTTTACTGTTTGTATTGTTTGTATAGTTTATAGAAGGTACTAATGCTATTTCATTAACCTGTTCACTACTTGTTTCATCACTTGTACAAAGCTTGTTTACTACTTGTTCATCAACATGTTCAAAATTTGAGGTTGTTTTATCCTTTTTTTGGTGCGGTTTTAGGTCTTCTGCAAAATTGAATAAGTATACATGACTACCCTTATATGGATTAAATGATGGCTCGTATTTTATATAGCCCAAAGCATGCAAATTTTTTAGGCATTTATGGTAGGTAGCCATGGAACTGATTTTGCTGATGCGCATAATTTCGTCCCTAGAAATACTTATTGGATTGCGGAATCTATTGATATTCCAGAATTGAAATAATGCTATGTACAAACTGACGTGAGTAGGGTTGAGCATTTTGTCTTTGGCCACTTTGTCAAAGAATCCGGTTAAGTGCTTGATGTAATTCATAAACCGAATTACTTGGCATTAAACAAATTTTGCTCTGAGTTAACCTTGTTAAGCTCTAATACCTTTTCAATGTCTTGATAGGCATAGTAAATTGTACCTCCAATTTTAGTATAGGAGAGCGTTTTATTAATACGCAGTGTCTGTAGTGTTCCGGGAGAAATGTTAAGTAGTTTTCTAACCTCGGTTGATTTTAACCATTGCTTGGTTTGCTGCTGATTAAGCTGTAATAGGTCTTTTAATTCTTTGAGCAATAATACTCTGAATTCATTAAGATCTTCTCTGGTAATAACTTCGATAGCCATAATGTGCGATTTTAAATTGTTATGGCGCAAAATTGTTACTATTGATTTACTTTATTACCGAAGTTGATTTGAAGTTCAGGGTTATTTTTTTAGAAAAGGGCACAATTTACTGTTTGGAATCCTGCTTTTTTAATTCCTTAATAAAGTACAAAGGTGTTAAGTCTGTGGCCTTAGTAAAGGCTTCTTTAAATTTTTGAGGTGATTTGAAACCTGCTTCCTCAGTTAATGCTTTGATAGTATAGTTTCTGTATTTAGAATCATTTTTTAACTTCTCGATGATAAACTCAATTCTTAAATCGTCAACATATTCAATGTACTTTTTATTCCGTGTCTCGGATATTATCCTTGATGTATAACGTGTATTGCAATCCACAATGGCTGCCATTTTACTTAGATTAAAATCTTTGTCGAGATAAAGATTACTTTCTTCAAACTTTTCTAATTTTTTGGAGACTGCAGAGATAATTTCTGGCTTGATAATTTGTTCCCCATCAATGATTTTTTCTTTGACCTCAACCGGTTGTGATTTCTTTATCTTACGAGAGACTAAGTTTTTAAATCGCTGTTTTCTAATTTTTCGGCGCTGATACTGTTTGCAAAAGATGTATGTAAATGTTGCAGTAATTAAAAGAAATATGATGCCGAAAATTATATCCATTTTATTTCTAAAGAAAAGGTGGCTTTTTAATTCTTCGGTTTCATCAGCAATTTTCTTGAGGTCATAATCCCGGTACATATTTTTAGAAAGGTATCTGTAGTTTTTACTAACAAAAGTCTCAGCTTCTAAAAGACCGTGTAAATATTTAAGTTGCTCAGTTGTATTTCCTTTAGATTCGTAATACTGAGCCAATAGGTAATAAGCTTCAATCAAATCTTCTTTTATGAACTTATCCTTTTTGAAAGTTTCATCGACCTTCTTGAAGTATGGCACAGCTTTGTCTTTATCACCTAATTCCCAATAACTTCGACCTAAATACAAATTTGTAGTTGAGGTATTTGCTATATCATTACTTTGAATGAAATGAGGTAATGATTTATTTAAATTGTCAATTGCTTTTTTATAGTTCTTCTTGAAAAACTCGTTTCTTCCCTCGGCATTAGTAAAATATGGGATAATAGTTAGTTCGTCAAGGTTAATGGCTTCACGGTACCCTAAGTCAATTGTAGCTGCAGCCAAGTTGTATTGTTTGGTTTTTATATAACATAAGCTAAGTAAATGAAGTGAAAGTAACCTTGGATTACCAGGTTCATGAACCCTAAAATATTCTTCACATTCTTTTAATAGAGAAATAGATTCATCGTAGAAACCGAGATAATATTTTATTGAGGCAATAGAATATTTGGTTTTGTGAATCAAATATTGATTGTGAGTTTTAGAAATGAATTGGTCCGCAAGGATGTAATTATCCAAAGCTTTTGATTCCTGTTTGAAATGATAGTAAACAATACCCTTTGTTAAATAGGCTGAACCAATTAGTTCGTTATTCCTTGATTTTACAGCTACTGACATTATACTGTCACAGTAATTTAACCACGTCTTCTTACTAGATTTATACATTACAGTTTTGTATGCTTCAATCACTTTTTCCGGATTATTACCGGCTTTAGCTTTTGACAATATCGAATGACCATAAATTGAGTCCAATTTCTGAGAATCACTATCATTTGAAAGACGCTCTTTTAAATACTCAATATTTTTACTTTTAAGTGAATCCGGGATAATGAATTGATTTTTTTGGGCAAAACATTTACTAGTTAAAAAGAATACTACTGCAACTGTAATTTGTAAGATTTTCATTTTTAGTTATGTAGGTTAGTAGCTGATTAAAATGAGTGAATATTAAGCATTGTTTATTGAGATTAGAAAAATAGCAAATTAAAGACGAGTGTCAAATAGAAAAATAACCCTACAATGTTAAATGTTTAGATTTCAAGTGTAAGAGGTTTAACAACAGTGGTTTGTGTACGTTTTTGTAGTGAATGATTAATTAATCCTTTCGTTGTTTATCATTTAACATTGTTGAATGGTTGTAGCATAGAGTTGGAAATCAGAAGTTCTGATTTTAGATTTGGTTTGAACAAATTGGATTAAATTATTAACCGCTATTAATGACAATACCCGGATGAAGGAAACTGCTCTAAGATTACTAGAAGATTTAGAAACCCAATTAAAAGAAATAGAATTGGCCAAAAAAGAAACTATCGAGCATGTTGAGGATTCAATCCGGAAAACTATAAGTGTACTTGAAACTTTAAAAACCAATTTTGTAAAGTATAAGTTTGAAAGTAAGAAAGATGAAATTTCCTTTTTCAGGGACATTAAGCCACAGTTTGTAAGCAAGTTGATTTATTATAACGAGATTTATAATATCATGACTAATAAACCTTTTGGCGGAAATAAGACACTGAGAAAATACTACACCGGTGAATTAGCAAAACTAAAAAGCTTCTATACTGAAAATGTAGAGTTTTTTAAATACTACCGGAACGGAAACACTTACCTTGATAATAAATACTTTGTTCGGGGTAGGTATGATATCAAGTTAACACTCGATAGTTTTTATTTTCAAGCTGACAGCCGGTTCTCAACTTCGCATGATTTTAAAGTGGCCAAGATAATGGCGAATAATTTAATACAAAATTATTTAGAAAGTGAAATAGTCAAAATTGAAAACAAGGCTCCGTTATTTAATCTAACTGAACGGCAAGTACAGAAATGGACCGGAACAAAAATTGCGCTGATTGAGTTAGTATATGCGCTGCATGCCGAAGGCGTTTTTAATAATGGCGCTAGCGACTTGAAAGAAACAGCAAAATTCTTCGAAGAAGTATTTGATGTTGATTTGGGACAGTTTCACAGAACCTTTTTTGAAATGAGAGCGCGAAAGGCTGATAGAACTAAGTTTTTGAATTCACTTCGCGATACATTGGTGCGGCGGATGGATGAGGTTGATGAAATTTGATAATACATTTAAACAAGTTTAATCCTAATTTGCCTAGATTTGTGATTGAAGATATTAAATTTATCGTGCATGAATATTTTTACATACAATAATGCTTGGCTCAGACATAGAGTGTTAAATAAAATTAAGACAGATCATAAAGGGCTATTCATATCAAAAGTACAAATATTCAAAAATACAATTCGGAATCTCTTTACTCATAAGAATTGTTGGATTTTAGTTTTACTATCGGTAATTGTTTGTTTCGCCATCGCTCCGTTTGTACAAGTCAGTTTTTTTAATTTCCTAACACTCAACCTCGATTCGGCAAAAACAATTGTAGATCAAAGAGCGTCCAATATTGCGACTATTATAAGCATCAGTCTAGTGGTAGTCGGATTTTTAATAAATAATCTAGCTGTCAAGTCTCCAATTACCTATAAACTCTTATTTAAAAGGTCCCTTCTATATTTTACAATATACCTGACACTTTCAACAATAGGATGTTTTATTATGGCATCACTTTTAAGAGATACGTTAGGAGAATTTGCCTTCACACGAATTGTAATCACAGGATGCTATCTTGCATTAGCTATTCTTTTTCTTATCGGTTATTTATTTAGAAAAATTATCCATTTTACAAATGAAAAGATGATAGCCGGAATGTTGAAAGAAGAACTGCTTGCCGAAGGACAAAGGAAAATGAAGGCAATATTGATTAAAAAATACAGCGGACAGCTTTATCCAACATTATTTAAGAATTTTGCGACGCAGGAATTTCAAATAACTTTGGAAAACTTATTAGGAGCAAATATTGAATTCACGGAGGTTGATGATGTAGAGACAGTAGAAATAAGAATTTTAAAAGATGTAAACATACTAGTACTTCAATTTTACTTATGGTTGAGGTCAAAATCAACTAAGGACATTTTTTTTACAAGAGTTGTGCTCGATGAACACATTGAAAAAGGAAAGGAAATTATATGGTCAAATGAAAAACCTAACAATAAATTTTACAAATGGTTGCTAAGAAATAGTGTTCTAACTGCAAAGGTCACAAATGCAATCGATACAGACATGTATAGAAAAGAATTTGATCAAAAAATTATTCAGCTGGCCGAGGAAAGCAAATACCAAAACTTAGAGATAACTCTTGAGGCATATATCGAATTGTATGATCTACAAATAACAAATCAATAATGAATTTTTTTAAGGACGATACAGATATCACATATGGAATCGAGTCTACAATTTGGCAGGCTCTCGAGAAAGCCTTTGAAAAAAACAGTAAGGAAACATTCCTAGTACTAAATAAATTTATACGAAATGTTTTATCTCTGAGTATAAAAAAAGGTTCAATAAAGCATTTTGAAAAATACATAATCTTTTTTTCGTCATACTACTATATCACTTATGTTAAGGCGAAAGAGAACATTCAATATCGTAACCTCAATAAGTATGTTAGCGAATTGGCAGCTATGCAGTTAAAAGAAATTCTTAATTATGAACTCAGGTATAAAAAGGCTGATATCCAAGCACTTAATTTCGACGAACTCCGTACGCAGAATTTATTTATTTATAAAGCCTACAATGGGTTTAGTAGATTGTTTTACGCTATCATCAAAAATGGTGACACGTCTACATTTGAATACACCCTAAATGAGTTCAATCAATTAGATACATTAAGCTATAACAACTTCCATGATCTTAGGACAAAAGTAAAATTTTACCCAGAAGATACTCCCGAATTTGAAAATCAAAAAAGACTTTATGAAGTAGTCTCGCAATATCAAAACTACAAAAGGCATGTTATCACTGGTATTAAATATTGGAATTATTTTATGTATAATGTTGGCCGAAATGAATTAGCAACTACTGAAATCTTTGCTGATAAACTCATAATTCGCGCTGACTCCGAGGAACTGCTAAAAGATATAATCTTTTTACGTAATAAGGGCTGGGATGGCTATTTAGAATGGGGCTCATGGGATTTTATGGAACGCCTTAGTATGAAATCTTATACACCGCCTAATCCTCGAGATTGGCTTACTCTAGGGTTTTTTATTGATTTAATAAGAGATAATCGCTACTACTTTAATCCGGAAGATTTTGATACCAAGCAACTCCAAGAAGTTACTTATATGTATGAAACTTTAAAGGACTATGCTAAGTATTTTAAAGATCATTTTGAAAAATGGACTTCAATTCTGAAGGTAAATACTACTGAGGAATTAGAACTGAGGGCCAGCCGAATTCTGAGTATGTTTGAACAGTTTAAGGTCAAAGATATTACAGACAAAGAAACACAGATTGCTAATCTCCCATTGTCAGATGAACGTATAGGTGAATTTGTCGGTTCAGTGGGTAAATCTTGGAATCAAAATTCTGCTATCAGAAAATTATTTATAAAAAAAGAAAACAGAATTATTGATAACGAAAGTCATATAGATAAAGTTGGGGACAAGACATTTTTTGCCAGCGCAAAAAAAATGTTTATCGATGGCGATTATTATCAGCCTATATATAATGTTAGTGAAATCGGAGGACAAACTGCAAGATGGATAGATGATAACTTTATTGATGCTATCATTAGTAATGACCCTGCCTACGCAACTGGGGAGACTATTCTTCAAACGATTAATTCCTGTCTTGCAAAATTAGAGGAAAAGGGAAGTAAAGCGAACTTAATCATAGTGCCATCAGAATACAGTTATAAAGACGAGAGTTTTTTAAATGATAAAGATTTTATAAGGAAGTATGACCTAGAAGGATTTGAAGCCGCAAATGAAGAAATGTTTTTATTGGGGGAATTTAAAGATATTCCTGTGTACTCTTGCTTTAGCGAACAACTACAAAGTAAGGTGGTTGTAACTGAATTTGAAAAGGCATTTTTAATGAAGTATAAGCAAAATGTAGATTGGTATAATGACGAGTTAAAAGTTGAAGTTAAACTAATAACACCAGAAGAAGCAAAACAGATTTACGATCAAAACCCCGAAAGCTGGAAAAGAAGAAGCGGCTTGCAAAATCTTTCAGAACAGAATGCATTGGTAAATATCCAGAATGCAGTCTATTTGGATATTGCATCTTTCTGTTCTTTTGAGGTTATTGATAAAGCCGCGTATGTAATTGGTGTAATTGGAAACCAAATTGACAATTAATTTTAGCCATTTGCTTGAAGAGAAAATTTGTTTTCTGAGAATTTTTCTCGTAAAATCTGCATATCATCACTAACTTTCTTATCTAAAATTTTAGCGTAGTGCTGTGTGGTCTTGATGTTTTTATGACCAAGCATCTTACTTACACTTTCAATTGGAACGCCATTAGTTAAGGTTACAGTTGTTGCAAATGTATGTCTAGCGATGTGAAATGTTAGGTCTTTTTCAATCTCGCAAATGGCAGCAATTTCTTTTAAATAAGCATTCATTTTTTGATTACTTAAAATAGGTAAAAGTACTTCTTGGTTATTGCTTTGTGGATGGTTCTCATATTTATCAATTAACATTTGAGTTATTGGAAGTATAGGGATTTTAGAAGCCGATTCGGTTTTTTGACGATGGGTGTAAATCCATTTCTCACCATCGATTCCAATGCTGATATGAGATTTAGTAAGGTTCTTAACATCGATGTATGCCAAACCAGTAAAGCAGCTAAAGAGAAAAATATCCCTAACCAGTGAAAGCCTTTCTGTTTTAAAATTCTTGTTCAAAATTGATTGCATTTCAGTCTCTGAAAGAAAATTTCTTTCAACTTCTTTAATTTTAGATTTGTAGTTATTGAAAGGGTTCTTATCTAACCAATCATTGGCCAGACAAATCTTGATTATCTTATTGAAATTTTTAATGTATTTGACAGCTGTATTGTTGCTGCAGTTTCTAACACTTCTTAAATAGAATTCATAATCGGTAATAAACGCATGATCAATTTGCTTGATATCAATATCTGAAACTTTATACTTCCATTCCAGAAACTCAATTGTGTGCTTTAAGGATGTTGTATAACGTTCTAATGTGCCTGCAGCATATTCTTTGCCGATAAGCTCTTTAATCTTGTTGTTATGGTCCTGAAATATTGGCACAAGCATTCTTGCTCTTTCATTGCTACCAAGTAATTTCAATTTTAATGATTCCGAAGTAACAGGAATGTTTTTATGTATCAATTCCATCTGAGCATCGATAATCTTCATTTTCAGAATATCGAGCTGATTATTAATTGAACGGGCTTCATCTGTTGTGCCCTTCATTTTGCCTGCATCCGCAGACCATTTAGCTAATTCTACGAATCTTCCAGTAGTAAGTTCGATTCGTTTACCATTTACTGTAATTCTTGAATAAATTGGAACAAGCCCGTTTACATTGGTTTTTGCTCTCTTTGCGTAAAAGAGAATTGAAACTTTTGCTTTCATGGTGGTGACCTTTTAGTTATTAATTAATTTAATTCTAAAATGGCTACAACACAAGATGTTCATTTTTTAAGTAGGTTATTGAATAGGCTCCTAAATAGGTTCAATAAAAACTCTGTAATCCCTCATGCATTCTAGCCTGAGGAGAAATTCGGTTACCCAGAATTACCGCAAAGTTTGGGTAACCGAATTTATCCCCTAAGGTTCACGCATTAATGAATAATTTGAAGGATATTGAAAAGAAAAAACCCTTTATATCCTACGGATTAAAGGGTTTTAATTAAATTTGCCGTTAAGCTAGCGGAGAATACCGGATTCGAACCGGTCACCTTCCCGATGCAATCGGGACGCCTAGCTCTTATTGATTAAATTTTCAATATAAATTCTACTTTTCATTTTCTTAATCCGCATTTCTCTTTGATAAGCTTCACTTCTTGAAGAAAATACCTCTGAATATTTAAACTCCCAATCTTTAGCTGATTTTGTGTATTTACTTCTACTGTTCAAATGGTCGTCAAGTCGCTCGTCAATATTTTGACAAGAACCCACGTAATATTTATTGAGTGATTTTGAAAATATGATATAGTTATAGGTGATTTTTCCAGAATTTCTTAGAAATTATTTTCTTGATTACCAAATTTTGGTAACTTTACCAAAAATGAATAAATCATGGGAAGAAACACATCAATATCATTAGGCAATCATTTTGAAAGTTTTATTGAATCAACTGTTTCGAAAGGTCGTTTCAGTAACGCCAGTGAAGTCGTACGCGCTGGTCTTCGACTTTTGGAAGAAGAAGAAAATCGTATAATCGTTTTGCGTAACGCAATCCGTGAAGGTATTGAAAGCGGTCGCGCTGACGATTTTGATCCAAAGAAACATTTAGAAACTCTAAAGTCTAGAAAAAGGAATGGCTAAGTTTTACTTAACTAACAAAGCCGTTGAAGATTTAGGTGACATTTGGAATTATACGGTTGAAACTTGGTCTGAAAATCAAGCAGAAATTTATTATTCGTTACTCATCGATTCTTGCCAAGAATTAGCAAATAAACCAAATCAAGGAAAATCATACGAAGTAGTTGAAAAAAATGTTTTAGGATTTAAAACCGGACAACATGCTATATTTTACAGAATAGTAACGGAAAAGGAAATTGAAGTTGTTAGAATTCTTCATGGTATGATGGATATGAAAAACCTCCTATAATAGCCGTTTGGCTTCATGGCTGGTTTATCTTTCTTGAAAAATAATCTGGTAAATGAAATTTTGATTATCTTTAAACTTATTTATTAAATTGCCGCCACGAAAGCTAAGCGGCGATACGATGTAAAACATACCTAAAATAAAAAAGTCCCGATAAATCGAGACTTTGTGGAGAATACCGGATTCGAACCGGTCACCTTCCCGATACAATCGGGACGCTCTAGTCCTTATTAATTAAATTTTCAATGTAAATTCTACTTTTCATTTTCTTAATCTGCATTTCTCTCTGATAAGCTTCACTTCTTGAAGAAAATACCTCTGAATATTTAAACTCCCAATCTTTAGCTGATTTTGTGTATTTACTTCTACTGTTCAAATGGTCGTTAAGTCGCTCGTCTATGTTTTGACAAGAACCCACGTAATATTTATTGAGTGATTTTGAAAATATGATATAGATGTAAAACATACCTAAAATAAAAAAGTCCCGATAAATCGAGACTTTGTGGAGAATACCGGATTCGAACCGGCCACCTTCCCGATGCAATCGGGACGCTCTAGCCCTTATTAATTAAATTTTCAATGTAAATTCTACTTTTCATTTTCTTAATCTGCATTTCTCTTTGATAAGCTTCACTTCTTGAAGAAAATACCTCTGAATATTTAAACTCCCAATCTTTAGCTGATTTTGTGTATTTACTTCTACTGTTCAAATGGTCGTCAAGTCGCTCGTCTATGTTTTGACAAGAACCCACATAATATTTATTGAGTGATTTTGAAAATATGATATAGATGTAAAACATACTTAAAATAAAAAAGTCTCGATAAATCGAGACTTTGTGGAGAATACCGGATTCGAACCGGTCACCTCTTGCCTGCCAGGCAAGCGCTCTAGCCAAATGAGCTAATCCCCCAATATTTTTTATTAACTAAAGATTACCTTCCCGATTACCATCGGGACGCTCTAGCCAAATGAGCTAATCCCCCAATATTTTTTATTAACTAAAGATCACCTTCCCGATTACCATCGGGACGCTCTAGCCAAATGAGCTAATCCCCCCAATATTTTTTATTAACTAAAGATCACCTTCCCGATTACCATCGGGACGCTCTAGCCAAATGAGCTAATCCCCCATTTTTTTGAGACGACAAATATATAATTTTATCCAAACAAAAAGCAATTAGGCAAGTATCTTTTTTGAGATTTGTTGTAAATTTACCTTAAATATCCTTTTTATGTCTGCCGAAAATACCAACGGGTTTATTGAAACCCAAATTGAGAACAAAATCGCGACGATTACTTTTAGTCATCCGGCAAGTAATTCTTTTCCCAGTGATTTATTGCAAAAACTTACAGAAGAATTGAATGCGTTGAGCAGCAACCAAGAAATCAATGTAATTATCCTGCAAAGCGAAGGCAAAACTTTTTGCGCCGGTGCTTCTTTTGACGAATTGCTTTCTATCACCGATTTCGAAACCGGGCAACAATTCTTTTCGGGTTTTGCCAATGTGATTAATGCGATGCGCAAATGCTCCAAAATCATCATTGGAAAAATACAAGGAAAAGCAGTTGGTGGTGGCGTTGGTCTGGCTTCGGCTTGTGATTTTGCTTTTGCCTACCAAGATGCATCGATTAAATTATCGGAAATCGCTATCGGCATTGGTCCATTTGTGATTGAACCGGCCGTTTCCAGAAAAATCGGGAAAACCGCTATGACACAATTGACATTACAACCTAATCATTGGCAAACTGCGGATTGGGCAGTAGAAAAAGGACTTTATGCTGATCTTTTTGACAGTTATGGTGAATTAGAGGAAAACACTTTGGCTTTCGCCCAAAAACTAGCCGGCTACAATCCGGAAGCTTTGGCTGAAATGAAGAAAGTCTTTTGGGAAGGCACCGAAAATTGGGATGAACTTTTATATAAACGCGCCGCAATTTCGGGTAAATTAGTACTTTCCGATTTTACTAAAAATGCTTTGAGCGAATTTAAAAAATAAATCATGACTCTTATTTCTCTTATTCAGCAGGTTAATATCGATGAAAAAATTAAAAATGCGCCCGACAACGGTTATTTGATTGGGATTTGGATTGGTTATATATTGCCTTTTGTCGTTTTGGTTGGTATTGCCTATTTGCTGTACAGCCGTGCCAAAAAAAGACAAAACGACCTATAGTATTATTTTACTAAATTTGCGCTGTAAAAACTTCTTTCATGAGTAATATCAGAATCACCAAACAATTTTCTTTCGAAACCGGACATGCGCTTTATGGCTATGACGGCAAATGCAAAAATGTGCATGGTCACAGCTATAAATTGTCGGTAACGGTGATTGGACAACCAATAACTGACTCTTCAAATGTAAAATTCGGAATGGTGATTGACTTTTCTGATTTGAAAAAAATTGTAAAAGAAGAAATCGTTGACATTTTTGACCATGCCACAGTTTTCAATCAAAATACGCCACATGTTGAATTGGCAGCCGAATTAAAATCTCGTGGACATCATGTGATTTTAGTGGATTACCAGCCAACGAGCGAAAATATGGTCACCGATTTTGCTCAAAAAATAAAAAGCCGCTTGCCAAAAGATATCCTTTTGCATTCGCTAAAATTGCAAGAAACCGAAACCTCTTTTGCCGAATGGTACGCTTCGGATAACGAATAAAAACATGACAATTTCTCCTAACAAAAAAATATACTTCGCCTCCGACCAACATTTTGGCGCACCAACGCCAGAATTGAGTTTTCCGCGGGAACAAAAATTTGTCGCTTGGCTGGATGAAGTCAAAAAAGATGCGGATGCTATTTTCCTATTAGGCGATTTATTTGATTTTTGGTTCGAATATAAAACAGTTGTTCCTAAAGGATTTGTACGTGTTTTAGGCAAATTGGCCGAAATTCGCGACAGTGGCATTCCGATTTACTTTTTTGTAGGCAACCACGATTTGTGGATGAATGATTATTTTGAAAAAGAGCTAAATATTCCCGTTTATCATGACAACAAGGAATTTACTTTTAATGACAAAACGTTTTTAATTGGTCACGGCGATGGCAAAGGTCCAGGCGACAAAGGTTACAAACGTATGAAAAAAGTATTCACTTATCCGTTTTCTAAATGGTTATTTCGTTGGTTACATCCTGATCTTGGTGTGAAATTGGCACAATATCTTTCTGTTAAAAATAAACTGATTTCAGGCGAAGCAGACGTGAAATTTTTAGGAGAAGAAAACGAATGGTTGGTGCAATATGCCAAACGCAAACTCGAAACCAAACACTACAACTACCTTATCTTTGGCCACAGACATTTACCAATGGTTATCAAAGTCGGTGAAAACTCGGAATATGTAAATTTAGGCGACTGGATTGGGTATTTTACTTATGGGGTTTTTGACGGCGAGAATTTTGAGTTGAAGGAATATTAAACCAACATGAAAATACTTAAC
Organism: Flavobacterium sp.; assembly: GCF_046293665.1. Taxonomy (GTDB): domain Bacteria; phylum Bacteroidota; class Bacteroidia; order Flavobacteriales; family Flavobacteriaceae; genus Flavobacterium. The sequence goes on from NZ_JBKBOL010000001.1 coordinate 188,802, forward strand.
CGATTTCTAACCGTTAGTGATGAAAACAGAAACTTCTTTCAAATCATTTTTTGGTGGGAAATCAGAAGAATTCTTTATAATTTAATAGTTTTATTTTTTGGTTTCCTAAGTTTAATAATAATGTCCGCTCTTGTAAGTTTACAAAAAGGTGAAGACCTAGTAGAGCCGATTGCTGTTTTACTTTTTGCTATAGTATGTAATATTGGTTATACGTTAGGTTGGTTTACCGAGTTATTTGTAAAAAGAAGCATAACTTATGGTCCCAAAATGTTCAAATTCGGATTGGCATTTACGTTGTCTATAGTAATGCTTCCGGCCATAATTCATTTTGTGCTTTTCCTTTTTTGATTACCTCAAATCCTTCAACCTCAACTGTACTGTTACATTTCCATTGAATTCATTTTCATCAATGCAATACACAGCGTCAAACGGGTTTTGATTTTTAACCAAATCTACTTTTTTGCCTAAACCAAAACCAATTGCACCAAAACCTTGACTTCCATTTTGTTTGACAAATAGTTTTAAATGGGCTTCGTCAGCACCGATGCCTTTCGCATATCCACTGTCTTTTAATCCTTTCGACATAAAGACCGGCGTCATGTTTTGTGGCCCGAAAGGCTCGAATTGATTTAAAATCCTAATTAATTTCTCGTTGATGTCTGTCAAATTAATTTCAGCATCAACCGAGATTTCCGGCGTCAACAAATCGGGATGAATCGTTTCTCCAACTACTCTTTCAAACGCTTCTTTAAAAGCGGCATAATTTTCTTCTTTTAACGTCATTCCGGCCGCATACATGTGTCCGCCAAATTGTTCCAAATGTTCCGAACAAGCTTCTAATGCATTATAAATATCAAAATCTTTTACCGAACGCGCAGAAGCCGCGAGTTTGTCTCCGCTTTTAGTAAACACAACTGTCGGGCGATAATACGTTTCTGTCAATCGCGAAGCTACAATACCTATTACACCTTTGTGCCAACTTTTGTCATAAACTACGGTGGTGAATTTTTCAGCTTCCTGATTTATTTCTATTTGATCTAATGCTTCAGTAGTAATTTGCTTGTCTAAATCCTTTCGGTCTGAATTGTGTTGCTCAATTTCTGAAGCGAAAATTTCAGCTTGGTCTAAGTCGTATTCTGTGAGCAAAGCAACGGCTTCATTACCATGTTTAATTCTTCCCGCAGCATTGATTCTTGGCGCAATGATAAAAACAACATCGGTAATCGTCAGTACTTTTTTCTTTACGTTTTGGATTAATGCTTTGATTCCCGGACGTGGATTCGAATTAATAACTTCTAACCCAAACTTGGCTAAAGTTCTGTTTTCACCAGTAATCGGAACTATATCTGCCGCAATGGCTGTTGCCACTAAATCCAAATAAGGCAACAAATCTTCTATCGTTTGATTTCTATTTTGTGCCAAGGCTTGTATGAGTTTAAAACCCACGCCACAACCACACAATTCGTCATAAGGATAACTACAGTCTTCTCGTTTTGGATCTAAAACCGCAACCGCTTCGGGTAAAAATTCACCCGGGCGATGGTGATCACAAATGATAAAGTCGATATTTTTATTTTTGGCGTAAGCCACATGTTCAATTGATTTTATCCCACAATCCAAAGCAATAATCAACGAGCAGCCATTATCATCTGCATAGTCAATACCTTTATAAGATATCCCATAACCTTCGTCATAACGGTCGGGAATATAAGTCGCCACATCAGGATAATAACTTTTCAGATAACTCGACACCAACGAAACCGCCGTCGTGCCATCAACATCATAATCGCCAAAGACTAAAATATTTTCGCCACTAGCTATTGCATTTTCAATTCGATTTACAGCTTTGTCCATATCTTTCATCAAATACGGATCGTGTAGATCTTCCAAACTCGGACGGAAAAATTGTCGCGCAGCTTCATACGTTTCAATACCTCTTTGTACCAAAAGCGTCGCGACAAGCTCGTCAACCTTTAATTCGGTTGCTAAAGCTTTAACTTTTTCGGAAGATGGTTTTGGTTTTAAGGTCCAGCGCATGTTTAATTACGAATTGAAAATTATGAATTACGAATAGCAAAACAAATATATAAAAAATACTACAAAAACATCGATGCTTCCCAAAAAAATATTCGCTACTTTTGAACTTTAAAAGTAATACAAAATGCAAATTCAAGGTCTAATTGTCGATATCGAAAACAAACGAATTTATTCTGGAGAAGTTACCGTGGCCAATGGAAAAATTGTTTCCGTTGTAGAGAAAAATCACAACATCAAAAACTACATTCTTCCCGGATTTATCGATGCCCATATTCATATTGAAAGCTCAATGCTCGTGCCTTCTGAATTTGCTAAAATTGCCGTTTTGCACGGAACCGTGGGAACTATTTCTGATCCGCATGAAATAGCCAATGTTTTGGGAAAAGCCGGCGTACATTATATGATTGACAACGGTAAAAAAGTGCCTTTGAAGTTTCATTTTGGCGCACCATCTTGTGTTCCGGCAACTTTTTTTGAAACCGCCGGTGCCGTGATCGATTCTGAACAAATAAAGGAATTAATGGCTTTGCCTGATATTTATTATTTGTCGGAAATGATGAATTATCCTGGCGTTTTGTTTGACGATGAAGAAGTTTTGAAAAAAATTGCTTGGGCGAAACATTTCAACAAACCTATTGATGGTCATGCTCCGGGATTGCGTGGCGAACCCATCAAAAAATATATTTCGGCGGGAATCACAACCGACCATGAATGTTTCACTTATGACGAAGCTGCTGAAAAATTATCGCTGGGCATGAAAGTCATCATTCGCGAAGGAAGCGCAGCCAAAAACTTCGAAGCTTTAATCGATTTGCTTCCTGAAAATTTTGACAATATGATGTTTTGTTCCGATGACAAACATCCCGATGATTTGATTTTGGGACACATCAACCAACTTTGCGCTAGAGCGGTTGCGAAAGGCATTGATGTTTTTAAAGTATTACAAGTCGCGTGTGTCAATCCCGTGAAACATTATAACATGGAAGTTGGTTTACTGCAAGAAAACGATGCTGCCGATTTTATAGTGGTAGAAGATTTGGTCAACTTCAAAGTAAAACAAACGTATATCAACGGAGAATTGGTCGCGGAAAACGGTCAATCTTTTGTACAACATGTCGAGTTTGACAAACCTAATAATTTCAATACTTCCGTTAAAGCTTTAAGCGATTTTGAAATAGAAAGTTCCGCCAAAACTATTCGCGTTATTGAAGCTTTGGAAGGCCAATTGATTACCAATGAAGTTCATTGTACGCCAAAAATTGTTGCTGGAAATTTAGTGTCCGATATTGAAAACGACATTCTGAAAATGGCAGTTGTAAATCGCTATGAAAATACCAAGCCGGCTATTGCTTTTATCAAAAACTTCGGATTAAAAAAAGGCGCCATTGCGAGTTCGGTTGCGCATGATTGTCACAATATTGTGGTGGTTGGCACTTCGGATGAGGAAATTTTGAGTGCTGTAAACTTGATTATTCAAAATACCGGCGGAATTTGTGCTGTAAATGGTTCCGATAAAAAATCATTGGCATTACCGGTTGCCGGCATCATGAGCGACCAAAACGGTTGGGAAGCCGGACGTTTGTACCAAGAAATCGACGCGATGGCAAAAGATTTAGGCAGTACTTTAAAAGCACCGTTTATGACACTTTCGTTTATGGCGTTGTTGGTAATTCCCGATTTGAAATTGTCCGACAAAGGTTTGTTCAGCGGTAATAGTTTTGCTTTTGTAGATTTGGAAGTTTGAAAAAGAACATAGAATAAAGAACATAGAGAAAAGACCATTCAGAAAATCTATTTTCTATATTCTATTCTCTTTTTTCTTTCTGTGAAACTTTCCCGCCAACCACCGCTACGATTTCGCCTTTTGGTGGTTTGGCTTCAAAGTGTTTTAAAACCTCAGTGGCTGTTCCGCGAATGGTTTCTTCGTGTAGTTTGGATAATTCTCTGGAAACGGAAACCGGTCGGTCTTCGCCAAAATACTGTACAAATTCGACCAAAGTTTTGACCAATTTGTGTGGTGACACATAAAAAATCATGGTTCTGTTTTCTTCGGCTAGCGCCAAATAACGAGTTTGTCTGCCTTTTTTTTCGGGCAAAAATCCTTCAAAGACGAATCGGTCATTAGGCAAACCACTATTGACCAAGGCCGGAACAAAAGCCGTTGCACCGGGCAAACAATCGACTTCAATATTATTTTCCACACAAGCTCTGGTTAACAAAAATCCCGGATCAGAAATGGCAGGCGTTCCGGCATCGCTAATCAACGCAATAGATTCTCCGGCTTGCAAGCGCTTTATGAGATTCTCGACTGTTTTGTGTTCGTTATGCATGTGGTGACTGTGCATGTGTGTCGAAATCTCAAAATGCTTTAGGAGTTTTCCGCTGGTGCGTGTGTCTTCTGCCAAAATCAAATCGACTTCCTTCAAAACTTTAATCGCTCTGAAAGTCATGTCTTCTAAATTGCCTATTGGCGTGGGAACGATGTAAAGTTTGGACATTTACTTAAATTTATTCTCCACAACCTCCATAAAACGCTCGATATAATCTTCTTTGCCTACCCAATAATTATAGTCGGGAATGACCATTTCGTTTATAAAGTCTTTAGCTTCAGCTAAATTATCAAAAGTATTCAATTGCGAAATCACGCGGTTGAAGTCTTCGTTGCTTCCGGCAAAAAGATGATTGACAAAAGCCACTCGGTCGTTCAATCCTATTTCCATGGTTTTACCAAAAGCAGTATTTATTGAAGTCGTTTTGGTTTCTGTAACCGATTGTTTTGTCGGTTCGTTATCATTTGAGTCTGAAGAAAAAAGCGAAACTTCATTAGGTTTCACAAAAATTGGATCGACATAGTTTTCCCCTAACAAATCTTCTAAAGCCACATGTTTGGTTTCAGGTTTTACTTCCGAAGCAATCTCGGCAGGCTCAATTTCTTCCTCTTCTTCCTCGGCTAATTCAAATATTGGTTTGAAAACCGGTTCGTCTTTAGTTGCAACCGGCTCAATTTCTTCTTCCAAAACAGGTTCTACTTCTTCCTCCGATTCTTCAGACACAGTTGCCTCTTCCACTTCTTCAATATCTTCTTCTGAAACCACTTCCGCTTCTTCTTCCGTTGCCACGGCAGCTTCAGGTTCTGCTTGAATTTCAACTGTTGGTTCTTCAGCCAATTTTACTTCTGAAACCAATTCTTGCGGTGTTTCTTCTTCTAAATGTTGCGCTAATTTTTCTTCCAAAACTGCAGCTTCTACATCGTTTTTAACCGATTCAAAATTGTCTTGATAAAACTTTAAAACGGATAATGTTTCGTATAATTTTTGGGTTTCTTTATACAATTGATCAACTTCCGATTTGTTTTTCAGTTTCAAAATTCGGTGGGCAATGCTGATTAATTCGGACTCTAATCTTTTTTTCATAGGTGTTGAAATTATTTGGAACAAGCTAATGTTTCTGTAAATTTTCTTCCGTTTCATTTATTTAACCTTGGGAAGAAGTAACGGTAATTAAAATTTTTCTACATTTGAATCGACGTAAAAATAGAAAAAAATGATGTCGATTTGTTTTCGTTACAAAGTAATAAAAACTATTCATTTTTAGCGCAAGAAAAATACAAAATGTTTCTCGAAAATACAGTAAATCATAAAGAACAATTTGGTTGGATTGAAGTCATCTGCGGATCGATGTTTTCGGGTAAAACAGAAGAACTCATTCGCCGGTTGAAAAGAGCGCAATTTGCCAAACAAAAAGTCGAAATTTTCAAGCCTTCTATCGATATTCGCTACGATGAAGAAATGGTGGTTTCCCATAACAAAAACGAAATCCGTTCAACTCCGGTTCCGGCCGCCGCCAACATTAGAATTTTGGCTCAAGGTTGTGATGTAGTTGGGATTGACGAAGCGCAATTTTTTGATGACGAAATTATAGCGGTTTGTAATGATTTGGCCAATTCGGGAATCCGAGTAATTGTTGCCGGATTGGACATGGATTTTAAAGGCAATCCTTTTGGACCAATGCCTGCGTTGATGGCAACCGCTGAATATGTAACTAAAGTCCACGCCGTTTGCACTCGTACGGGAAATTTAGCCCATTACAGTTTCCGAAAAAATGACAACGAAAAACTGGTCATGCTCGGTGAAACCGAAGAATACGAACCTTTGAGTCGCGCTGCTTATTTCAATGCCATGCGTGAAAACATGGTGGTAAAAGACGCCGAAAACCTATCTAAAGAAGAATAACCCCTTGACACAAACCCTACGAAATATTATTCCCATCATTAAGGCCAATTGGATCGGGCAAAATGATGTAGCCATTATTGATGCCATTTCTATTGACAGTCGCTCGTTGCAAAATGGCGAAAACACTTTGTTTTTTGCGATTTCCGGCCCGAACAATGATGGCCATTCCTATATTGAAGAATTGATTAGCAAAGGCGTAAAGCATTTTGTCGTTACTCATATTCCTCCAACAGTAAGCGGAAAAGCCAATTTTTTAGTGGTGGAAAACACGTTGGAAGCTCTGCAAAAATTCGCTTCTTATTATCGAAGTCTATTCGATTTCCCTATCATTGGAATCACCGGAAGCAATGGTAAAACCATCATTAAAGAATGGTTGAATTTTTTGTTGAGTCCGGATTACAATATCATCCGCAGTCCTAAAAGTTACAATTCGCAAGTTGGTGTTCCGTTATCGATTTTAGGGATTAATGAAAAGCACAATCTCGGGATTTTTGAAGCGGGAATTTCCACTTTAAATGAAATGGAAAAACTGCAAAAAATTATTCGCCCAACGATTGGGATTTTATCCAACATTGGCACGGCGCATGATGAAGGTTTTCCGAGTGTAGCCGAAAAAATAAAGGAAAAATTAAAGCTTTTTACTTCGGTGAATGTTTTGATTTTGAACAAGAATAAAACTATAAGCGCCTTTGTTAATCAAAAAATAAAAACCTTTAGTTGGTGTTCTGACGACAAAAGCGCGGATGTTTATATCACCAAAAAAAACATTGGCGATTTAACCGAATTGCAAGTCACTTACAAAGAAGACACGTTCCCGATTATCATTCCGTTTCAGGACCAAGCTTCGGTGGAAAATGCGATTCATTGTATGATGGTGATGTTGTATTTTGGCTACAATCACAAAGTTATTCAAACCAGAATGGCACAATTGTATCCGGTGGAAATGCGTTTGAAAGTCAAAAACGGGATTTACAATTGTACGATTATCGATGACAGTTACAGTTCCGATTTTCAGTCGTTGAAAATAGCTTTAGACTTTTTGGAACACCAAAAACAACACAAAAAGAAAACCATTATTCTTTCGGATATTTTCCAAAGCGGATTGAATAATGAAGAATTATATTCTCAGGTTTCGCAATTGATTATTTCCAACAAAATCACCCGAGTAATTGGTATTGGCGAAACGATTTCGCAGTATAAAAACAAGTTCATCAACGGCACTACTTTCAAAAATGTAACCGAATTTTCAGATGCGTTTGACCGATTGAATTTTGAAAACGAAACCATACTGATTAAAGGCGCACGTGATTTTCATTTTGAAGAAATCGTCTCCATGCTCGAAGAGAAAACTCACGAAACTGTTTTGGAGATTAACTTGAATGCGGTTAGTCATAATCTGAATTTTTTCAAATCGAAATTGGCGCCCAAAACCAAAATGATGGTCATGGTCAAAGCTTTTGGTTATGGTAATGGCGGATTTGAGATTGCCAAATTATTAGAGCATCATAAAGTGGATTATCTCGGTGTGGCTTTCGCCGATGAGGGAATTTCGTTAAAAAGTGCCGGAATTACGGTACCGATTATGGTGATGAATCCGGAGACGACAAGTTTTTCGGCTATCATTCAACACCACTTAGAACCGGAGATTTATTCGATTAAAGGTTTGAAAGCCTTTTTGAAAATTGCCGAGCAAAAGAAATTGAAACACTTCCCGATTCATATTAAAATCGACACCGGAATGCATCGTTTGGGTTTTGAAGAAGAAAATATATCCGAATTGATTTCCATTTTAAAAAACAATGAAACCGTTCAAATCAAAAGTGTTTTGTCACACATGGCTACGAGTGATGATTTAAAACACGATGATTTTGCGAAATCACAAATTGCTTTGTTTGAAAAATTGTCTTCTCAATTGATTTCTGAATTAAACATCAAACCGATTCGCCACATTTTAAACACTTCGGGCATTTCCAATTATCCCGATGCGCAATTCGACATGGTTCGTTTAGGCATTGGTTTGTATGGAATTTCTAACGATGACGAAGAGCAAAAATACCTGGAAAACGTTGGCACTTTAAAATCGGTTATTTCCCAAATTCGAACAATTGACCAAGGCGAAAGCGTGGGTTACGGCCGAAGATTTATAGCCGAAAAGGAAACCAAAATCGCCACGATTCCTATTGGTTACGCCGATGGCGTTCGCAGAAGTTGGGGCAACGGCGTTGGGTATGTGGTTATCAATAACAAACAAGCGAAAATCGTTGGTAGTGTTTGTATGGACATGCTAATGGTTGATGTAACGAACATTGATTGTAAAGAAGGCCATTCGGTAATTATTTTTGGCGAAAATCCTTCTGTGAATTATATTGCCAAAGAATTGAACACCATTCCGTATGAAATTTTGACCAGTATTTCGCAACGCGTAAAACGGGTGTTTTTCCGAGAATAGTTTTAAAATTATTCGGATTTGATATTTTTTTAACTAATTTAGTGTCATTATAACCAATTAAAACAAATAATTATGGGAATGGTTTCAGAATTCAAAGAGTTTATTGCTAAAGGAAACGCAATGGATTTGGCTGTAGGAGTTATTATCGGAGCCGCATTTGGTGCTATTGTAAATTCATTAGTCACCGATGTAATTACTCCGGCCTTATTAAATCCGGCCTTAAAAGCAGCGCAAGTTGAAAATCTAGCAGATTTAAAAACTGACGGAGGAGTTCTTTATGGAAAATTCTTGGCGGCCGTGATTAGCTTCATTGTTATTGCCTTTGTTATCTTCATTATGGTAAAAGCCATTAATAGTATGAAGAAAAAAGAGGAAGCCGCTCCGGCTGCACCTTCAGGACCAACACAAGAAGAATTGCTTACTCAAATTAGAGATTTACTGAAAAAATAATTCCGCTACATTATATATTCTAAACTAAACCGCTTCTTAATTGAGGCGGTTTTTCTTTTTAGCTGTAACGCTTTCAGAATTCAGTAATTTTTATAGTAAAAACGAAAGCAGAAGTGGTTTTCTGATTACTTTTGTACTTCAAATTTTATTAAATCTAAATATAATTATTATGAAAGTTGCTGTTGTAGGCGCAACCGGTATGGTTGGCGAAGTGATGCTTCAAGTATTGGCGGAAAGAAATTTTCCCGTAACCGAATTAATTCCCGTAGCCTCTGAGAAATCAGTTGGAAAGGAAATCGAATTCAAGGGCAAGAAGTATAAAGTAGTTGGTTTACAAACAGCAGTAGACATGAAGGCAGACATCGCTTTGTTTTCAGCCGGTGGCGAAACTTCTTTAGCTTGGGCACCCAAATTTGCCGAAGCAGGAACAACCGTAATCGACAATTCTTCTGCTTGGAGAATGGATCCGACTAAAAAATTAGTGGTTCCTGAAATCAACGCTTCAGAATTAACCAAAGAAGACAAAATTATCGCGAATCCAAACTGTTCTACTATTCAAATGGTGATGGTTTTAGCGCCATTACATAAAAAATACAACATCAAACGTGTCATTGTTTCTACTTACCAATCCATTACAGGAACAGGTGTGAAAGCTGTACAACAATTGGAAAACGAATACGCCGGTATTAAAGGTGAAATGGCTTATAAATACCAAATCCACCGCAATGCGATTCCACAATGCGACAGCTTTGAGGAGAATGGCTATACCAAAGAAGAAATGAAATTGGTCCGTGAAACCCAAAAAATTATCGGTGACAAATCGATCGCTGTTACGGCAACCGCTATCAGAATTCCGGTTGTTGGTGGTCATAGCGAAGCCGTAAATGTTGAGTTCTCAAATGATTTCGATGTGAATGAAATAAGAGAAATTCTTCACCATACCGATGGCGTAACCGTACAAGACAACAACGACACTTATACTTATCCGATGCCGTTATATGCACAAGGAAAAGACGATGTGTTTGTAGGTAGAATTCGTCGTGATGAAAGTCAGCCGAACTCTTTAAACATGTGGATTGTAGCAGATAACTTGAGAAAAGGAGCGGCAACCAATACGATTCAAATTGCTGAATATTTAGTAGCCAACAAACTAGTGTAATTTTCACATCCCAATAATCCGTCCGGTTTACAAATCCTAAATTTTGTTAAAACCGGACGGATTTTATTTAGCAATAGTTTACATTTGCGAAGATGAAAAGAAAACTACTTTTTACGAATGCATTGATGGGATTGATGATATTGTTCGCAATATTTTTTCAGTCGATTCACTCTTTTGAGCATTTGGTAAAGCAATTTTCAAAAAAAGAATGCCATCACGTTTACCATGACCACAAAACCGAAGTTACTCATGGTCATGACGGTTTAGAAAAATGTTTCGTTTGTGAGTTTGCTTTTAGTAATTATCATAAATCTGAAAAAAAGGGAAATACATTTATCAGAATTGATATTGTATCTAAAAAATCTTTTACTTACTCTTCCGAAGTACCAAAAAAATTCAAAGGTGCTTTATTTTCCTTACGCGGTCCGCCTGTTGTTTAGATTTCCGATTAAAAATTGGCAACTAACAACAATTAAAAAATGCAAAAAATCAGTTTGTTTTTTTGCTTATGGTGTTTTGGCATAAGTCTGGGTCAAAATACTATAAGCGGAAAAATCATAGGAGAAAACAATGTGGCCTTGGAAAAGTGCCATATTCATATTGGATCTAAATCGGGCAGCAGCGACAAGAATGGTTTCTATTCTTTGCAAAACATTCCCAACGGAAGCGCCAAAGTCTTGATTACTTATATTGGTTACAAGTCTATTGATACCACTATTACCGTGAATGGAAATAGCGAGATTAACTTTGTCATGAAAACCAAGAAAGAAGAATTACAAGAAGTCGTGGTAAAACATAAAAATAACTTCTACAACCATTCGATTTCGGAACAAAAAATCAAAGAAAAGACGATTGAAAAGTACAGTAGTCAATCATTGGGTAATGCTTTAAAAGAAGTTTCCGGTATTTCTATTTTAAAAAGCGGAAGTACTGTTGTAAAACCCGTTATCAATGGATTACACAGTAGCCGTGTGCCTATTTACACCAACAATGTAAAATTAGAAGACCAACAATGGGGAATGGAACACGCGCCTAACTTTGATGTAAACGCTGCCGGCAAAATCACAGTTATCAAAGGAGCTTCCGGCTTACAATATGGAGGCGATGCTATTGGCGGAATTGTAGTAATTGAGCCGTATAGTATTAAAAATGATACCCTTTTCGGAAAAACCATTGTCACAACAGAATCCAACGGTCGTGGCGGAAGCATTTCTTCTAGTTTACACAAAGGCAACTTTTGCGATTGGAGTTGGAATGCCCAAGCAAGTTTCAAGTATTTTGGTGATCGAGAATCGCCTGACTATGTGTTGTCCAACACCGGAAATAGAGAAGCTAATTTTTCGGGCGATGTAAAATACATTGGCAAAAAATACGATTTTACTACTTTTTACAGTATTTACAACGCCACCATCGGAATTTTGAGTGCGGCACATATTGGAAACGTTAATGACTTATACAATTCCATCAACAATCAAATTCCTTCTGTGACCGAAGATTTTACTTATTCGATACAAAACTCTAAGCAAAAGATACAGCATCATTTGGCCAAGATCAATTATAATTATTATCCAAAAGATGGAGAAACAATCGCGCTGCAATACGCTTTTCAATTCAATAATCGACAAGAATTTGATTTGAGAACCGGTGTTTCTGATAGTAAACCTGCTTTAGATTTGAGTTTAATGACCCATACTTTAAACGCGGATTACAAAAAAAGTATAGATGCTTGGGATTTTAAATCGGGAGTAATGGGATCGTTTCAGAACAATTCGGCTAACCCTAATACCGGAGTCAGACCTTTGATTCCAAGTTATAATAAATTTGACGCCGGAGTTTATGGGATTACCGACTATCATTTCACCGAAGATTTTTCAATTGAAGTTGGCGTTCGTTATGATTTTTCAACCATTGAAGCCACTAAATACTACTTGAAATCGCGTTGGGATGAACGAAATTACAGTCCGGAATTCGACTCTTTTATTGCTGCTGATTTTGGAACACAGTGGTTGACAAAACCAACTTTTACTTTTCACAATTTATCCGCCAGTATCGGTACACAATACTCTTTTGGCGAGAATTACGAATGGTTTTTAAATGTCAGCCGAGCGGTTCGAAACCCAAATCCTTCTGAATATTTTAGCGATGGTTTGCATCATTCGAGCGGCATGATTGAATTGGGTGATTTGCGATTGGCTAAAGAAAAGTCAAACAAAATCAGCTCTACTTTGCAAAAAAAAGGAAACAACTTCAGTATTAGCCTTAATCCTTTTTTAAACTACATTGAAGATTATATGTACCTCAGACCAATTGGTTTTGAAACTACTATCAGAGGTGCATTTCCGGTTTGGCAATACGAACAATCCAATGCTTTATTGACCGGATTAGATATTGAAGCTGAATGGAAATGGTCAGACCATTGGCAACATCGTTTACTCGTTTCTTACATCAACGGAAAAGACAAAACAAATGATGATGACCTAATCGATATGCCGCCATTAAACCTGAACAATCGAATACAATTTCACAAAAAAGAATGGTCAGATCTGATTTTAGCCTTGCAAAGCGAATGGGTTTTCAGACAAACACAATTCCCCGACAACAATTTTACTACCAACATTATTGTGGATGGAGAATTAGCTCCGGTTGTTGTTGACATTAGTTCACCACCTTCTTCCTATCATTTATTGCATTTTAATTCAGAGGTAAAATTTAAAACCTCAAAAAACACTTTGGCGACCTTAGGATTCAATGTGTTCAATGTTTTAAATACCCAATACAGAGATTATCTCAACAGACAACGTTTTTACGTAGATGAATTGGGTAGAAACTTTCAAATTCAATTAAAAATTAATTATTAAAAATTAAAACCATGAAATATTTAAAAACTTCAAAATTATTTCTTTTTGCTTTCACAACCTTAACTTTAGCTTCCTGTAGCAACGATGACAGTCCGGTAAACGAAGAAGAAGTAATTACAACTGTCACTACCACTTTAACCGGTGGCGGACAAGTAATCACTTTAAGATCGAGAGACTTAGATGGTGATGGCCCAAATGCTCCGGTAGTTACTGTTTCGGGAAATTTAACTGCTAATACCACTTATATCGGAGAGACCGTTTTCACTAATGAAACGGTAAGTCCGGCGGAAGACATAACTGCTGAAATCGAAGAAGAAGGTTTGGAACATCAAATTTTTTACCAAGCTCCTCTTAATCTTGGTGTTTTTACATATACTGATGTTGATGCAAATGGTAAACCAATCGGTTTAAGTTTCACTTATACAACCGGATCTTCCTCTGCAAACGGAAACCTGGTTGTGACTTTGAGACATTTACCAAACAAATCGGCAGTCGGTGTCGCTTCGGGTGATATTACAAATGCCGGAGGTGCCACTGATGCACAAGTAACTTTTCCGATTGTGATTAATTAATTAAAAAGTCTTTATTAGAATGCCCCAATAGTGTAAACTATTTGGGGCATTTTTTTTGAACACTTCAGTATTTTATTTTGGAACTCAACCCATCTACTAATATTCAAAAAATATTAACAAATACCTACAATATGTTAATAAATTGATATTTTCTATGATATAACTCTAATTTTTTAATGTTATTTTTACCATATCACTAATTCAAAACCATCTGCTTATGAATTCAATGTTTACTAAAATCGTTCGAATCGCTTTAGGATTAGCACTACTTGTTTTTGGTGCTAATAAATTATTTCATTTCATTCCTATGGAAGCACCAACAGGTTCTGCAGGTGATTTTATGAATTCACTTGGCGCAACAGGCTATATCTTTCCGGTGTTAGGTGTATTGGAAATTATAATTGGTGCGATGTTATTGTTGAAAAAATGGGTAGCTTTTGCTTTAATTTTATTGGCACCAATATCCATCAATATTTTGCTCTTTCATTTGTTTTTAGGCATTTCAGGATTACCGGTTGCTATTGTTATATTATTGTTCAACGGAATTTTAATTTACAAACATTGGCAACAATACAAACCGCTTTTTTACTAAGGATTTAAAATATTTAACAAAAAAGCCGTCTCTATAAATCGAGACGGCTTTTTTAATATTCTATTTTTCCGATGTGTTGCATGTTGCGCATAATCTTGGCTTTCCTTCGCTCTATATAAGACGATGAATTTGTTGCTTTGTATTTTCTCGGATTGGGTAAAATAGCTGCAATTCCTGCAGCTTCTCTTTGGGTTAAATTGATGGCTTTGGTTCTGTACCAAACTCGAGCCGCTTCTTCTGCGCCATAAACACCATTACCCATTTCAATGCTGTTTAAGTAAACTTCCATGATGCGCTCTTTGCCCCAAATTAATTCGATTAAAACCGTAAAATAAGCTTCCAATCCTTTGCGAAGGTAACTTCTGCCTTGCCAAAGGAAAACATTTTTAGCGGTTTGTTGCGAAATGGTACTGCCACCTTTTAGTCTTTTCCCTTTTTGATTGTTCTTGAATGCTTTTTGCATAGCTGCAAAATCAAAGCCATTGTGTTTAAGAAAATTCCCGTCCTCGCTGGCAATTACTGCTTTTTGAAGATTGGGTGAAATTTCGGCTAACGGCACCCAATCATGACTCAGAACCGCATCATTCCCATCGATTTTATTTTCTATGACACGGGTAATCATTAATGGAGTGATTGGAACAGGCACCCATTTGAAAATAATTACGGTAAGTATCGAAAGCCCTAAAAACCAAAGGAATGCTTTCCAAAGCCAACGGGAAATTTTTCTTATCATATTTTATTTTACTAAATCTGCTAATTCTTGACCTATTAAACTACCAATAGCCACACCCATTCCGCCCAAACGAACACCGCAATAGACATTTTCTGAAAGCTGTTCTACTATTGGTCTTTTACTTGAACCCAATCCCATGATGCCACTCCAACGATGGGCAATTTTGAAATCGGTGTTTGGTAAAATTACTTCTTTTAATAATTGTTCCAAACGATTTTGGATTAATTCGGTTTGGCCTAATTCTGTTGTGGTTTCTCCTTCGAAATCTAAATTTCGACCGCCACCAAAAAGTATTCGGTCATCAATATTCCTAAAATAGTAATACCCTTTGTCCAAATGAAAAGTTCCTTTGATGTCTAAATTCTGAATTGGTTCGGTGATTAAAACTTGCGCTCTGGCAGGTTTTACTTGGTTTTCCGTTAACTTTCCGGCAAAACCATTGGTAGCAAAAAGTAATTTTTTGGCACTAAAACTAAAATCACCCAACACTATTTCCACTTGATTGTTTTGCTCTTCAAACGAAGTCACTTCGACTTGATTCAGAATCATGATGTTATTGGATACCGTTTTTTGCAACAAGGCTTGCATCATTTTTCCGGTATCGATTTGGGCTTCGTATGGATTAAAAATCAAATATTCTTGTATCCCTTTAAAATCAAAACGATCGACTTCCTTGGCAAAAACCTCGTTTCTGAAAATGGGTTTTAAAATTTCGTTGACAAACGGTAACTTTTGCAGACACTCATTATAACTGCTTTCATCATCTTTAAGAAACAACTCATAGCCACCAAAAGGTTTGAAATCGATAGCCGCATCGGTTAAATTTTTACGCAACAATTGCAATCCGTTCCAACGCTTCTGAATCAACCGAATGACTTCTTCCTCACTGTGCGAATTCAAATCGTCTAAAATTTCGGAAAGACTTCCAAAACAAGCAAATCCGGCATTTTTAGTACTCGCGCCCTGAGGCAAAATTCCTTTTTCTAAAATCAATATTTTGCTTTCCGGAAATCTTTCACGCAAGGCCAAAGCACAATGCAAACCAACAATTCCGCTTCCAACTATTGCGAAATCTACATTAGTAAACCAATTCTTGAGTTCCCAGTAACTGAAATTCATTGTTTAATTTTTTTTAAAATTACTTTTTTTCACAATTGTTTAATGTTGTTAGTGTCAGTTTTTTCGAATTTTTTATTTTTTTAATTAATTCTTTGTTCATTTAT
Organism: Flavobacterium sp.; assembly: GCF_046293665.1. GTDB lineage: Bacteria > Bacteroidota > Bacteroidia > Flavobacteriales > Flavobacteriaceae > Flavobacterium. Next base: position 205,107 of record NZ_JBKBOL010000001.1, read on the forward strand.
TAGTTAGTTATTGTGTTTTTTGTCGATTTGTTAGCAATTTTGTTATTTTATTCATTGTGCTGTAAAAAATAATTCTAATTTTGAAGCGATAATTTAACCAAAATTCGATCATTTATGAGATACAAATTACTTACTGTTGCTTTGTTGACAATCAGCAGCGTAGCTTTTTCACAAACAGGAAACTCGCTCTGGAATTCGACCACCAAGAAAATAGATATGGTTCCGCTGGAAAGCAAAATGGCTTTACCTGAAAACAATCTTTTTTCCTTAAATCTTGACGGACTTAGGAACCTATTGGCCAATGCACCTCAAAGAGCGGCAGGCGCTAGAACTTCTCAAGTCACCTTATCTATCCCGAATGAAAAAGGGATTTTAGAAAGATTTAGCATTTACGAAAATTCTGCTTTAGACCCTGCCTTGGCAGCACGTTACCCTGAAATTAAATCTTACATTGGAATTGGAATTGACAATCCAACTTCGACTTCTTATTTTAGTGTTACACCTCTTGGCTTTAAATCGATGACTTTAAATGCTGACAAAGCTGCGGTTTTCATTGAGCCCATTTCGCAAGACTTAACTACTTATTCTGTGTTTAGAAGAGCCGACAAAACCCAATCATTAACTCCTTTTGAATGTTCGGTTATTGACGAAGTTGTTCCTCAAGTTGACGAAAGTATGTTAAGACCAAACGCAGATGATGCTATTTTGAGAACTTTTCGTTTGGCCTTATCTTGCACTGGTGAATATGCCGCCTATTTTGGTGGCACGAAAGCACTTGCCTTAGCGGCAATGAATAATTCTATGACCCGTGTAAATGGTGTATTTGAAAAAGATTTTGCCATTAGAATGGTTATAATTGCCAACAACGACTTAGTAATTTACACCAATGCTTCTACCGATCCTTATACAACCAGTTACAACAGTCAACTTCAAAGTACCTTGACGTCAGTTATTGGAGATGCCAATTATGATGTTGGTCATTTGTTTGTAAGAGCATCTAACAACGGAAATGCCGGATGTATTGGCTGTGTATGTAATTCCGGTAAAGGAAGCGGTTTTACTTCAAGTACAATACCACAAGGAGACACCTTTGACATTGATTATGTAGCTCACGAAATTGGACATCAATTCGGTGGAAACCACACTTTCTCTATGAGTAATGAAGGAACTGGCGCCAATATGGAACCTGGAAGTGGCTCAACCATTATGGGTTATGCCGGAATCACTTCTCAAGATGTTCAACCTAATTCTGATGCTTATTTTCATGCTATTAGTATCCAACAAATTACCAATAATGTAAAAAACAAAACTTGTCAAACCAATACCCCAACCGGTAATGCTGTACCAACAGCGAATGCCGGCTTAGACTATACTATTCCAAAAAGTACTCCGTTCATGTTAACAGGTTCAGGAACCGATGCTAATGGAGATGCCTTAACTTATAACTGGGAGCAATTTGACAATGCCGCAAGTACGGCAACCGGAGCAAGTTCAGCCGCAAGTGCTACGAGAACAACCGGACCAACTTTCCGTTCTTACAACTCATCTACTTCTCCAATTAGGTATTTCCCTAGAATTCAATCTGTTTTAAACGGAGCCACTACTACCGCCGGAACTGAAATACTTGTAGAAGCTTTACCGTCTGTTGCCAGAAACATGAATTTCAGATTAACTGTTCGAGATAACAGAGTCGGTGGTTCTGCTAACAATAGTGATGACATGATTGTTACCGTTAACGCAACAGCCGGACCATTTACGGTAAGTACTCCAAATACTGCAGTTACTTACCCCGGAAACAGTTCTCAAACCGTAACTTGGAACGTAGCAGGGACTACTGCAAATAATGTAAACTGCGCCAATGTAGATATTTTATTGTCTACTGACGGGGGCTTTACTTATCCTCACGTTTTATTAGCTGCAACGCCAAATGACGGTTCGCAAGCCGTTACTATTCCCAATTTAGCAGGAACAACCAATCGTATCATGGTAAAAGGAACCAATCATATTTTCTTTGATGTTTCTAATACTAATTTCACCATTACGAGTTCAGTAGCTGATACCACAGCACCAACAGCAGCTACCTTAAGTGCATCAGGAACTACTGCAAACTCAACTAACCTATCTTGGTCAGGAGCAACAGATAATATTGGTGTTTCTGGATATGATGTTTACCAAGATGGTGTTTTCAGAACATCCACTACAGGAACTACATTATTAGCTAACGGATTAAGTACAGGGACAGCCTATAATTTCTATGTGATTTCCAAGGATGCCGCTGGGAACTTTTCCCCGGCAAGTAATACCGTTACTGTAACTACACTTTCTCCAGATACAACAGCGCCAACTGCTGCAACACTAACTGCTTCCGGAACAACTACTTCATCAACCAACTTGTCTTGGTCAGGAGCAACAGATAATGTAGCAGTAACCTCTTATGATGTTTTCAGAAACGGATTATTCTTGGCTTCAACGGCTTCGACCACGCTTGCGGTTACAGGTTTGTCAGCTTCAACTACTTATACTTTCTATGTAATTGCCAAAGATGCTGCCGGAAATGCTTCTCCAGTAAGTAACACCGTTAATGTAACGACACTTACACCATCAGTAACTTACTGTGCATCAAGAGGAAATAATACTGCAGATGAATACATCAATCGAGTACAATTGGGAACCATCAATAACTTATCAGGAAACAATGGTGGTTATGGCAATTTCACAACACTTTCCACTAATTTAGTACGCGGAACAAGTAATTCAATAACGATCACACCTGCTTGGACCGGAACCGTTTATAATGAAGCCTACAGAGTTTGGATTGATTACAACCAAGATGGTGATTTCCTTGACGCAGGCGAGCAGGTATTCAACAGAGCTAAAACCAAAAGCACGCCTATTTCAGGAAGCTTTACTGTTCCTGCAACCGCTTTACTAGGCCAAACCAGAATGCGTGTTTCCATGAAATATAATGCTTCCCCAACATCCTGCGAAATATTTGCAGATGGTGAAGTAGAAGATTACACTGTAAACATTACTGCAACTGCTCGTTTTGAAGATGAACAAGAAACAAAGATTGCTTTCAACCTATACCCAAACCCTGTAAAAGGTGATATATTAAATATAGCTAATCTGGAATCATCAGCCACTTACCGAATATTCAACATGATGGGACAAGAATTAGGAAAAGGCAAAATTGAAAACAATAATGTATTCGTAGGTTCGTTAAAAGCTGGCGCTTACTTAATTGAAGTAAGCAACGGAACATCAACCATCACTAAACGCTTTGTAAAAGAATAAAGTCAAAAGTGAATAGATATACCAATAATTTTAAAACCACTCTCTTAATAAGGAGTGGTTTTTTTAATAAAAAAGACTTCTTATTGTTAAGACTTAGATTATTTACAATACATTTGGAATCAAATTATTAAAAACACTAAATCAATTATGAGAACATTTAAAAAAGCAACAATTCTATTTACATTAGTAGCTTTCAGCGCCATTTTTTTCGGCTGTAGTTCTGACAGTAGTAGCGGTTCATCCTCCAACTTTTACTTAAAATGTAAAGTAAATGGAACATGGGTTGAATTCGCAGATCCAATAGTTATCAATTCATTGTCTAAATCAATCACAGGAAATGATGCAGACACCGGCAAGGTGGTTACCCTATTTACCCCTTTGAATGTGGCTAACGGAACTTTTACCATTACAGATGAACCTTCAAATGTTAATTCCTATAATGGAAGTTATAGCGATTTTAACGAAGACGTTTATACTGACAATGAAACCGGAACAATGGTCATCACTGAAGTAACTGCAGACGTTATTAAAGGGACTTTTTCATTTACAGGCGATGATGGAAACGGCGGTACTATTACTGTAACAGAAGGAAGCTTTAGAGCTGAAAATATTGAGTAATCATTCTTTAAAAATAATTACCGGAAAGCCTGATGCGTAAGTATCGGGTTTTTTTGTTTAAGTAGTTTTGTGTCGCAAATTTAGGAGCGAATGGTTCGGGCATTTTAGGTTTCCCTATTCCCGCTGTCCGTTATACTTCGTGCCACTGCCATCGGGGCTAGTTAGGATCTGTCTTTTGTGAAATCAGTAGTTTACTTCCTAAGTTCGCTTTGCTCATGTGCAATCAGAGCTTCTTACCTTAAAAACAAAAACCCCAAACATTACTGCTTGGGGTTTTCTATTTTTTAGTATTATTTGATTACTTCGTCACAATCAAAAACTCAGAACGTCTGTTTTGAGCGTGTTGTTCTTCTGAGCAGTCTTTGCCGCAATCTACTTTTGGCTCTAACTCACCCATGCCTTTGGCAGAGATTCTGTTGGCCGCAATCCCTTTCGAAATGATGTATTGCGCTGTTGATTTGGCTCTTCTGTCTGAGAGTCTTTCGTTGTATTTGTCAGTTCCACGGTTATCCGTGTGTGATTTGGCTAAGATGACCATTTTCTCATTGTTTTTCATCACCTGAACCAGTTTGTCTAACTCAAAAGCGCCTTCTTGGGTGATGTTGCTCTTGTCGTATTCAAAATAAATTGGTTTCAATACAATTTCGGTATCCGTTACAATCACATCAATTGGTTGTAAGGCGGCTGCTATTTTAGCCGATGGTCCTTTGCTTGGTGTCACAGCAAAAGTATTGCCTTCGTAGCCGTCTTTTGACGCTTGTACTACATAAGGTTTGTCACACTCTACTCGGTATTTTACCTCACCACTAGCGTTTGACTTTTCAGTAGCAATAACATTCTTCTTGTCATCTAAGATGGCAACATTGGCATTTGATAAAATAGCGCCTGTTTTAGCATCGGTTACTACCACCGTTACATCAACACCACAGATTGGGCTCACCACTAAGATATCGTCATTTCCTGAGCGATTACTCGATAAGAAACCTACGTTTTTAGTGCCGTTGAAAGAAAATGCAAAATCGTCTTTCTCGGTATTGATTGGCGTACCTAAATTGGTAGCTTCTCCTCCTGATAAATCAATTTGGAACACATCGTATCCGCCTAAACCTTGTTTACCACTTGAGGCAAAGTACAATGTTTTGTTGTCATCGGCTATAAACGGGAAGCTCTCGTTGCCTTCGGTGTTTACTTTACTGCCTAAATTTTGTGGCTCTCCAAAACTACCATCAGCATTCACGCTTACTTTCCAAATATCATTTCCGCCTAAACCGCCCGGTCTGTTAGAAGAGAAGTACAACGTTTTGCCGTCTCTACTAAGTGATGGATTGCTGCTTGAATAGGTTTTGTCGTTAAAAGGCAGTGCGGTTAACTCACTCCACGAATCGCCATTTTTGGTAGCTTTAAACAAATACACCTGACTGAATCGGGCATTGTTCTTTTTGTCTTTCTCGTAGTCTTTCTCTTTGTAGCTCTCACTGGCAAAGTATGCCGTATTGCCATCGGCTGAGATAGTCACCGGACCATCATGCCATTTTGAGTTTAAAGACGCTACCACACCCGCATTAGTAATAGTGCCATCGGTATTGTAATCGGCTTTGTAAATGTCAAGGAAAGGTTCATCTGTCCAACCGTAGTTTTTTCTGGCACCGTTTCGAGCGCTGGCAAAATACAAACTATTGTCATAAAGCACGGCTCCAAAATCAGACTTGTCGCTGCTTACATCAGATGACTTTACGTTGTACAATTTGGTTTTGTCCAGTAATCTTGGTACGTAATTAGGGTTTTCTTTGAAGGCTTTGGCTCTTTGGTCATTAGGCGCTGCTGCGGCAAACTTTTGCATTTGCTTGTTGGCTTCTTCGTATTTTCCATTGGCTTTTAGCATTTGTGCATAACGATAGTAAGTCTCGGCATCCTGATTGGTCTCCGTGGCTTTAGCATACCATTTTGCAGCTTCTGCCGAGTTGAACATGTTGTAATTGGCATCGGCCAATTGTTTGTACACATAAGGGTCGGCTTTATCATTCTCAACAAGTTTCAGATAGGCTTTAGCAGCATCAACATACTCATATCTTGCGAATAGTTTGTCGGCGGCTTTGGTATCTTTATTTTGTGCCGAAAGCGAGAAACTTAGGGTAACAAAACTTAAGGCTATATATAGATTTTTCATTTTTTAGGTGTCTTTACAGGTTAGAAATATCTTGGTGAACGGGATACTTTTTTCGGGAAGTTCAAATCGAATAACAACATCACCTCGTGAGAAGATGGTGTTACGGTATTCAAATCGGAAACAATGTGGTCATAAGCGTACCCTATTCTTAAACTAGGGGTAATGGCAAAGTTGACCATGGCTCCGAAAGAGTCCTCTAATCTATAAGTGGCGCCTAATTCTAACTTATCATAAAGCATAAAATTGGTCGATACATCAACTGATGTAGGTGCGTTAAGCGAGGATTTAACCATCGCAAAAGGTTTGAATTTTAAATTCGGGTTGATATCAAACACATAACCTCCGGTTAAGAAATAGTGCAATTCTTCTGTTCCGTATTGTCTGCCGTCAAAATCTAAATATTTTGTCTTTAGCATGTTCGGTACCGAGAACGCTACATAGTACTTATCGGTGTAATAGAAAACCCCTGAACCCACGTTTAGGAAGGTTTTGTTAGGATTGCCTCCAGCAAAAACGCCATCATTGATATCAGGTAAGGTTGGATAGATGGTATTGAAATCAATTTTGTGCATGGTTACCCCGGCTTTCATACCAAAAGCCAAGCGGTGTTCGCCACCTAAGTTTAAGGTATAGGAGAAGTCGGCGTAGAAATTGTTCTCTTCCACCGGTCCAATCTTATCGGAGATGACAGAAAGGCCTAATCCAACGTTTCTGCCTACCGGACTGTGGATAAAGAAGGTTCCCGTTGTAGGCGCATCTTCTATCTCAACCCATTGCTTACGATAAAGGAAACCACCGGAAACCGCTTCTTTAGATCCGGCATACGCCGGATTCATCACACTCATGTTGTACATGTACTGAGTGTAATGAGGATCTTGCTGTGCTCTTAACTCTGTTACTGATAAAGCTAATATGGCAATGAAATATAGTTTCTTCATTTTGTCTTATTTTATTTTGAATGCAAATTTTGTTTGTCCTATTGTGCTCTGTTGATATAAATCCAACCTGTTCTTGTTTCACCATTATCTCTTTCAATAACGAAATAATAGGTTCCATCAGGAAGTTCATCACCACCATCAGATTGTCCTTTCCACTGATCAGTATAATTGCCTTTGCTATATACTTTCATTCCATATCTGTTGAAAATCGATAGATTCTTAACATTGAATCCTCTTAAGTCAAATGAATCATTTAATCCATCATTGTTAGCGGAGATACCCTTTTGTATTACACAAGTTATGGCATCTACCACAATAGAACTAGAATTTGGACATCCATTAGAAGTAACCGTAACCGTATAAGTGTCCGGCTGTGTAACTACAATATTTTGTGTAGTTCCTACATTTGCACCTGAACTGTTTTCCCATAAGTAAGTAACTTGACCCTGATTTTCAACAGGTGTTGCGGTTAAAACAAAGTTAACGCCTTCACAGTTACCTGTTAAACCAATTTGAACCGGTGCAGCAATTACAACTTGAGCCGTACTTGAACTAGCCACTCGACAAGTTGGTGCATCAGCACCTATTGAGTAAGTTACCGTATAAGTTCCTGGCGTACTTGGAAGTGTAATTTCACCTGTTGTTCCGTTGATATTTAGTCCAGCTGTTGAAGAATAGACTCCTCCAGAAGTAAAACCAACACCAGTAATAGGAGTAAGATTAGCATCAGTATTACAAACAGGTGATGTATAACTAAAGGTAGTAACAGGAGTAATTACAGGGTTAATTGTAATTTCAAATGTTGAAGCTCCCAATATTTGACAAACTGTTGGACTTGTGTTTGGATTTACAATGTAAGTTACCGTATAAGTCCCAGCTGTTGAATTAGCTAAATTAATTACACCTGTTGACGGATTAATATCTAAGCCAGCAGTTGAAGAGAAAGTACCATTTGTAGTAAATCCGGTTGCCAATATAGGCGTTGGATCTGTTCCATTTTTACAAACCGGTGTTGTATAAGTGAATCCTGTAACAGGAGTAATCACAGGATTAATAACAATGGTAAATGTAGAACTTCCTGCTTGAGTACAAGTCAACGGATCATCTACAACAGCATAAGTAACCACATAAGTAGCTGCTGTTGACCCTGCTAAATTGATAACACCTGTACTTGGATCAATATCCAAACCGGTTGTCGATGTAAAAGTCCCTCCTGTGGTAAACCCTGGCGATGATGTATCAGGAACCGGATTAGTTGTTCCATTTTGACAAACAGGAGTAGTTGGATAACTAAATGTAGTCACTGATGGATTCTGTGGCACTATAGTTAAAGTAACTGTTACCGGTAAAGACAAACATCCTGAAGCCAAATCAAGTACTGTTACAGTATGATCACCAGGCGCAACATTATTGAAAATTGTACTAGATTGGAATGTTCCATTGTCTAAACTATATTGGTATCCTGAAGTCGGGAAAGTATAACTACCAATATTAGTGTAATCCTCAGGATCAGTTGTAGTCCAATCTGCAGCATTCCATGTTGTACTAGGAACAGTTGCTGTATTGTTTCTTCTGTAAGTATAACCCGGTTGGTTTAGTGGCGTAAATGAAACCCCATCTATTCTTCCCCAAATATCTATATCAACATTACTTAATGTAGACAATCTAATGTTATCATCATTATTAACTCCTGTACAAGAAGCAAAAACTAAATTTGGTACAACACCACCTTGATTAGTAGTACTTCCAACAGCTACTACGAATGTACTGTTGTGATTTAAAGTTCCTGATAAAACATTATCACAAGGAGAAGTTACAGTGGTCGAACCATTGTTAAAGGTTCTCAATTTGTAATTACTCAAATCAACTGCAGTACCAGTTCCATTGTAAATCTCAATGTAAGTTAAGGCTCCGGTTGTAGCATCGGTAACTTCTGAAATAAATAAATTAGAAGGCAAGCCACTTGGTGATCCGGTTGGTGATGTCACTTCAATTGTTCCAGTTTGAACGGAACAAGTTGGTTGTGTAACATTGAGCGTAGGAGCTTGAGCTGAATTTATAGTTACTGTAAATGATTTTTCATCCGTACAAATACCATTAGCGGCATAAATATAAACTGTTTGTGTACTCGTTATCGGAACGCTAATATCTAAAGGAGAAACACCGCCTGGCTGTTCAAAATAGCCCCCAACAGTTAAAGCAGGTAATGTATAAGAATTACAAACAGAAACCGGAGCTGGTTGAACAATTACCGGCGAAGCAATAATCTCTACTTGCGCTGTTGGATTACTTAAAGTACAAACACCCGAACCTGGTAAAGAATAGGTAATTGTATAAATTCCTGGAGCACTTAAACTAGGATTAATAGCACCAGTAGTGGTATTGATAAATAATCCTCCATTTGGACTTGCTGAATAAGTCCCTCCTGTTGCTCCAGTAAATATAACGTCCTGAAGTGAAGTAATACTTCTACAATAAGACGGTTCAGAGTAAGCAATAGTAGCTACCGTTGGCTCAGTAATGTTTATTGTGAATGTTTTTACTTTTTCAACACAACTTGCAGTTTGAGCAACAGTGTTAGTAATTATATAATTTCCAGGGGCACTAGCTTGAAGATCAACTTCACCAGTAGCAGTGTTAGCAAAAACTAATCCCGGAACTATTGTTGAAGAGAATACTCCTGCCACAGAACCAGTTGTGATTGTTGCAATTGGATTAGGGGCACCCGGTACTTTACAATAAGAAACAGGAGAATAAGTAAAGAAAGCATCAGGACAACAATTTGTCGTTCCTGCTCCTGGAGTAGTTGCATTTGTTTGTGTTAGGTTAATGTATCCAGCCTGATTAGAAAAGTTGGTAATTAACACTATATAAAATTGTCCCGCAACAGCATTGGCAATATTTAGCGTTTCTGTAGGTGCAGCCGAAAAACTACATCCTGTTTGCTGTGTAACCGGTACACCGATTCCTGGTGGTGCAAATGGAGCTGAACTACCAATAAAATTACATGCAACTTCTTGACTTGTAAATGGTCCCCAAGCAGCATAATCCACATCAAGATTTGGTGTTCCTCCAATAGTTGATGATTGTGTTAATAAGAAATTAATCGGACCAGTAGTTGCCACTTGAATGGTAAAATAAGCTGGATTTGGTGAACTTCCCAAACAACCAATAGTCCCTAAACTTGTCACACCTGTTGTATTGGCATAGTTTGTCAAACTACAAACCGTTGAAGCTGTTGGACAAGTTGATGGAGTCGATATACATAAATTAAATGTTGTTGATTGAGGTGTAGCGGCATTGGAATAAACTCTAATAAAATAAGTATTTCCTACTGTTAAGTTATTCAATACACCCGATAAAGCATTAGCGGCACTACAGAAGAATTGTGTCAAAGTACCACATTGTCCTGAATAAACAGCAAAATTTAAATTTGTACTTGTTCCTACAACATTCTGTAAAGCAACATTTAAATATTGATTTGTTGCAATAAACTGAAACCATACATCATCATCTGCCGTTCCGATACATGGTGCAATAGCTGGGAATGCAGAAGCTGTTGCGCCTGCTATGGATCCCGGAGTAACTTGTTGACAAACTGCTGATCCGTTTACCGGTGCAAAAATTGCTCCATCACAGTTGTCATTTGCTAATAAAGTATTGAAATTAAAGCCATTTGACAATAAACTTTCTCCTTCATCAGGACAATTAGATCTTACATAAAAAGTGTATTGTGTACCAGGATTTAAACCGGTTATTAGAGCTGGATTTGCTGAAACTGTAAAAAACCCAGGGTCAGTTGGAAGTGGTGCCGGTGAACCTAATGGCAATATGATAATATCCCATGAAGTTACCAAAGGATTAGCTTCTGTCCATCCTAAATAGGCAGATGTTGTTGTTATATTAGTAGCTGTTAAGGCAGATGGCTTTGGACAATTAGGCGCTGGTGCACATGAAACACTAGCAATCCACCCAGGATTATTAACAGATGTATCACTTCTAAATCTGAAAGTCAAACAGCCATCAATACCTGATGCTGTAAATGGACCAGGAATAGTTGTTCCCCAATATCCTCCTGCTAATCCTCCAGGCACAAAACCAGGTCCGTTAGTACTGGCAATTTGAGGAGAAGTAATACTTGGTCCGTCAAAAACGTACAAAGCATCCCAATTCGTTTCTGTATTAAAAACGGAGAAAGTTACTGTTACTACCTGTCCTGCTGGAGGACAAATGGTTACTGTTGAATCAGCGCTATTAGGATAGTTAGCATTAGGTCCTCCTGGATCTGTAAAAGTTCCACCACAAGCTGGTGGAGCCACTTGAGTAGTGAAAGTTGCAGGACCGGTCCAAGGACTAATATCATTACCAGCACATACTGCTCTTACATATACATCATAACATGTTGTTGGAGATAATCCAGTAAGAGTGTAAGGGCTACCAGTAGTTACATCAATAAATCCTGTAGAAGCTGCTGTTGGAGCTGGAGAACCGCAAGGTAAAGCCAATACTTGCCATGCTGTTTCTGTATTCCCATTAACCCAAGTTATTGTTGCAGAAGTAGACAATACATTAGATGAACTAACCAAAGTTGGTTCCGGACATGTAGGTAAATCTTCGATAATCACATTATCAATATATAATCTCCAACCATCTAAACCTCCCGCAGGAACATGCCATCCGATGTTAACTGGACCTGTAATCCCAGCCAAACTCACGATTCTTTGCACATAAGTAATGTTATTATATGAAGCAAGAGGAATTAAAGTAGTAGTGAAATCAGCCGGAGTTGGTCCATTAGTAGATAACATTACTCTAAAATCATTCGGTTCACCTGTAGATTGAACTCTATAATGAAACTTCAATCGTTGGTTTCCAGTCAAAACAATTTGTGGAGAAATTAACCAATCATTATTTGCTCCAGCGTTAAAATCTGTATTGATTGCCGCAACTTGATTTCCTTCAAAAGGATTAACTGCATAGTTCATATCCCATGCATCCGCATCGTTATTTAAATTCAATACTGTCCAGCAACTTTCTGTTGGTGAACCTGAGTTAAATCCTTCTTGGAACGGCACAGGGAATGTAGCACATAAAGTATTAAACACAAATGGACCTGCCCATGCACTAAATGTACCATTACCACAATCTGATCTTACATAGAATCTATAAGCAGTATTCACTGTTAAGTCAATTACTGGATTAATAGTGTTACTGCTGGTTTGTATTCCAGCGCCTGCTGGTATAGGAGCCGCCACTGGTTGAACATCATACTCCCACGAAGTAGCACCTCCAGGATTAGCCCATGTTAAATTTGCAGAGGTCTGTGTTAAATTATTTACTGCCAAAGTTGTTGGTGGCGGACAGTTTACAGCTTGAATTGTAAGCGTATAGCCTGTAGTTTGTGGAGCAGCCCATGTTGAAATCACAAAATAATAAGTTGACCCAGCCGTAACCGGCAAATCAAAAGTCCTTACGGTTGTACCGGCATTTGCAACACCTGCTAAACAGTTAACACCTATATTGGCACAACTAGCATAAGCAAAAATTCCGGAGAAAGTTGCTGTTGGTGTCATTGTAACATTAATAACACCTGTTGTAGCTGCAGTATAAGAATACACTACATCGTTTCCATTCAAATAAGCATTGGCGGAACCACATCCAGCAGCACCACCAGGTGTACCCTCTAACGGGGCAGCATCGCCATAATTAGCAGTATTATCTGTTGTATTGTAGGGCAATGCAGAAATCACTATTGGAGCAGCACAGCTAAATCCGGGTGAAGTAGTTGAGAAATTAAATGGACCAACCCAATTACTGTTGGCACCATTAGAACATCTTGCCCTTACATAATATTTGTAGGCCGTACTAGGCGTAAATAATGTTCCAGTTGCAGTAGCTGTAGCTACAAATGGCAAAAATCCATTGTAAATAACTCCAACTCCTGTAGGAGTTCCGGCTACCGGTAAAACTTCAATCTCCCAAGAAGTAGCCCCACTTGGATTTGCCCAACTTAAATTAGCCGAAGTCTGTGTAATTCCTCCGGCAGCTAATGTTGTTGGATCTAAACACTGTTCAAGAACACTAACATTGTCAACCAACCAACGATCACCTGAACCAGCCACACCAGCTACTTGCTGATTGTGAACCTTAACAAAGGAAATGTAAATTTGATTGTTGTGATAGATAGCAGGAATATTGACAACTTTCTCTTCGTAAATATTAAAAGTTGTTGTTAAATCAGCTTCTGTCCATTGTTGGATTACGGTATAAGCAGCTGGATTCGTTTGCGAGGCCGAAGAAGGAGCTACTCTAATTTGGTAAATAGTTCCTTGATTTCCTGACGCAAATGAACGCGTAAAGAAACGCAATTGACCATTACTTGGTATATTTACTAATGGAGTTGCTAAGAAATCCTCAGAGATGTCTCCAATATTCATGGTTTCTCTGTTGATGTAAGCTGCATTTGTACCTGCATAAACAATCGGTGGGTCAGCAACAGTATTGTTAATCCCCCATCGTTGTCCAGTTCCTACGCCGTTATCAAAAACAGCCCAGTTCCCCGTTGCTAATGTCCAGTTGGTTCCTACATCCGGACCTGTTGTTGACTCAAATCCTTCAACTGTTACCGGTGTAAACTGAGAATATCCGGATATAGTGAAAAATGTCAACAAAATTAATAATGTAATTTTCTTCATAAAATGAAAATTTAGTTGTTATTGAGTTTTTTTTGGATTTTGAGTTCCAAATTTAGTAAAAATTATGAAAAAAATAACATTTATATTTTTTTTGGCAAAATAATCGAACTTAGCATTATGATTTGGTAAAGAAAATGTAACGAAACTTAAATATCTTATCACTATTTTTGTATTTCAAATGGTACCTAATGTTAGAAAAAGAAATAATAAATTTTGAGCGAACAGTAATAGTTGGAATTATCACTCAAAATCAAAGTGAAGAAAAGTTAAATGAATATCTAGATGAATTAGAATTCCTAACATTTACTGCTGGCGGAGAAGTAATCAAACGATTTTCTCAAAAATTAGAGAGACCTAATCCAAAAACTTTTTTGGGAACTGGGAAAATGGAAGAAATAAATCATTTTATCAAGGAAAATAATATCTCTACCGTAATCTTTGACGACGAGTTATCGCCTTCTCAACAAAAAAACATCTCTAAAATTTTAGACTGCAAAATATTAGACCGAACCAATTTAATTCTGGATATTTTTGCACAGAGAGCAGAAACTTCCTATGCCAGAACACAAGTAGAACTAGCCCAATGCCAATACTTATTACCACGCTTATCAGGAATGTGGACACACTTAGAGCGTCAAAAAGGAGGTATCGGACTACGTGGTCCGGGAGAGACGGAAATTGAAACTGACCGAAGGATTGTTCGCGACAGAATCGCATTACTAAAAGACAAAATCAAAACCATCGACAAACAAATGTCGGTTCAAAGAAGTAATCGAGGCGCTATGGTACGTGTAGCCTTAGTTGGTTATACTAATGTTGGAAAATCAACACTAATGAATGTCATCAGCAAAAGTGAAGTTTTTGTGGAAAATAAGCTATTTGCAACGCTTGACACCACTGTTCGTAAAGTAGTAATTAAAAACTTGCCTTTTTTACTGTCTGATACCGTTGGATTTATCAGAAAATTGCCTACTCAATTGGTAGAATCATTCAAGAGCACACTTGATGAAGTTCGTGAAGCCGACTTATTATTACACGTGGTCGATATTTCACACCCCGATTTTGAAGAACACATCAATTCAGTTAATCAAATCTTACAAGACATTAAAAGCAATGACAAACCAACCATAATGGTTTTTAATAAAATTGATGCTTACCAACACCTCGTTATTGATGCAGATGATTTAATGACTGAAAAGACAACCAAACACAATACACTTGATGAATGGAAAACTACTTGGATGAGTACTGTTGGGGCAAAAAATGCCTTATTTATCTCAGCAACTAATAAAGAAAATTTCGAAGAGTTCAGAGAAAGGGTTTATGAAGCGGTAAGAGAAATTCACATTACGCGTTTCCCTTACAATAAATTTTTATATCCTGATTATAAAGACGCGGTAGAAGAGTAAATTTTATTGCAAGTAATAAATATAACCAAAATTCAGCCAAACATTCCAGTCGTTAGCTCTGTTTTCAATGTAAACGGCCGGATCAGGATTTACCCCATCAACCCAATTAGAGAAATAATACTGCCAACGCAAATCTATCATTAAATCAGAAAGCTCTGTTAGTTTATAACGGGTTCCAATGCTTCCTACTATCGACCAAACTGTTCCTCCTTGGTTGGTTGTAGCGTTGTAATATTTTATTGGTGTGGATATTGGAGTATTCATAGGACCGAGAGTTGAATATACCTCAGGATCATAAAAACTAAATTGACCTCCTAAACTAATGAATGGCGCCCAAGCTCCAATAGTAGATGAAAAATCTCTAATGCTTAAAGGAAAATACTCCAACTGCATTCCAACATTAGTTACAGCAGTACTTCCTCTCATAGCCCTTAACTGATCTGCAAATAATGAAGTCCTACTTTTATCAACCCATTTACCAAAATGTTGCAATTCAGTCTTATTATAAGACAATTCACTTCTCAATTTAAAGTGGTCATTAAAATAAGTTTCCGGTGTGTAACAGTTACATTCCGCTTTGTAAGAAAAATTTAAATAGTGAATGATTCCTATTCCATATCCTGTATTTCCTGCATTGGTAGCAAAATTATAACGCTCACCATAATCAGATTGAAAAGCAACCGGACCAACAATAGCGCCTATTTCGTGGGAAAAACCAAATTGAGCAAAAATGCTATTTGAAAATGCAAATAACAGTAGCGTGGTTATGATAAATTTTTTGGGCATTTGCATTACTAATTAGTTCAATTCTCGACAAATATATAAAAACATCATTCAGTTATAAAAAAAAATAAAAATTTGTTGTCATATATACGAAAAAAAGCAATAAAAGTTTTAAAACGCAACATTTATTACAATCTTCTTTAAAATTCCTTAACATAAACATAAAAATTCTGAGAATTTAAAAAAAATCACACCCATATTTTTAATAAAATGTATATTTGTGCGATTTTACGAAAACGTTTTCTTAAAAAATTTTAACAGTATATTTTATGTCACAAAGTATCAACGATTTTATCGAATTGGTTGCTAAAAGAAACAGCAATGAGCCTGAATTCATGCAAGCAGTAAAAGAAGTTGCAGAAACTGTAATTCCTTTTATTGAACAAAATAAAAAATACCAAAACAAAATGCTTTTGGAAAGAATGGTTGAACCGGAAAGAGTAATCATGTTCCGTGTAACTTGGACAGATGATGCCGGAAATACTCAAGTAAACCGTGGTTACAGAATCCAAATGAACTCTGCTATCGGACCATACAAAGGCGGAATTCGTTTTCATCCATCAGTAAATTTAAGCATCCTAAAATTCTTAGCTTTTGAACAAACCTTCAAAAACAGCTTAACTACATTGCCAATGGGCGGTGGAAAAGGTGGTGCCGATTTTGATCCAAAAGGAAAATCAGACAACGAAATCATGAGATTCTGTCAATCGTTTA
Source organism: Flavobacterium sp. (assembly GCF_046293665.1). GTDB lineage: Bacteria > Bacteroidota > Bacteroidia > Flavobacteriales > Flavobacteriaceae > Flavobacterium. Next base: position 221,725 of record NZ_JBKBOL010000001.1, read on the forward strand.
TGACGGAATTGTCTAAACATATCGGCGCTGATACTGACGTTCCTGCGGGAGACATCGGTGTTGGTGGAAGAGAAGTAGGTTATATGTTCGGTCAATACAAAAGATTAAGAAACGAATTCACCGGCGTTTTAACCGGAAAAGGAATTTCTTTCGGAGGTTCATTAATCCGTCCTGAAGCTACAGGTTATGGCGATGTATACTTCGCTCAAAACATGTTGGCTACCAAAGGTGATAGTTTTACCGGAAAAACCGTAGTGGTTTCTGGTTCTGGAAACGTAGCACAATATGCCATCCAAAAAGCTACTCAATTGGGAGGAAAAGTAGTTACAGCATCTGATTCTTCAGGTTATATCCTAGATGCTGACGGAATTGATGCTGAAAAATTAGCTTACATCATGGAAATCAAAAACGTAAACTACGGAAGAATTTCTGATTATGTTGCCAAATATCCTAATGCCAAATTCATAGCCGGAAAACGTCCATGGGAAGTAAAATGTGATATCGCTTTACCATGTGCTACTCAAAACGAATTAAATGGTGACGAAGCAAAAACATTAGTAGCCAACGGATGTATTTGTGTAGCTGAAGGTGCTAACATGCCTTCTACTCCTGAAGCTATTGAAGTATTTTTAAAGGCTAAAATTCTTTTCGCGCCAGGAAAAGCATCTAATGCAGGTGGCGTAGCGACTTCAGGTCTTGAAATGTCACAAAACTCTTTGCGTTTGAGCTGGACTTCTGAAGAAGTAGACCAACGCTTAAAAGACATTATGGCTAATATTCACGCAGCATGTGTAAAATATGGTACTGATGCCAATGGCTATACAGATTATGTAAAAGGCGCCAATGTTGCCGGTTTCGTAAAAGTTGCTGATGCTATGTTAGCCCAAGGAATAGTATAATATAGAATACAACCAACCCGAAGCCTAGCCAACTAGATGCTTTAGCTGAACAGGCCGCAAAAAACCTTAAAAATGCTCTCACTACTGAGAGCGTTTTTTTTACCAAAAATACCAAAACGATAATTTTTGCGTTTATAGTATATTTGTAGGCCAAACTCTTTTCAAATGAAAAATTGCTTATTCTGGTTATTAATTTGCTTTTCCCAAATTGGTTTGTCACAGCAAAACCAAAATTGGAAAGGCTATTTTTCATATAATCAAGTCAAAGACCTCTCTGAATCTGCTAATAAAATATATGTCGCTGCCGAAAATGCCTTGTTTATCAAAAACAACATTTCAAATAATGTTCAAACGATTAATTCAATTGATGGCCTTTCAGGTCAAACCATATCAGCGATTTATCACAGCGATAATTTCAACAAAACCATAGTCGGATATGAAAACGGATTGATGATTGTTATCAATGATGCTGATGGAAGTATGTTAAACGTTGTGGATATTATCAACAAAAACATTCCTGCCAACATAAAAAAGATAAACCATTTTATGGAACACAACGGAATTGTTTATGTTTCTTGTGACTTTGGCATTGTGCAATACAAACTGGCGACTTTAGAATTTGGCGACACTTATTTTATTGGCCCTAACGGGGAAGAAATAAAAGTATACCAAACCACAATACATAATGACGAAATTTTTGCCGTTACCCAATCTCACGGTATCCGAAAAGCAGCCATCAACAATCCAAACTTGAATGATTTTGCCCAATGGATTTTATTTGATGGAGGATTTTGGAACGGAATTGCAACCTTTAACAACCAACTTATTGGGTTAAACACAAACAACAGGATATATAAATTCAATGGGTTTTTCTTCGAAGAATTTAGCATAATAGGACAAGCCGGTAAAGATATTAGAGCAACCGAAAATTATTTGATAGTTACTTCAGCTAATCATGTTTTTATTTTCAATACCGCTTTGGGACAAATTATTCATTTACAAAGTACACAAGTCACAACAGCTTCAGTAATCTTTACCTGCGCAACAGTTATCAATGGAAACATCTACATTGGAACTGCTGAAAATGGTCTTTTGTCATCATCGATAACTTCTCCAACCAATTTCGAATTTATAATGCCTAATGGGCCAATCAAAAACAACATGTTTGCTATCAATAGCAGCTCTACCAATTTGTGGGCTGTTTATGGCGGATATGACATTTCATATAACCCTTATTTGTATGTCGGCTTCGACTTAACAGAGTTCGGAATCAGCAAGTTCAATCAAAATGGTTGGCTAAACATTCCTTACAGTGACGTTTTAGGTGCAAAATCTATATCCAAAATAGCCATCAATCCCAATAATGAAAACCAAGTTTATGCAAGCTCTTACCATAGCGGCCTGCTAAAACTGGAAAATGACATCCCAACAACGCTATACAACCAAACCAACAGCGGATTAGAATCATTAGTTGACGGTGCCAATATAAGTGTGCGAATCAACGGAACTGCATTTGACCGTCAAGGAAATCTTTGGGTAACCAATAGCAAAATTAAAAACGGATTAAAGGTACTAAGAACAAGTGGTCAATGGCAATCCTACAATATGGATGATATTTTTGACAATTATGTCGCCAGCAATTTAAACAAAATTGTAATAGACAACAGCGGAACCAAATGGATGGCTTCTTCCCTTGACGGCGTCATAGCCTTCAACGAAAACACCAATATTTTTAAAAAAATCACTGATGGGGTTGATTTAGGCAATCTTCCTTCTAAAGATGTTCGAGCCATTGCTATAGACAACCGCAATCAATTATGGATCGGAACCAATAAAGGCCTTCGCGTATTGCCAAGCACAAGCAGTTATAACGGTACAGACCAGATGAAAGCCAATGCTATTATTATTTTAGAAGAGGATTTGGCACAAGAACTTTTATTTGAACAATTCATCACAGACATTGCAGTAAACGGTTCCAATCAAAAATGGATTTCTACTGCAGATTCAGGCGTTTTTCTCTTTTCTCCAAACGGACAAGAAACCATTCATCATTTTACCAAAGACAATTCACCATTACCTAGTAATGTGGTCAACGACGTTGAAATCAATGCCGAAACCGGGGAGGTTTTCTTTGCAACAGATAAAGGCTTGGTCTCATTTCAAGGCACTTCTACCAAACCGGCGGACAGTTTAAAAGACGTTTATGTCTACCCAAATCCGGTTCGCCCTAACTTCGTTGGAACCGTTAAAATTGCCGGCTTAATTTCAAAAGCCAATATCAAAATCACCGACATTGAAGGCAGTTTAGTTCACGAAACTACTTCTGAAGGCGGAACCGTTGAATGGGACACAACCGCTTTTGGCAAATATAAAGTCGCGTCTGGTGTTTATATGATTTTCATCGCTGCGGAAGACGCATCGGAAACCGCCGTTAAAAAAGTAATGATCATCAGATAAATTACGAATTATGAATTACGAGTTATTAATTCGTAATTCGTAATTCTAAATTCGTAATTAACTAATGTTAGTCAAAACCAAAGCCATCGTCATTTCTTCTCTAAAATATCAGGAAAAAAGCTTGATAGTGAAATGTTTTACCCTAAGCGATGGACTCAAAAGCTATTTTGTACAAAGCGCTTTTTCGGCTAAAAAATCGAACCAAAAGATTGCCTATTTTCAACCTTTAACACTACTTGAAATCGAAGCCAATCACAAAAACAAAGGTACTTTGGAACATTTCAAAGAAATCAAACTTTCAACGGCTTATCACACCATAAATACAGATATCATCAAGAGTACAATGGTGATTTTTCTCTCCGAGATTCTACATCACAGCATTCAAGAGGAAGAAAAAAATGAAAACTTATTTCTCTTTTTAGAATCAGCTTTGCTTTGGCTTGACACTCATGAAGAAACGTCCAATTTTCATTTAATTTTAATGTTAGAAGTAACCAAATTCCTTGGCTTCTATCCCGACACTTCTGAAATTGAAGGCCAACATTTCGAAATGAAAGATGGTTTTTTTACCCCGTTTTTAGGAATCGGCTGTCTTAGCGAACACGAAACCCATCTGTTCAAAAAACTCATCGGCTTAAAATTTGACAGCAACCAAAAAGTCTTCGCCGGAGTTGAACGACAGATTTTACTCAAAATCCTACTCGACTACTACACCATCCATCTCGACGGATTCAAAAAACCAAAATCTTTGGAGGTTTTAAAAGAGGTTTTTGCCTAAATATTTAAAAAATCATAAGTCTTTCTTAATTTTCGGCAAAAGTCTATTCTCTTTTCTCTATTTTCTATTCTCTTTTCTCAAAATTCCTTACTTTCGCAAACTGATTTAAGAAAACGACAAAAATGAGTACTAAGTTTACTGAATACAAAGGACTTGACCTACCAACCGTAGCCTCGGAAGTTCTTGATTTTTGGAAAAAAAATAACGTCTTTGAACAAAGTGTCACTTCACGTGAAGGTGCTACGCCCTATGTGTTTTTTGAAGGTCCGCCGTCTGCGAATGGCTTACCCGGAATTCACCACGTAATGGCGCGCGCCATCAAAGATATTTTTTGTCGTTACAAAACCCAAAAAGGGTTCCAAGTAAAGCGTAAAGCCGGTTGGGACACTCACGGTTTGCCTGTTGAATTAGGTACCGAAAAAGAATTGGGCATCACCAAAGAAGACATCGGAAAAACCATTTCCATCGAAGAATACAACGAAGCATGTAAACGCACGGTTATGCGCTATACTGACGTATGGAACGACCTAACAGAAAAAATGGGCTATTGGGTCGATATGGAAGATCCGTATGTAACTTACAAATCCAAATACATGGAAAGCGTTTGGTGGTTGCTAAAACAAATCTATGACAAAGGTTTATTGTACAAAGGTTACACTATCCAACCGTATTCTCCAAAAGCCGGAACCGGATTGTCTTCACACGAAGTCAACCAACCTGGAAGTTACCGCGATGTAACTGACACTACAGTTGTAGCGCAATTCAAAACCAAAAACGAAACCTTACCGGCCTTTTTACAAGGTTTTGGCGATATTCACATATTAGCTTGGACGACCACACCATGGACGTTGCCAAGTAACACGGCTTTAACTGTCGGACCAAAAATAGAATATGTTTTGGTGAAGACTTTTAACCAATACACTTTCGAACCGGTTAATGTTATTTTGGCTAAAAATTTAGTCGGAAAGCAATTCGCAGGAAAATATTTTGTGGCCGAAAGCGAGGCCGATTTTGCCAATTATAAAGCCGAAGACAAAAAAATTCCGTACCAAATTTTAACCGAAACCAAAGGTGCTGACTTAGTCGGAATCCGCTATGAGCAATTAATGCCATTGGTATTGCCGTATCAAAATGCTGAAAATGCCTTCCGAGTGATTTCAGGAGATTTCGTTACCACGGAAGACGGAACCGGAATTGTACACACCGCGCCGACTTTTGGTGCCGATGATGCCAAAGTAGCCAAAGAAGCCACACCGGAAGTACCGCCAATGCTGGTTTTAGACGAAATCGGAAATCCTGTACCGCTTGTTGATTTACAAGGAAAATTCATCCAAGGTTTGGGCGAACTATCTGGCAAATATGTAAAGAATGAATACTACGATGCCAATGAAGCGCCGGAACGTTCTGCCGATGTAGAAATTGCCATCCAATTAAAAGAAGAAAACAAAGCTTTCAAAGTAGAAAAATACGTCCATAGTTATCCACACAGTTGGAGAACCGACGAACCATTATTATATTATCCGTTAGATTCTTGGTTCATCAAAGTAACCGACGTTAAAGACCGAATGTTCGACTTAAACGACACCATCAATTGGAAACCAAAAGCTACCGGTGAAGGTCGTTTCGGAAACTGGTTGAAAAACGCCAACGACTGGAATTTATCGCGTTCCAGATATTGGGGAATTCCATTGCCAATCTGGAGAACCGAAGACAAACAAGAAGAAGTACTTATCGGTTCGGTTGAAGAACTGTATAACGCCATCGAAAAAGCTATCGCTGCCGGAGTTGAAACTACCAATCCTTTCAAAGGTTTTGAAGTAGGCAACATGAGCGAGGAAAACTATGATTTGGTAGATTTACACAAAAATGTGGTTGACAATATCACATTAGTTTCGCCATCAGGCAAACCCATGAAACGCGAAAGCGATTTGATTGACGTTTGGTTCGATAGTGGCGCGATGCCTTATGCTCAATGGCACTATCCATTTGAAAACAAAGATAAAATCGACGAAAACAAAGACTTTCCGGCTGATTTCATAGCCGAAGGTGTTGACCAAACGCGTGGTTGGTTCTATACTTTACACGCCATCGGAACCTTAGTTTTTGATAAAATTGCTTATAAAAACGTAGTATCAAACGGTTTAGTATTGGACAAAAACGGTCAAAAAATGTCCAAACGATTGGGCAACGCCGTTGATCCATTTACAACTTTGGCTGAATACGGTCCGGATGCTACGCGTTGGTACATGATTGCCAATGCCAATCCGTGGGACAACTTAAAATTTGATATCGAAGGCGTGGCCGAAGTGCGTCGTAAATTCTTCGGAACACTTTATAATACCTATTCGTTCTTTAGCTTGTATGCCAACATCGACGGATTCAAATATACAGAAGCGGAAATTCCGTTAAACGAAAGACCGGAAATCGACCGTTGGATTTTATCCGAATTGCATACGTTAATCAAAGTGGTTGACGAAGCTTACGCCGATTATGAACCAACAAGAGCGGCGAGAGCAATTTCTGATTTCGTTCAAGAGAATTTGAGCAACTGGTACGTTCGTTTGTGCCGAAGAAGATTCTGGAAAGGCGAATACGGTACCGATAAAATTGCGGCTTACCAAACACTTTACACTTGTTTGTTAAACGTAGCGAAATTGTCAGCACCCATCGCACCGTTCTTTATGGACAAACTTTACAGAGATTTAACGCAGGCAACACATACAGAGGAATTTGAGTCAGTACATTTGGCGAAATTTCCAAATTCGGTTGAAAACTTTGTTGATAAATCACTCGAGAGTAAAATGATGAAAGCACAGACGGTTTCATCACTCGTTTTATCGCTCCGTAAAAAAGAGATGATCAAAGTACGTCAACCTTTGCAAAAGGTAATGATACCAATACTTGACGAGCATCAACGTGCTGAAATCGAGGCCGTTTCCGACCTGATAAAAGCCGAGGTAAATGTCAAAGAAATTGAATTATTAGACGATGCATCCGGGGTTTTGGTAAAGCAAATTAAGCCGAATTTTAAAGCGCTCGGACCGCGTTTTGGTAAAGACATGGGATTGATTTCCAAAGAGATACAAAGTTTTACACCGGAACAAATCAACGAATTAGATGCCAAAGGTGAGCTATCGCTTGTTATTTCAGGAAAAAGCATAATTTTATCTTTAGAAGACGTAGAGATTTCTTCCCAAGATATTCCGGGTTGGTTGGTCGCCAATGCAAATGGCATAACTGTTGCGCTAGACATTACACTAACCGAAGAATTGAAAAACGAAGGTATCGCCAGAGAATTGGTTAACCGAATCCAAAACCTTAGAAAAGACAGCGGATTTGAAGTTACCGACAAAATTAAAGTTCAATTACAACATAATGATATTTTAGCGAAAGCTATACAAGAAAACGAAAACTATATCAAATCAGAAACTTTAACCGAAACCTTAGTTTTAGACAATGAAGTTTCCAATGGTACTGAGATAGAATTCGACGAGATAAAAACAAGAATATTAATTTCTAAATAATTAAGAAAGATTATGGTAGAAGAAAAATTAAGATACTCAGATGCTGATTTAGCCGAGTTCAAAGAAATTATTTTAGCGAAAATTGAAAAAGCCAAAGCCGATTTAGACCTGATAAAAAGCGCGTATATGAACGATTTAAACAACGGTACCGATGATACATCACCAACGTTTAAAGCCTTCGAAGAAGGAAGCGAAACCATGTCTAAAGAAGCCAACTCTCAATTAGCCATTCGCCAGGAGAAATTTATCCGCGATTTAAAAAACGCTCTTTTCCGTGTGGAAAACAAAACTTACGGCGTTTGTAAAGTGACCGGTAAATTAATCTCTAAAGAACGTTTGAAAATAGTTCCTCACGCCACAATGAGTATCGAAGCTAAAAATTTACAACGATAATATATGATTGTAATTTACTAAGTAAAAAAAGCCCCGATTTCTCGGGGCTTTTTTATGTTATAAATCTATTTCGCTTATTGGTATTAAAGTGAAATTCGGACCATAATTGTATTGAACAATATGGTTATCGCCAACTACAATCAAGTGACTGTCTAACGGAATAATATCTTTTACATTAATCGAATAAGTGTTTTCCAAAGTTAGATTAGCACTATTAGTGGCATTAAAAATCTTCAAACCATTATTCCCACAACCCACATACAAAACGCCATTCTTAATTCCTAAACCATAAGGTTCGTTTAGAAAATAAGTCGAAAGTAAAGTTGGAGCGGCAATATCAGTGACATCTATCACGTTAATTTGGTCCTCAATCGCGCCACAAGAAGAACCGCCACGAACCGTTATATAAGCGGTATTTCCATAAACAACAACCGGATCACAAGCCGTAGCATGAGAAAATCCGGAAACAAAAAACGGGTTAAATTCATCTTCGGCATCAACGGTATACATTCCGGTAGTGGAACCAACAAATAAAATTTCCTTTTGGATGAATAAAGTTTCAAATACACCACCGCCAAACCATTGCGTCATGTAAACTTCTTTGTCAAAAAAAGCATTAACCGGATCAGCTATATTGAAAACATTCAACTTATAAGCGTCAATTGTATAAAGCGCATTGCCATTAATTTGAAAACGGGCATAAGAACCTCCGGTACCAACATTACCGCCGGCAGCACTTTCAAAGGAAGCCAAAGCATCATTTGCTAAAGTTATAAATTCGCCGTCCGGTCTGTTTCTCATTACAATGTCAAATCCAGTGATGATTTCATCTCCTGTCGGATTAACGGTATAGTCATAAAATTCAGCCTCTTCAGGAAAAGTTGGGTAAAAAGCAATACTGTTTTCAATGGTTCTAACCAAAGTGATGTTTTGAATATTTGAAATATCAAAAACCAACAAATCAACGAAATTGTCAGCATAGAGATAATTCCCTTTTACTGAGATATCGTGAACGCCATCCAAATTAATAAAGGCAATATTCACGGGTGAAGCCGGATTGGTATTGTTAAAAATGTGAACGCCTGATTCTTGAGCAATGTAAAAAAGATAATCTTCTGTTACATAAATTTTCCCGTCAGATTGGGTTTGTCTTGCCGCCGTGACTGAAACATCTGCTCTAATTTGGGTTAACGATTTTAGAGTAGGAACTGCAAATTTTGCCAATTCGGTATTGTCATCATTGTCACATGAGACTGTAAAAATTGAAAAAAGAACAATCGAGAGTAAATAAATTTTTTTCATGTCAATAGTTTTATTGGTTACTGTTTTCTTGTGGATGTAAAAAAACAGAATTGGTTGCTTCCAACAGTAAAATTAACAATTCTTTCGTTACCATTTGTAAAATGTATAGAATGAGATTTATAACTAAAAAAATATTATGTTTTTTATATAATAATATTGTTATTTTTGCGCGAACAAAACCCGAAGAATGTCATTACGCAATTCCATTTTAATCATCGCTATCATTTTATTGATTGATCAATTTACCAAGATTTATATCAAAACGAATTTTGTTTACGGTGAAGCGGGCCAAATTGACGTTACCAATTGGTTTAAAATATTGCTGATTGAAAACGAAGGAATGGCGTGGGGAACTAAAATTCCCGGAGAATACGGCAAACTATTTCTAACGCTATTCAGAATTTTAGCGGTTTTCGGAATTGGTTATTGGCTGTATGATGCCAGTACCAAACACAGTTCAAGATATTTAATGGTAGCTATTGCATTGATTTTTGCCGGCGCAGCGGGAAACATTATTGATTCTGTTTTCTACGGTGTTATTTTTGATGACAGCTATGGCCATTTGTCAACTATGTTTGCTGACCAACCTTATGGCACTTGGTTTCATGGTAAAGTAGTCGACATGCTTTACTTCCCAATTATTGAAGGGCATTTTCCGGATTGGTTACCCATTTGGGGCGGACAACCTTTCAAATTCTTCAATGCCATTTTTAACATAGCCGATATGGCCATTTCAACCGGTGTTGGTATTTTGATTGTTTTCAATAAAAAGGCTTTCGCCAAAAAAACGGTTATCGAAAACTATAAAGAGTCATAGGCGTTACACAATAATCCAATCGAATATCAGTTGGAGAAACATCTTCAATACTTTCTTCAGGTTCAAAGAACGACAATCCTATTTTGATTACCTCTTCTTTGCATTTTGACAAAAAGTTGTCGTAGAAACCTTTCCCGTAACCTACCCGATTTCCCTTTACATCATAAGCCAAAAGCGGCACAAAAACCACGTCAATTTTTGAAATTGGTACTTCTATCCCATCAACCGGCTCATAAATATTGTAATCATTTTTTTGGAACTTAGTATTGTCCGTAAACAAATAATGGGTCATTTCGAGCGTATCGAAATTACTTTTGGCCACTACGATTTCTTTGTCTTTTCCGGCCAAAATTTGCAGAATAAATTCGGTATCGACTTCCTTTTGCTCTTCAATGGTTAGAAAGAGATGAAAATAAGTGTAATCCCAAACATCCAATTGCAACAAACGATTGGCAATCGCCAAACTTTTATCTTCTATTTGAGCTTCGGAAAGCTCTTGTCTTAATGCTTTGTGTTTTTTGCGAAGGTCTTTTTTAAACATAACTGGTGGCCATCAAATCTTCTATAAAAGTAGTCAAATGTTCTACTTCTACGTGATCCATCAGCACAATTTTGTACCACTTATTATTTTCGTCATGCTGCTGTGGTACCAAATCATATTTCTCGGCTGTTTTTAGAGGAATATAATCGGCTTTAATCGTAACAATATTCATAAACGGCTCGCGGAAATATTGAATATTCATGGCGTCCAATTGGTTACACAAAAACTGTGTTCGCATTTGCAAGACACTCACTTTTTCAAACCAACCGTTTGGCCCATAAGTAAACAATATCATCCAAACCGCCACGGCATTGGCACCGCTTCGGCTACCGCAAAGGGTTAAATCCATGCCTTCTACGTATTCGGCTTCTTTAGTTAACACGTTTTCGATATACCCTTTTCGGCAAATAAAAACTCCGGTTCCATAAGGCGCTTGCAACATTTTATGCGCGTCAATGGTAATCGAACTGATCTTAGGATTGTTAAAATTAATGCTCGATTGCTGGTTACTAAACGGATAAACAAATCCGCCGTAAGCGCCATCAATGTGAAGTTTGTACTGCAAATCGTGTTTTTCAAAAACAGTGGTATAATCTTCCGGATTGTCTACCGAACCAAACATGGTGGTTCCCATATTTGAAACCGCTATAAAATATTTCTTCCCTTTGTTTTTGGCATTGAGAATTATTTCTTCCAATGACTTTTTATCAATCGCACGCGTATCAAAATCAACGGGTATTTTCAGCCAATCAAGCTGTAACAAATTAGAGGCTTTCGGAATCGAATAATGAGTGTCTTCTGAAGCTACTATGGCTATTTCTTGAATCTTTGCGTCAAAATTATTCACATAGTAATTGCGAAACATCCAAATGGCTTGGATATTGGCTTCGGTACCACCGGGCGAAATGTAACCGTCAAAACCATTCGGCTCTGCCTTAAAAATATCAACGGCAATCACATTCAATACTTCGCGTTCTATATCATGCGTTCCGTTAAAAGCTTTTTCAGAAGTACCAAAAGTGTGGCAACCAATATTATTCGGATTCGCCACATAGGTTTGTAAAATAGGCGCATCTTTCAAAAATGGTGCGTCATCGTTAAATACTCTGCTGTCCAATTTTGACGCAGGATAACCCAAAGAAATGTCTTTTGAAAAATTCACATTCCCTTGCAATGCCTTTTCAATACGCTCTTTTCTTTGGTCGTTAGTGAGTTTCTTCCAGAATATCATACCTAAAAATTTTGTCAAAACTAAGGCTTCATCTACTCAAAAAACATGATAAATGTTAGGCTTTACAACTCTTGTATTTGTGTAGATTTCCGTTAACTTTGTTTTTATGGAAATCCCTTCTATAGAATTACAACTGCAGACCTTGCCCGACAGTCCGGGTGTTTATCAATATTATGATAAAGATGCTAAAATTCTATATGTCGGAAAAGCCAAAAATCTAAAAAAAAGAGTTACTTCTTATTTCAACAAACTCCACGATAATGCCAAAACAAATGTACTAGTCAAAAAGATTGTAGAAATCAAACACATTGTCGTTTCCTCTGAAGCTGATGCGCTTTTACTGGAAAACAACCTCATCAAAAAACTGCAACCACGCTACAATGTATTGCTCAAAGATGACAAAACCTATCCGTGGATTTGCATCAAAAAAGAACCTTTTTCCAGAATATTTCCAACGCGTAGAATGGTGAAAGACGGCTCGGAATATTTTGGCCCGTATACCAATTTCAAGACCGTAAACACGATTTTAGATTTGATTAAAGAATTGTATCCGTTGCGGACATGCAATTACGATTTATCCAACACTAATATCCAATCAGGCAAATACAAAGTGTGTTTGGAATATCATATCGGCAATTGTAAAGGTCCGTGTGAAGGTTATGAAACATTGGAACATTATCAGAAGCAAGTCGATGCCATTCGCGAAATCCTAAAAGGCAATTTCAAAGACAGTTTGCGCGATTTTAAAAAGCTCATGCAAGAATTGGCAGGCGAAATGAAATTCGAAGCCGCGCAAAAAATCAAAGAAAAAATCGAAGTTTTAGAAAATTACCAATCGCGTTCGACCATTTTAAATCCGAAAATTTCGAATGTGGATGTGTTTTCTATAGTTTCAGATGAAACGATGGCTTATGTCAATTTCCTTCAAATTTCTCATGGCGCCATTATTCGTTCGCACACCATGGAACTCAAAAAGAAACTCGACGAAACCGATGAAGAACTTTTAGAGCTAGCCGTTGTAGAGCTTAGAGAACGCTTTCATTTGACTACCAAAGAAATTATCCTGCCGTTCGAACTCGATTTTGGCGATAAAATAAAAGTCACGGTACCACAACTTGGCGACAAAAAGCAAATCCTAGAATTGTCGCAGCGCAACGCCAAATACCAACGTTTGGAACAATTAAAGCAAATCCAAATCGTTGATCCGGAACGCCATACGAACCGCATTATGGCACAAATGCAAAAAGATTTACGGCTTTCGACAGAACCCCGACACATAGAATGTTTCGACAATTCTAACATTCAAGGTACGAATCCGGTTTCGGCTTGTGTGGTTTTTAAAGATGGCAAACCGAGTAAAAAAGACTACCGCCATTTTAACATCAAAACCGTTGAAGGCCCGAACGACTTTGCTTCAATGGAAGAAGTGGTTTACCGAAGATATAAAAGAATGTTAGATGAAAATCAACCCTTGCCACAACTCATCATTATTGACGGCGGAAAAGGACAATTGTCTTCGGCATTGAAAAGTTTAGACGATTTAGGATTACGTGGAAAAATAGCCATCATTGGCATTGCCAAAAGATTGGAAGAGTTGTTTTATCCGGGTGATTCGGTGCCTTTGTATTTGGACAAAAAATCAGAAACACTCAAAATCATTCAGCATTTGCGAAATGAAGCACACCGATTTGGAATTACGCATCATCGTGATAAAAGAAGCAAAACGGCTTTACAAACTACGATAGAAACCATTCCCGGTATAGGTGAAAAAACCATGTTGGCGTTAATAAAACATTTCAAAAGTGTTAAAAGATTGAAATTGGCCACCGAAAAAGAAATTTCCGAGGTTGTTGGTGCATCAAAAGCCAAAAAAATTTCCGAATTTTACCAAATCAGCAAATCCTAGTCTCCATTTATGAAAAAAACTATACTGCTTCTTGTTGGGTTCTTTTTTCTTCAAGCAGCTGTGGCGCAAGACTCTACTAAAACCAAAAGGCCCAAAATCGGATTGGTGCTTAGTGGTGGCGGTGCCAAAGGTTTTGCCCATATTGGGGTTTTGAAAGTATTGGAAGAAAACGGCGTAAAAGTTGATTACATTGGCGGCACCAGTATGGGTGCGGTTGTTGGTGGTTTGTATGCTTCCGGCTACAGCGCAATGCAAATAGATTCTATCTTTTACAATACTGATTTTGACGAATTACTTCAAGATTACATACCACGTTCATCTAAAAGTTTTTACGAAAAACGAAACGATGAAATGTATGCTATTTCCTTACCCTTTCACAAATTCAAAATCGGCATTCCCATTGCGCTTTCTAAAGGAATGTACAATTACAATTTGTTGTCTAAACTGACCCACAATGTTAGAAATGTTAGCGATTTCAGCAAATTACCCATTCCGTTCCTGTGTGTGGCCACCGACATTGAAACCGGCGAAGCAGTCATATTGAAAGAAGGTTATTTGGCGCAAGCCTTATTGGCCAGTTCGGCTTTTCCATCCCTATTTTCTCCTGTAGAAATTGACGGTAAATTATTGATTGACGGCGGTGTTGTTAATAATTATCCGGCAGAAGAAGTCAGAAAAATGGGTGCCGATATTATTATTGGTGTTGATGTTCAAGACGATTTGAAGAATCGAGATGCTTTGAAAGATGCCACTCGGATTTTGGTTCAAATCACGAATTTAGACATGATTAAAAGCATGAATGAAAAAAAGAGAATTACGGATATTTACATCAAACCTGATATTTCAAATTATGGCGTAATTTCCTTTGATGATGGAAGAGAAATTATTAAAAAAGGAGAACTTGCAGCCTTATTGGAGATTGACAAAATCAAACGCTTAGCCGATTCAACCCAAACCTACAAACTCAACAACCATAGCGTTAACCAAGATTCTTTATTTATCAAAAGTATCAGTCTTAATAAATTGGACAATTATACCAGAGCTTATATTTTAGGGAAATTGCGTTTTAAAAACGGAACAAAAATCAGCTATGACAATTTGAAAACGGGCATTAATAACATCAATGCCACGCAAAACTTCAGCAGAATAAGTTATACCATTGAGCCTTACCAAGACGCTGATGAGTTAAAATTAAGCTTGACAGAAAACCCAACCAAAACTTTTTTAAAATTCGGATTGCATTATGATGGTTTGTATAAAAGTGCTTTACTAACTAACATCACACAAAAGAAATCGCTCTTTAAAAACGATGTAGTTTCACTCGACATAGGTCTTGGCGACAACATTCGATACAATTTAGATTACTATATTGACAATGGTTTTTATTGGAGTTTTGGAATCAAATCACGATTCAATCAATTCAATCGAAATGTAGAAACTGATTTTAGGGATGGTGAAATTTTGAACTCATTAGGCCTAAATAGTATCAACATGGACTTCTCTGATTTTACGAATCAAGCCTACATGCAAACAGTTTTTATTCAAAAGTTTCTGATTGGTGCCGGTGTCGAATGGAAATATCTAAAAATCAGATCTGACAACTTAAGCGAAGTCAATCCAACCTTTGAAAACAGTTCCTATGTCAGTGTTTTTGGCTATGCCAAATATGATTCTTTTGACAATAAACTTTTTCCAAAAAAAGGCTGGTTTTTCTCAGGTGACATTCAATCTTTTTTATATTCTTCTGATTATACCAAAGAATTTAACCGTTACTCCATCGCCAAAGGAGAAATTGGTGTTGTTAAAACATTTTATAACAAAGCTACAGTCAAATTACAATCTGATTTGGGTTTTGTCTTTGGCAATGATAGTGTTCATTTCTTTGATTTTGTGCTTGGCGGTTATGGCTACAATACCATTAATAACTTTAAACACTTTTATGGCTATGACTTTTTGAGTATTTCAGCCGATAGTTATATCAAGTCTTGTATTACTTTTGATTATGAATTTTACAAAAAAAATCACGTCAATTTTTCAGCGAATTTTGCGAATGTAGAAGATGATTTATTCCGAATCGGCAATTGGCTTTCGAAACCAACTTACAACGGTTATGCTATTGGTTATGCTTTAGAATCTGTTATCGGACCGGTTGAAGTTAAATACAGTTGGTCACCTGAACTAACCAAAGGATTTACCTTTATCAGTGTTGGATTTTGGTTCTAATTTTGAAATAATCCTTAAAAACTATTTTTTTGCAGTATATAATTCATAAAAAACTATATTTGAAAAACTTTTAACTAAACTAACTATTTATGTCGATTTGGAAAAGAAAACCGATGGCACTGCTGTTAGCAGAAGCATCAGAATCCGAAAAAGGATTAAAAAGAACATTAACCGCATGGTCTTTGGTTGCCTTGGGAATTGGAGCGATTATTGGCGCTGGTCTATTTGTTAGAACTGCGACTGCTGCTGCTCAAAATGCCGGGCCATCAGTAACCATTGGTTTTATTGTAGCCGCTATCGGTTGTGCTTTAGCCGGATTATGTTATGCTGAATTGTCTTCTTCTATTCCTATTGCCGGAAGTGCTTATACTTATACTTATGCCACCATGGGTGAATTCCTAGCGTGGATTATCGGTTGGGATTTAATTTTAGAATATGCCGTTGGTGCTGCCACAGTTGGTATCGCCTGGAGTGAATATCTCAATAATCTGCTGGTCAATGTGCTCCATGTGAGCCCAATTCCGTATGAATTTTGCCATTCCCCTTTCCAAACTTCTTTAGATGGTGTTAACGGAATAATCAACTTACCGGCTTTATTTATAGTTGGTGCCATCAGTTTGCTTTTAATTAAAGGGACGCAAGAATCTGCATTTGTAAACGGAATCATAGTGGTTGTAAAAGTGGCAATTGTTGTAATGATTATTGTTTTTGGCTGGAGTTTTATAGACGATGCTAACCACACTCCATATATTCCGGAACCGGGTATTTTTACTGACGAACATGGTATTGGCCATAGCTATGGCGGTATTATGGGAATTCTTGGTGCAGCCGGAACGGTTTTCTTCGCCTTTATCGGATTTGATGCCGTGAGTACAGCAGCACAAGAAACTAAAAACCCAAAACGTGATATGCCTATTGGAATCTTAGGCTCTTTAGCAATATGTACCGTTTTATACATCTTATTTGCACATGTTTTAACAGGATTAGAATCGGTAGAATTTTTTAGAACAGGAGGAAAAGAAGCTTCTGTAGCCAATGCTATAGCATCTTCAATGCCAGGATACGAATGGTTAGGTCAATTTGTAACAGTGGCTATTTTAGCCGGTTTCTCTTCTGTTATTCTAGTAATGTTATTGGGTCAATCCAGAGTTTTCTACTCTATGGGTAAAGATGGTTTGTTGCCTAAAGCGTTTAGTGAAGTACATCCGAAATATAAAACACCATACAAAGCTAACTTAGCGATTTTAGTAATCGTTGGACTTTTCGCTGCTTTTGTTCCGGGTGATATTGTAGGTGATATGACAAGTATAGGAACTTTATTTGCCTTTATATTAGTTTGTGTTTCAGTAATCGTTTTAAGAAAAACCGAGCCGAATATGAAACGTGAATTCAAAACGCCTTTTGTACCATTGGTGCCAATTTTAGGAATCTTAGTTTGTCTGGCCATGATTTATGGTTTAGGATGGACCAATTGGTTAAGACTTTTAGGATGGTTAGCTTTAGGTTTCATTGTTTACTTCGGATACAGTAAAAAAAGAAGTAAATTAAACAATCCAAATAATAAAGAATAATTCAATTATAAATTTTAATCAAAAAGGATTAAAGAGCCATTCAAACTCTTTAATCCTTTTTTGCAATTATAAAAATTGACAATTATCATTTTCAGCATTTATATTTTTCCGATATTTGTATGAATGAAAAAATGGGATAATTTATTAGCACATTTAAAATTCCTCATCAAGAGAAATCCTGAGTGAGTTGAGGCGATATATCAATTATTTGATGTAACAATATGCAAATTGCTACATTTTTAAATTGTTTAATTAAACCATTAAATTTATGCCACTATATCACAAATTAGGAAATATTCCACCCAAAAGACATACCATTTTTCGCAAACCTAACGGAGATTTGTATTATGAACAACTATTCGGCACCGTAGGTTTTGACGGGATGTCTACCAATTCTTATCACGAACACCGACCAACACAAGTCAAAGAAATAAGAAAGCAATATAGCGTTGCACCAAAGATTTCAAAAGCCAATAACATCCAATCTTATCGCCTTCGCGGGTTTCAAGTCAGCCCGGAAAACGACTTTTTAGAAAGCCGGAAAATTGTCTTAACCAACTCCGATTGTCATATCGCTTTAGCCGCACCCAAACAGTCGACTAAAGATTATTTCTATAAAAATACCGATTCCGATGAATTGCTTTTCATCCATCGCGGTAGCGGAAAATTAAGAACCATGTTGGGCAATCTTGATTTCAAATACGGAGATTATCTCTTGATTCCTCGCGGGATTATTTACAAAATTGATTTCGATACGGAAGACAATCGGTTGTTTATCGTTGAATCTCACCGACCAATTTACACACCAAAACGTTATAGAAACTGGTTCGGACAATTATTAGAACATTCACCATTCTGTGAACGCGATATTCGTCGTCCACATGAGTTAGAAACCCATGACGAAAAGGGTGAATTCATCATCAAAGTAAAAAAGAAAGACGAAATTTTCGACATGGTTTATGCCACGCATCCCTTTGATGTTGTAGGTTATGACGGTTACAATTATCCTTACGCCTTTTCGATTCACGATTTCGAACCAATAACCGGACGAATTCACCAACCGCCACCGGTACATCAAACCTTTGAAACCGATGCGTTTGTGGTTTGCTCTTTTGTTCCGCGTTTATACGATTACCATCCGGATGCCATTCCGGCTCCATACAACCATAGCAATATTGATTCTGATGAAGTTTTATATTATGTTGATGGTGATTTCATGAGCAGAAACGACATTGAAGCCGGACATATTTCACTTCATCCTGCCGGAATTCCACACGGACCACACCCGGGAGCGGTAGAAAGAAGTATCGGAAAAACAGAGACACAAGAATTGGCCGTAATGGTAGACACTTTCAAACCTTTAATGGTCACCGAAGAAGCCATGAAAATCGCCGACGATAAATATTATCAATCTTGGTTAGAATAATTAGGAGCTGTTTCCCGCTTTCCGCGCTACATGGTAGCCAGCTGCAATCGGGGCTATGAATTAAAATTTAAACACAACTTTTGGTAATTCATTTACCGCTTTATTAAATACAAGTATTATGTCAAAAGAAATAAAATCCGTTGAATACGGACTAGAAAAAATATTTGAAGGCGCACAAGATTTTTTGCCGCTTTTAGGAACTGATTACGTAGAATTTTACGTTGGAAATGCTAAACAAGCTGCTCATTTTTACAAAACCGCCTTTGGTTTTCAATCGCACGCCTACGCAGGATTAGAAACCGGAATGAAAGACCGAGCGTCTTATGTTTTGAAACAAGACAAAATCCGTTTGGTATTGACGACTGCTTTAAATAGTGATTCGCCAATTGGAGAACACGTAAAAAAACACGGTGATGGTGTAAAAATAATTGCTCTATGGGTAGAAGATGCCCGTTCTGCTTTTGAAGAAACTACAAAACGTGGCGCTAAAGTCTTTATGGAACCTACCGTAGAAACTGACGAACATGGCGAAGTAGTTCGAGCCGGAATTTACACTTACGGTGAAACCGTTCACATGTTTGTAGAACGCAAAAATTACAATGGCTCATTTTTACCGGGCTACAAAGAATGGAAATCCGATTATAATCCAGCACCGGTTGGGCTAAAATATGTTGACCACATGGTTGGCAATGTAGGTTGGAACGAAATGAATACTTGGGTAAAATGGTATGAAGACGTGATGGGATTTGTAAACTTCTTATCTTTTGATGACAAGCAAATCACTACTGAATATTCGGCCTTGATGTCAAAAGTAATGAGTAACGGCAACGGAAGAATCAAATTCCCTATCAACGAACCGGCCGAAGGAAAAAAACGTTCTCAAATTGAAGAGTATTTAGACTTTTACGAAGGCTCAGGAGTTCAGCACATTGCTGTAGCAACAGATGATATTTTAAAAACAGTTGCGGATATGCGTTCAAGAGGGATTGAATTCTTAAGTACTCCGCCACAGGCTTACTATGATGCTATTCCGGAAAGATTAAAAGATCATATGGATAAATTCAAAGAAGACATTAACGAACTTCAAAAACTAGGCATTATGATTGATGCTGATGAGGAAGGTTACTTGTTACAAATTTTCACCAGACCGGTTGAAGACCGACCTACTTTGTTTTTTGAGATTATTCAAAGAATGGGCGCCAGAGGATTTGGTGCCGGAAATTTCAAAGCGTTATTTGAATCTATTGAAAGAGAACAAATGTTGCGGGGAACACTGTAAAAATTAAAATTCGTTAAACATAATTTAAAAACAACCCTTAAAAAAGCTTATATTTTATTAAATTATTGTTAAAGTTAGTTTTTTGCTTGTAATAATGCAATCTGTTAGACTATCTTTGCAGCATCAAAAAAGAGGGGTGGTTCCCTCAACTTTTGGATAAATTTTCATAATTTATAGTTTTTTGGTTGGTTAATAGCATAAAAACTCAGTCATTAATTTGACTGGGTTTTTTTGTTTTGGTATTTTTGGAACGGATATTGCACTTACAGTAGAAAATCCCCAAAGAAAATGAAAAAATATTTATTTATATTGTTGCTTTTTGTCACTGTAAGTTTTGATAATCAGAAGCCTGAAGCCTACGATACCGGTGAATGGTTTAAATTCAGAATACACTACGGCTTCATCAATGCAGGTTATGCAACCTTGGAGGTGAAAGAAGCGGTTAAAGAAAACCGAAAAGTATATCATGTAATTGGCAAAGGTTATACTGTCGGTATGTCACGTTTCTTCTTCAAAGTTGATGACACTTATGAGAGTTATTTTGATAAAGTTACTAACAAACCTTATCAATTCGTCAGAAAAATTGATGAAGGTGGTTATACCAAAAATCAAGAAGGTTTTTTTAATCAGACAACCAATAAAGTTTTGGTAAAAAATTATAAAAACAATACCGAAAAAACATTTGCGGTAACTGAAAACGTCCAAGACATCTTGTCTACCTTTTACTACTTGAGAAACCATCCGAATATTGACAAATTAAAAGTGGGTGAATCTATTGTAGTCGACATGTTTTTTGATGACGAAGTTTTTAAATTCAAATTAAAATTCACTGGTAGAGAAGAATTAAAAACCAAATTCGGAACAGCCTCAACTATGGTGTTTAGACCATTAGTACAATCGGGAAGAGTATTTAAAGAAGAAGAAAGTCTGACCGTTTGGATCTCGGATGATGAAAATAAAATACCTTTGCGAATTAAAGCTAGTTTAGCCGTTGGCTCTATCAAAGCAGATTTAGACGGCTTCAAAGGATTGAAAAATCCTTTTATGGTTAAATTAAAAAAATAATGAACAACAAAACAACCAACTACAACTCAACATTAGACGCATTAGAACAAAAGTTTGAAGCTATAAATCAAAAAACCGAAACCCATCTCGAAGGATTACTTTGGTCAAAACCCATCACTTATTGGGATTACATTCAAACTGATGCTTTATTAAATCTTCAAACCCAAAGAACTGTTTTACCTGACGAAATGGTTTTCATCATGTACCATCAAGTCAACGAATTGTTGTTTAAAATGATTCTTTGGGAAATCGACCAATTATGCCATACCGAACAACCCAATACCGCTTTTTTTACTGAAAAACTCAGAAGAATCAGTCGTTATTTCGATATGCTCACTACATCTTTCGACATCATGGGCGACGGTATGGAAGTGGAACAATACATGAAATTTAGAAATACTTTAACTCCGGCCAGCGGGTTTCAGAGCGCTCAATATCGAATGATTGAATTCTCCTCAACCGATTTAATTAATTTGATCGATTATCGCTTCAGGGCTAACATAGATCGAAATACACCTTATTCTCATGCCTTTGAACATTTATATTGGCAAGCCGCCGGAAAAGATTATCAAACAGGAGAAAAAAGTGCATTATTAATCAATTTTGAAAAAAAATACCGTGAAGAATTTCTTCGCTATATGGAAGAATACAACACCATCAATATTTGGCAAAAATTCAAACAACTTCCTTTTGAAGACCAAAAAGACGCTGCTTTAATAAACGCCATGCGCCATTACGATTACACCGTCAATATTACGTGGGTAATGGGTCATTTAAACGCTGCTAAAAAATACATTGAAAGTGGACAAGGTTCGGGCGAAGCAACCGGCGGAAGCGACTGGAAAAAATACATGCATCCTAAATACCAACGTCGTATCTTTTTCCCTGAATTGTGGAGTGAAGACGAATTAAAAAATTGGGGCGAAGGATTATAGTTAAAAATGATGTCGAAAATCTTTCAAAAAATCTTATTAGCCTTAGTGCTTATTTCTTTTGCAATATCGTGTGATAAAACAAAAGAAGAAGAGTTCATTGTAGAAAAACCAAAACCAAAATTAGTCGATTTCGGATTCAATCTGAATGATTTCAACATTGTTAATGACACCATAAAATCAGGTGACACTTTCGGAAGCATTATTGACAAACAAAACTTAGGTGACAAAGGTGTTTTTGATATCGCCGCTAAAGTTAAAGACAGCTTTGACGTCAGAAACATCAGAAAAGGGAAACCTTTCACTATTCTTCGCCGCAAAGACCGATCTAATAAAATTCAATACTTTATCTATCAACCTGACAAAATCAATTATTACGTAATCGATTTTAGGGATTCCATTATTGCCTATAAAAAAACCAGGCCGTTAACCTTTAAAACCAGAACAATTGCCGGAGCTTTAGACGGATCGTTATCGGAAACTTTAGCCAAAGAAAATGTTGATCCTGCATTGGCCTCCAAAATTGCCAAAATTTATGCTTGGTCTATCGACTTTTTCAAACTCCAAAAAGGTGACAAATTTGGGTTAACTTTTACGGAACGTTACATCAACGACACCGTTTATGATGGTGTGGATAGTTTGAAAGCTTCATTTTTTGAATACAAAGGCAAAAAAATATACGCCTTTCCTTTCTCTCCAAATGAAAGTTCAAAAAGACTGGAATATTATGACGAAGAAGGAAAAACTTTGAAAAACTTCTTCTTAAAAGCGCCTTTAAAATTTATCAATATCACTTCTAGATATACCAAAAACAGATTCCATCCCGTACAAAAAAGATGGAAAGCACATAACGGAACTGATTATGCGGCACCAACCGGAACTCCAATTATGTCAACCGCTGCCGGTGTTGTAGAACAAGCCGGATTTACCACAGGAAACGGAAATTTTGTCAAAGTAAAACACGACAGAACTTATTCTACTCAATACTTACACATGTCTAAAATTCTGGTCAAACGTGGCCAAAGAGTAACCCAAGGACAAGTTATCGGAAAAGTTGGAAGTACAGGTTTAGCCACTGGACCACACGTTTGCTATCGTTTCTGGCAAAATGGCGTACAAGTGGATGCCTTGCGTTTAAAATTGCCAACTTCTACTCCTATGGATGCCAAATACAAGCAAAAATTCCTAGAAGTTATTACACCTCTTAAAAAAGTATTGGACAGTACAGCAAATTTGAAGTTTAAAAAATAATTTCGAAAATATTTAGCAACTATAACGTTAGCGTAAAATATTCATCCTTTTTTTACCAATCTATATTTGTAAATTTGTGCTTCAAATGTAAAATAATGGCATTAGCACAAATAAATCCGACAGCTACAAACGCTTGGCAAAAATTGATTCAGCATTATGCTCAAATGAAAAACGTTTCCATGAAGGAAATGTTTGCCAATGATTCTGCAAGAGCAGCTAAATTTCACATCCAATGGAATGATTTTTTAGTAGATTACTCTAAAAACATTATCAATCAAGATACTTTAAAATTACTGCAAGATTTGGCTGAAGAAGTCAATCTAAAAAAAGCCATTGCACAATACTTTGATGGTGATACCATCAATCAAACCGAAAACAGAGCCGTTTTACACACTGCTTTGCGTTCGCCTGAAACAGCCAATATTTTAGTAGATGGTGAGAATGTAATGGCGGAAATTTTTGCGGTAAAAAATAAGATGAAATTATTTTCTGACGAAGTTATATCGGGACAAAGAAAAGGTTTTACAGGAAAAGTTTTTACTGATGTTGTGAATATCGGAATTGGTGGTTCAGACCTTGGTCCGGCAATGGTCGTTGAAGCTTTGCAGTTTTACAAAAACCAATTAACGGTTCATTTTGTATCGAATGTCGATGGCGATCACGTAAATGAAGTCATCAAAAAACTAAACCCGGAAACGACGTTGTTTGTCATCGCTTCTAAAACTTTCACCACCCAAGAAACACTTTCTAATGCGGAAACGATTCGTGCTTGGTTTTTAAAATCAGCGAAACAAGAAGATGTTGCCAAGCATTTTGTTGCCGTTTCTACCAACATTCAAAAAGTAACTGAATTCGGCATCAATCCCGATAACATTTTCCCTATGTGGGATTGGGTTGGCGGAAGATTTTCGCTTTGGAGTGCCGTGGGTTTATCCATTAGTTTAGCCGTTGGTTTCGATAATTTCGACAACTTATTAAAAGGTGCTAATGAAATGGATGACCATTTCAAAAACGAATCTTTCGATAAAAATATCCCTGTAACTTTAGCATTGCTAAGCATTTGGTACAACAACTTTTTTGGAGCCGAAAGCGAAGCTTTAATTCCATACACGCAATATTTACAAAAGTTGGCGCCATACTTACAACAAGGCATTATGGAAAGCAACGGAAAAAGCGTTGGTCGCGATGGAAAACCGGTCAATTATCAAACCGGAACTATTATTTGGGGCGAACCAGGGACGAATTCTCAGCATGCTTTTTTCCAATTGATTCACCAAGGAACCAAATTGATTCCGACGGATTTCATTGGCTACGTTCAACCTTTGTTCGGCAATCAAGACCATCATGATAAGTTGATGTCGAACTTTTTTGCTCAAACCGAAGCTTTGCTAAATGGCAAAACCGAAGCACAAGTCAAAGCCGAATTCGAAAAGCAAAACGTAACCGGAGAAAAAGCAGAATCCCTTTTACCCTTCAAAGTTTTCACCGGAAACAAACCAACAAATACGCTTTTAATTGAAAAATTAACCCCTAAATCACTAGGTTCACTAGTCGCTTTATACGAACACAAAATCTTTGTTCAAGGGATTATTTGGAACATTTTCAGCTACGACCAATGGGGTGTTGAACTTGGAAAACAACTCGCAAATTCTATTTTAGAAGAAATTCATTCCGGTACTGTTAAAAACCATGACAGTTCTACAGAATTTCTCTTAAAATATTTTTTAAAAAAGAAATAGCTTAAACAGAACCTAAAACCTCACTAATTCGTGCCGTTTTTTTATCCCTTTTCTCTATATTTGTTATTCTAAAAATTAAACTATGTACCACTTTGTTCAAAAATTTCACTCTGGCTGGGCTTATTTAGCACTATTATTATTGGTTTTCGCTGTTATCAATTCGTTTATGGGAATGTCATCCAAAAAAGAATTTACAGCCAAAGATCGAAAAATTGCATTGTTTGGTTTGATTGCAACACACATACAATTATTAGTTGGATTAATTCTTTACTTTGTATCACCTCTGGGTTCTGCCGTTTTTGGACAAATGAAAGATGCTGCATTGAGACTTACTTCTTTAGAACATCCATTGACCAATATTATTGCTATCGTTTTGATTACTATCGGTTGGTCTAAACACAAAAAAGCTACTACCAGTACCGGAAAATTTAGATCAATTGCTATTTTTTACGGCTTGGGTTTACTTCTTATTTTGAGTCGAATTCCTTGGAAAATGTGGTTCTAACAAATAAAGTCCTTTTCAGGACTTTTTTTATCAAGGTACGGTTTTTGCAAAACCCATTTACTAATTAAAATGCTCCTTATGAATACCAAAATAATCATCCTCTCTTTTTCAATAATAACCTCTCTTTTTGCCGTCAATTTTGCCGTTAAAAATCCGCCACAACAAGAGAAACCTCAGCAAGAGAAAGGCAAAGAGAAAAACACTACTATTAAGGACAACAAAGACAAGACCACTCAGATTACTGATACACTTAAAAGCAGGTCTGCCATCAATTTTTACGAAACTGATACGTTACAAATTGACCCAAACTCTAAACTTAAAGTGTATAAAAAAAACGCACACGCTTCTTATTACCACAATAAATTTAATGGAAGAAGAACAGCAAGCGGAAAAAAATTTGACAACAATAAATACACCGCTGCTCACAAAAAATTACCTTTTGGCACCATTATAAAAGTAACGAATGAAACCAACGGAAAATCGGTTGTAGTCGAAATTACCGATCGTGGTCCGTTTTCGAAAGTACGTGAAATTGACTTAAGCCGCAGGGCTTTTATGGACATTACATCCAATAAAAATTCTGGTGTTGTAATTGTAAAAATAGAAGTGGTTGAAGAAAAAAAATAGCTACCAACTGCTAAAAGGATTTTTGCTTAAATAGGCATTATAATAACGTTCGTCATTGGTTACTTCTTCGCCTAACCATTTGGGTTTTTCAAAGGCTTCATTTTCTGATTGCAACTCGATTTCAGCTATGATTAAACCATCGTTCTCTCCGGAAAAAATATCGACTTCATAAATGTGATCACCTACTTTAATTTCATAGCGAATCTTATCAATCTTTCCACTTTCACATATGGTCAATAGGGTTTCTGCTTCTACCAAACTAATTTCTCTTTCCCATTCCAAACGCGTTGTCCCTAGAGCATTACTTCTCCCTTTAATCGTAATGAACCCTTTGTCACCTTTAATTCTGATGCGAACCGTTCTTTCAGGATTTGAACTCAAATAAGCTTGTACAATTCTTTTTTTAGAAAAGGATTCCTTTACAAAATCATTAGAAACTACTAAAAATTTACGTTCAATTTCGACCATTTTTTCTTTGTATATTTAGGAGCAAGTTAAGAAATATATAACTTTGAAATTGTATTTTTACCATAATCTTAATTGCCGCTAACCTTATCGATGAAACTATACCACCACAAAAAAAATATTAATTCTATTGGAGATCTATTTGAGTTGTATTTCAATGAAAACAGCTATAAATCCAACGATAGTCTATTGTTTTTGATTGACTTGGTTAATTATTTTCGCCCTAGCAATCCTAAAACCATTAGTGTTGTTTCGATTGAGTCGCTTTTAAAATACTTGGTTGATAATCCGCACCAGAAAAACCTACTCAAAGACCATTTAACCGATTTACTTAAACAAAGAAAATTTAGCCGCGTATTATCAGATACCGGAATCCTTAGGGATTCTGATTTCATTTATGAAGTAAGACAAAGATTATTTGCCAAAATTCTGCCTTTCCAGCCTGAAAAAGACACATTAGAATTTGTATTAAACCAAGTGTTCTTTAAAAGTACTGATCCGATTTGGATTACCCGAATTCCACTTGAAGAACTTCAAAGACTGTTCGATATTCTTGATTTTGAAGACATTTATAAAGTCATCACAGAAAAATCGATGCTCTCGGAAGTTATGCATGCTATGGGTATCATTTCCCAACGAATGAGCGGACGTTCTATGGAAAATGATGTTATTAAAATGGTTCCTGAATATGAAGAACTTGAAAGTCCATTTGTAGCTTTTGAAAGCGAACTTTATACCATCCAAAAAAAAATAAGACACAGTAACAATCACTATATAGATTCTGAAGACATCAATTACAAACAATTGATTCTCTTTCACAAACAATGTGAGAATTATGTAGATAAAGCTTTTAGCAATAGCGCCAAATTTGGCATCTCCATCAAGGTAAATCAAAGCTTACTTCGTATTAGACAACAATTACAAAGGGTAAAAGTTTTGATTTCGACTTTAGTAGTCAATAAAGAAATCGACAAAAAAAACAACTCAATTCAATTGATTTTACGATTAATTAAATACAATTGTCATAAAAACAATGTGCGCCAACTCATAAACGAAAGCACGCAATTAATATCTTACGAAATCACACAACATACCGCAAAAACAGGTGAACATTACATCACCGAAAGCAAATCGGAATATTTTTCAATGCTTAAAGCAGCCATTGGTGGTGGATTTATTGTTGGGATTTTGTGTATTATCAAACTCCTACTGTCAAAAATGAACAGTAGTGATTTTGGTCATGCTTTTTATTATAGCTTAAATTATTCTTTGGGATTTATCATCATATTTCTTTTAGGGTATACTTTAGCCACAAAACAGCCTGCCATGACAGCAGCTACCTTGATTAAAGCTTTAGAAAGCGGCATGAAAAAACAGGCTAAAAATGAAAACAAACACAGCTCGTTTGCCAAACTTTTTGCGCGTTTATTTCGTTCTCAATTTATTGCTTTTGTAGGTAATGTTTTTATGGCATTCCCGGTAGCCATGCTTGGAATTTGGCTAATTGACTATTTTTTAGATTATAATATTGCCTTTGAAAAATCGGCTAAATTGTTGAATGATTTGTCACCGGTAACTTCTGCAGCTCTTTTCCACGCTGCTATTGCAGGGGTTTTTCTTTTCCTTTCAGGTATTATTTCGGGTAATATATCCAATCGAAACAAACACAATCAAGTGTATTTCAGAATTAAAGAGCATCCTGTTTTGAAACAAAACTTAGGGATTGTAAAAACGAATGCAATGGCCAAATGGTTTGAAAACAATTGGGCTGGCGTAGTTTCCAATGGTTGGTTTGGTGTGTTTTTAGGAAGTACCGCTTCTATTGGAGCTTTTCTGGGTTTGAATCTTGACATTCGTCATATCACTTTTGCCAGTGGTAACCTTGCTTTAGGCTTATATGGTTCCAATTTTTTTGTTGAATTACCTACACTCATTTGGGGAATTATTGGGATTGGTTTGATTGGTTTTGTCAATTTTGCCGTGAGTTTTTCACTTTCGTTAGGATTGGCTTTTCGTTCCAGAAACATTCCGATTTCGGAATTGCGCTTTTTATTTAGCTCAACTTGGGCCTATTTTAAATCGCGTCCCTTAGCTTTCTTTTTTCCTATAAAAGACAAATAAAATGGAATCCGAAGTTGTATATCGAAAAATTATACACGTCGATATGGATGCTTTCTATGCCTCGGTTGAGCAAATGGACAATCCTGAACTTAAAGGGAAACCATTGGCGGTTGGCGGAAGCGAAGTGCGCGGTGTGGTTTCGGCGGCAAGTTATGAGGCAAGAAAATTTGGTGTTCGTTCAGCCATGAGCGGTGTTCAAGCCAAAAGAAATTGTCCCGATTTGATTTTTGTCCGACCAAGATTTGACCGCTACAAAGAGATTTCGAAACAAATCAGAAAGATATTTCACGAGTATACCGATTTGGTCGAACCCTTGTCTTTAGACGAAGCTTATTTGGATGTTACCCAAAACAAAAAAGGCAATCCAAGTGCTTCCCTTATTGCGCAGGAAATTCGAAAACGCATTTTTGAAGAAGTTGGTTTGACTGCTTCAGCCGGAATTTCTGTGAATAAATTTGTGGCCAAAATTGCCAGTGATTATAACAAACCCAACGGTCAGAAAACCGTAAATCCGGAAGAAGTGGAAAGCTTTTTGGAAAACTTAGACATCAAAAAATTCTATGGCATCGGTAAAGTCACCACTGATAGAATGTATCATTTAGGTATTTTCACCGGAAAAGATTTAAAGTCAAAATCAAGAGAATTTCTCGAAGAGCATTTCAGCAAAAGCGGATTGCATTTCTACAATATTGTTCGCGGCATTCACAACAGTGCGGTAAAACCCAATCGAATTGCCAAATCGGTCGCGGCCGAGCATACTTTTAACGAAAACCTGACTTCGGAAATTTTTATGGTAGAAAAGTTGGAGCGCATCGCCAACGAATTAGAAAACAGACTCAAAAAACACAACATCTCCGGAAAAACTGTTACACTCAAAATCAAATACAGCGATTTTACGACACAAACACGAAGCAAAACCTTGCCTTACTTTATTTCCGATAAAGGATTGCTTCTCGAGACTGCCAAAGAGCTTTTGTTTCAAGAACGGATGAAAGAATCAGTTCGACTCCTTGGGATTTCGTTGAATAATTTAAATACTGAAATTAAAAAAACGGTTGTGGTACAATTGAAGTTTGAGTTTTAGCCACAAAAAAACCAGCCCGAAAGCTGGTTTTGCATTTTATGTGAATCGATAATTAATCTCTACTAGACAATTTAGATAACAATCTCAAGAACTCGATGTACAACCAAACTAAGGTAATCATTAAGCCCATTGCGCCATACCATTCCATGTATTTCGGCATTTTTTGCTCTACGCCTTTTTCGATTTGATCGAAGTCTAAGAATAAATTCAAAGCGGCAATTACAATCACAAATACGCTAATTCCAATACTAATTAATGAATTTCCGTGGTGAACCGGTGTAAAGCTGGTAAACATCGACAACAACCAAGAAATTAAATAATAAGTAGCAATCGCTAAGGTCGCAGCAACCACAACTGATCTGAATTTGTCGTTTACTTTTACGATTCCATATTTGTATAAACCGAAACAAACCATAAACGTAACAAAAGTACAGCTAACGGCTTGAATCACAATTCCTGGATACATCACTTCAAAAATAGCTGAAATACCTCCGATGAAAAGTCCTTCGAAAATAGCATAACCAGGCGCTAAAAAAGTTGAATATTGAGGTTTGAATACGGCAATCAAAACTAAAATAAATCCAACGATAGCACCACCAATGGTTAAAATCATAGGATTCTGACCGTCAAAAGTCATCATCCAAGTAACCGCAGCACTAGCAATTAATAAAACCAACATTAGGAAACTTTTGTTGATGGTTCCTGAAACCGTCATCGTTTGATTGTAATCAATAACCGTTGCTTCGTGTACTACTTCATTGGCACGTGAAGTATTTGAAAAAGTTTTGTTCTTAAAAAACGGATTGTTTGAATTCATATTTCTTGTTTTAAAAAATTTTAAAGTCTAAAAGTAATAAAATTATTCTATTTCAGAAACTCTCAAAGTATTTACCATTCCTTTATCGGCCACCGGCATTGCCGCTAAATTGATCAGCATGTCGCCTTTTTTCACATAACCATTGGCTTTGGCAATGTCATTGATGTCATCCACGGTGTCGTCTGTACTCACGAATTTGTCATAATAAAATGCATTTACGCCCCAAAGTAAATTCAATTGCGTTAAAATTCTTTTATTCGAAGTATAAACCAAGATATGTGATTTAGGTCTCCAAGCCGAAATTTGGAAAGCCGTGTAACCACTATTCGTTAAAGTTGAAATGGCTTTTGCCTTAATTTCATTAGCCATAATCGCAGCATGATAACAAATCGACTTGGTAATAAAACGTTTCGTTCTCACGTGAGGCGGATTTTGCGGTACCATGATCAGTGGTGAATCTTCAACGGCCTCAATAATTTGTGTCATTTTTTCGATTACCTCAACCGGATAATTTCCAACCGAAGTTTCTCCGGAAAGCATTACGGCATCAGCACCATCCATAACCGAATTGGCTACATCATTTACCTCAGCACGCGTTGGTGTTAAACTGGTGATCATCGTTTCCATCATTTGTGTAGCAACGATTACAGGAATTCTAGCCGTTTTCGCTCTGTGGATTAATTTCTTTTGAATTAATGGTACTTCATGTGCCGGAATTTCAACACCAAGGTCGCCACGAGCTACCATCAAACCATCACAGAATGCTACAATTTTATCAATATTTTCAACGGCTTCCGGTTTTTCGATTTTGGCAACAATTGGAATTTTATAGGTCGAGTGTTTAGCAATTAAGTCTTGCAACTCTTCTAAATCTTTTGGTGTTCTAACGAAAGAAAGTGCGATCCAATCTACTTCTTGTTCGATGGCGAATAGCGCATCTTTGATGTCTTTTTTGGTCAATGCCGGTAAAGACACTTTGGTATTTGGAAGGTTTACTCCTTTTTTTGATTTTAACGGCCCGCCTTGAATTACTTTACAAACTACTTCTGTCGTACCATTGGTTTCCAAAGCTTCGAACATCAATTTTCCATCGTCTAAAAGAATTTTTTCGCCCGGATTTACATCTCTTGGAAATTCTTTGTAATTCATGTAAACGCGTTCTTTCGTTCCCGGAACATCTTCTGCCGTTTGAAACGTTATAATATCACCTGGATTTACCACTACATCTTCTTTCATTACGCCTACGCGAAGTTTTGGTCCTTGCAAATCGGCTAAAATTGCGGTTGTGTATCCAAATTCATCATTCAATCCTCGGATGATATCAATTCTTTCTTTTACATCAGCATAATCGGCATGAGAGAAATTAATACGAAATACGTTCACTCCGGCATCGATCATTTTTTTAATCACCTCTTTCGAACTACAAGCCGGCCCTAATGTGGCGACAATTTTAGTTTTTTTTCTTGTTGGCATTTTAACTAAAAAATTAAATTATTTTTTGATTTTATTTTTTCTACTTCTACCGCGTAAACAGTACTAATCCTATCTATTTTTTTTAGGCTGTTGATAATTGTTGAAACATCAATAGCGACTTCATCATTTTCAATTTTCAAAAAGTAATCTACCTTTTTAAATTCGGGAATCAAATAAATTTTAGCTGAAAATTCATTGTTACTATTGGCAAACAACCCTTGATTGTTATTTTCAGAAGAAAGGATGGCGTCATTCTGATTTTGGACCAAATTCCAAGCTATATCTTTATCATCTTCAAAAATAAAACGGGTAAACTGTGTTTCGCCATCTTTATTACTGATATGGATGTTGCAATTGCTCTTTTTGAGATTGATGGGTAAATTTTGATTGATATAATACGCCAATCGATAATCCTCTAAAGGCGAATGTATAGCAATTAACTGATAATCTATTTCGTCAAACTCTTCAATATGCAATTTGTGAACATACATAACTATTGCAATTTAAGTTGTAAATATAGTATATCTAACACAGATTTTAACCAACTCAATATTGAGTTAACGTTATTTTATGAACGAAAACGTTATAGTTTTTTGAGAATCCGTATTATTTTTTGTTAATTTTTTCTTGAAATGCAAAATAAGCTCTTTGTGATGCTTTTTCTTCTGCTTTCTTTTTCGAAGTTGCTCTGGCTTTGGCAATGACTTTATTGTCAATACTCAATTTTACACCAAAGTATTTTTGTCCATCAATGCCATTGTCGTCAAACACATCATAATGAAAAGATTTCTTTTCTTTTTGGCACCATTCAATCAACAAGCTTTTGTAACTGATAACTTTCCCTTCTAATTTAGCGATATCAACGTAAGGAATAATAACGCTTCTTTGAATAAATTTTTGGCAAAAATCATAGCCTTTATCCAAAAAAATAGCTCCTATTAAAGCTTCAAAAATATTACCGTGTATATTCTCACCAAAATGTTGGGTTGGCACTTTACTTTCTACAAATCGGATTAGGTTTAAGTCTCTTCCCAATTCATTTAAATGTTCCCGACTGACAATTTTGGAGCGCATTTTGGTTAAATAACCTTCATCACCGGCTGGTGCTTCTTTGTACAAATGAGCAGCAATTACGGCACTTAGCATTGCATCTCCAAGAAACTCCAAACGTTCATAATTCATCGGATTGCCTTTCAAATCGGTTCGGTTAGTCGACCGATGGGTAAAAGCTTTTTCATAGTAGGTAATGGTTTGGGGTTTAAAACCAATAACTTTTTGAATTTCAGTAAAAAAAATCCCGTCCTCTGACGAACGGGAATTTTTAAATATATTTTTTAGAATTTTCATCTAATCTTAGTCTTCAATTTTTTTGAATAAAACGCAAGCGTTGTGTCCGCCAAAACCAAAAGTATTACTCATTGCAACATTCACTTCTCTCTTTTGGGCTTTATTTAAAGTCAAGTTCAAAGAAGGATCTATGTTTTCATCCACAACTGTATGGTTAATGGTTGGAGGAACGATTCCGTGTTTCATAGCCAAAATCGAGGCAATCGCTTCAATCGCACCGGCAGCTCCAAGTAGGTGACCAGTCATCGATTTGGTTGAATTGATATTAATGTTCTTCGCATGATCACCAAAAACAGCGCTAATGGCTTTCAACTCGGCCACATCACCAAGTGGTGTTGACGTACCGTGTGTGTTGATGTGATCAACTTGTTCCGGTTTCATTCCGGCATCGCGCAAAGTGTTTTCCATAACGGCAATAACCCCGATTCCTTCCGGATGTGGTGCCGTTAAGTGATAAGCATCTGATGACATTCCGCCACCACCGATTTCACAATATATTTTTGCCCCACGGGCTTTTGCATGTTCGTATTCTTCTAAAACCAAAGCACCTGCGCCTTCGCCTAAAACAAATCCATCACGGGTAGCATCAAAAGGTCTTGAAGCTGTTTCCGGACTTTCATTTCGAGTTGACAAAGCTTGCATTGAATTAAATCCACCCATACCGGCAATAGTAACAGCTGCTTCTGAACCACCCGAAATGATAACATCACACATACCTAAACGAATGTAATTGAATGCATCAATCAAAGCGTTGGCAGAAGAAGCACAAGCAGAAACGGTTGTATAGTTGGGGCCCATAAAGCCATTTCTCATAGAAATGTGAGCAGGAGCAATATCGGCAATCATTTTTGGGATAAAGAAAGGGTTGAATCTTGGCGTTCCGTCTCCGGCTGCGTAACTCATTACCTCTTCTTGAAATGTCTCCAATCCGCCAATTCCGGCGCCCCAAATCACTCCAACTCTCTGTTTGTTTACATTGTCATTGGTAATTCCGGCATCTTTTATTGCTTCTTCACTGGCAGCAATGGCATATTGTGCAAACTTGTCCATTCTGCGAGCTTCCTTGCGGTCCATAAAATCTTCGATATTGAAGTTTTTAACTTCGCAGGCAAATTTTGTTTTGTGTTTTTCAGTATCGTAATAGGTGATTGGCGCGGCACCACTTTTACCGCTGATCAGTGCATTCCAATATTCTTCGATGGAATTCCCGATTGGTGTTAAGGCCCCCAAACCTGTTACTACAACTCGCTTTAATGACATAATATGTTATTTACAATTGTATTTAAACAAATAATACCCATGTTTTCTTCAAATTTAATCATTAAAGAGACAGGGGTATTTCAATATTTTAAGATTGAATATCAATCAATGTTTATCTTTTTCAGTAAAAATAATAAAAACCCGTGAAAAACTATAGATTCTTCACGGGTGATTTATTTATTATTTTTTTGCTTCTTCGATGTAAGAAATAGCTTGACCTACAGTAGCAATGTTTTCCGCTTGATCGTCCGGAATTTGAATATCAAATTCTTTTTCGAACTCCATGATAAGCTCTACAGTGTCTAATGAATCAGCGCCTAAATCATTTGTGAAGCTTGCTTCTGTTACAACTTCGTTTTCGTCAACGCCTAATTTGTCTACAATAATCGCTTTTACTCTTGATGCAATGTCTGACATAATTTCTAAATTTTTAATTTTAATTGTTGGCAAAAATAAAAAACTTTATTTTAAAACAACCTTTTTGTTACTAAATGTGACTACGAAAATAAAAAAATTATTTAAGAATCTTACATTGTGATGGTTTTAATTCGAGTAATTATTCTTTTTTTTGTGCTACCAAATTTGATTTTCCATGAAAAAGATTCTGCTTTTTGCCTCGGGCGCTGGTTCCAATGTGGAGAATATCATACAGTATTTCAAAAACAACGATAACATAAGTATAGTCGGCATCTTCACTAACAATCAGCATGCCAAAGTTTTAGACATAGCAAAACACCACAAGGTGTTTTCCTTGATTTTCAATAGAGTTGATTTAAACGAAGGCTTTGTTTTAGAACAAATCAACAAACTTCAACCCGATTTAATCGTTCTGGCCGGATTTTTATGGAAAATGCCCGATGCGATAGTTCATCGATACCCAAATAAAATCATCAATATTCATCCTGCGTTGTTACCAGAATATGGCGGAAAAGGCATGTATGGTATGAATGTACACAAAACTATATTGGAAAACAAAGAAAAAGAAACCGGTATCACTATTCATTATGTCAACGAACATTACGACGAGGGTGAATTTATTTTTCAAGCTTCTGTTAATATTGAAAATTGCCAAGCACCGGAAGAAATAGCCGCCAAAGTTCATGAATTGGAACACGAGCATTTTCCAAAAACAATTGAAAAACTCCTAACGCCTAACTCCTAACTTTGAACTCACACCAAGTCCACATCTATACCGACGGCGCTGCCAAAGGAAATCCCGGAAACGGCGGTTATGGCGTAGTCATGGAAATGGTTGGCACACCTTATAAAAAGGAATTCTACGAAGGTTTTCGCTATACAACCAATAACAGAATGGAATTGTTAGCGGTAATCGTAGGTTTAGAAAAACTCAAAAACCCCAACATGAAAGTTTTGGTCGTTTCCGATTCTAAATATGTAGTCGATGCCGTGGAGAAAAAATGGGTGTTTGGTTGGGAAAAGAAAAACTTCGCCGGTAAAAAAAATCCCGATTTATGGATGCGTTTCCTTAAAATTTACCGCCAACACCAAGTTGATTTCAAATGGATTAAAGGCCACAACAACCATCCGCAAAACGAACGTTGTGATGAATTGGCAGTTTATGCTTCGGGTTTGCCAACGCTTTCCATCGATGCTTTTTATGAAAAAGAAGAAGGAAAATTGTTCTAAAACTTTAAAACTTAAACCATTTTAAACTTTTAAAGGAATAACGTATCTTTGCGCCTTTAATTTGAATCGCAAATAATGAACAAACTTTTAATCGTAGGAACGGTTGCTTTTGACGCTATCGAAACACCTTTTGGAAAAACAGATAAAATCTTGGGCGGCGCCGGAACTTTCATCGGTTTATCAGCTTCGCATTTTAACTTACAATCGGCCATCGTATCGGTGGTTGGCGACGATTTTCCACAAGAATATATTGATTTATTGACCGCCAGAAACATTGATGTCTCCGGTTTAGAAATTGTAAAAGGCGGCAAAACGTTCTTTTGGAGCGGTCGTTATCATAACGACATGAACTCAAGAGATACTTTGGCTACTGAGTTAAATGTATTGGCTGATTTCAACCCAATTGTTCCTAATCATTTTAAAGATGCTGACGTAGTGATGTTAGGCAACTTACATCCTATCGTTCAAACCGGTGTTTTAAACCAAATGACACAAAAACCAAAATTGGTAGTTTTAGACACTATGAATTTCTGGATGGATTGTGCCTTACCTGAATTATTGGACGTAATTAAACGTGTTGATGTTATCACAATTAATGACGAAGAAGCACGTCAACTTTCTGGAGAATATTCTTTGGTGAAAGCAGCGGCGAAAATCCATACCATGGGACCAAAATATGTAGTGATTAAAAAAGGAGAACACGGTGCGTTAATTTTCCATAATGAACACATCTTCTTTGCTCCGGCTTTGCCATTGGCAGATGTATTTGATCCAACCGGCGCCGGAGATACTTTCGCAGGTGGATTTGCAGGATTCATCACACAACAAGGAGACATTTCTTTTGAAACGATGAAAACTGCTATAATTCAAGGTTCTAACTTGGCTTCGTTTTGTGTAGAGCAATTCGGTACCGAAAGAATGCTGTCACTGAAAAAAGAAGAAGTGAACGAGCGCTTGAAACAATTCAGAGCTTTAACACAATTTGAAATAGAATTACAATAACTTTATGCCTCGAAATTTCGAGGCATTTTTATTAAAAAATGACCGCGAATTCGCAAATTTCTTTTGATTTTTTAATTTGCGAATCTGCGGTAAAATAAATTACACAACTAAACTACAACTACAATGAGCGACGCAATTAAACACGAATGTGGAATCGCCCTTTTAAGATTAAAAAAACCGTTAGCATTCTACAAAGAAAAATACGGCACGGCCTTTTACGGCATACAGAAAATGTATCTGTTGATGGAAAAGCAACACAACCGCGGTCAAGACGGCGCCGGATTTGCTTCAATTAAATTTGATGTCGAAGCAGGCGAAAGATACATTAGCCGAGTGCGTTCGAACAAAGCGCAACCGATTCAGGATATTTTTGCGCAAATCAACGAAAGGATTAATGAAGAGATGACTTTGCATCCGGAATATCAAGATAATGTTCAATTACAAAAAGACCACATTCCATATATAGGCGAATTGTTTTTAGGACACGTTCGTTACGGAACCTTTGGTAAAAACAGCATTGAAAGCGTTCATCCTTTTCTTCGTCAAAACAACTGGATGCACCGAAACCTTATCGTAGCCGGTAATTTCAACATGACTAACGTAACTGAACTTTTCAATAGCTTGGTAGAATTAGGCCAGCATCCAAAAGAAATGGCAGACACGGTAACCGTAATGGAAAAAATCGGGCATTTTCTTGATGATGAAGTGACTGATTTGTACCAAGAATGTAAAAACAACGGTTTATCCAAAAGAGAAGCTTCTCCGGTAATCGCCGAAAAATTAGATTTGGCCAAAATCTTAAAACGCGCCTCTAAAGGTTGGGATGGCGGTTATGCCATGGCCGGATTGTTAGGTCATGGCGATAGTTTTGTTTTTCGTGATCCGGCGGGAATTCGTCCGGCTTACTTTTATGAAGATGATGAAATTGTAGTTGTCGCTTCTGAAAGACCAGTCATCCAAACTTCTTTCAATGTGCCTTTCGAAAAAGTACAGGAGTTACAACCCGGACACGCTTTAATCATCAAGAAAAACGGAATGGTTTCTCAACAAGAAATCATTACACCAACGGTTAAAAAAGCTTGTTCGTTTGAGCGTATTTATTTTTCTCGTGGTAGCGATGCCGAAATTTACCAAGAAAGAAAACAGTTGGGTAAATTAATTTTGCCGGCGGTCTTAGAGTCGATTGAGAATGACACCGACAATACGGTTTTCTCTTTTATTCCAAATACCGCAGAAACTTCTTTCTATGGAATGGTGGAAGCGGCGAATGATTTTTTGAACCAAAGAAAAAACCAGTTCATTTTGAACAATCGTAAAACATTGACCAAAGAAAAATTGGAAGAAATCCTTTCAGTAAAAATCAGAACCGAAAAAATTGCTATTAAAGACGCCAAATTAAGAACTTTCATCACCGAAGACAGCAGTCGAGATGATTTGGTTGCCCATGTTTACGATGTGACTTATGGCGTAATTAAACCGACAGACAACTTGGTAATCATAGATGATAGTATTGTTCGTGGAACGACTTTGAAGAAAAGCATTTTAAAAATGATGGATCGCTTGAATCCAAAACGCATAGTTGTAGTGTCATCAGCACCGCAAATTCGTTATCCGGATTGTTATGGTATTGATATGGCGAAATTGGAAGGATTGGTTGCTTTTCAAGCGGCAATAGAATTATTGAAAGAAAGAAACCTTTATAAAATTGTAGACGATGTCTATAAAAAATGTAAATCTCAAGAGAAATTGAAAGACGCTGAAGTAGTGAATTTTGTAACCGAAATTTATGCGCCTTTCAGCGACACTGAAATCTCCAATAAAATAGCTGAATTACTGCATCCCGAAGAAATTAATGCCGAAGTAAAAATCATTTTCCAAACCGTTGACAACTTACATATAGCTTGTCCGAAAAATCTAGGTGATTGGTACTTCACCGGTGATTATCCGACTGCCGGTGGTAACCGTGTTGTAAACAAGGCATTTATGAATTTTTTCGAAGGAAAAGATGCACGCGCTTACTAAAATTTTAACATTTTTTGTCTTTAAACGATTATTGATGCAGTTCGTCTAAATTTTTTGTTTTCAAAATGTTAAACCACTTACATTTGACCTTACCATAGCATTAGTAGGTTAAGTTTATGGTAGATTTGGGGCAAAAAGGGTGAAAAGAAATTTTCACCTTTTTTATTTTCTACCAGCCTCAAAATCAACAAAAAAACTTCAACGATTATATTTGCCGTTTGTCTATTTTATTTTTTAGAACACAACAACTCCTATACATTTGACCTTACCATAGCATTAGTAGGTTAAGTTTATGGTAGATTTGGGGCAAAAAGGGTGAAAAGAAATTTTCACCTTTTTTATTTTATACAAGCCTGAAAATCATAAAAAAGGCAGTTTCTACTCTCATTTGCCTATCATTCCAATATAATTTCGTTTAAAAAGCACTTTATTCTTTTTGATGTTGTTAAATTTGTGCTACCATAGTATTTAGTGTAGGTTAAGTTTATGGTAGATTTGGGGCAAACAGGTGGAAGCAATTCCGCCTGTTTATTTTTATCCCTATTCCAATAAAAAAACCGACTGCTTTCACAATCGGTTTTAATTCTTCAAAAAAGAATCTTGTTTTATTTTTCTGTTGCATACAATCTTGCCACTTCAGTCCAGTTAATAACATTGAAGAAAGCTTCGATATAATCCGGACGACGATTTTGATAGTTCAGGTAATAAGCATGTTCCCAAACATCCATCCCTAAGATTGGAAATCCGCCACAAGCCGTATCAGGCATTAAGGGATTGTCTTGGTTTGGCGTTGAACAAACTTCCAACTTTCCGCCTTTGTGAACACAAAGCCAAGCCCATCCTGAACCAAAACGAGTAGCACCAGCTTTAGCAAACTGCGCTTTGAATTCCTCGAATGATTTAAAATCTCTTTCAATCGCTTCAGCTAATTCACCCGTTGGTAATCCACCGCCATTTGGCGCCATTACTCTCCAAAACAAATTATGATTATAAAATCCACCTCCGTTATTTCTAACCGCTGCGTTTTTCATATCCAAATTAATTAGTATGTTTTCAATGGTCAACCCTGCTAAATCAGTTCCTTCTATGGCTGCATTCAGATTGGTCGTGTAAGCGTTGTGATGTTTCGAATGGTGAATTTCCATCGTTCTGGCATCAATATGTGGTTCTAATGCATCGTATGCATAAGGTAATTGTGGTAATTCAAAAGCCATGATTAATTATTTTAAAGATTAATATTTGATGTTCAAATTTATAAATTATAAATCGTTTTTACTTATAAAATTCACATAATCATTTATAACATTTCGAAAAATTAGACTTCAACATATTCTAATTTTCGCTCTAATTGATAAGAAAGTACAACACACAATAAAATCAAACTAATACTTATGTAGCCTAAATAATTATAATTGTGAATCGCAAATTTAGCATCGCTGTAAGTAATCCAGCCGCTCATCAACGAAGCAAAACCTGTTCCGAGTGATTGCACACAAGAGTTTAAACTCATAAAACTACCACGCGTTTGACTGGTAACAGCCTGAGTAATCATAGCTTGTCCGGGAACAGTTCTTCCGGTTGCGGAACTAAACCAAAATCCGAAAATGCCCAAGACAATGAAAAGTTGCCAATGCGGCATATTGGTTATCAGTATCACAAAAAAAGTTGAAATTAAAGCCGCCCAAACGAACACAGTTCTCTTACCGTAACTATCGGCTAATTTTCCAATAATTTGAGCAGAAATTAACGAACAGATTCCACCAACTAAGTAGATTAAAGGGGTATATTCTTGTGGCACACCAACATTGTAAACCAAATAAGGATTAATTAACGGCACAATAATGAAATGCCCAGTAATCAATAAAAAACTAAATAACAACGCTGTGATTTGAGCTTGATTGCTAAAGATGTCATAGAAATTCGATATGCGTTCTTTCAACTTTATCGGAGTAGATAAATGCGCATTTACATTGGGAACAAATCGAAACAAAAATGGCAATAACAATATTCCAAAAATAGCTACTACTAAAAACGGATAATGCCAATCGTATTTATTGGCCAAAAACAATCCAAAAGGCACCCCAATTACCGAAGCCAATGCAAATCCACCCATCAACATGCCCATTGCTCTGCCTCGACGTTCATACGGAATAACATCGGCAATTATACTCAAAATTTGGGCACTGATTAATCCGCCAAACAATCCTGTAAAAGTTCTGGCTAATATCATCGAATAAGTTCCAAAAGCAAATGCACAAGCAAAAGTTCCGATTAAAAATCCGGAATAGCCAAAAAGCAATAATTTTTTTCGATCGAATTTATCCGCAAAGAAAATGGCAAAAAAGGCGCTCACAAAGGCCGCCAAAGAATAACTAGAAACAATAATTGAAAATTCTGAAGTCGTCAAATTCCATTTGGGCATCAAAATATTTCCCAAAGGCATCATGATCATAAAATCGAGTATATGCGTAAAATTGAGCAACGCCATTAACGCTACCAAAATAACTTCATTTCTTTTCAAAGCAATACATTTTAATTGTGCTGCAAAATTAAGCATTGCGGAATTCCTTTTTCTTAATAAAGAATTAATTAATTACATTAGTAGCATAAATAAAAACTATAGTTTCCCATGTTTGATTGGCAACCCAATTTTCTTGAAAACGAGCTCATTAAACTAATCCCTTTGCGGGAAACTGATTTCGAAGAACTATACGAAGTAGCTTCTGATCCGTTGGTTTGGGAACAACACCCGAACAAATTGCGTTATCAACTCGAAGTTTTTCAAAATTATTTTGAAGGTGCAATGTTATCCAAAGGCGCTTTTTTAATTCGGGACCAAAAAACCAAGGAAGTAGTTGGCTGCAGTCGGTTTTAC
This sequence comes from Flavobacterium sp., assembly GCF_046293665.1. Classification (GTDB taxonomy): domain Bacteria; phylum Bacteroidota; class Bacteroidia; order Flavobacteriales; family Flavobacteriaceae; genus Flavobacterium. Next base: position 264,304 of record NZ_JBKBOL010000001.1, read on the forward strand.
GATTATAACGAAAATGATAATTCGGTTTTAATCGGCTACACCTTTATCGGGCGGAAATTTTGGGGTAACGGTTACAACAAAGCTTTGAAAAAAATCATGCTCGATTATGCGTTTCAACAAGTCGATAAAGTCTATTTTCATATTGGCGCGTTTAACATTCGGTCACAAAAAGCCATTGAAAAAATAGGTGCCATAAAAGTGGATGAATTTGAAGTCGAATATTATGGCGAAGACGCGAAGTTGAATTTTGTTTATGAAATAGCCAAACAAGATTATGAATAAAAAAGCATTACAAATACTGCTCTCATTCTTTGTCTTTATTCTTGCGGCAATCAGCGCTTTCTTTTTTGAAGATTACTTCAGAAGATTAATCAGGTACTTTTTCAAATTTTCTACTGATAGCAATATTACTTTTATCGGCAAAAATTTCCATCTTTTTGCCAGCGGAATATTTATAATAAGTTTTGGCGTTTTCTGTTTATTGCTTTTTAAAATTTCGGACAGAAAAAAACCTTTTAATACTTTAATCGTTTCACCTTTATTTCTAATTTCAACATTTGTTATAAGTTATATTGATAGCCATTCAAGGATTTTAGAATGCACTGCTTGTGATGATGGAAAACTTAACATACATTACAATGCAATTGATTATGACTTGATTTTTATCACTAGTTTGATCATCAGTATCAGTCCATTTTTAATTAAAATAATCCGCGAATCTGCGGTCAAAAAATAACTAATGCAAAAAACCGCTTTCTCCATATACGACGCTTCCGCCGGTTCGGGCAAAACTTATACTTTGGTCAAAGAATATTTGAAAATTATTCTGTTGTCTAAAAAACCCGATGCTTATCGCAATATTTTGGCCATTACGTTTACCAACAAAGCCGTACACGAAATGAAAAGCCGTGTCGTGGAAAGTTTGTCGGAGTTTGCCAAAGAAAAACCTTCGGAGAAAGCGTTGCAATTGATGCAAGACATTCAGGCAGAAACCGGATTATCCTTGGCTACCATTACCGAAAAAGCCAAAAGCATTATAAAAAATCTGATTCACAATTATGCCGCTTTTGATATTTCTACCATTGACAAATTCACGCATAAAGTCATACGAGCTTTTGCGCACGATTTGAATTTGCCGATTACTTTTGAAGTGTCTCTGGATACCGAAAACTTATTAACCGAAGCCGTTGATGCCATTATAGCCGAAGCCGGAAACGATGAAACCTTAACCAATTTGTTGGTCAATTTCACGATGGAAAAAACCGATGACGACAAATCTTGGGACATTTCACGCGAAATTATGGAAACGGGAAAGTTAATTCTCAACGAAAACAACCGAGAAGAAATCACGCATTTTCAAAACAAAACCATCGCTGAGTTTATCGAAATCAAAAACAAACTCACCGAACTTTGTGCGCAATTAGAGGCCGAAACGGTTGAATCAGCAAGCGAAATGTTATTGTTAATTGAAAACAAAGGCATTGACCTCAAATCGTTTTCAAGAGAAACTTTCCCAAATCATTTAAAAAGTATTGTCGAAAAAAGATTCAATCCTATCAACAAGAGATATCATCAGTTTGAAGATATTGCTATCAACAAAACCGCTTCAGACCGAGCGACAATTGAAAGCATTATTCCTAATTTACTCGAAATCTTAGCTTCGATTTACAAAAAATTCGAAAAGAAACATTTCTATGAAGCGTTTCTCAAAAACATCACACCGCTTTCTTTGCTGAATACTGTTAGTAACGAATTGGACAAAATTCAGAAAGAGCAAAATATCTTATCGATAGCCGAGTTTAACAAACTCATTTACGACCAAATCCAAAACCAACCGGCGCCTTTTATTTATGAGCGTTTGGGAGAAAAATATAGAAATTTCTTCATCGACGAATTTCAAGATACGTCCGAAATGCAATGGCACAATCTGATTCCGCTGATTGATAATGCGTTGTCGAGCGAAGATTTGAATGGTGAACAAGGTTCGCTAATGATTGTAGGCGATCCGAAACAATCAATTTACCGTTGGCGCGGCGGAAAAGCCGAACAGTTTATAGAATTGAGTAAAGACAAAAATCCGTTCGTCAATCCGGATAAAAAGCTTTTTTCATTGGGAACCAATTGGAGAAGTTACTCGGAAGTCATAGACTTCAACAACAAATTGTTTGCTTTTTTGAGTCAGGAATTCGCTCACGAAGATTACAAAGATTTGTACCAAAACCACAGCCATCAACAATGCAACACCAAAACCGGTGGTTATGTCAATATTTCTTTTGTGCCCAAAGTCGAAAAAGCCGCTTTTGACGAAGAGGAAAGTCCGGAGAAAAACGAATTGTATTTGCAAGCCACTTTATCTGCCATTGAAAAAGTAAAACAAAAAGGCTTTCGCTACAAAGACATCGTAATTCTTACCCGAAAAAAAGCACACGGAACAGAAGTCGCCAATTATTTAACCGAAAACGGGATTCCGATTTTGTCCTCGGAAAGTTTATTACTCGGCGCCTCTTCCGAAGTGCAAGGCGTAATCCACATTTTGCGCTATCTGAAAAACAACAGCGATTTAGTGGCCAAAGCTAACTTTCTTTACTATTTGGCTTCGCAACAAGACCAATTGCAAACGCACGATTTCATTGCGCAAGGCATGGAACAAAAGTCGGAGACCGAATTTCAACAATGGCTGATTGGTTTTAATATTGATTTTTCGTTTCAAAATATCCGCAAAAAATCGCTTTACGAAGCCTCGGAAATCATTATTGCCAAAGTCATTCCGATGGACAAACGCAATGCTTACATTCAGTTTTTCTTGGATTTAATTTTGGAACACGATTTAAAAAAACAAGCCGGTATTTCGGACTTCCTTACTTATTGGGATAATAATTCTGAAAAGCTGAGTATTCCGTCGCCGGAAGGAAACGATGCCGTTCGCATTATGACCATTCACAAATCGAAAGGATTGGAATTTCCGGTGGTGATTTTTCCTTTTGCCGAAGAAGATTACAGCAAAGGTCCACGGGAAAAAATATGGCTCAATGCCGATGAAGAAGTTACCGGATTGCCGAAAGCCTTAGTGGATAAAAGTAGTAAAGTTGAAGGTTATGGCGAAGAAGCGAATGTGATTTACCAACAAAAAAAACAGGAAGAATTGCTCGATAACATCAATGTTTTGTATGTAGCGCTAACCCGTGCCGAAGAACAGTTGTATATTATTTCGGGCATGCAAAGTCGCAGCAAGACTTCGGGCGAATATCCTAACAATATGGCGACGTTTTTTATCAAGTTTTTGGGGAATGATTTTGACGAAAGTAAATTCGACTATTCATTTGGCAAAGCCGAAAAATTATCCGAAACCAAAGAAATCATTGACGAAACCGAAACTATTCCGCTATTATCGGCTACTTTGAATCCGAAGAACATCAAAATTGCCCAAAAAGAAAGTTTGATGTGGAATACACAACAACAAAAAGCGATTGAATTTGGGAACATTCTCCACGAGATTTTATCTTTTGTCAAAACCAAAGACGATATCGATTTGGCCCTAACCAAAGCCATAGAAAACGGATTGATTATCGCTTCGCAAAAAGAAACAGTAGAACAAACGATTAATAAAGTTATTCATCATCCCGATTTGATTCATTATTTCGCCATTGGCAACAAAATTTTAAACGAAAAAACCATCATTCAAAAAGAAGGCAGTCTCGTAAAGCCCGACAGAATGGTCATCAACAACAACAACGAAATTTATTTGCTCGACTACAAAACCGGTGCGCATCAAACCAAATACACTACTCAACTAGAAAATTACCAGAATGCCATAGAAAAAATGGGTTTTAAAGTAACTAAAAAAGCTCTCGTTTACATTGGGGAAAGCTTGGAAATAGTAAATTTGTAACCACAAACGATAAACAACAAACCAAACAACATGTACGGAAAAATTCAACAACACCTACTAAACGAATTAAATACCATTGAGCAAAACGGTATTTTCAAAAGAGAACGTATTATTACTTCGCCACAAGGTGCCGAAATTACAGTTAACGGCAAAACAGTATTGAACTTTTGTGCCAATAATTATCTAGGCTTATCATCCCATCCGGAAGTAATTCAGGCAGCCAAAGACGCTTTGGATTCTCATGGCTTCGGAATGTCATCGGTGCGTTTCATTTGCGGGACACAAGACATCCATAAAACTTTGGAAAAAAAGATAGCCGATTTTTACGGTACAGAAGATACCATTCTATATGCAGCGGCTTTTGATGCCAATGGCGGCGTTTTCGAACCTTTATTAGGCGAAGAAGACTGTATCATTTCAGACAGTTTGAACCATGCTTCTATTATTGATGGCGTCCGTTTGTGTAAAGCAGCGCGTTATCGTTATGAAAATTCCAACATGGAAGATTTAGAAAACCAATTGAAAAAAGCGGTAGAAGCCGGTCATCGTTTCAAATTAATCGTAACCGATGGTGTTTTCTCTATGGACGGATTGGTAGCGCCGTTAGACAAAATTTGCGACTTAGCCGATAAATACGATGCTTTGGTTATGGTAGACGAATGTCATGCGGCAGGTTTCATCGGAGCTACAGGAAAAGGAACGCTCGAAGCCAAAGGTGTAATGGGCAGAGTAGACATCATCACCGGAACTTTAGGAAAAGCTTTAGGTGGTGCAATGGGCGGATATACTACGGCTAAAAAAGAAATCATAGAAATCTTACGTCAACGTTCGCGTCCGTATTTGTTCTCCAACTCATTGGCTCCGGCTATTGTTGGTGCTTCCATCAAGGTTTTTGAACTTTTAGAAAAAGACACTACGCTCAGAGATAAATTAGAGTGGAACACCAACTATTTCAAAGCAGGAATGAAAAAAGCAGGATTGGATATTATCGATGGGGATTCAGCCATTGTTCCTGTAATGTTGTATGATGCGAAATTATCTCAAGTCATGGCCGACGAATTGTTGAAAAAAGGCATCTACGTTATCGGATTCTTTTTCCCTGTTGTTCCGAGAGACAAAGCCCGAATCAGAGTCCAATTATCGGCAGCACACACAAAAGAGCATCTTGACCAGGCCATTAAAGCCTTTGAAGAAGTAGCAAAGATGTTAAATGTTATATAAAATGACGTTAAATATTGCGTAATTGTTATCATAATTCCAAAATTCCTCAAAATCATTATATAATTTCCATATTTTAACAATAAGATTTTGATATTATATTAATACGTATTACTTTTGCTCTATTATAATTATTATAATCTAATCAAATTAAGTATGAAACATCTTAACAAATTATTCGTTGCTATGCTAATGTTAGCTGGTTTAAGCTCACAAGCTCAAGACAGCAACAACCCTTGGGCAATATCGTTTGGGGTTAACGCAGTAGACACAAGAGTAAGTGCTGCATCAAAATTAGAAGATCAGTTTTCACAGTATTTCAATGCTAATGACAACTGGAATATTCTTCCTTCAGTATCTTTCGTAAGCGTGTCTAAACACGTTGGCGGTAATTTCTCTTTTGGAGTTACTGGTTCTGTTAACAAAATTACTAGGTTTGTTTTGCCAAGAGTTGGTGAAGGACCATATGAAGTTGTGAATCCTGGTGATTTAAACTATTATGCTGTTGATGGAGTTATTAACTACAGCCTAATGAGTTTAATTGGATCTAAAAAAATTGATCCATCTATTCACGCCGGTGGAGGTTACACTTGGATTGGTGACGACATGAGCGCCGGAACTGTAAACGGAGGTTTAGGTTTAACTTATTGGTTTAGTGAAAATGTAGGTTTATCTCTTCGTTCAACTTACAAACATTCTTTCGAAGATTTACGTGAAGATATGCCATCACACATGCAACATTTTGCAGGTCTTACTTTCAAATTTGGAGGTTCTGACAAAGACGGTGACGGAATTTATGACAAAGACGATGCTTGTCCAGAAGAGCCAGGTCTAAAACAATTCAACGGTTGTCCTGATACTGACGGTGACGGAATTGAGAACAGCAAAGATGCTTGTCCAGATGTTGCTGGTCCTGTTGAATTCAACGGATGTCCTGATACTGACGGTGACGGAATTGCTGATAATGTTGATGCTTGTCCAGAAGTGGCTGGTTTAAAACAATTTGGTGGTTGTCCTGATACTGATGGTGACGGAGTTCAAGACAAAGAAGATAAATGTGTTGACGTTAAAGGTCCTAAAGAAAATGGTGGTTGTCCTTGGCCAGATAGAGATGGTGACGGTGTACTTGACAAAGATGACAGATGTCCAGACGTAAAAGGTACTGCTGCAAACAATGGTTGTCCTGAAGTTACTGAAGAAGCGATCAAAAGATTGAACGACTATGCTAAAACTATCTTATTTGATAGCGGTAAAGCTTCATTCCAACAACAAACTTACCCAGTATTACAAGCAATTGTAGCTATCTTGAAAGAGTATCCAAACTCTAACTTCTCAATCGAAGGTCACACTGATAGCGATGGTAAAGATGCTGCCAACCAAATACTTTCTGAAAACAGAGCTGCAGCCGTTAAAAATTATTTAATTGAAAACGGAATTGCATCTTCAAGATTGTCTTCAGCTGGTTTCGGTGAGTCTAAACCAATCGACACCAACAAAACTAAAGCTGGTAAAGCTAACAACAGAAGAGTTGAAGTGAAATTAGTAAAATAATTTCTTCTCAAAATATTTCTAAAAAACGCTCCGAAGTTCGGGGCGTTTTTTTATTTTTATAAAATGTCAAAACCAACATTTCTTTACCAACTCGCACAAGAAATTCTTAAAACCCATTCCAATAATCTATTGGATTTGGTGGTAATATTACCTAACAAAAGAGCCAAAGTATTTCTGCTAGAAGAGCTAAAGAAATCTGTCTCCAATAATGTCTTTGCGCCCGAAATCATCAGTATAGAAGAGTTTATTCAAGAGATTGCCGGCATTCGTTCCATTGATAGCATTGAATTGCTTTTCGAATTTTATGACGTCTATCTTTCCGTAACCGAAAAAGACAAACAAGAATCTTTCGAAACCTTCGCCAATTGGGCCAAAACACTGCTACAAGATTTCAACGAAATCGACCGTTATTTATTAGATCCAAACCACATACTAAAATATCTTGAAAACATCAAAGAGATTGAACATTGGGCTGTAGATATTGAAAAGCGAACTGAACTCATAGAAAACTACCTAATCTTCTGGAAAAAATTGCCGAAATATTATCAATCGCTGTATGATTATCTACTGAACAAAGGCATTGGTTACCAAGGTTTAATCTATCGCGAAGCCGTTGAAAATCTGAATCACTTTTCGGAAAATAATAACAACCGATTCATTTTCGCAGGGTTCAACGCATTAAACCAAGCAGAAGAAAAAATTATCCAACATTTATTGGCCTTAGACAAAGCCAAAATCTATTGGGATATTGACGAGACTTTGCTCCACGACACTTTTCACGATGCCGGTTTGTTCCAAAGAAGATTCAAATCGGAGTGGATTTACTATAAAACGCATCCTTACGAATGGATTGTAAACGATTTTACCGAAGCCAAAAACATCCACGTGATAGCGACTTCCAAATCTATCGGTCAAGCCAAAATTACCGGAAGCATTATTGAACAACACGTCGCCAAAAACGATTCTAATCTGCAAAATGTAGCCGTAGTTTTGGGTGAAGAAAATTTGTTATTACCCGTATTACATTCATTACCCGATACCGTAAATGCCTTGAACGTGACCATGGGTTTTTCGAGTAAAAACAATCCGGCGCAGTTGCTCATTGCCAAATTGTTCAAGTTGCATTCCAATGCGCTCTCAAGAAATCCGGGCAGTTATGTGATGTATTACAAAGATGTACTCGACATTTTAACGCATCCGCTAATTGAACCTTATGTTTACGCCGGTGAATTGGTGAACCGAATCAACAAAAACAATTACACTTTTATTACCCATAAAAAACTAGAGGAATTATATACTCAGGAAAATAATTTGTTCCAAAGGCTGTTCCGAAAATGGGATACAAGTTCAGTAACCGTTTTAGAAAACCTTTCTCAGATTCTGCTTCAAATCAAAGCGAATTTGAGTTACGACAACGAGGAAGAAAAAATCACCAATGCCTTTGTTTATTCTGTATTCAAAGTGATTAACAAGATGACTTCTTATTTTGCCGAACATACCAATATAGATGACATCAAAACATTACACGCCATTTACAAACAAGTGATTGATGTGGCTGAAGTTTCGTTTGAAGGCGAACCTTTAGACGGTCTACAAATTATGGGTGTTTTAGAAAGTCGTGTGCTCGATTTTGAAACTGTAATCATTACTTCGGTCAATGAAGGTAAATTTCCGGCCGGAAAAAGCACCAATTCTTTTATCCCGTATGATGTGAAACGCGAACTAGGATTACCGACTTACAAAGAAAAAGACGCGATTTATACTTATCACTTCTATCATTTATTACAACGTGCCAAAAACATTTACCTCATTTACAATGCCGACAGCGACGGATTTGATGCCGGAGAAAAAAGCCGTTTTATCACCCAATTGGAAGTCGAAAAACAACCCAATCACAACTTAACGTTTCAATATTTCAATCCGAATGTGCCCAATATTGCACACCAACCGATAATTGTTCCCAAAACAGAAAGTGTTTTAACACGCTTGCACGAAATTGCTGCGAATGGTTTTTCTCCTTCATCGTTAACGACTTACATCCGCAACCCAATTCAGTTTTATTTTGAAAGAGTCTTGCGCATCAAAGAAGTCGATGAAGTGGAAGAAAATGTAGCGGTGAATACTTTAGGAACCATTATTCACGGAACTTTAGAAGAACTTTACAAACCTTTTATCGGAAGATTGTTGACCAAAGTTGATCTTGAAAGTTGTTTCCAAAAGATAGAAGAAGAAGTACTGAATCAATTCAAAGAAGTGTACAAAGAAGGTGAAATCAAAAAAGGCCGAAACCTATTGGCTTTTGAAGTCGCGAAACGCAATGTCTACAATTTTCTCAAACTCGAATTAGAAGCTTTGGAAAAAGGTGATGAAGTGCAAATCATTGCTTTGGAACAAACCTTTGAAAGAACTTTAGAAGATGCGCGTTTACCCTTTCCGGTATTGATTAAAGGAAATGTAGACCGAATAGAACTCCGCAACGGCAAAATCAGAATCATCGATTACAAAACCGGTAAAGTGGAGCAAAAAAATGTCACCTTAAAAGATTGGAACGGTTTAACGGAAGACATCAAAAACGATAAAATCATTCAGATTTTGGCCTACGCCTTCATGTATGAAGAACAAGCCAAAGGCCTCGACATAGAAGCCGGAATCCTTTCGTTTAAAAACTTAAAAGCCGGATTTTTACCGTTTAATTTCAAGGAAGATAAAGATGTAACCGATATCGTTTCTCCTGAAATCATGGATAATTATCTGGAACAGATTGTAGTTTTATTGCAAGAAATTTTTGATATAAATTATTCTTTTGAAGAAAAAAATAATTAATTTTAATTTCAAAGACACAGTAAAACAATTTTGTGCCTTTTGGTAAACCATTATTCTTTGTAGTTAAAAAAATTGAACCACAAAAGACATAAAGAATAACAAAGACACAAAGATTATGAATTTAACAAAATCCTATCTTACCGATTTAACTTATCAAATAAATGGAGCTGCTATTGAAGTTCATAAATTTTTAGGCCCAGGATTATTAGAAAGCATTTATCACAAATGTTTAAAAAAAGAACTGAGTGAAAGAGGTATTTCATTTCAATCAGAATTATTGGTACCTATCCTATTCAAAGGACTAGAATTAGAAACTGATTTAAGATGTGACTTATTTATAGAAAATTGTATCGTTGTTGAATTAAAAGCCATCGAAACCATTGCTCCTATTCACCATGCACAATTATTAACTTACATGAAACTATTAGAAGCGCCGAAAGGAGTTTTATTCAATTTCCATACTGTAAACTTGTTCAAAGATGGGCAGAAAACCTTTGTTAACGAGTATTTCAAAAAGTTGGAAGATTAAATCTTTGTGACTTTTGAAAATCTTTTGATTCTTTTGTGGTAAAAAATTGAAACGCTAAAGACATAAAGAAATAAAACTAAACCTTCTTCAAGAAATTCAGTAATACTTTCAGCAACTCCTTTTCGTTTTCAATGTGGCTCATGTGACCGTCGGGAAAAGTGGTGAGTTCGACTTTGGTGCCTTCTATTTGTTCTAAATTGTCTTCGTAAAGTAAAACGCCGTCTTTTTGGCCCAAAACCAATTGCATCGGATAAGGCGCAAAATGCAAAATCACTTCGCGGTCTTTACGGATTTTCATGCCCTCGAGAGCCGCAACGATTCCTTGTAATGGTGTTTTTAAAGCTTGTTCCTTTACCTTTTCGATTTCATCCGCTAAGCGTTCGCGGTTGTCTTCGGCGAATAAATTGGCAATCGACATGCTGACAAAAGCGCCATAATTCTGTTTGACACAAACCACAGCACGGTCGCGATTGGTTTTGCGCTCGTCACTATCCGCCCGGGAAGTAGAGTTCAATAAGAACAACCCTTTCATGTGATCAGGAAACAATTCGGCGAAAGCCAAAGCTACATAACCGCCCATAGAATGTCCAACAAGCACTACTTTCCTAATTTTTAAATGCAACAGCAAAGCGAATAACATATCGGCTTGGTCTTCCATGGCGTGAACATAACCGAGACATTCAGTTTCCCCGTGACCTAATAAATCAACAGTAATGACGCGGTATTTCTTAGAAAGCTCCGGCACAAAAGCCTTCCACATCGTTTTGTTTTCGAGAAAACCGTGTAATAACACCACAGCTGTACCTTTACCTTCGTCGGTAAAAGAGATTTTGGTGTTTTTGTAGGTAATGATCTTCATTGATGCAAAAATAGTTTTTTAACCATATAAGTCATATAAGTTAATTTAAGTTTTCTTATATGACTTATATGGTAAAACAAAACGACCCACTTTCGTGAGCCGTCTATTTTCTATTCTCTATATTCTATTTTCTTAATTACCCATTCATCAAACTCTCAATTTCCTCAACCTCAATCGGAATATTTCTCATCAAATTAAAAGGTTCTCCTGTTGACTGAATCACTACATCATCTTCCAAACGGATTCCGAAACCTTCTGCCGGAATGTAGATGCCCGGTTCAACCGTGAAGACCATGTTGGCTTGCATTGGCTCGTGCAACAATCCGTAATCATGCGTGTCTAATCCCATGTGGTGTGAGGTTCCGTGCATGAAGTATTTTTTATACGCCGGCCAATCGGGGTTTTCGTTTTGTACATCGGCTTTGTCGATTAAACCTAACCCTAACAATTCTGAAGTCATGATTTTGCCTACCTCAACGTGGTATTGTTTCCAGTAATTTCCGGTCACCAACATTTTAGTCGCTTCATTTTTCACTCTTAAAACGGCGTTGTAAACCGCTTTTTGTCGGTCACTAAATTTCCCCGAAACCGGAATGGTTCTGGTCATGTCGCTGGAATAATTCGCGTATTCGGCACCAACGTCTAACAACAATAAATCACCGGCTTTGCACTGTTGGTTGTTTTCGATATAGTGCAACACATTGGCATTATTCCCTGAAGCGATGATCGGTGTATAGGCAAATCCTTTGGAACGGTTGATTAAGAATTCGTGAGCGAATTCGGCTTCGATTTCGTATTCCATTACATTAGGCTTGGTGAAATTCAGCACTCTACGGAATCCTTTTTCGGTAATATCGCAGGCTTTTTGGATTAAATCGATTTCTTCGCTTTCTTTTACCGAACGCAATCTTTGTAAAATTGGGTTAGATTTTTCGACTTTATGCGCCGGATAATTTTCTTTCCACCATTTGACAAAACGGGCTTCACGGGTTTCAGTTTCGATTGACGCGCGATAATGCTCATTGGTATTGATGTAAATGGTATCGGCGTAAGCCATTACTTCTTTCAATGTTTTATGAAAATCTTGTAACCAAATCACCGATTTGATGCCGGAAGCTTCAAACGCTCTGTCTTTAGTCAGCTTCTCGCCTTCCCAAATGGCAATGTGTTCGTTGGTCTCTTTTAAGAATAAAATTTGCTTCAAATGCTCATAAGGCGCATCGGGAAAAAGCAACAAAATACTTTCTTCTTGGTCAACGCCTGATAAGTAAAAAATATCTCTGTGCTGTGCAAATGGCAAAGTACTATCGGCTGAAACCGGATAAATATCATTAGAATTGAAAACCGCTACACTATTGGGTTTCATTTGTGCGGTTAATTTAGCTCTGTTTTTTACGAATAAATCGCGGTCTATTGGATGGTATTTCATAATCTGATTTGAAAATTAATTGATTTGAAAATTTGAAAATTGATTTTTATCAAAATTACACAATAGTCAAAAGCAATTAGTAGCCAAATGGCGTTATTTTTTATTGACCGCAGATTCGCAGATTTTATTTTTATTTTTTTAATCTGCGAATCTGCGGTCAATTTTTAATGGCTGTTTTTACGAATGCGACTCATGTGTCGATTAGAGATCCCAAGAAAAGAAGCCAAATAATGCAAAGGCACTTCTTGTAACAGTTTGGGTTCGGTGGACAATAACTTTTTGTAACGCTCTTCCGGAGTTAACGTCAGTAAATCGATGCGATAATCGTCGATCAACATGATTTGTTTTTCGATTAAATTGTGGTAAAACTGTTGGAACACTTGGTTATTGGCCAATAAATCCTTGAAGTTTTCCAAATCGATTACCCAAAGTTGGCAATCTACTAAAGCTTTGATGCTTTTTCGGGACGGAATTTTATTGAGGAAACTATTTAATGATGACGTAACCGAATTTCGCAAGGCCAAATAAGTCGTTTTTTCTTCGGCTTCTACTAAAATGGCGTGTTGCAAAATCCCGCTTTCCACATAACAGAAATAGGGACAGACTTGGTTTTCATCGACTAAGAGTTGGTTCTTCTTTAAAGTCAAAACCTTAAAACGATTGGCAATTTCGGAAAGTGGCGTTTCCAAATGCTTATCTGACTCATTAATAAAATGACGCAAATAGGTTAAAAAAGCCGTGTTGTCGTTTTGAGTTTTCATAAATACTGACCACAAAAATATTCTTTTTTGGGACACATTTTTTTATTCAACGATTAATGAATAATTTTAAACAAAATTCATTCTATGAAAAAGGCAACGTTATTCCTCGTGTTTCTGATTGGTTTCGGTTTATCAGCCCAAGACAAAAAAGCTTACCAATTGTTTGATAAAAAAGGCAAAAAAGTAAACTACGGCACACTGCTTAAAGATGCGGAAAAAGCACAAGTGGTTTTGTTTGGCGAATACCATAACAATTCGGTTGTGCATTGGTTACAATTGGAACTGACTAAAGATTTAGCCGAAAAAAAACCATTGGTTTTGGGTGCCGAAATGCTGGAAGCCGACAACCAAAAGCAGTTGGACCAATACCTGAAAGGAGAAATCAATCAGAAAAAATTAGATTCTACTGCCCGACTTTGGCCCAATTATAAAACCGATTATAAACCTTTAGTAGATTTTGCCAAAGAAAATAAGTTGTCTTTTATCGCCACGAATATTCCGAGAAGATATGCTTCTATGGTTTCCAAAAAAGGATTTGAAGCCTTAGAAACGTTAACTGCCGAAGAAAAATCTTGGATAGCGCCATTGCCGATGGCTTATGATGAAAATTTGCCAGGTTATGTCAACATGATGAAAATGATGGGTGATCATGCTAGTCCGAATATGCCGAAAGCGCAAGCCAGTAAAGACGCGACTATGGCTTATTTTATTCAAAAGAACTTAAAACCGGATTCGATTTTCATTCATTACAACGGCACTTACCATTCGGATAACTTTGAGGGAATTTATTGGTATTTGAAAAAAAGTGCGCCCAACCTTCAAATAATGACCATTGCCACCTTGGAACAAAAAGATTTAGAAAAAATACCGGCAGAAGAACACAATAAAGCCGACTATATTCTCGTTATAGATGAAGATGTAACAAAAACACATTAACAACGTCTTAACATAATCAATCACCCGAGACAAAGCCGAATTGTTTGTCGCGAAGCGGAAAAAATCAAAATCAATCAAAAAATCAAATGAAAAAAGTTTATATCCTTCTAATCTTCTTAATCGCCGCCTTGCCCTTCTTTTCGTGCAGCAGTGATAATACTCCAGAAGAACCGATGTTAATTATCAAATTCCAATTTGATGAAAATCAGGCGCGACTAAATAATCTAGGACAACCTTCAACCGTTGCAACGGGAAATGCTGCGCAATCTCCAATATTCAATACGATTTCCGCTCATTACATGGAGTTGGCACCAAACGCTTTTACACAAATTGGTCAAGGAACAGTAATATATCATGCGCCGGAAACCAATCTAGGTGGAGATTCAGCTATCGATTTTGATCGGTCTAAAATAGTATCAGAAGGTGAAACATTTCTGAAAATTCCTCTGAGTCAAGTAACATCAGGAAGTTATGAATGGATGAGAGTTTCTTTATCTTATCAAAATTATCAAATCAATATTCGCCATCAAAATGTTGATTACATGGGAACTTTAGCTAGTTTTGTCGGATTTAAAACTTACATTTCCGAGTTTAACATTGGTAATAATATTTTTCAAGTGAACGGCAACAGAGCACAAGGCTATTGGGCATTTGGATTAAACAACCAACCTTATTCTTCTTCAGGACAAGCGCCTGCAAATGCTACCACAGTTCCTAATCCTATTGCCTCAACTTCGCCCATCCCGCAAGGTTCTTGTGTAGTAACCGGAAAATTTGCTTCCAATTTGGTCATCAATGGTAACGAGACAGACGATATTATAATCACGCTTTCACTATCGATTAATAACAGTTTTGAATGGCAAGAAGTCACCGCTGACGGAAAATTTGAACCTTCTATAGGCGAAAATGTAGTCGACATGGGATTGAGAGGCTTGATTCCGAGTTATGTTCGATAGTTTTGTTTAAGTTTTTAGCCCTAAAAAAGCCGTTTAAACACTTGAAAATCAACAAGTGTTAAACTCACTTTAAATTCATTATAAATTAGAACGAAAAGGTTGTAGTTAATGCCAAATAGGTGTATTTTTGTGTGATTTTTTTAAACAAATTATACACAATTATGGCAAAATCTGCACTTTTAAAGTCATCCTTAGCAAAAAAATATTGGATGGCTCTTACAGGTTTATTTTTATGCTTGTTTTTAGCAGGTCACTTAGCAGGAAATCTTCAATTAATTTTTAGCGATGCATCAGCGTTCAACAAGTATGCGTTGTTCATGACCTCTAATCCGGCAGTAAAAATTCTTTCTTACCTAACTTACATTTCCATTCTTTTCCACGCTGTGGATGGATTTTTATTGACGTACCAAAACGTAAAAGCAAGACCTATTGGTTATGCCAAAAACAATCCTTCCAAAAACAGTAGTTTTTCTTCCAGAAACATGGCGGTTTTAGGAACTTTGATTTTGGTTTTCATTGTTACTCACATGGTTAACTTTTGGGCCGTAATGCATTTTGATGAAAAAATGCCTTTACAAACCATCACAGTAGATCAAATGGGTGCCAAAATAGATTACTATATCACCACAGATACCGGGAAATTTTTCCCGACAGATTCTTTGCAATTGAAACAAATGGGCTTGGAAATTAGAAATAGAACAGAATTTTACAACAAAGAAGCCAATGTAAAAATGGGTGAAGGTTATAAAGACTTACACAAAATCACGGTAGCTTTCTTTAAAGATGCTAAAACGGGTTTAATCGCTACAATTGCTTATGTTTTAGCCATGTTTGTTTTAGCTTTCCATTTACTTCACGGTTTCCAAAGTGCTTTCCAATCACTTGGTTTAAACAACCCAAAGTATACACCGGCCATCAAAGGTTTCGGAGCGGCTTTTGCCATTATAGTCCCTTTATTATTTGCAACGATTCCGGTTTACATTCACTTTTTCCTAAAATAATCAACATCAGTATAGATCATGAAGTTAGATTCAAAAATACCAGAAGGTTCTATTTCAGAGAAATGGACTAATCATAAAAATCATTTAAAATTAGTAGCCCCAAATAACCGTCCGAAAATCGATGTAATCGTAGTTGGAACCGGATTAGCTGGTGCTTCTGCTGCAGCATCTTTGGGAGAAATGGGATACAATGTAAAAGCATTTTGTTTCCAAGATTCTCCAAGAAGAGCTCACTCTATTGCTGCTCAAGGTGGAATCAACGCCGCCAAGAATTACCAAAACGACGGCGACAGTACTTATAGATTGTTTTACGACACTATCAAAGGTGGTGATTACAGAGCTCGTGAAGCCAATGTTCACCGTTTGGCCGAAGTTTCTGCCAATATCATTGACCAATGTGTAGCACAAGGTGTTCCTTTTGCCCGTGATTACGGCGGTATGTTAGACAACCGTTCGTTTGGTGGAACGCAAGTACAACGTACTTTTTACGCTGCCGGACAAACCGGACAACAGTTACTTTTAGGAGCTTATTCCGCTTTATCCAGACAAATCGGATTAGGAAACGTGCAAATGTTTAACCGTCACGAAATGTTAGACTTGGTAAAAGTAGACGGAAAAGCACGCGGTATCATCGCCCGTAACTTAGTTACCGGAGAATTAGAAAGACATTCAGCTCATGCTGTAATTATAGCTTCAGGTGGTTATGGAAACGTATATTTCCTATCAACCAATGCCATGGGAAGCAACGTAACGGCCAGTTGGAAAGTTCACAAAAGAGGTGCACTATTCGCTAATCCTTGTTTTGTGCAAATTCACCCAACTTGTATTCCGGTTCACGGTGTTAACCAATCGAAACTGACTTTGATGTCGGAATCATTGAGAAACTCCGGTAGAATTTGGGTACCAAAAAGAAAAGAAGATGCCGAAGCCATTCGCGCCGGGAAATTAAAACCAACTCAATTAAAAGAAGAAGATAGAGATTATTTCTTAGAAAGAAGATATCCTGCTTTCGGTAATTTAGTACCGCGTGACGTTGCCTCAAGAGCCGCCAAAGAGCGTTGTGATGAAGGCCACGGGATTGAAGCTAATGATACCAACGAAGGTGTTTACTTAGATTTCTCTACCGAAATCCAAACCAAAGGTCGCCAAGCGGCTTACTCACAAGGAAACCATAATCCGTCTGCGGAAGAAGTGACCAAATTGGGTAAAAAATGGTTGGAAGAAAAATACGGTAACCTTTTCGCGATGTATGAAAAAATCACCGACGAGAATCCATACGAAACCCCGATGAAGATTTATCCGGCCGTTCACTACACTATGGGTGGCGTTTGGGTAGATTATAACCTGCAATCAACAATCCCGGGTTGTTTCGTTGCCGGAGAAGCGAATTTCTCTGACCACGGAGCGAACAGATTAGGAGCTTCGGCTTTGATGCAAGGTTTGGCCGATGGTTATTTTGTATTGCCTTACACCGTTTCCAACTATTTGGCAGACGAAATCAGAACCGGAAAAATTTCTACCGATTCTCCTGAATTCGTTGAAGCGGAAAACAGTGTAAAAGAATCAATCGATAAATTCTTAAACAATAACGGAACGAAATCGGTTGACCATTTCCACAAACGTTTAGGTTTGATTATGTGGAATAAGGTTGGTATGGCTCGTAACGAAAAAGGATTAAAAGAAGCCATCGAAGAAATCGCCGCTTTAAAAGAAGAATTCTACAAAGACGTTTATGTTCCGGGAAGTGCAGACGAATTAAACCCTGAATTAGAGAAAGCACTTCGCGTAGCTGACTTTATTGATTTAGGTCAATTAATGGCAATGGATGCGCTTCAAAGAAAAGAATCTTGTGGTGGTCACTTCCGTGAAGAATACCAAGATTCAGAAGGAGAAACCCTTCGTGATGATGAAAACTTTGCCTTCGTTGGTGCCTGGGAATACATGGGCTACGATATCAGCAAAGAAAATCTTCACAAAGAAGAATTGAAATACGAGTTTATCAAAATAGCCGCTAGAAACTACAAATAATTAAATTATGTCTGCAGCAAAAAACATCAACATAACCCTTAAAATTTGGCGTCAAAAAAACGCTAAAGCCAAAGGTCAAATAGAAACGTATAAATTAGATAATGTTTCTACTGCAAGTTCTTTTTTGGAAATGTTAGACCAATTGAACGAGCAATTAATCAACGATAAAAAAGAACCGGTGGCTTTTGACCACGATTGTCGCGAAGGAATCTGCGGTATGTGTTCACTTTATATCAACGGTCGTGCACACGGCCCGGATACAGGAACAACCACTTGTCAGTTACACATGCGTAAATTTAACGACGGTGATACCATTTACATCGAACCTTGGAGAAGCAAAGCTTTCCCGGTAGTAAAAGATTTAGTGGTTGACCGTAGTGCTTTCGACAGAATCCAACAAGCCGGTGGTTTCGTTTCGGTGAATACTTCCGGAAGAACCATTGATGCTAATGCAACTCCGGTGCCTAAACACGATGCTGACCGAGCTTTTGAAGCAGCCGCTTGTATCGGTTGTGGTGCTTGTGTGGCGACTTGTAAAAACGGTTCGGCTATGCTATTCGTTGGAGCTAAAGTATCACAATACGCTTTGTTACCGCAAGGAAAAGTAGAAGCTACCCAACGTGTATTAAACATGGTACGCCAAATGGACGAAGAAGGATTCGGAAACTGTACCAACACCGGTGCCTGCGAAGTAGAATGTCCAAAAGGAATTTCCTTAGAAAACATCGCTCGTATGAACAGAGAATATCTAAAAGCGAGTATTATATAGGCACAAGCCAAAAGGCATTAAGCATTAGAACGCATTCATTAATTTGGATGCGTTTTTTTATGGCGTGTCCTTTCAGGCCGCGCTTTCCGTTCCAATCTTTTTGTTTGTCAACCTGAGCGCAGTCGGAGGACAATTCCTAAAACAAAAAGGATTTCCACTGCAATCCCTAACGCAAACTCTGCAATAAAAAATGTACATTTACGAAAACAAACTATCTTTCATTCGTATGAAAAAAATCTTCATTTCATTGATAACTATTCTGTTTTTTGGCACAACAATCAATGCACAAAAGCTACAATTAATGACCTACAACATTCGCCTCGATGTAGCTTCCGACGGTGAAAACGCTTGGCCAAACCGCAAAGCCTATTGGGCGTCACAAGTCGCTTTTTATGAACCGGATATCTTTGGCATACAAGAAGCTTTACAACATCAAGTGACTGATATCAGTACGATGTTACCCAATTACAGTTACGTCGGTATCGGTAGAGATGGCATTGGTAAAGGCGAATCTTCGAATATTTTTTATAAAAAAGACCGATTCAAAGTTTTGCAACAAAACACCTTTTGGCTTTCGGAAACACCCGAAAAAATCTCTAAAGGTTGGGACGCCGCGCTCAATCGCGTTTGTACTTATGCTTTGTTCAAAGACAGCAAAACCAAGCAAACTTTCTGGATTTTCAATACACATTTAGACCATATGGGCGAATTGGCCAGAACGAATTCGATTCTTCTTATTCTTTCAAAAATCAAAGCACTCAATACTAAAAATTATCCGGTCTTTTTGATGGGCGATTTCAATTCGGAACCCACCGAAGAGCGGATCATCAATCTCAAAAAAGAAATGCTCGACAGCCACGATATCTCGGAAGAAAATCCTTTTGGTCCAAGTGGTACTTTCAACGGTTTCAAACACAATGAACCCGTGACTAAACGCATTGATTACATCTTTTTATCGAAAGACAATCCGTTTAAAGTCGAGAAATACGCAGTACTTAGCGATTCCAAAGACTTAAAATATCCTTCTGATCATTTGCCTGTTTTTATCGAACTTAAAATTTAACCAAACCATTTTTTATCTTTGGCATAACAACAACAAACCATACCATGAAACTGCAACTTACCACTTTTGTTTTACTGATTTCGCTTTCCGTTTTTAGTCAAAATCTCCACCAACATGTTAACCCAATGATTGGCACCGGTGGTCACGGGCATACTTATCCCGGCGCAACAGTGCCTTTCGGTATGGTGCAATTGTCACCCGATACCCGAATTGACGGCAGTTGGGATGGCTGTTCGGGTTATCATTACGATGACAATACGATTTACGGCTTTTCACACACACATTTAAACGGCACCGGATGTACCGATTATGGCGACATCATGTTGATGCCAACGATGGGTAATCCAATGTTAAGTCCAAAAGATTACAGCTCAACATTTTCGCATGCTAATGAAAAAGCTTCGGCCGGTTTTTATTCAGTTAAACTTGATAAACATAATATTGACGTGGCTTTGACTTCTTCTACCAGAGTTGGTTTTCACCAATATACTTTTAATAATTCCGGTCAAGCCAATATTATTCTAGATTTAAACCACCGCGATAAATTATTGCAAGGTGAAGTGCGAATCATTAACGCCAAAACCATCGAAATCCTTCGAAGAAGCGAAGCTTGGGCAAAAGACCAATACGTTTTTGCCCGCATTGAATTCAGCCAACCGATGCAAATCAATAAAATCAGAAGCAATAATTCGGCACAAGCTGCTACCACTGACAAAGTATTTAAAGGAACGCAATTGGCGTTGAGTTTTTCTAAAAAAGTCAGCAAAGGCGATAAAATTTGGATCAAAGTAGCTTTATCACCAACCGGTTATGAAGGCGCCAAGTTGAACATGAGCGAAATTCCGGGTTGGGATTTTAGTAAAGTTCAAAAAGCAGCCGAGCAACTTTGGGACCAACAATTAGCCAAAATTGAAATTACAGAGACCAATAAAGACAAACTAAGCATTTTTTACACCGCTTTATACCATACGATGGCGCAACCCAATATTGCCCAAGACATCGACGGCAAATACCGTGGTCGCGACAATAAAATTCATAAAGCGGAAGGTTTTGATTATTACTCAGTGTTCTCGCTTTGGGATACTTTCCGTGGCGCGCATCCGTTGTACACTTTGATTGAAAAAAAACGCACCGTCGATTTTATAAATACCTTTTTAAAACAATACGAACAAGGCGGAAGATTACCCGTTTGGGAATTGGCATCGAATGAAACCGATTGTATGATTGGATACCACTCGGTTTCCGTGATGGCAGATGCGATGGCCAAAGGCTTGACCGGTTTTGATTACGAAAAGGCTTTTGAAGCAGCAAAACACAGCGCAATGCTCGATCATTTAGGTTTGGAAGCCTACAAAAGACAAGGCTTTATTTCCATGGATGACGAACACGAAAGCGTTTCCAAAACGGTCGAATATGCTTATGACGATTGGTGTATTGCGCAAATGGCAATGATTTTAAACAAAAAAGACGATTACGAGTACTTCATGAAACGTTCCCAAAGCTGGAAAAACGTCTTTGATTGGAATACCGGTTTTATGCGACCAAAGAAAAACGGCGGTTGGGACAAACCTTTTGACCCGAAAGAAGTCAATAATAACTTCACCGAAGGGAATGCTTGGCATTATACTTTTTTTGTTCCGCAAGATATTCCGGGTATGATTGAAGCATATGGCGGAGCCGAAAAATTTGAAGCCAAACTCGACGAAATGTTCAACAGCGAAAGCAAAACTACCGGTCGAGAACAAGTCGATGTCACCGGTTTAATTGGGCAATATGCACACGGCAATGAACCAAGTCATCACATGGCGTATTTATACAATTATGTTGGGAAACCGGAAAAAACCAAGGCCAAAGTACAATACATCTTAAACGAATTCTACAAAAACACACCCGACGGTTTGATTGGCAACGAAGACTGTGGTCAAATGAGCGCTTGGTATGTGTTGAGTTCTATGGGGATTTATGCGGTTACACCGGGAATGGCCAAATGGGATGAAACTAAACCCTATTTTGAAAGAATTAAATTCAATATAGATGGAGAAAATATAGCAGAAATTAATCAAAATTCAACTGCTGAAGAATTAAAAAATTTAGGTGGTTTTTACAAGAATGCTATTAAAAGCAGCAATCTTTTTGTTTACAAAGATATTGTTCCCGTTCCGGTCATTATTGCTCAAAGAAAATCGTTTAAAGATTCTTTAGCCATCGACTTTGATCATCCGCATCCGGATCATTTGGGTAGTTATTCCTATAGAATTGTTTATAATGATGAAAAAGGAGTGCCTTTCAAACAATACCAAGGAGAAAAAATTACTTTGAAAGAAACTGCAACAATAGAAGTGCGATTTGCCGAAATGATTGACAATCAACCTATCAAAAGCCAAATTATTTCAGGGAATTTCTTCAAAAAGCCCAACAATTACACCATCGATATCAAATCGACTTACAATCCGCAATACCATGCCGGTGGTGCTGAAGGTTTATTAGACGGCATCAACGGAACGACTAATTGGCGCAAAGGTGATTGGCAAGGTTACCAAACCCAAGATTTTGAAGCGGTAATCGATATGCAAAAAGAACAAACCGTAACAGAATTTCACAGTACTTTTCTGCAAGACCAGCGCTCTTGGATTTTGATGCCGACCAAAGTGGAATATTATATTTCTTCGGATAATACTAATTTTACTTTAGCCGGAAGCGTGGATAACGATGTTGATCCGAAAACCGATGACAATCAAATCAAAGATTTCAACCTAACGGCTTCAAAAGTACTCAAAGCAAGATATGTAAAAGTGAAAGCTTACAATTACGGCAAACTACCGGAATGGCATTTAGGCTATCCGTACAATGGCGATGCTTTTATCTTTATTGATGAAATTACCATAAAGTAAACTTATCCCTAAAAATGAAAATCGCCTTAATACAAATGCACTTAATTTGGGAAAACCCAACGGAGAACCGAAGTCATTTGGCCCAAAAAATTACGGGTTTTATGGAAGACGTCGATTTGATTGTGTTGCCCGAAATGTTTTCTTCCGGGTTTACCATGAATCCGAAAAACGTTGCTGAAACTATGGATGGCGAAACAATTTCGTGGCTCCAACATTTGGCGAAAGCCAAAAACTGCGCAATTACCGGAAGCTTGGTTATAGAAGAAAACGGTAATTTTTACAACCGATTGATATTTGTTTTTCCGAATGGTGACTTGAAAACTTATGACAAAAGACACCTGTTCACACTCGCAGGAGAAGACAAAGTATATACCGCGGGAAAAGAAAAAATAATCATTGAGTACAAAGGATTTAAGATTTGCCCGCTGATTTGTTACGATTTGCGTTTCCCGGTTTTTGCCCGAAATGTGGAGAATTATGACTTGCTAATTTATGTGGCCAATTGGCCCAAACCACGCATCAATGCTTGGGATATTTTACTCAAGGCGCGCGCGGTAGAAAACATGAGTTATGCCATTGGCGTGAATAGAATTGGAATGGACAAGAATAATTTGGAATACGTTGGGCATTCTCAAGCCGTTGATTTTTTGGGAAATTATTTGGTTGAACCACAACAAAGTGAAGGTGTTTTTATAGTGGAACTAGACAAAGAAAAACTATTAGAAACCCGAAGTAAATTAGCTTTTTTAGAAGATAGAGATCATTTCACCATATAAGAAAACAAAAGACTTATATGGCTTATAGGGTTAACCGCCTAAGTTAAAAGGCTGCTCCACATCCCAATTAGAGCGAACATCTATTTCTTTTGGAAAATAAATCACTTCTTCAGATTGGTGTTTTTCGAGAAAATTTCCGGCATCCCAAATCTTATTTTTGTTATCGTCGTAGATGATTCTCAAGGTGTATAAAGCCGGTTCAATAGCGTCAAAGTATATGGCAGTATCACTTTCTGTATATGCTGTATACTTAACTTTTCCGGTCTTATCAGTCAGTTCTACTATAATCGGAAAACGTTTGGCGTTTTCAAGAATGACTCTCAAATTCCCGTAATCAGAACTATTTTTGGTACTGACTTTATAAGACAATGTATCATTTTCTTTTTCAAAAAAATCAGTCATTGCACCCGGCATTGCTTTAATAACATAGCGTTCTAAAGGTTCTCTTTTAAAATCTAAGTAGAATTTTTGATTAAAATCATCATACTCTGTAGTAAAATCAAGCGCAATAGAATCTTTATTGATTACGCTGATTTTGGATTGATCCCATTTCACCAAAGGCGTTGAGCTGTTTAATGAAAATCGCTCGCGAATTGGTAAAATCCCTGTGAAATCAGCACTAAAAGATAATGTATCGGCTTTTGCAGCTTTCATTTTTACGATGAAATCGGTTTTATAATTGTCTTTTTCAACATTTACTTGAAGTGAATCTGCTTTTATAGGCTTAAACCAAATCTGTAATGAGTCCTTTTTCGGCATTTGAGTTACCAATGATGAAATGATTTCTGAACCATTTTTTACAATTACTTTGGTGTCTTTCCCTTTACCTTCATAACCCATTAACATTCTTGATTTTGCAGCCAATGTTGGTTTAAATGCTTTAAACGGAGGTATTTCTTTAAATAATTCTAACTCAAAAATAGTGTCATTTGGAATGGTAATGTATTGTTTTTGGAAGCCAATTTTATCTGACTTAGGATTGTAAACATTATTACCATTGTCTTTCAAAGCCACCAAAAGATACTTCCCTTCTTTAAGATTTTCGAGTTTGACTATTTGCAAACTGTCTAAAGTATTGGTTATATATCTTGGCGTTTCTTTATAAATCGTGGAATCATTAAATTGTTCATTAACTTCATACAACATTACCGAAACGAAATTATCAGTTTTCTTTTCCAAAGCGTCTTTGACTTTTACATTTAACGCTAAGGAATCGATATAACTTCCGGTAGAAAACACGTATTTAAACTGTGAATAAGGATTGCCTTCATTATTATCTTGTATGCTTTGACCAAAATTGAAACTATAAGTGGTATTAGGCAAAAGTGTGTCTTTTATTTTGATGGTCAATGTTTTGCTCGCATTATAAGGCAAAATTTCAGGTTGATTTTTCATAGGTGGCGAAATAATCAACTGTTTGTTGGCGTTTTTGAGCTTTACATATTCATCAAAAACCAATTTGATTTCTTTTCCATTAAAATTGGTAGAAAAATTTTTGGGCAAACTCGATTTCAAAACCGGAGCAAGCGTGTCTTTATCTCCGCCGGTAATTGTACCGCGCTTGGCACAACCAATGGTTAAAAATATTAGCAGTAAAGAAAAATATTTGAAGTGAGTTTTTCGCATAAAGCATTTTTTCAAAGCACAAAATAACAATTATATTTAGTGTGAATGAAATGTTTTAGCCGAAACTTAACAAATTGAACATTGACCCATTATTTATAAAGCTATTACCTTTGTTGATGGTCAATTATACGATAGAGCAAAGAGTCCTACCAAACCAGCTATTATGGACAAAGGTAGCGCTACTGTCTTCACTACTGAAAGTTTTCTTTTTTGGATGTCTGTGATATCATTTATTGGAATTTGTTTTTCCTCAAAATCTTCTGAAACGAGTATTGTGTTGTCTTTGACATTATGAAAGACGACTTTAGAGTACTTATTATTTCGTTCAATCTTGTACGTTTTACCAGTTTCCATCTTGGTTGGATCATTGTCTATAGCTTTGTAACTAAAGCAACTTTGGAATAAAATAATAATTGCAAATAATAAAAAGATTTTTTTCATAAGAGTTAATTTAAAAGTTAATCCATAACAAACATAAGAAAATATTTTCATTTTTTGGTTTTTTTGTAAAAATTAACTGTGTGACATGGCCATGCAAACTATGCTAATTTTGGCATTTGGAATTTTGAGCAGTTCACGACTACAAGCTTCCAATGTTGAACCGGTTGTTATTACATCATCGATTAATAAAAAATGTTTGCCATGATGGTTTTCAGAAAAAGTTACGTCAAAAATGGTTTTGCTGATATCAGCACGACCTAAAAGTGATTTCTTGGTTTGGGTTTTCGTGTATAATTTTCGCTGGAGTATGTTTTCTTCATAGGGAATGGCTAAGTTTTGTGCCAATGCTTGTCCGAATTTAGTCACCTGATTGTAACCGCGTTCTCTAAACCTTCTCTTATGTAATGGAACAGGAATGATGTAATCGATATTTTTCATGGATGCCAAATCTTTTAATTCTGAAGCATACCAATGGCCTACAATTTCGCCGATTTCTTGTTGTCCTTTGTATTTCAATTGATGCATCATTTCCTGAACAATGCCTTTTTTATGGAAATAAAAAAAAGCTGCACCAAACTCTAACGGAATTCTACCATAGAACTTTTGGTACATTTCGTTCTCTTCATTTTTGTGGAAATTGGTCAGCGGAATTTCGTGTCGGCATTGCGTACAAATCAACAATTCATAACTCAATAAAATGGAGCGACAACCGGCGCAGGACTTTGGAAAAAATAAATTCAAGAGATGATTGAGCATAAAAAAGTAATTTTCTTACATAAAATTATAAAAAAATTCTATTCTAATTGATTTTTAGGCCTTTTTTTATCATCGCTTTTTATATTTTTGCAGCATTATGGCAAAACAAGAAGATTTATTTAAGAATGTAGTTTCGCATGCAAAAGAGTACGGATTTATTTTTCCGTCGAGCGAAATTTACGATGGTCTAAGCGCAGTGTATGATTATGCGCAAAACGGCGTCGAATTAAAAAAGAACATTAGAGAATATTGGTGGAAAGCCATGGTGCAAATGCATGAGAATATCGTTGGTCTTGATGCCGCAATTTTGATGCATCCAACCACTTGGAAAGCTTCAGGTCACGTGGATGCGTTCAACGATCCGTTGATTGACAACAAAGACTCTAAAAAAAGATACCGAGCCGATGTTTTAATTGAGGATTATGCCGAAAAATTAAACCTTAAAGCCAAAAAAGAAATTGAAAAAGCCCGTGAACGTTTTGGCGCTTCTTTTGACGAAGAGCAATACAAAACGACCAATCCGCGAGTGATGGAATATTTAGCCAAAGAACGTGAAATCTTGGAAAGAATGGGTCGTTCTCTTGGTGCGGGAGATTTAGAAGATGTAAAAGCCTTAATTGAAGAGTTAGAAATTGCCGATCCGGAAACCGGTTCCAGAAATTGGACGGATGTGAAGCAATTCAACTTGATGTTTGGCACAAAACTAGGCGCTTCAGCAGAAAACGCAATGGATTTGTACTTGCGCCCGGAAACGGCACAAGGTATTTTCGTAAACTTCTTAAACGTACAAAAAACCGGAAGAATGAAAATTCCTTTTGGTATCGCTCAAACGGGAAAAGCGTTTAGAAACGAGATTGTAGCCCGTCAATTCATTTTCCGTATGCGTGAATTTGAACAAATGGAAATGCAGTTTTTCGTAAAACCGGGTGAAGAAATGAAATGGTACGAATACTGGAAAACTACTCGTTTGAACTGGCATTTATCTTTGGGTTTAGGCAGAGAAAACTACCGTTTCCACGACCATGAAAAGTTAGCACACTACGCCAATGCGGCTGCGGATATCGAATTTAATTTCCCTTTTGGTTTCAAAGAATTAGAAGGCATTCACTCGAGAACCGATTTCGATTTGAAAGCACACGAACAATATTCAAGTAAAAAACTGCAATATTTTGACAACGAAACCAATTCGAACTATGTTCCCTATGTAGTAGAAACTTCGGTTGGTTTGGACAGAATGTTCTTGGCGGTTTTTGCTACTTCCTTAAAAGAAGAAACTTTAGAAGACGGTTCTACCAGAACAGTTTTGCGTTTACCGAGCGTTTTAGCACCAACCAAAGCAGCCGTTTTACCATTAGTAAAAAAGGATGGACTGCCGGAAGTTGCTCAAAAAATCATTGAAGATTTGAAATGGGATTTCAACGTCGCTTATGACGAAAAAGATGCAGTTGGTCGTCGTTACAGAAGACAAGATGCACTTGGAACGCCTTTCTGTATCACAGTTGACCACCAAACTTTAGAAGACGAAACGGTAACCATTCGCCACAGAGATACCATGGCGCAAGACCGCGTTAAAATTTCAGCGTTAAGAGACATTATCAGCAACGAAGTCTCCATGAGAAACTGGTTGATGAAAATGTAAAATAAAACAAATATGATATTTAAGCCCAAGTTCTTTCAGAACTTGGGCTTTTTATTTTTGTAAGATTAATTCCTGAATAAAATTCACATATCAACAGATTGGGCGTTTCTGTCAACAATTTGAAAAACTCAAAAAACGATGGTATAATTTCGTTACAACGAAAATCGGCACATTTGGTCGTTTTTATTTTTGTGTTTAATTTTTAATACTAATATTTAGTTTAACATAAAGTTTCCCCCAAAACTACCTGTTAATTTAATCAGAAAATGCTGTCCCAAAATCAACGGATAAGCGTTAATGAGTCACACTTACATAATTATTGATGACAATCAAGACGATGTCACGAAAACTCAGGTCATAGCTGAGCGCTTTCGTAACCTTTCGTTTGTCGCTTCAGCTAATAATTATGACGAAGGTGTTAACTTGATTCTCGAACACCAACCTCATCTTGTTTTTCTCGAGATTGATCCTTCAGATAAAAAAAGCAATCTTGCTTTGTCATTAATTAATGAATTGTACCGTTATTTAAGTGTTGTTCCTAAAATTATCATCACAACCTCTAAGAAAGATTTGGCCTATGAAGCCTTGAAATATGAAGTGGTTGATTATTTGCTAAAACCATTAGACATTAATGATTTCAGAAAAGCAATATTGAAATTTGACCGCGCCATTAAATCAGATTTGCCACACATGGAAGTCAAAAATCCGGCGGCGACTTTTGAAGTTTTAGATGAAACCCTTACGGAAGAGACAGAAACTGCCGAACATGAGGTTGAAGTTAAGACCATTCCGGCAACGGTTGAAAATCAGGTTGTCATTCAAAAACAACAATCGCTGATAATTTGTGTCAAATCTTATGGTGATTATCGCTACATCGACTCAAATGATATTCTTTATTTTGAAGCCGATAACAACTCTACTGATATACACTTGAATAATGGCGAAATGATTACGGCATTCAAAACCTTGAAGCATTTTGAAACTGTTTTACCGCAAACACAATTCTTGCGCATTCACAACAGTTATATTATTAATGTCGACCAAGTATCGAGAATCCATACCGGAAATACCGTTTGTTATATTAAAAACTCAACGACCAAACTGCCGTTCTCCAAATCTTATAAAGACAATGTTGATTTGATTATCACTCGCATTGCCGGCGGAAATTATTTGGAGATATAGCAGAAAAATAATACATTTACTAAAATTTGACCATGGAAGTAGCCGTATTAATTATAGATGATCATCTACCCATTATAGAAGGATACAAGGCAATATTGTCTTACAATCCGTTTGGATACAAATTAATTACCAGCACTGCATTAAGTTGTGAATCGGCATACGAGTTGATTTCGACAACTAAAATTGCATTTGATGTGGTTACTATAGATTTCACAATGCCTCCATATCTTGATAAAAACATCCACGATGGAGCGGATTTAGTTCCTATAATCAGACAATATCTGCCAAATGCCAAAATTATGATGATGACTTCGCATTCAGAAACATTATTATTATTAAGGTTGATTAAAGAATGTAATCCAGAAGGACTTTTGGTCAAAAGTGATTTTTTGGCAGAAGACCTTTTAGTTGCTTTTGATGCCATAGTCAGAGGTGAAAACTATTATAGTAGTACGGTCCAAAATCTTAAACAAGAGCTAAAAGAATCCAGTAAAGTACTGGATTACTACAATAGACGAATAATCATGTTATTGTCTCAAGGGATTCAAACCAAAAATTTACCCGAATACCTAAACCTTTCCAAAAGCGCGATTGACAAAAGAAAAGTCACGATAAAGGAATTTCTGGGGCTTGAAAAAGGCACTGACGAAGACATCCTCAGAGAATCGCGAAAACAAGGTTTAATATGATTTTACCCTAAAAAAACAATCCTTTTCTAAAATTTTAACAAAATGTACACTTTTAGTGTAACAGAAAGTCATGGTAGTATGTTAATTTTACCTCAATAAAAAACAATTTTATTATTGGTAAAAAAGCAAGACTTACCATCTTGAGTATGTAGCTAAATTAGAGTGGTATCTTATTTGGTGAAAATTAATTGAAATTTTGTTCTGTTTATTTTGGGTTTGTTATTAAACAGGAGTATGCAAAAACCAACCAAAATACAGCCTTGGCTTTGATGTTTGGACGACAAAAAGCTCGGGCTGTATTATTTTAACTGCTAACTATTTTTATGTATAAAACATACTTGCTTTTTCTAAACTTTATTTTGTTTTCGTCTTTGGGTATTGCTCAAGATAAAGATAAACCAGAACATGCCTATTTAAAAGTAAAGACTGGTGAAGAAACCATTACTTATGAATTTAATTCTATTATTGATTTTAATGAAAATTCAGAAAAAATATTAAACGAAGTTACGGTTCCTACTTTCACCAATAAAAAAGAAAAAGAACCCAACATAACCATAGAAATTTCTATTACGTATCACGCAAACCATAGTTCTACCACCATAACAGGATCGGTTACGACACTCTTATCTTCTATTGTAGCTGAAGTAAAAAAACTTCGAACTCAATTATTAGCAATTGTAATAGGATAATATAATTTCAATTAAATTGACTGTATGAATAAAAGCTGTGGATTTTTATTGTTAATTATAATTCTAATAAGTTGTAACTCTGGAACAACTGACAAAACTAGTAGCCCAACCAATGACTCCATTCAAAAATACCTTGCCTTGGCAGGGAATGACACTTTGGATTTTGATAAAAGAATAAAGTATAATGATAAGGCGTTAAGTTTTTTGGATTTGGAGAGAAATGATAGTTTGACGAGGGAGTATTTGAATTTAGTGGTTTATAATTATTTAATAACAAAAGATTTAATCAAGCTAAAAAAAACCTCATCTATTTACTTTAAAAAAATTAATGCTGTTAATGACACTTTGGGTTTTGCAAGATATTATAGATATAAAGGTGGATATTTTAATAAAACTCAAGTCTGGGATTCCTCTTTTTTTTATTACAGAAAATCTGAAAATTTATATAAAAAAATAAAAGATAAAGAAGGATTAGCAAAAGTGAATTTATTAAAGGCAATGGTTCAAGATAAACTAAATGACCATTTAGGTTGCGAATTATCAGTAAAAAAAGCCTATTTATTTTATAAAAATAAAAAAGAAAACAACTATGAATTTATGATGTGTAACATAGTCCTTGGCAATAATTATCATGAACTAAAAGAATATGATAAAGCAATTCAGATAATGAAAACGGCTCTCAATCTTGTAAAAAGAAACAATATTCAAGACAAAAAAAACAATTTGAGAGGAACATGTCTTAACAACATCGGAAATTCATATAGAGAACAAAAAAATTATTTAAAAGCGGGATATTATTTTAAACTGGCACTATCTGAAGAAAAAAAACCAAAAGACCCCGAGTTGTATGGTTACATATTAAATAATCTTGGATATTGTTATTTAAAAACAAATTCTAATGACAAGTTACCTTATATTTTTTACAAAGCCGACAAAATATTTGACAGCCTTAAAATTAAAAACGAACGTTCAGTTATCAACATAAATTTGTCTGAATACTTCTTAAAAGAGAAAGACTCAATAAAAGGTCGACAGTATGCTGAAAAAGCCGTTCAATTCGCTAAAGAATCAAAAGCAACTCATTATTATTTAACAGCATTAAGCCATGCAGGCAGTATCAATCCAAAAAAAGCTCCTACATACATTAAAGAATACCATCGAATCAATGACAGTATCCTTTTTGCCGAAAGAGTAGCCAGAAACGAATATTATAAAATTCAATTAGAAACAGAGGAAATTACACAACAAAAAGACATAGCTCTAAAACATAGGGCTTTTGTGATTGTAGTCGCAATTTTTCTTCTTTTTATTTCTATTTTGATTTTTATCATAGCTCGTCAACGTTTAAAACAAAAAGAACTTCACATTAAGCAAACAGAACAAAAAGCCAGTGAGGAAATATACCAACTCATGCTTAACCAAGAAGACAATAAGGAAAAAGCACGTCAAATAGAAAAAAAGCGGATTGGCCTTGAATTACATGATGGTATTATCAACAAACTGGTGAGCACACGACTCAATCTTTCGATACTAACCATTAATCGTGATGAGACTACCATTAAAAAATGCTTAGACTATATAAAAAACATTCAAAACATTGAAAAAGAAATTCGAAATGTTGCCCATGATTTAAATCAGGAAGCGTTTTTAAACTCCAATAGCTTCAGTAGACTATTAAACAATATCACCGACGACTTAAACAAAACAAGTAGTACTATCTTTAAAATAGATTTCAACGATGCCATTGACTGGAATACCATTTCTAACACTAAAAAAATGAATTTGTATCGCATAATTCAAGAAGCCAGCCACAATATCATCAAGCACGCAAAAGCAAAAAAAGCAGCAATAACGATTCTAATGGACGACACCAGAATCAATCTCTCTGTGACTGACGATGGTATAGGATTTAAAACCTCTGATTCTGAAAATGGCATTGGATTGAAAAACATGAAGTACAGGATAAAAACCTTAAAAGGCAAATTCGAGATTACTTCTAAACCAAATCTAGGAACTTCTATCAACATCTCAATCCCCAAAAAAGACTAACTTGATATAGTCAAACAGCATTACAATCTCTCCAAAAAAAAACATTCCTGTTCTAATGTTGACAATTTATTCAAATGGATACTCATAAAAAAAATTGGTTGTCAACAATTCCTTTAAATTATCAACATCTTTAAGGAAATTGCCAAAATCATCCACCCAGATTTGACTATCATTCACTCACAAACGAGGTCATTCTACCATAAACACCAATATATATAGGGATTCACAGAGACATCCTTTTTAGTTTTACATCGTGAAAGTGTGAAAGCCCTCAAATCATTAAAAGCCCACACTTATTAAAACGAAACAAAAACATTAACAATAAAAAGTCTCAAATTATGAAAAAATTAGCATCAACCTTCGGACTATTGGCTTTAATGCTTGTAGTTACTTCATTTACTACTCCAGTAGACACAGGCGGTAGTGGAACAAAAAAACCTGTATTAGAATTTAATAATGAAACAGGCGGTAGTGGAACTAAAAAACCTGTATTAGAATTTGATAACGAAACTGGTGGTAGTGGAACTAAAAAACCTGTACTAGAATATGATAACGAAACTGGTGGTAGTGGAACTAAAAAACCGGTATTAGAATAATTATACTTTGAAAAAATAATAACCACTCTTCACAGAGTGGTTTTTTTTTGGAAATTGTTTAGTATTTTTGGGGAATATTAAATAACACTCACATTGAAAATAAATAAATTTTATTTTATTTTTCTTATTTTAATTGTTAGCTGTAACAAGGATAAAAAGCCAACCATTGACAGCGATAATAAATCACTCGACAGCATTAATTTGTTTTTGAGAAACGTTAACAGTGTTAAAATTGATACGAAAACACAATACAAGAACTATAAAAAGGCTCTTCTAGTATACCAGGATCAACCAAACGATTCAGCCACTAGAAATAAACTATTTTCCATCACTCAAGGATTTTATAGACTAAACAAAACTAAAGAATTTCAAATAGCTTCTAATTTACTGATTGAGAAATCTATTAAAAGCAAAGATAGTTTTAATTTAGCTCAAGGCTATCGCTATAAAGGAAATCAACTCAAGAATGTTTTAAATAGCGATAGTGCATTTTACTATTATTTCAACTCAGAAAAAATCCTAAAAAAAATAAAGGAAAAAGAAGTGCTTTCAAATGTGCTTTTAAACAAAAGTATTATTCAATATAACATTGGAGATTTTGTTGCAGCTGATAGATCATTAACCGAAGCCTATGAAAAAACTGATGTTACCAAAGAATTTGACAAAGCATATGCCATCTTGACTATGATGGGAATAGTTGCTGTTGATGCCAAAGATTATGATAAAGCAATTGAATATTTTAATAAAGGATTAAAAATAGTTGATGCAAACCAACTCAAAGGGAGCTTTCAAAGGGAAACTTGTTTAAACAATATTGGATATGTTTATCAAAAAAAAGGCGATTACAAGATCGCCACAAATTACTATTATAACGCATTAAAAAATACAAAAATAGAGTTTGACGATCAAGAGCTTTATAGTTTGCTTATTGATAATTTAGCATATTCAAAATTTAAAATAAGAGATCTGAACGAATTACCTAATCTATTCTTTACCTCTTTAAAAGTCCGAGAAAATCTACAAGAAACATCTCTAATTATACTTAGCAAAATACACATTTCAGAATATTTTATATTTAAAAGAGACACTTTAAAATCTCAAATATTTGCAAAAGAAGCTCTTGATTTAGCTCAATCATCAAAAAAAACCAGAGACATTCTAGTAGCATTAAAGCAAATGTCTAACGTAGGTTTAAAAAACTCCTCTAAGTATTCCAAAGATTACATTAAAATAAGCGATAGCATTCAAGAGGTTGAGAAAAAATCACAAGAAAAATTCGCCCGTCTCCAGCTCGAAACCGACGAAATTATCCAAGAAAATGAAGGCTTAGCAGAAAGCAACAGAAACCTTCTCTATGTTTTTGTAGTTTCCTTTATACTAGTAGTCCTATTATTTGTTGTAAGAGCACAAAGAGCCAGAACTCGTGAATTACTGTACAAACAAGCCCAACAAAAAGCCAACGAAGACATTTACAACCTAATGATGTCGCAGCAAGCTATCATTGATGAAAGTCGAAATAAAGAGAAAAAACGCTTAGCTCAGGATTTACACGATGGTGTTTTAGGCAGAATGTTTGGTCTGCGCTTAAATCTAGACAGCTTAAACTCAAGCACCGAAGAAGATGCCGTACAAAAACGTTTTGAATTACTAAACGAACTCAAAACCATCGAACAAGACATTCGCGAAATATCCCACGACTTGAATAGAGAAAAACAAGTTTTAATTAATAACTTTGTTTCTATCGTACATAATTTATTAGAAGAACAAAAAACGGCATTTGAAGTGAATGTCAACTATACCATTGACGAGAACGTGGTTTGGGATAAAGTAAGTAATGCTATTAAAATCAACTTATATCGCATTCTTCAGGAAGGCTTGCAAAACATTAACAAGTATGCCAACGCCAAAAACATTTTGGTAGAAATAAAAGGCGATAATGAAAATGTATATTTGAAAATCCAAGACGACGGAGTTGGATTCGATGTCAATAAGAAAAGTAAAGGTATTGGTATGCAAAACATGATATCAAGAACTCATGATTGTAAAGGAATTATCGACATCAATTCTAAAAAAGGCAATGGAACCAAAATTATAATTACCATACCAATAGAAACTAAACAACCTATAACAGTAGAACAAGAATGAAAAGCCCTATCCAAATTTTAATCGTAGATGACCATCCGTTCATTATTGAAGCCTACAAAAATGCAATCAATAAATATGGCCAAAAAGGCTATGAATTTATAGTAACACAAGCCAACAACTGTAAAACAGGCTATGAAAACATTATAGATTCAGCTAAAAAATTTGACATCGCCTTTTTTGACATCAGTATGCCCGAATATGCCGAAAAAGGAATCTATTCCGGAGAAGATTTAGCGGCGTTGATGAAAACCGAAATGCCGGAGTGTAAAGTAATTCTTTTGACGATGCACACAGAATTACTTAAGATAAACAATATCATCAAAAACATCAACCCAAGCGGTTTAATTATCAAAAACGACCTGACTTTTGACGAATTACTCTTTGCCTTTGATAAAATCATTAACGACGAAAGTTATTACAGCCAAACCGTAATTAAATTAGTAGGGCAAGCCCAATACAACAACATCGAATTAGATGTTTTCGACAAGCAAATACTATTTCATCTATCTAAAGGTGTAAAAACTAAAGATCTACCAACCTATATTCCGCTTTCTTTAAGCGCTATCGAAAAAAGAAAACTAAATATCCGCGAAATCCTTGAAGTAGCCGGCGGAACCGATGTTGATTTAATCAGAGAAGCCAAGAATAAAGGTGTCATTTAACGATATTACGGGAAACCGTAATCAAATATGCGGGAAACCGTAATTAACGCTTAGCTACAATAACTAACTTAGCTGAATGATTTCAGGGTTAGTATTTGTAGAATTAATCCAGTAGTTATAAAACCTCAAACTACTGCTTAATTTTTCAAGACTTAGGGGGAAAGCGATACTTTCGGGTATCGCTTTTTTTATTATTCCATAGCGTCCCAACCTCGAGCTTTCAAAGGAATTTTGGTGTTGGCTCTTGTGATTAAGTGTATGCCTTCGCTTTCTTGTGTTAAATGCCCAATAACCGTAAAATTAGGATTGGCTTTTATCTTATCAAAATCCTCTAAGGCAATCGTAAACAGCAATTCATAGTCTTCGCCACCATTAATCGCAACGGTTGTGGAATCAATATTGAATTCTTCACAAACATTGATAAACTGTGGATCTACCGGAATTTTTTCTTCGTATAAATTACAGCCGACTTTACTTTGTTTACAAATATGAATAATCTCCGAAGACAATCCATCCGAAATATCAATCATAGAGGTAGGTTTAACTTCCAATTTTTCTAATAAAACTCTGATATCATGACGTGCTTCCGGTTTTAACTGGCGCTCTATTAAATAAGTATAGGCATCCAAATCGGGTTGGTTGTTTGGATTCACCTGAAAAACTTGCTTTTCGCGTTCCAAAACCTGCAATCCCATATAAGCCGAACCTAAATCTCCGGTTACCACTAATAAATCGCCATTATTGGCGCCATTTCTGTAAACCAAATCATTTTCATTTGCTTCGCCTATAGCTGTAATCGAAATAATCAATCCTTTTTGTGACGAAGTAGTATCACCGCCAATGACATCTACATTATAGAATTTGGCTGCCAAAGCAATCCCATCAAACAGTTCTTCCAAAGCTTCCAGCGGAAAACGATTAGAAACCGCTACTGAAACGGTTATCTGTGTAGGTTTAGCATTCATAGCACAGATGTCTGAAACATTCACCACAACGGCTTTATAACCCAAATGTCGCAACGGCATATAAGACAAATCAAAATGCACACCTTCAATCAATAAATCGGTTGACACAACTGCTTTTTTATCCTTAAAATCCAAAACGGCTGCATCATCGCCTATGCTTTTTAAGGTCGATGGTTGTTTTACATCAAAGTTTTTGGTCAAATGGTCAATCAAACCAAATTCGCCTAATTGGGAAAGTGAAGTCCGTTGCGGAGTTTTATCTTCTAACATATTAAAGTTGTTGAGTGCCTGAGTTACTAAGTTTCTGAGCCACAAAGGTACTGGTTTCATAGCTTAATCACAATAAAAATAACACTCAGTTACTTAGCTACTCAGCGACTTAGTTATTTTTTTAAAATAAATTTAACCTTTCAAATTCCTACTGACATACTGTTGTCATTGCTCCTTTTTAATTTTGACTTATAAATAAAAAACAACAACTTATGGAAACTATGAACACCTCATCAATTTTATCAAAAGAACAGTTATTGCGCCACTGGCAAGGCCATCGTTTTGTAACACGCCGCGTTATCGAAGCTTTTCCTGAAAAAGAATTTTTTGAGTTCTCAATTGGCGGCATGCGTCCGTTCTCAGGTTTGGCCTCTGAGTTACTTTCTATTGCGGTTCCGGCTTTGAAAGCTATTATTTCAAGAGACAGCCAACCTTACACCGAAGAAGGCTTTATATTAAATACGAAAGCAGACTATTTGCAAAAATGGGACGAAGCTACTGAAGAAATCAACCGTCTTTGGGCCCAAATTCCTGAAGAAGATTTTGAAAAAACCTTCAATTTGTTCGGGCAATATGAATTTCCGATTTACCAAAACATCTTTTATTTTATCGACAATGAAATTCACCATCGCGGACAAGGTTATGTTTACCTTAGAGCACTTGGAATAGAACCTCCATTTTTTTGGGAACGTTGGTAGGGCCGAACCGAATTGTTTTTTGCAGGAGCCAGCCGGCGCGCTGGTTAAAGCCTCGATTAGTCGGGGCTTTTTTGTAATCGTTGGCGATAACTATCCATCAGTTCTAAAACTCGGTTTTTCAATGATAGTGGCTCTATTATTTCGGCATAATCGGCATACATCAAATACCAACGGGAAAATCCGTTTTCTATATCTCGAGACAAGAAAGTCATTTCTACCAAATCACCCACATTTTTTTGTGAAACAAATCCGTGGTAATTTTTTTCATAGGAAAGATATTTGCTGATTTTTTTATCAACTAAAAGTCGGACAGTTGTTGTTGGCGATTTCTTTTCTTTATCCAAAAAAGTTTCTAAAGCATCATGCTCTTTGGTAAATGAAATTTCGGTTTTTTTAATTCCTTCCATTCGATCAACACGAAACTGACGATAATCATTTCTCAAATGACAAAAGCCTAATACGTACCAACTGTTATTATCGTGAAAAATTCCAACCGGTTCAATAGTGCGCAAAGAAGCATTTTCGGCTTCAACAGCCTGATAATCTAGTATAACTTGAGTTTTATCGGCTATACTTTTAAAAAGGATTGCCATAGCATTGGGAACCTTCTCATTGAATAAATCGCCGTTCGGTGGCTGTATCAGTATTTTGGATTCGATGCTCGAAACCCAATCTTTATCCGAACTTTGCATCACTGATTTGATTTTAAACATGGCCGATTGGTAATGCTGTCCCAATTCCTTATCAATAAATTTTTGCATTAGTTTTTCGGAAGCAATAAAACTGCTTGCTTCTTCTCGGGTAAACATAACCGGTGGTAAACGATAGCCGTCAACTAATGAATATCCTATTCCCGCTTCGCCATAAATAGGCACTCCTGATGCTTCAAGCGTTCGAATATCTCGATAAATGGTACGCAAACTTACCTCAAAACGTTCTGCCAATTCCTGAGCCTTGACAACCTTTTTCGATTGTAACTGAATCAGAATGGCGATAATACGGTCAAACCGTTTGGGAGAATCATCTAACATAAAAGACGTTTATTCAAAGATAGTACTTTATGGTAAAAGGATAAAGACAATAAATTTTCGCACCTTTACTATAAATAATTTTTTTTACAATGAAGACACATCAAATCATTACCCTTACGGTCAATCCATCATTAGATAAGTCTACCCATTTTTCAGAATTGGTTCCCGAAAAAAAGATCCGTTGCGAAAAACCAAGATACGATGCCGGTGGAGGCGGAATAAATGTCTCTAAAGCCATTTCTAAATTAGGAGGAAATTCTGTTTGTGTGTTTACTTCAGGCGGTTCAACCGGTGGAAAGTTAGAAGAATTAATCGCCAATGAAGGAATTGAGAGCATCGTCATAAAAACAAAAAACTGGACGAGAGAAAATTTTATTGCTTTTGAAAACAGTACCAAAGCGCAATACCGATTTGGATTTCCGGGAGAGGAATTTTCAACCGAAGAAATAGAAACTATTCTAACGATGATCAAAGAACTAAAAACAACCTATTTGGTTCTCAGTGGAAGTTTAAATGAAGGTTTACCAACAGATTTCTATCAAAAAATTGCTGTAACCTCAAAAGCTTCCGGAATTAAAGTAATTGTGGATACTTCGGGCGAAGCGTTGAGAAAAGTGTTGGAAACCGGAGTTTGTTTGATTAAGCCAAACATAGGTGAATTAGCCAAATTAATCGGAACCGAAAGATTAGAATTACCCGAAGTAGAAAAAGCCGCTAAATCTTTAATCGAAAAAGGAAGCGCTGAAATTGTTGTTGTTTCTCTTGGAGAAAACGGCGCTATTTTGGTTTCAAAAGACCAAACTGAATTTATTGCGGCTCCAAAAGTCACCAAGAAAAGTACTGTTGGTGCTGGCGACAGCATGGTAGGCGGAATGGTTTGGGCTTTGTCTCAAAACAAAACTTTAAAAGAAGTCCTTCAATGGGGTGTTGCTTGTGGAACAGCGGCCACCATGAACGAAGGTACACAACTTTTCAAAAAAGAGGATGTCGAAAAATTGTTTGAAGGAATGCAGTAGTTTTTTTACCACATAAGTCATATAAGATTCTTATATGACTTATATGGTAAAAAACAAAACCCAACAACTTTCGCCATTGGGTTTCATCTATATTCTATGTTCTATTTTCTTAAACTAGTCGTTCAACTTCAAAACCGCCATAAACGCTTCTTGCGGAATTTCAACATTGCCTACCAAACGCATTCTTTTCTTTCCTTTTTTCTGTTTTTCCAACAGTTTACGCTTACGCGAAATATCTCCACCGTAACATTTGGCAGTAACGTCTTTACGTAAAGCTTTGATTGTTTCACGCGCGATGATTTTGGCACCAATCGCTGCTTGAATCGGTATGTCAAATTGTTGTCTTGGGATTAATTCTCTCAGTTTTTCACACATTTTTTTACCAATGTTGTAAGCGTTACTTTCGTGAATCAAGGCCGAAAGCGCATCGACTGATTGAGCATTTAATAAAACATCCAACTTCACTAATTTAGAGGCTCGCATTCCAATTGGCGAATAGTCAAACGACGCATAACCTTTGGAAACGGTTTTTAATCTATCATAAAAATCGAATACAATCTCTGCCAAAGGCATGTCGAAATTCAATTCAACTCTTTCTGTCGTTAAATAGGTTTGATTCGTGATAACACCTCGTTTTTCAATACACAAACTCATTACATTGCCAACATAATCAGCTTTCGTGATGATGGTCGCTTTGATAAACGGTTCTTCAACTCGGTCTAATTTCGAAGGTTCCGGTAAATCGGATGGATTGTTAACTACGAAACCAACTTCGGGCTCTTTTTTAGTATAAGCCAAATAAGAAACGTTGGGAACTGTTGTGATTACAGTCATATCGTATTCGCGCTCCAAACGTTCTTGGATGATTTCCAAGTGCAACATTCCTAAGAATCCACAACGGAAACCAAAACCTAAAGCGGCCGAACTTTCTGGGGTAAACACCAAGGAAGCGTCATTCAATTGTAGTTTCTCCATCGAAGCACGCAAATCTTCGTAATCATCGGTGTCTACAGGATAAATTCCGGCGAAAACCATTGGTTTTACATCTTCAAATCCTGTAATCATATTGGTGGTTGGCGTTTTAGCATCGGTTAAGGTGTCACCCACTTTTACTTCTTTCGCCTCCTTAATTCCGGATATTAAATACCCAACATCACCGGTAGAAATCACGTTTTTCGGAACCTGATTTAACTTCAACGTTCCTACTTCATCGGCAAAATATTCATTGCCGGTCGCCATGAATTTGATTTTTTGCCCTTTTTTTATCTCTCCGTTTTTGATGCGGAAAATAACTTCGATGCCGCGAAACGGATTGTAATGCGAATCAAAAATCAACGCCTGTAATGGTTCGTCTTTATTGCCTTTTGGTGCCGGAATTTTTTCAATAATGGCTGCTAAAATATTTTCCACGCCAAAACCGGTTTTACCCGAAGCGTGAATAATATCTTCCATTTTACAACCTAATAAATCGATAATGTCGTCACTTACTTCTTCCGGATTAGCGCTTGGTAAATCTACTTTGTTCAACACCGGAATGATTTCCAGGTCATTTTCTAAAGCCAAATACAAGTTAGAAATGGTTTGTGCCTGTATACTTTGCGCCGCATCTACAATCAACAAAGCGCCTTCACAAGCGGCAATGGAACGGGATACTTCATACGAGAAATCAACGTGTCCTGGCGTATCAATAAGGTTTAGGATATAATCTTCGCCTTTGTATTTGTATTCCATTTGAATAGCGTGACTTTTAATCGTAATGCCTCGTTCGCGCTCCAAATCCATATTGTCGAGCAATTGGGCTTTTTCTTCACGAGCGGTAACGGTTTGGGTAGCCCCAAGCAATCGGTCTGCCAGCGTACTTTTTCCGTGGTCAATGTGTGCAATAATGCAAAAATTTCTAATGTGCTTCATCTTCTTTTAGCTGTAATTCAACTGTAGTCAAATTATATATTTATTCTTTTATGCAGGGTTGTTTTTATTTGATGGTAAAAATATCCAGATTGTTCTTATTGATGTAAAAAACTCTCTTTTCAACATCATCAACTACATATTTAGGATCGTTACTTTCAAATTTAAGTTTGTCTATTTCTTTGCCCGATTTTTTTTCTACTTGAACTAAAAACTTATTGCCTTCTTTGTCTTTGGTAAAAAAGAAAGCATAATCGTTAGTTTGGGTAAAAGCATTTAATCGATTAGGATTGTAAAGCATACTTGAGGCTTCTGTATAATATTCTCCTCTTTTAAATTGTTTAACGCCTTTATCCGCTTGATCCGTTGTTGCTCCCGGAACTCCCATAGAATTGCCAAGTGCTTCCGGTGTTCCGCCAACCATATTGGTTATTCCTGTTAGTTCACTGGCGGCTCCGGCCGTGTCTAAAATTCCTGAAGCTACGTTCAATAATTTTCTACCTGTTTCTCCTGGTGTTGAGTAATATTTTTGGGTGACAATAACCCCTTTGTCGTTCAAAATAATATATTCCCATGGACTTGAAATGAAATAACCGGTACTTGTTTTTTCAAAAATGTTTAAAAATCCTGGTTTTTTGATGGATATAGATTGTTCTTTTTTAGGCAAAAGTCCTTTGTCTGGATTATATAAAAATAGCCCTTCGCTTCCAACGCCACATTCAATAATCAAAAGCGCTTTGGTTTCTTCATCAAATGAAACTAAATTTGATTTGTAACTTAAGGTTTTCTTGAAATTCTTGGCTTTATCTTTATTGTCAAAATATCTCAAGGCTTGACTGGTAA
Source organism: Flavobacterium sp. (assembly GCF_046293665.1). Classification (GTDB taxonomy): domain Bacteria; phylum Bacteroidota; class Bacteroidia; order Flavobacteriales; family Flavobacteriaceae; genus Flavobacterium. The sequence goes on from NZ_JBKBOL010000001.1 coordinate 306,988, forward strand.
CATAGATGGTTCCGGCATTGTATTCATATTTTGTATAGCCCTGGTCTTCTAGCCAGTCATAATCGTCATCTCCAAAGTTAAGAGCAACTTTCTCTGCTTTCTTCCAGATTTTTTTCCCTTGATTGTCAAGTAACATTTTTTCGTTTTTGTAAAAAACCAAATAGCCTTCCGGCGTTTTTTCAATGCTGTAAATCCTTTTTTCACCAAATTTATTTTTCCACGCTTCCTTACCTGAATAGTCATACATCATTCCGTCACCTTTGGTTTTGATGAAAATTTTACCATCAATATCTTTGTGCCATCCAAAATTATCATCTAACTTGATTTTTGTCACCTCTTTACCGCTATTAAAATCGAAGACTAAAACTGCATCGCTAAAACTTCTCAATTCAGGAACTAAACCCGGACTACCTTCAACTACAAAAAGATTTTGCTCTTTGCTATCGGTAAATAACATTCCGGTTTTAATATTATCATTCAAAACTACTTTCCCTGTTTTGGCATCCAAAATCATAATTGATTTGCCATACATTAAAGCTATTTTATGCGTTTTGGTATAAATCAGATTTCTAAAACTCTCCGGAGTTCCTTCTGAGGAACCCAAAGCGATGGCCTTATCTAACAAACTGGTCTTAACTTTTAAGGCTGATGTCCATTTCACTGTTGATGATTTCATGTCTATCATCGAGAAAGCTTTCTCGCCTTTTTCTCCTTTTGTAGCTACTAAAACTGCAAAAATTTCAGGCAATAACTGAAAAGTCTCAATTTTATTACCTTTCAAAAGCACATTTCCGTTACGCGTGTCTAGTAATGTTTTATTTTCAAGAATAATGAAAGGCGTATTGTTAATATTGTTCACAACCGCTTCGCCTTCTCCATTTAAAGTAGACAATGAACCTAATGAAGTCATAGGTTGTTTCCAAATTACTTTTCCTTGATAGGGATCAATTCCAATTAACTCTTTATTTGACTGCACTACAGGTATGCCTGAAAAAGCGTTAAAATATACTTCTTTTAAATTATTTTCTAGAGCAACAGAGTTATCAGCTTTGCGTTGGGCATTAATTGTTAAAGAAACAAATAACAATGCATAAAAAAGATTTCTTTTCATAATATTCTTCTTTTAAATATAGTCTGCAAAGCTAATGATATTAGGCAAATTAATATAGTGTTTATCAAAGATTTCCATTGGTATCGAAAAGGATGTTTTTTGAATGGATTAAAAGCTTATTTTCAAAAGCTATTTAATAAAAAATGCTCCTTTAAGGAGCATTTTTTATTAAAGGTTTAAAATGACGTGTTCCAGTATAAATTGGGAGTTTCCAATGTTTTGATTGGCGTGATTGTGAAATGTAGTATAATAAATTGTGCCACTTGTTCCAACGGCCGAACAAGAGCCTAAAGCATCACCATGATCCAGATGATCTTGTAAAGCGGAAGCTTCTATAGTAATGGTAATAGGACTACTTCCGTTTTCATCCGGTACATGACAAATGGTAATCCAATCTGAATTTTGCGAATTTCCGACTCTGCTTCCGGCCAAACTTTGATCATAAAAATTGTTGGTTTTAATCATTAAGGCTTCATTTGTAGTAGAATCTCTTACCAAAACTTCCCAAAAACTTTCATCAACCGAATTAATTTTTTGCCAAGACGCTAAATCATATTCAATATCCAACGTTGTAAGCCCAATCGCATTTGCTAGTGCAGAATTAGTAATCAAAGCGTTAAGCGTTGTTGCACTTCCATTTCCCAGCGAGCAAAGTGTGCTGTCTGGAATAAATCCTCCTGAAGCATTACAAGCGGTTGTGCGATTAGTTCCTCCTATCAAATAGGCAATAGCCCAATCAGATGCATACAAACTACCCCCATTAGTAACAAATTGAGCCAAATTGGTTGTAGCCGTTGGATTGTTACTTATGCTATTAGAACTCGCTATTGAACCACAATTCAAAAAGATAATATCATACTGAGAAACAATACTGTAATCAGACAATTGTGCGTATGTTAAGGATTCTGTTTCATAACCCAAAGAAGCAATAATTTCTTCTATGCTATCATAACTACCACTAACATAAGCGATTCTTGCCACTTGATCTAGTCTAAGAGACGATTCTTCTAATTGCTGCGTCTGATTTTCCTGAACCACAACATTAATATTGGTTCTAAAATTAGAGCCATCTCCGGTTTGAATATACAATGTTCTGTCGCCAATTGGCGCGTTTAATTCAAAATCTCCTGCGGCATTGCTATAGGCATAATAAATATTTTTTTCGTCGTCAAAAGCAAACACCAAAGCGCCACCTACAGCTTTATGGGTATTAATGGTAGTTACTTTGCCTTTTAGTGTGCCTGTTTTTTGGCCAGATGAATTGTTGCTTTCATCACTACAGCTAACCAAAGTCAGCACTGATAACAGCAGAATGAGTAATTGTTTTTTCATGATAAAATGTTTAATTGGTTGGTTTAAAGATGTATAGAATTCAAATTTAATGTTTTTTCTTATATATCATTACTTTGTTGATAATTTTATTTCAGCCAGTAGAAGATTAATAATCATTTAAGAGTTATTAATAATAGATTTTTACCTTTGCAAAAAAATCATATCCGGATATGCCCAAAATCGGCAATATTGAATTACCAGATTTCCCTTTGTTACTTGCGCCTATGGAAGACGTGAGCGATCCACCGTTCCGCAGATTGTGTAAGTTACATGGAGCCGATTTGATGTACTCAGAATTTATTTCTTCCGAGGGATTAATTCGCGATGCGATGAAAAGCCGAATGAAACTGGATATTTTCGATTATGAACGTCCGGTTGGGATTCAAATTTTTGGTGGCGATGAAGAAGCCATGGAAATGTCTTCCAGAATTGTCGATGCCGTTCAACCTGATTTGGTGGATATTAATTTTGGTTGTCCGGTAAAAAAAGTGGTTTGTAAAGGTGCCGGAGCCGGTGTTTTAAAAGATGTTGATTTGATGGTTCGCTTAACCAAGGCCGTTATCAAAGGAACTTCTCTTCCTGTTACCGTAAAAACACGCTTAGGTTGGGACGAAAACTCGATTAATATTGACGAAGTAGCTGAACGTTTGCAAGATATTGGTGTGCAAGCCTTAACAGTTCATGCCCGAACTCGAGCTCAGATGTACAAAGGTCATTCAGATTGGTCACACATTCAGCGTATTAAAGAAAACCCTAGAATTACGATGCCGATTTTCGGAAACGGTGATATTGACTCGCCCGAAAAAGCATTGGAATACAAAAACAAATACGGATTAGATGGGATGATGATTGGTCGCGCCGCGATTGGTTATCCGTGGATTTTTAACGAAATCAAACACTATTTCAAAACCGGTGAACATTTGGCACAACCAACAATGGCAGATCGGATAGAAGCCGCGAGAAATCATTTAACTTGGTCAATGGATTGGAAAGGCGAACGTGTGGGCATTGTAGAAATGCGACGTCATTACACCAATTATTTTAAAGGAATTCCCAACTTTAAAGAACACCGTTTAAAATTAGTTACACTGGAATCGGCTGAAGCTTTGTTTAAGGCTTTGGATGAAATTCAGGAGGTGTATTCGGGTTTTCAGTTTGTTTAATCCAACAATTTTTTACTTACTCTACTACTTGCAATCCAACTGGAAATAAAGCCTAAAGATACAATCGTCAAGAAAACAATCACTACATTTTGAATACTGAAAACTACAGGATAAGCTAAGGTTTCGGTAATCATAACCAAATTAAACTGTTGCTGAATCACCACAATAATGATTCCCAAAAGCAAACCGATAATGCCTCCAAAAAGGCTCAACAAACTGCCTTGTAATAGGAATATTTTCTTCAAATCTTTGATTTCGGAACCTAAATTATAAAGCGTTTTTAAATTCGATTTCTTATCTAAAACCATCATGATTAGCGCACCGATTAAGTTGAAAAGCGCAATAATAATTACCAAAGTAAAAATTAAATACACCGCAATATTTTCGGTATTCAACATTTTATATAAAGTAGCGTTTTGTTGTGCTCTGTTTTTAATTTCCACTTTATTTTGAAATAGCATATTCAGCTTTTCAATAACCGTAGCTTCATCAACATTAGGTTTCAGTTTAATTTCAACTCCTGAAATTTGATTTGGTTGAAGTTCCAATAATTTTTGTGCTAAAGTCAAATCACAAAACACATATTTATGGTCTAAATCCTCGCTAACAGCATAAATTCCTACCGGAATCAAAGTAGTTTTATTGAACGCTTCAGCTTCGCTTTCAATAACCCCTTTCCCTTTTCTCGGCACATAAACTTCAAAAGCATTATTAAAATCATAAAGTCCTAGGGATAACTTCTGCGAAATTCCGTAACCAATCACGACTTGAATCGTATTGGATTCCAACCATTTTCCGTTAACCAAGTTCTGATCTACAACGTTGGTTTTGGTAAAATTAACATCAACACCTTTTAAATAAGTCACCTGTTCTTTTCCTTCAAAAAAGAAAAGCACCCGTTCTTCTACAACTTTGCTGTAAGAAGCAACACCGTCAATATTTTTTAATTCTTTTTCCTGATTCGGACTAATAAAAAATGATTTTCCTGAAATTGGATTGACTTTCAAATCGGGGTCAAAGTCATTGGAGAATGACAAACTAAAATTACGTAGCCCACTAAAAACAGAAAGCACCACAAACAAAGCCATGGCGCCAACAATAATCCCAACCGAAGCAATACCCGTAATAATATTGATAGCATTGTTTTTACTTTTGCTAAAAAGGTATCGTTTGGCTATGTAGAGCGAAAAGTTCAAACTAGAATTTCTTGCGTTTGTCTAAAAGGTCACGGTTTTCTATCGGATTTTCTTTTCCGGCCAAAGCGTTGTCAATTTTTTCAATATAATCCAACGAATCGTCAATATAAAAAGCCAAATTCGGCACTTTGCGCAATTGCAACTTTACCCTTTGCGACAAATCGTGTTTGATTAAAGGCGCATTGGTTTTAATGGCTTCCAATAAATCCTTAGCCTTGTCTTGAGGAAAAACGCTCAAATACACTTTAGCAATAGACAAATCAGTAGTCACGCTCACTTTTGAAACCGAAATAACCAAATTAGAAATACCGTTTTTACGCACTTCCCCTTGAAGAATATCTACCAAATCCTTTTGCAATACACTGCCAATTTTTTTCTGTCTGTTCGTTTCCATGCGGCAAAAATACGATTTAAATTTTTATAAAGGCCAGAAGCGAAAGTTTTGGCATTTTCAGCCAGCCATTTTCCCGCTATCCGTTCTACTGCGTGCCACTACACACGAGCGAAGCGACTGCCGAAGGAATCGGGGCTAAATTAAAAACCATAGTATCTTTGCGTCCCGAAATTTCGGGATTGAGAAAAACTTTGCGAACTTTGCGGTTAAAGTACAACTCATGAGAAAAATAGAACATATTGGCATCGCCGTAAAAAGTTTAGAAACGTCCAACCTGCTTTTCGAAAAACTCTTCGGAAATCCACCTTATAAAGAAGAAGAAGTCGCCAGCGAAGGTGTAAAAACTTCCTTTTTTATGAACGGACCAAATAAAATAGAACTGCTCGAAGCTACCAATTCGGAAAGCCCAATCGCTAAATTCCTGGAAAAGAAGGGAGAAGGTATTCACCACATTGCTTTTGATGTACAAGATATACTTTCAGAAATGGAACGATTAAAAAATGAAGGCTTCATAGTATTAAACGAAACACCCAAAAAAGGAGCGGATAATAAATTAGTCGCTTTTTTACATCCAAAAGGAACAAACGGCGTTTTGATTGAGCTTTGTCAAGAAATCGAGCAAAAATAGTTGCAACGAAAAAAAATTAGTGGTAATATTGCAACCTCAAATAAAGCCGTGGCTTTGTTCACAATATCCCAAATCTGTGAAGTAAAAACGGTCCTATAGCTCAGTTGGTTAGAGCACCTGACTCATAATCAGGTGGTCCTTGGTTCGAGCCCAAGTGGGACCACAAATCAAAAAGACCTCCAAAAGAGGTCTTTTTTTATCTAAAAATAAAACCAACAGAGGAAATTTATCGTTTATAAGAAATGTGTTTTTATCATAATTTTTAGAAATAAACTACTAATTCGCTTTAAAAAAAGCGCTATTGGAGATTAAATTTCTATTAACTTAATGGATAAAATATTTAATTTATTTTGGAGATTAGATTTTTTTTATACTTTTACGCACTATGAAAATTGTCCCGAGTAGAATAATTACCATTCTGGTTTTGCTTTTGTGGAGCTTCGCAAGCCATGCGGCACCTGCGGAACCACCACAACCATCATTGCCTCCACCACCGCCAGGCTTGCCTTTGGACGGAGGTGTATTGTTGTTGATGGTCATCTCATTAACCTTTGGATTATACAAAATTTACAAATTGAATATAAAAAAAGCATCCCATTAAAAGGATGCTTTTTTCTTTATAAATGCACGAATTTTAAAAATTATTGTCTCAAAGAAGACAAACGTGCCACGTATTTTCCCACAACATCAAATTCTAAATTTATTTTTGTGCCTATTTTGAACGATTTAAAATTAGTATATTCATAGGTGTAAGGAATAATTGCCACACTAAATTCATTTTCTTTTGAATTCACAACAGTCAAACTAACTCCGTTAACCGTGATTGAGCCTTTTTCAATCGTAATATTGTTTAATTGTTGATCATATTCAAAAGTAAAATACCAACTCCCATTGGCTTCTTCAATTAATTTACAAATTCCGGTTTGGTCAACATGCCCTTGAACAATATGCCCATCGAGCCTGTCTCCTAATTTCATAGCGCGTTCTAAATTAAGTAAATCCCCAACTTTCCAATCACCGAGATTTGTTTTTTCAATCGTTTCTCTTATGGCTGTTACGGTATATTCATCGTTACTAATTGCCACAACAGTCAGACAAATACCGTTGTGCGCGACACTTTGGTCAATTTTTAACTCGTTAGTTATCGTGGAAGAAACCTTCACATGAATATTATCGTTGTCTTTTTGTATTTCTTTGACTATTCCAAGGGTTTCAATTATTCCTGTAAACATTATGGTTTTATTTTACTAAATTTGCACTTCAAAATTAGCAATAAATAACTAGTCCTTCTTATGAAAAAAGCAGAAAATATAATCGTTGGAATATCCATTGGAGATTTAAACGGTATTGGAAGCGAAGTAATCCTTAAGACTTTTGAAGACTCCAGAATGTTGGAGCTTTGCACACCGGTTATTTTTGCCAATGTAAAAGTGCTTTCGTTTATCAAAAAAACTTTGGAACTTACTGCTCCGTTACATGGAATTGATAAAATAGAGCAATTAGTAGTTGGGAAAATCAACGTGTTAAACATTTGGCGTGAAGGTGTTGATTTAAATTTTGGTCAAAATGACGAAAACATCGGAAAGTATGCCATAAAATCTTTTGTAGCTGCCACTAAAGCTTTGAAAGAAAACCAAATTGATGTTTTAGTTACCGCGCCAATCAATAAATACAATATCCAATCGGAAGAATTTAAATTTCCCGGACATACTGATTATTTAAACCAAGAATTGGAAGGCAATGCCCTGATGTTAATGGTCAATGATAATTTGAGAGTTGGTTTACTAACGGATCACATCCCGGTAAATGAGGTGGCCAAACATCTGACTGAAAAACTAATCATTCAAAAAGTTGAAACCATTAAACAATCTTTGATTCAAGATTTCGGGATTAACAAACCTAAAATTGCCGTGTTGGCTTTGAATCCACATGCCGGAGACAACGGTGTTATTGGCAAAGAAGATGATACAATTCTGAAACCAACACTAAAAAAATTGTTTGAAAAAGGAACTTTAGTTTTTGGCCCGTTTGCCGCTGATGGATTTTTTGGTAGTAACCAATATGATAAATATGACGCAGTAGTTGCCACTTACCATGATCAAGGATTAATTCCTTTTAAAACTTTATCATTTGGCAATGGAGTAAATTACACAGCAGGTTTAAACAAAATCAGAACTTCTCCCGATCATGGAACGGCATATGAAATCGCCGGAAAAGGAGTTGCCGACTATAATTCGTTCAAGGAAGCTGTTTATACTGCCATTGATATCTATAATTCCAGATTTCAACACCTGCAAATCAGCAAGAATCCCCTGAAAACAAAAGAAAAACAGTTATAAACAAAAAAATGTTCATAAGGTTATTGGAATTCCAATAATTTTATATCTTTGCACTCCCGAAATGTCGGGTCAAATTGTTGTCTAGATGAAAAGTACAAATGAATATTTAATTCCTTTTGTAGGGTTAAAATTAGGAAAGCATCAGTTTGAGTTTAAAATAAACAAAAAGTTCTTTGACGAATTTAGTTTTGATGAATACGAAAGCTGTGATGTTGATGTAGATGTTGTCTTAGACAAAAAATCTACCATGTTAGAAGTCAGCTTTAAACACAAAGGAACCGTTAACGTTCCCTGTGACCTGACCGGAGAACCATTTGATTTACCTATCAAAGGAAAAATTAAATTAGTAGTCCAATTTGGTGAAGAATTCAACAATGACAATGATGAGTTATTGATTTTGCCACACGGTGAACATCAAATCGATTTATCACAATACATTTATGAAATGATTGTTTTGTCTGTGCCTCTCAAAAGGGTTCATCCCGGAGTAAAAGACGGTACATTACAAACAGAAGCATTGCAAAAACTAAACGAATTACAAGTAAAAGACGCAAAAGAAGTAAAAAAAGAAGATGATATTGACCCGCGTTGGGACAAATTAAAACAACTATTAACGGATAAATAATATAGTACAATGGCACATCCTAAGAGAAAAATCTCCAAAACTAGAAGAGACAAAAGAAGAACTCATTATAAAGCAACTGTTGCTCAAATCGCTACTTGCCCAGTAACCGGTGAAGCGCATTTATACCACAGAGCTTACTGGCACGAAGGAAAAATGTATTACAGAGGACAAGTAGTTATTGATAAATCAGTAGCTGTTGCTTAATTAAAGTTTTTTTACAAAACAAACTCCCACTTTATGGGAGTTTTTTGTTTTAGCTAATTTTAGCAAATATCCAATCCTAATCACCTTAGGTATAATTTTTTTTTGTAATTTCCACAACTTTTCGATTTCAAAAAATCGATTGGAAAAATACCATTTTTATGACTACAATTACAGCCGCAATAACCGCAGTTGGAGCTTATGTTCCGGAATTTGTACTCTCAAATCAAGTACTGGAAACCATGGTTGATACCAATGACGAATGGATTACTTCTCGTACCGGAATCAAAGAAAGAAGGCTTTTAAAAGAAAAAGGCAAAGGCACTTCTTATTTGGCTATCAAAGCCGCTCAGGATTTAATTTCCAAAGCCAAAATCAATCCCGAAGAAATAGACTTAGTCATTATGGCAACTGCAACTCCGGATATGCCGGTAGCGGCCACTGGCGTTTATGTGGCCAGCCAAATTGGTGCCGTAAATGCTTTTGCTTACGATTTACAAGCCGCTTGCTCTAGTTTTCTATTCGGAATGTCGAATGCAGCAGCATATATAGAATCTGGCCGATACAAAAAAGTACTTTTAATTGGTGCCGATAAAATGTCTTCTATCATTGACTATACTGATAGAGCGACTTGTATCATCTTTGGTGATGGCGCAGGTGCGGTTTTATTCGAACCTAATTATGAAGGACTTGGTCTTCAAGATGAGTTTTTAAGAAGCGACGGAATCGGTAGAGAATACCTTAAAATTGATGCCGGTGGTTCTATCCTTCCTCCATCAGCTGAAACAGTTGCCAACGGCCAACACTTTGTATTTCAAGACGGAAAAACCGTATTCAAATACGCTGTTTCAGGCATGGCTGATGTTAGTGAGAAAATCATGGAACGCAATAATTTATCCAAAGACGATGTCAATTGGCTTATTGCTCACCAAGCCAATAAAAGAATTATAGATGCGACTGCCAACAGAATGGGTTTAGATGAGGAAAAAGTATTGGTAAACATTCAAAAATATGGCAACACTACCTCAGCAACACTACCTTTGTTGTTGAGTGACTTTGAAAATCAATTTAAAAAAGGCGATAATTTAATATTTGCAGCATTTGGAGGTGGATTCACTTGGGGTTCCATCTATTTAAAATGGGCATACAACAAACAACAATAAAACTAATTCTAAAACTAACTAATTATGGATTTAAAAGAAATTCAAAACCTAATCAAATTTGTATCCAATTCCGGCGTTGCTGAAGTAAAGTTAGAAACAGGCGACATTAAAATTACAATCCGAACTACCTTAGAAGGCAATTCACCTGATATCACTTATGTACAACAAGCTCCAATGCAACAAGCTATTGCTGCTCCCGTAGCTGCTGCACCGGTTGCCGCTGCTCCTGTTGCTGCTGCTCCTGCTGCCGACGACAACTCAAAGTATGTTACTATAAAATCGCCAATGATTGGAACATTCTACCGCAAACCTTCTCCGGACAAACCGGTATTTGTAGAAGTAGGAAGTACTATTCAAAAAGGAGACGTACTTTGTGTGGTAGAAGCGATGAAGTTATTCAACGAAATCGAAGCAGAAATCACCGGGAAAATCGTTAAAATTTTAGTAGATGATATGTCTCCTGTAGAATTTGACCAACCGTTATTCTTAGTTGACCCTTCTTAATTTGAAGATTTGAAGATGTGTTAATTTGAAAATAATTTTCACATGCTTCACTAATTTTCAAATTTTCAAATTGTATAATTTTCAAATTAAAAAGGATGTTTAAAAAAATATTAATTGCCAATAGAGGGGAAATTGCGCTTCGCGTAATCAGAACCTGTAAAGAAATGGGCATCAAGACCGTGGCAGTTTACTCAACAGCCGATGCGGAAAGTTTACACGTAAAGTTTGCAGACGAAGCCGTTTGTATTGGGCCACCACCAAGTAATTTATCTTACTTGAAAATGTCGAATATTATTGCCGCTGCCGAAATCACTAATGCTGATGCTATTCATCCGGGTTATGGTTTCTTGTCTGAAAATGCTAAATTCTCTAAAATTTGTCAGGAACACGGTATCAAATTTATTGGTGCTTCGCCTGAAATGATTGACCGTATGGGTGACAAAGCTTCGGCTAAAGCTACCATGAAAGCGGCTGGAGTTCCTTGCGTTCCGGGTTCTGACGGTTTGTTAGAATCATACGAACAAGCTCTAGAATTATCTAAAGGTATGGGCTTCCCGGTGATGTTGAAAGCTACTGCCGGTGGTGGTGGAAAAGGAATGCGTGCCGTTTGGAAAGAAGATGAATTATTGAAAGCATGGGAAAGTGCTCGTCAAGAATCAGCGGCAGCGTTTGGTAATGATGGCATGTACTTGGAGAAATTAATCGAAGAACCGCGTCATATTGAAATACAAGTGGTAGGTGATTCTTATGGAAAAGCTTGTCACTTATCAGAAAGAGATTGTTCAGTGCAACGTCGTCACCAAAAATTAACGGAAGAAACACCGTCTCCGTTTATGACTGACGAATTAAGAACTAAAATGGGTGAAGCCGCGGTTAAAGCAGCAGAATTCATCAAATACGAAGGCGCCGGAACCGTAGAATTTTTGGTGGACAAACACCGAAATTTCTACTTTATGGAAATGAATACTCGTATCCAAGTAGAACATCCAATCACCGAACAAGTTATTGATTATGATTTGATTCGTGAGCAGATATTAGTAGCGGCCGGCGTGCCTATTTCGGGTAAAAATTATTTACCGCAATTACACTCTATCGAATGTCGTATCAATGCGGAAGATCCTTATAACGACTTCCGTCCGTCACCGGGTAAAATTACTGTTTTACATGCGCCGGGTGGACACGGAGTGCGTTTAGATACTCACGTTTACGCAGGTTACACCATTCCGCCGAATTATGACTCGATGATTGCCAAGTTGATTACCACGGCTCAAACTCGTGAAGAAGCCATCAACAAAATGAAACGCGCTTTGGATGAGTTTTATATTGAAGGCATTAAAACCACTATTCCGTTTCACCGTCAGTTGATGGAAGAACCGGATTATGTAGCCGGAAATTATACTACGAAGTTTATGGAGAGTTTTAAAATGAACGATCCGGAATAAATAGAAAGCCTCACAATTAGTGAGGCTTTTTATTTTATATTGTTTACAATTTAAAACGACTTTTATTTGATTTGACGTGTTCCAAAATCTCTTCATATTCCGACATTTCTTTCGGAATTTTAATAATCCCACTATCACTAAGCAAATTACTTTCCATAGAATGAATAGTGATTTCGAAGTCATTTATTTCCGTGAAACTTATTTTACTAAAAGGAATAACACAATCAAATTTTTGACCATACCTTATAGTATTCAACTCCATACTTGCCTTGGTTAAACTATCAATGCTATCCTTAGCATGCGTTTTTATGATAGCGCTTTCTGTAAATGTCACCTGAAGGCTTTGGGCCAAATTTTCAGTTCCGTTTTTTATAGAGAGATAACATACAAATCCCAAAAGCACAAAGACCAACACCGGGAAAAAAGAATAGGGGTGAAACTGTGTCAGAACAGGGAAAAGCATACTAAAAACGCCAAAAATAACATACACCATAATCATTTTCTTTTTCACTTCTCGGTTTACATAACCAACTAACAAATCACGATTAACAGCATAAGTTTTAGTCATTGTTTTAGTCATTGTTTTAGTCATACAAATTTATGTCGTTGCTTTATTTTCCAAATCAATAACTTCGGCTATGTTTTTTAAAGAATTTGAAGAATGAGAATACTCGCCTGTCTTTAAATAGTTATCAACCGCAAAACTTAAACTGCCGAGCTTCGCTCTGTTACTTAGAATAGTCAATCTGTCCTTAATCAAATCAATTAACATCCTGTAATGCTCCGCAAAATCTTGTTGGGTTACAGAATTTCTAAAGATAATTTTATATGCAGGATATCCATACAAGAAGAATCTGTTTGGATAAACAAAAGTATGTGATATCTGTATCCAGAATTCTTTCTTGTTTTGTTCAAAATATTCTTCAGTCTTATTGATGTTTTTTAATACTAAATTGGCATTTCTGAACTCTTTCACGAAATCAGCATTTAATCCGAAAATCATCCGATAAGCTAAAAACAAAATGATAAAATAATTGAGTCCCTTAATCAATTTGAACACTGTTTCATTCATTCCTGTATTACTAAAGAGCATAACAGCCATCAGAACAAAGCATAATGAAATCAACCATGTTGGTATAATCCAAAACAATCTTCCTTTCATTCCGGCTTTATAGGTAAAAGCCACAACAAGGTGAATAAAATACATTTGTAAAATTCCATTTCCCTCGAAGAAACTGTTGAAACCTACTAAATAAAAAATACCTAATATAATTACTATTATCAAAGCTTGTAAAAAAGCCGAAATATTAAATACTACCATAATATTAATAAAAAAATTACAAAGTTTCCTTTAACCATTTGTAAAACTCACGTTGCCATACTAAAGCATTTTGAGGTTTTAATACCCAGTGGTTTTCTTCAGGAAAAAGCATGAAACGGCTTTTGATGCCTCGCAATTGTGCGACTTGGAAAGCTTCTTGTCCTTGTCCGATAGGCACACGGTAGTCTTTACCGCCTTGGATGATTAGGATGGGTGTGTTCCATTTATCGACCATTTTAATTGGGTTGAATTTGGTGTAGGCTTTTTGAGCATCGGCATTGTCTTTTTCCCAATAGGGGCCACCGTGATCCCAATTGTTGAAGAACACTTCTTCGGTGGTACCGTACATGCTTTCTAAATTGAAAACACCGCAATGCGAAATAAAGGTTTTAAAACGGTTGTTGTGAATGCCGGCGAGATAGAATACCGAATAACCGCCATAGCTTGCTCCAACCGCGCCTAAACGCGTTTTATCGACATAACTTTCTTTGGCCACATCATCAATCGCTGAAAGATAATCATCCATTACTTGTCCGCCCCAATCTTTAGAGATTTGTTCGTTCCACGCTTGGCCGTGACCATACATGCCACGACGGTTTGGTGCTACAATTACATACCCTTGAGAAGCCATTAAAGAGAAGTTCCAACGGAATGAATAGCTTTGGGTTAACGGTGATTGCGGTCCGCCTTGGCAATATAAAAGCGTTGGGTATTTTTTAGTTTTATCAAAATTCGGTGGAAGAATTACCCAAACCAACATCTTTTTCCCGTCAGTCGTCGTTACATAACGTCTTTCGTATTTTGGCAAAGCCAATTTGGCATAAGTTTCCTCATTTGTTTTGGTCAGTTGTGTCCAAGTTTTTTTCTTGAAGTTATAAGAATAGATTTCACCTGCATGATTCATATCGGTTCTGGTCACGATGATATTATCGCCTGAGAAACCCACCAAATCATTTACATCAAAATCTCCAGAAGTGATTTGTTTTACGGTTACAGCAATTTTGGTTAAGCCAGGGAAATTGACTTCGAATAAATGTTTGGCACCGTCAACAGCGGCAGTAAAATACACTTTTTTACCATCGGTACTCCAAAGAAAACTATCGACACTACCGTCCCAATTGGCGGTCAGGTTCATATCGATGCCTTTGAAACGAACAATTAAATCGTTTTTATCAGCTTCGTAACCATCGCGTTTCATTTGTAACCAAGTTAAGTTCCCGGTTGGGGAAAATACCGGATTCATGTCGTAACCGAGATTGCTTTCAGTTAAGTTTTTGGTAGTTTTGGTTTCGAGGTTGTATTCGTATAAATCGGTGTTAGTGGAAATGGCATAATCCGTTCCTGATTTCTTTTTGCAAACGTAAATGATACTTTTGCTGTCGGGTGACCAAATGTAATCTTCATCGCCACCGAAAGGTTTTTGCGGACTGTCGTAAGGTTCGTTAGGCATGATGTCAATTGGCCTTGCCTTGGTTCCTTTATTTAAAGCATAAAAAACGTGGTTGTGTGTTCCGTTGTTCCAAGTATCCCAATGGCGGTAATCTAAGCCGTTATACACTTGGGCATCGGCTTTGCTTAAATCGGAATGAATGTCTTTGCCTAATACGTTATCGGTTTTTACTTCTTGGTTTGAAAGAATATAAAGACCATCAGGAGAAACGTTTTTATCGCTCAATAACTCTTTGGTTTCTTGTACTTCAGTTGGTGTTCCGCCGTTTACCGGAATGGTGTAGAATTTAGTAGTTGATTTGTTATCGGTTACTGATGGTGTGGCTACTTTATAGACTATGGATTTTCCGTCAATTGAAATTCCTAAAGCGGTTACTCTTCCTAATTTCCATAAGGTTTCGGGAGTTAATACTTCTTGTGCTGAAGTTTGTAGTGCCATAAAACTAATAATAGTGATAAAAATATTTTTCATTTTGATTCTATTTTGAAGAACGTAAAAGTAATGAATTTATAAAATAAAAAAGTCCCGATTGCTCGGGACTTTAATGATTGTATCTGGAAATATTAGTTCCCTACAATTTTTACATTGTCTACTTCCCATGTTCTGGAAGCAGTAGTTGTAGAAGTATATCTGAAAGCAACGTGAATATTTGCTCCAAGATAAGATGAAATATTAAGTCCTCCGGAATTTGTCCAAACATAAGCGTTAATGTTCGTATCCAAAGTCGCACCGGTTAACAGTGTCCATGTAGCTGTGCTTGGTGCGTTTCCACTAGTGTAATTGGTAGAAATATAAACCTCTAATAAATTACCGGCAAACCTTGAAGCATTGTCAAAACTTAGCGTTCCTGAACTAAGACCAGCTGTATTGATTGCAGGAGATATTAACCAATCGTCATTAGCGTTGTTAATGGTTGAAAATCCTGAGATTCTAGCACAAGCGCCTGGGTTTCCAAAAGTTGGATCCAATGTCCAAACTTGTGTTCCCACTACGCTAAATTTAGTCCAAATAGGAAAATTAGAAGTGAATGATTCCTCATAAAAAGGAACAATTCTATTGTTGGTTAATTTAACATCATTAACGGTTCTGATCATGAACTGAAAATCGTTGTTGAATTTTGTCAAGACACCACGAACTTTACCGTTTTTAGAAGGCACTGCTTCGCCGGCAAATTTTGCATACTCGCTAACTCTAACAATGATTTTAGTTCCTGCTTCATCAACGATTTCATGATTTGTAGCTCCACCTATACTATTTAAT
Source organism: Flavobacterium sp. (assembly GCF_046293665.1). Lineage (GTDB taxonomy): Bacteria > Bacteroidota > Bacteroidia > Flavobacteriales > Flavobacteriaceae > Flavobacterium. Next base: position 323,117 of record NZ_JBKBOL010000001.1, read on the forward strand.
GTAGCATCATAGTATTTTTTTCCTAAAGAAGCGTCAGTAAATTGAACGGCGTCAAACTCAATCAACATGTTTAAATATTGATTGCTTTTGGCTTGCGCAATGGTTAAATTTTTAACGATTTGATCTTCATTCTCAACTCTATCACATGATCTGAAAATAACATTCTTATACTCAACTCCTGAAATTCTTCCAACTCCATTATTATAAGATGAACCTATAACCGTTGAGCTGTGTTGTAAATTGAAGTATCTTTTCTTGTCAAGTTTAATAGTCACTTTTCTTCCCGGTTCAAACTCATTAAATAAGTTGTAATTGTCAACCGGCATACTAAATCCTTTTAAACCATCTAATGACATCATCGAAATTGATTTATAGAAATTACCTCCTTCATCACTTGATGTAACATAAGCTTCTATGTAATCTGTTACATTGTCATCAGTTGTGTATTGGGCGGCAGAAGCTGTAGCAATATTGGTGATATCGGTAACTTCTTTAGTCTTTGCAATGGTTACACATTCGTTAGACAAATCTGGAATGTCGTAATAATCGTCACTTGCACATCCTGTCAAGGCAGCAAAAATGACTCCTGTTAATAATAATTTTAAATTTTTCATAGCTATTAGTTTTTAGAAATCTTAATGTTATCTAATTGAAGTGTAGTGGTTACGCCTGCTCTGCTTCCTGTGTATTTGAATGCAATTCTAACGTTGTCACTATTGTATCCACTCAAATCAATATTACCACTACTTACAAATACATCATCAGTTGTTGGTGCTGTAAAAGAAATTGGTGTCCAAGTAGCAGTTGCTATACCTGCTGTTGTTCCGTCATAATCGGTAGAAATAAAAGCAGTTAATGGATACCCATTGGCAAATCTGGTTTTGGTAAGGAATGATAACATCTCTCCTGACGTTGTTGTCAAATCAATAGCCGGTGTGATTAACCAAGCTGCATCATTAGTTCCAGTTGCAGAATAGAAAGAAGAAAACTCCGCATAATTGTTGTTTGAAAAGGCTCTTGCATGCCACAAACGGGTTGCTGTTGCGTTATAATTTACCCATCCTTCTAAAGCGATGGCCACTTCATTAGATCCGCTTCCAATTGGTGAAGTAGTAAATCCTTCATTGAAATAGTAATCAAACACTGTAGGAATAACATAATCATCATCGCCTACACAACTTGTTAGCATACTTGACGTAAATACCAACAAAAACATTGTTTTTAAAAATTTAATTTTCATAGTCTTTTTTTTAGAAGTTAATGTAGAAGTTTACGAAATATGTTCTTCCATAACCATAGAAATATTTTGGACCAAATGATGGTGTTCCATAAGCATTATCCGCTTGTAAATCAGGGAAAGTAGCTTTTCTTGATTGTTCGAAACCACCTGTTTTGTATTCAACATCAAAAACATTGTTTACTGTGGCAAAGAAACCAATTATATTTCTGTTTTTATTACTGATTCTCCATGACTTACCTCCGGTTAAGTTTACCAATGTAAAGCTATCAAATTTTTCTTGTCTTAAAATATCTCTAACAGATTGTGGTGTGGCTCCTGCATAGTTGTCTCCGGTTGCATCATCTATACTGAAGTTATCTGTACGCATGATTTTAGAAACACTGATGTAACTATCAGATAAATAATTTGCGTTTGCTCCAATCCACCAGAAATTTGGGTCACGGTACTCTAATCCGAATGAATAGGCTTGTTGAGGCATTCCCGGCTGGTGGTAATTTTTCAAATAAACTGTTCCAAAATCAGTTAACGGACTCAATCCTTGAGCTGCTAAAGCATCGTCACTGGTTTGTAATTTTGCATTGCTTGAATAAATATATTGTCCATAAGATGCCGCAGCAGTTGCTTTAATGGTTGAAGTAATTTGGTACTCTAGACCAAGTTCAGCACCAAGATTTTGCTTTTGGATTCCGGTTGTAATTTCTGTAATAAAAGAGTCCTCGTCTCCCTCAGCATCTCCAACATTTTCAGCATAGAAAAATGCTATTTCGGTAGCGTCTTTGACTTTAGAATAGAATCCGGTTAATCTTGCTTTGAAATTAGGCATTCTTAAAATATAACTTGCATCAGTACTAACGATATTTTCGCTGTTTAGGTTTTCCGTAAATTCATTGCTTCTTCTTGCATTGTAAAAACTATTTCTCAAGTTGGGTGCTTTGGTCAAATACATTCCGTTGAAATCAAAATAATGCTGACCTGATAATTTATAGGTTAAACCACCTTTGAAACCGAAGTTTTCAAAAACTTTAGATTCACCTTTACCGTATGAATTATCTGCGTAATTTCCACTTCTGTATAAACCTTCTCTTTGGTATTCAGATCTTGAAAAATTTTGAGCTAAATAAAAATCGAATTTTTGGTAGCTGAATTTGAATTGTGTGAAAGCATCAACTACGTTGGCAAATAAATTATAATTATAACCAAATGTTCCGCCTTCAAGAACTTGTTGATTTGGATTATTTAAATCAAATTGTGCGTTGTTGCCTTGAAAAAAACGATCCACGTTTAAAAAATAATCGCCGCCTAATAAATCAATTATTGCAGCATAATTATGTGATTTCACGTTTCTGTAAATCACCCCTGAGTTGAAGTTGATATTGTTTGACAAAGAACTGCTCAACAACATATTGGCCGTCAATGTAGTATCATCATTACGTTGTTCAGTCAAAGCAAAAGCACTTTCTCCATTAACTGTATTTTGATTGGCAATATACATGCTGTTCCAATCAATTTGACTGTTGTTCAGAAACTCTTGTTGTGCAACTTGAGCAGCAGGATTAATTTGTGAAGTGGTATTGTCCGGGTTGGTGACAGTAATCCAGTTAGCCGGATCGTTGTAATAATAACTAGGAAGTTTTCTATAATAGGTAGGATCAGGATTATTCCCTAAAGGATTTTCCAATCTTGAATTTGAGATACGCCCTGTTTGGTAAGCCAAATTGGTATTCAAATTAGTTCTTTCCGTTAATTTCCAATAATGTGATAACATTATAATTGGCTCGTCAACATCTTTGTCTCTTGAGTTTCGTTTTTTTCCGTCTTGCCATCCCCAATAAGAATTGTACTCAACGCCCATTAAATCAGTTACTTCTTTAGTATTTGGAGATGATTTTCCTCTACTGTTTTGAGCATAAATACCGGTTAAGTTTAAACTGTGTTTTTCGTTAAACTTTTTCTCAACACTGGCAAATAATGACTTAGCATCATAATCTGTTCCTTCAAAATAGCCTTCTTTTGCCCAACGCCCTGAAGCCGAAACTACATAAGCCCAACCATCTTTACTTAATCCAGAGGCATGTGTACCCATTACTCTCCAACTATAGTTTGTATTAGTTCCTGACATAGAAACTCTAGACCCTGGACGGTAAAAAGAAGCTCTTACGTTGATTTCCTGAGTTCCTAAAGCACTACCGAATGTATAATCAGAAGGAGCAGAACCCATTGTAAATTCCTGATTACGAGTAGCGTCATTTAAACCTCCCCAATTGCTCCATTGTGGTCTTCCGTCATATAATTTATTCATTACAATACCATTAATCATGGTAGTACCGTACTCATTATCTAGCCCTCTAATTCTAAAACGAGCCTGACCCCAGTTAAAAGCAGCAGCTTGTTGATAAACATCTCTGGAAGCTTGCAACAATCCCGAAGTACTTTCGGAACCACTATTATCATCTCCTAAATCATTTTCTGTGATGGTAACTAAACTTAATTGTTGCTCTGAAGTAATATCTTCTTCAAAAACAATAACCCCTAAATCTACTATTTTACCGGCTTCAACCTCAACAACTAATAATTGATCTTTATAACCCGGACTCTTAATTTGCAGTACCTGACTGCCTTTAGCCACATCTTTAAAAATAAAAACACCAAGTGCATCTGTCAAAGAAGTTTGTGTGGTGTTTTGAATGGAAGCGGCAACATTTTGTAAAGGTTTTTGTGTTTTAGAATCTACTACTTTTCCTTTGATACCTGCAGTAGTTTGCGCAAAAACAAAAAACACTTGCATCACAAATAAAGTACTAATAACAAGTTTTTTCATAAATAAAATTAAATTAATTTCTATTTTGCTGAGTCTTAATAAAAACTTAACAGCCGACAAATGTACATCTTTTAATAATATTATCTACTTTTGGCTCGAAGTTTGTAAAAAACTTGATATTAAATTAATATACATTTTATGAGAATTACAAAATTTATAGCGCTTTTCTTTGTTTTATTCGCAATTTCAGAGACGAACGCTCAAGGAAAAAAGTATAATATCCATACTGTTGCCTTTTATAATTTAGAAAACCTTTTTGACACCATAAACGGTCCTAACAATGATGAAGAATGGTTGCCAAATGGAGCGCAAAGTTGGACATCTGCAAAATACAAGCAAAAACTCCGCAACATGGCTCGTGTTCTATCAGAAATTGGAACCTCAGAAAATCCAAACAATAGCCCAACATTAATTGGTGTTTGTGAAGTTGAAAACAGAGGCGTTTTAGAAGATTTGGTTAAAGAACCTTTGCTTATCAATAAAGACTATGGTGTAGTTCACTTTGATTCTCCGGACAAAAGAGGTATTGACGTTGGTTTTTTGTATCAAAAAAAGCATTTTAAACCAACCAGTTTCAAGAATATTCCATTGTTAATCTACAAAAGACAAGAAGGTAAAGAAGATAAAAATGCCAAAGATGATCCTTCTGATGATAAACCAGAGACAATAGGAAAAGATGATAGAGTTTACACCCGTGACCAATTGTTGGTTACAGGTTTCTTGGACGGCGAAGAAATTCATGTTATTGTAAACCACTGGCCATCTCGTTCAGGTGGTGAAAAGAGAAGCTCACCTTACCGCGAAGCCGCCGGTAGATTGAATCGAAAAATAATGGATTCCCTTTTTACTTTAAATCCTAATGCAAAAATACTTACTATGGGTGATTTAAATGATGGCACCTATAATAAAAGTGTAAAAGAAGGTATTGGCGCCAAACGTAAAAAAGAAGAAGTAAAACAATTTGGCATCTATAATCCATTTGAAGAGATGTTTTACAAAGGTAACGCTTCGCTTTTCTGGCGTGATACCGGAGATATTTTTGACCAAATCATGGTATCGGAAGCTTTAATCAAAAATGACTATTCTTCCTACCGATATTGGAAAGCCGGAATAACCAATAAACCTTATATGATACAACAATCAGGACAATATAAAGGTTATCCGTTACGACACGGAACAAATGAAGTCGGTTTTAGCGACCACTTTCCGGTTTATGTCTATTTGATTAAAGAAATAAAATAATTTGAAAGTCCTTTAGTTTTAAAACGAGAGGACTTTTTTATTTTATAACTTTACCTAAAATTTAAACAATGGCTGTAGCAAAACCCTTCAACCTCAACCAATGGATAAACAACAACCGTCATTTGTTAAAACCACCTGTTGGCAATAAAAATCTTTATGTCGATTCAGGTGACTATATTGTCATGATCGTCGCCGGTCCAAACGCCAGAAAAGACTACCATTACAACGAAACCGAAGAATTGTTCTACCAACTCGAAGGCGAAATTACCGTTTATATCCAAGAAAACGGCGAAAAAAAAGCTATGAAACTATCTGCCGGCGATATGTTTTTACTTCCTGCAAAAGTGCCTCACTCTCCGTCTCGGACAGCAAACTCAATAGGACTAGTGGTTGAACGCAAACGAAACGGAAAAGACATTCCCGATGGCTTGCTTTGGTTCTGTGACAATTGTAACCACAAACTTTACGAGGTTTACTTCGAACTAAACGATATCGAAAAAGACTTTCTAAAACATTTCAACCATTTTTACAACTCAGACCAACTAAGAACCTGCGAAAAATGCGGCACAGTGATGGAAGCCGATCCGAGATTTACATCAAAATAATTTTCAGGAGCTGATTCCGGCTATCCATTCTATCTTTTTATGATTAAAAAATCATAAAAAGGATGCCATTCCTATCCGGGCTAATTAGAACATTATTCAAAATAAACCTTTACTTTTGCAATCAGTAAAACAAACAAATAAACTTACAATGTCAACAATTGCGCAACAATTCGGCATGACCGAAGCTTTAGAAATATTAGGCGTAAAAGCCATTAACGAAGGAACTTCCACCGGAAATAATCATTTCTCTAATGGTGAAATCTTAGAAAGTTATTCTCCGGTAGACGGACAATTAATCGGAAAAGTTAAAACAACAACCGCAGAAGATTACGAAAAAGTAATGCAAACTGCGAGCGAAGCCTTCAAAACTTTCCGCTTGATGCCTGCGCCAAAACGTGGAGAAATCGTTCGCCAGTTTGGTGAAAAACTCAGAAAATATAAAGAACCTCTCGGAAAATTAGTTTCCTATGAAATGGGAAAATCTCTACAAGAAGGTTACGGAGAAGTCCAAGAAATGATTGACATCTGTGATTTTGCCGTTGGTTTATCGCGTCAACTTCACGGATTAACGATGCACTCCGAACGTCCGGGTCACCGAATGTACGAGCAGTATCATCCGCTAGGCATTGTCGGAATAATTTCGGCTTTCAATTTTCCGGTAGCCGTTTGGTCTTGGAACACGGCTTTAGCCTGGATTTGTGGTGACGTTTGCGTTTGGAAACCTTCTGAAAAAACACCTTTGTGCGGAATCGCTTGTCAAAATATCATCGCCGAAGTGTTGAAAGAAAACAACCTTCCTGAAGGAATCTCGTGTTTAATCAACGGCGATTATAAAGTAGGCGAAATGATGACGCATGACAAACGCGTTCCGTTAGTTTCTGCAACCGGTTCAACGCGTATGGGCAAAATTGTAGCGCAAGCTTGTGCGGCTCGTTTAGGCAACTCATTATTAGAATTAGGCGGCAACAACGCCATCATCGTAACACCGGATGCCGACATCAAAATGACGGTTATCGGAGCAGTTTTCGGAGCGGTTGGAACAGCCGGACAACGTTGTACTTCTACCCGTAGATTAATCATCCACGAAAGTATTTACGATAAAGTAAGAGATGCCATTGTTGGGGCTTATGGACAATTAAGAATCGGAAATCCTTTAGACCAAAACAATCACGTTGGACCGCTAATCGATACACATGCGGTTGAAATGTACAGCAAAGCTTTAGAAAAAGTGGTTGCCGAAGGCGGAAAAATATTAGTGGAAGGCGGCGTTCTTTCAGGCGAAGGTTACGAAAGCGGTTGCTACGTAAAACCAGCCATTGCAGAAGCGGACAACTCATTCGAAATCGTGCAACACGAAACTTTTGCGCCGGTTTTATACTTATTAAAATATTCAGGCGATGTGCATGAAGCCATTGCCATTCAAAACGGCGTAGCGCAAGGTTTATCTTCGGCCATTATGACCAATAACTTGCGTGAAGCGGAAGCTTTCCTTTCAGTTGCAGGTTCAGATTGTGGCATTGCCAACGTAAACATCGGAACTTCCGGTGCGGAAATTGGTGGCGCTTTTGGCGGTGAAAAAGAAACCGGCGGCGGACGTGAATCTGGTTCTGATGCTTGGAAAGTTTATATGAGAAGACAAACGAATACCATCAATTATACGACCAGTTTGCCATTGGCACAAGGGATTAAATTTGATTTGTAAATTTGAACCATATAAGTCATAGAAGAAAATAGAAGATTATAAATATTAAAAAAGGCGTTCATAATTTCTGAGCGCCTTTTTCTTATATGAAACTTATATGACTTATATGGTTCAATCCAAACTTACTTCGTTTTCTTCACATACTGTGTCAAAATTACAATATGTTGTCCTTCAACTCGGCCTTCAATTTGTTCGGCATTGTCCCAAACTACTTTGATGTTATGAACTGCTGCGCCACGTTTTGCTGTGAAATTGGCTCCCTTTACATCCAAATCTTTAATCAAAACCACCGAATCACCATCGAATAAAAGATTGCCATTGCTGTCTTTGTGAACAATTTTGCCTTCATCCTCTTCGCCTTCTCCTGTAGCTTTGGCCCATTCTAACGCTTCGTCATCAAGATACATCATGTCGAGCAAATCATGATTTTTTAAACGCGCCAACATGCGCCAAGAAACAATTTGCACCGGAAGATTTTCATTCCACATACTATCACTTAAACCACGCCAATCATTAGCATTGGTTGTATCGGGATTCTCAATTTGATCTTTTAAATTTTTGGTGATTAAAATACAGTTTTCGGGAATATCTTCAGTCTTTGGTGCTACCAAATACACCACTAGATTCTCTTCGCTTCCGCTGATTTCACATTTAGAACCGCTTCTGTCTTTCAATCTTTTCTCAGTAACAATGCTCATTATTTTTGTCTGGTTTTATAAATTAAAGGATGCGCCAATGGTAAACACAAATTGATTGTTATAGTGTTCAAATCCGTTTACATCGGTATCATATCTTGCTAATGGTGCATTGGCTTCAGCAAACATTCCGAAACCATTGGTAAAAAAATACCTAAAACCAAGATGACCACCAAAATTACGCAATCCTAAATTCAAACCCGGATAAAGATCCATATTGTCACTTAATTTTAAAACATTACCGATATTGGCATTAAAACGCACTTTTAAATCCGCTCGGTCTTCAAAACGAGGTTTATAACCTGAAATTTCATTGGCATTAAGCATATATCCGGCTACTATTCCGAATGACATGTTTTCACCCATTCCAAAATCAGCTGAAACACCAATTCCCGTTCCTCCATCTTGAAGCGTCATGCCTACTTGACCTTTAACGTCTCCTTTTCCTTTAAAAGCTTGTGCATTGACCAAACTTACTATTGCCAAAGCTACTATTGTGATTGTTTTTTTCATCATATTATATTTAAGTACAAATATAGACCATTAAAAATACTAATTTGTAGAATTAATTTGAAATCAATTTCTCCCTTTTTCATTAAAATACAATTCGTTCAGTGGTTCGCTTTGCCAAAATTCTTTAGTGTTAACATCCATAATAGTTAGCGGTCCTTTAAAAGCCGCGCCGGTATCAACATTCCAAACACAAGCTTTTCGCACCGGAATGGTTTCTCCAATTCGTGTTACGGGAGTGTGACCAATATAAACCTCATCATATAACGTCAATCTTCTTGGATACAACCAACTGTCTTTTGAAATAGACGGATCTAAAGCCAAAGCCGATTCCCAAAGCGTTCTATCCCAATAAAATAATTTCGGGAAGTATTCGAAATGGATTCCGTTCATATTGGTAAATCCGGCATGAACAAACAATCGATTTTCATCATCTAAAAAATAATTATCCAATGCTATCAGAAAATCGATGTGCAATTTCTTTGTTGCGTCTGAAATTTTTTCATAAGCCAAAACCGTAGCTTCACCGCCGTGTTTGTACCACATTTTCTCGTCGAAATTCTTGGTATTGCCTTCGAGCCAATCTAACAGTAATTCATCGTGATTGCCCCGCAGAAAAATGCAGTTTTGTTTCTTACTCAAATCGATTAAATAATTGATTACTTGTGGCGATTCACTCCAACCATCGACATAATCTCCCAGGAAAATAAGCGTATCATTAACCGTGACATTTGCTCTTTCCATGATTTGGTGAAGTGCACGCAAACCTCCGTGAATATCGCCAATTACTAATATTCTACCCATTAATTTCGTTGTATTTCATTTTTCTTAAAATGCGCATCGCTTCTTTAAAACTCAAATAAATATTCGGTCTTTTTTGAGCTTTCAGAAACGGTTTGGCCTCAATCAATTTTTGCTTTGCATCTTCAAATCCGTTCAAATAACAAATCATCAAAGTCGAAGATAAATTCTCTAAATCCTTTTCTTCGCGTTCGGAAATGGAAATCCCTTTTTGCAATTTATTAATTAAAGCTAAATTAGAATTATATATGTGATGCAGCATTTTTTTATTGTATGCCGGCGGTTCAAACAGCATTTTGGTTTCCATTTTGTAATACCCATTGTCAAAAAATTGAATGGTCAATTGTTCCAACGGATAAAAACTCGTTTTATCATTTAACCCAAGCGGAACGTGTTCTACAATAGTAAAACTATGGTCGTCGTACTGAATAGAAACCACATCGAGCGCCGAATAAAAAAGTTTTACCCTTTCGTTGATTAATTCAATATCTACTCTGGAAAGATAAGTTGTGTCACGGATTTTTTTCGGAATTCCGGCCCAACAAATTACAAATAACTCTTTAAAAACCCTATACTTCGAAGGCATATCGCCGTGACGTACGTTCATAAAATCCATCACGCCATCAAGCGTGTAAGCAATACTATTCCGCGAACTGTTTTCAATACTAATCACCGTTTCGATATTCTGTTTCGAATAGGGAATTTTATCTTCAGTAGGCATTGAATTGCTTCCAACTCTAACAAAAACAGTGTTCGCCAAAATGGTGTAAATGTTTTTCTTAAAAAAAGAAGTTTTGTGCTTAGGCTTAATTGTTACCAAACCGACAACCCTGTCTTTCGGCAAATTCGGAAACGGCACATTTTCATATTGAATTTTTGGGGGATTTTCCAAATAAGCATTCACCAAATTCTGTATTCGGCTGTCGTCAAAAAAATCATCCCCAACAATTTCATTGTCCTGATCTTCTACACCAACAACAATATAAGAGTTATTCGAAGGATTAGAATTAGATAAAGCACAAATGTGTTTTAAAAACTTCGCTTTCCCTTCTTTAGTGTGCAAATTTAACTGGCGCTTCTTGTCATAAAAACTGCACTCATCGTTGTGAGCTAAAAGGTTTTTAATCAAAAGGCGCTTGTTTATCATAGTTTAAGTACGATTTACAAAGTACAAAGTACAAAGTAATTACTACTTCAAACTTTGTTCTTCAAACTTCGTATTTTTTAAGGCACTTCATTCCCCATACTTTCCGTCCAAATGGCAAACCAGTCTTCTTGTTCCAAGGGTAATTCGGCGGCTTTCATTAAGGCTTGAATTCTGGCTACATTGACTGTTCCAGCAACAGGAATAACTTTGGCCGGGTGTTTTAAAATCCACGCCAACAAAATCGTGTCTGAACCAAAATGGTATTTTTTCACTAATTCGGCCAATAGCTTTTTTAATCTTCGGGTTTGCTCAATGTCTTCTCTGAAAACTGTTCCCAGCGGATTCCAACTCATCGGGCGGATGTTGTGCAGTTGCATATAATCAAAACTGCCGTCTAACATGGCTTCGTGATGCGTGGCCGAAAATTGAACTTGATTATAACTGATTTCGGTTTTTTGTCGAATCAATTCGGTTTGCCAAGCCGTAAAATTAGAAAGACCAAAATCAATAATCTTGCCTTCCTTTTTGAGTTTTTCCACTGCTTCCGCAATTTCATCGGCTACCATCAACGGACTTGGTCGGTGCAAAAGAAAAACATCTAAATAATCGGTTTGGAGATTTTTTAAAGAATTCTCTACCGACCAAATGATATAGTCTTTGGTGTAATTATAGTGTTTGATTTTGTTGTCTCTTCCATGAGTAAGCTGACCCGAGCCAGAATGGCGAACTGGCAAAGCAATTCCGCATTTTGAAATCAGTTGGAGATTTTTTCGGTCGATTTTACTTTGGGCGAATGCCTTTCCAAAATCGGCTTCAGTGGTATATCCTCCATAAATATCGGCGTGGTCAAAAGAGGTGATTTGGTTTTCAATACAAAGCTGTATCAAATGTTCCATTTCTGAAGTGTTCAGTTTTTTATCCCAAATACCCCAATTCATGGTTCCGGCAATTATGGGCGATAGTTTTGTTTGCATTTTTCTGTTTTTTAGAAGTCTGTTGTAACTGTTATTAGTTTTTTGCGCTTTGGAAAATTTTCTTATTTTGCCACCAAAAAATCAGAAAACAGTTTAGGTCTTAAAATTATAAAAAGAAAATCATAAATCGTCCTTAAAATTGGGATGTTTTGCAAAGTTTTAACGCATTATTAACATCGCGTAACCTAATAAATTTTCACTTTTGAAATGTTAAAATTATAACAGACATACATTAGCATAAATAGAACACTATGGAAGAAAATGGTACTGCTTTAGACATCAGAGCAATTAATGCAAAAATAGAACATGAAAGTGCTTTTATAGACTTGTTGACAATGGAAATGAACAAAGTCATTGTAGGTCAAAAGCACATGGTAGAACGATTATTAATTGGGCTTTTAGGACAAGGACATATTCTTTTAGAAGGTGTTCCGGGTTTAGCGAAAACCCTAGCTATTAACACTTTGTCTCAAGCTGTTCAAGGAAGTTTCAGCCGGATTCAGTTCACTCCGGATTTGTTACCGGCCGACGTTATCGGAACCATGATATACAACATCAAAGCCAATGAATTTTCAATTAAAAAAGGTCCGATTTTCGCCAATTTCGTTTTAGCCGATGAGATTAATCGTGCGCCGGCCAAAGTACAATCGGCTTTATTAGAAGCGATGCAGGAAAAACAAGTGACGATTGGCGATACTACTTTCAAATTAGACAAACCCTTTTTAGTATTGGCTACACAAAACCCAATCGAGCAAGAAGGAACTTATCCGTTACCGGAAGCACAAGTAGACCGTTTTATGCTAAAAACCGTGATTGATTATCCAAAAATGGAGGAAGAAAGAATGGTTGTTCGTCAAAACTTAAAAGGAGCTTACGAAAAAGTAAATGCGGTAGTTTCGGTTGAGCAAATTCTTCGCGCTCAAGAAGCTGTCCGTGAAGTTTATATGGACGAAAAAATCGAAAAATACATACTAGACATCATCTTCGCTACTCGTTTCCCTGAAAAATACAAATTAGAAAGTCTAAAACCGCTTATTGGTTTCGGAGCTTCTCCTCGTGGAAGTATCAACTTGGCAACGGCTGCCAAATGTTACGCTTTCATCAAACGTCGTGGCTATGTAATTCCGGAAGACGTTCGCGCCGTAGTTCACGATGTATTGCGTCACAGAGTTGGTGTAACTTACGAAGCAGAAGCAGAAAACATTACTTCCGTTGATATCATCAACAAAATCGTAAACGAAATTGAAGTACCTTAATTTTTTGTTTCAAGTTTAAAGTTTCAAGTTAAATCAACCTGAAACAAAGAAAACCTGAAACCTGAAACAAAGAAAAAATGGAAACAAAAGACCTTCTCAAAAAAGTTCGTAAAATCGAAATTAAAACCCGAAGATTGAGTGATCATATCTTCTCGGGTGAATACCATACGTCGTTCAAAGGCCGCGGTATGACTTTTTCGGAAGTGCGTCAATACCAGTTTGGCGACGATATTCGCGCCATCGATTGGAATGTAACGGCACGTTATAACGAACCATATGTCAAAGTTTTTGAAGAAGAACGCGAATTGACCATGATGTTGATGGTAGACATTTCGGGTTCGGAAAGTTTTGGAACCAAAAACCAACTGAAAAGCGAAATCGTTACTGAAATTGCCGCAACCATGGCTTTTTCAGCGACACAAAACAATGATAAAATTGGGTTGATATTATTTTCAGACCAAATCGAATTATACATTCCGCCAAAAAAAGGAAAATCTCATGTTTTAAGAATCATTCGCGAGCTAATCGAATTCCAACCGAAAAGCAAAAGAACCGATTTGTCACAAGCTTTGAAATTCTTATCTGGAACGCAAAAAAAGAAAGCCATTGTATTTGTGATTTCGGATTTTATGGTCGAAGACGATTATGAAAAAACCTTAAAAATTGCCGGAAAGAAACACGACATCACCGGTGTTAGAGTTTACGATATACGCGAAGAAAAAATGCCAAACATCGGAATGGTAGAAATGGAAGATGCAGAAACCGGTGAAGTTTTAGTAGTCAATACCGGTTCGAAAAAAGCTCGTTTGAGTTACGAAAAACAATACCAAGACAAAGTCAATTATTTCAAAGATATTTTCTCTAAATGTGGTTCAGGAACCGTAAACACTCGTGTGGATGAAAGTTATGTTACCAAATTATTAGGATATTTTAAATCGAGATGAAAATTTAACCGCTAAGAACGCAAAGAAACGCAATACTCGCAGCGTTTTCGAAGTATAGACTTGGCGCACTTTGCGGTTAAGAAAAATTAAACATGAAATTAAAGTTATACATATTATTTCTACTAACATCCGTAACTCTTTTCGCTCAGTCGAAAAAAGTAACGACTTCTATTGATACCACCAAAAACAAAATCGGAGCCGAATTCAAACTAACATTAAAAGCCGATGTCGATACGTTATCCAAAGTAAAATTCCCAAATAACAAGTTTTTCGGTGCTTTAGAAGTGATTCAATCCTACAAAATTGACACCGTTAGAAAAGGCGCACGATATGAATTAATCAAAAAATATGGCCTAACGCAATTCGATTCAGGAAAATATACCATTCCTAGAATTCCGGTCATGATCAACGGAAAAGCTTCGTTTTCTGACAGTATTAAAGTCGAGGTCAATGATGTAAAAGTTGATACCTTAAAACAAAAAATGTACGACATTAAAGACATCGCGCAAGTAGAAAGTCCGATGGGAACTTGGTGGATTTATGTTTTAGTTGCCTTAGTAATTGCGGTTGCCGGATTTTTCATCTACAAATTCATCAAAAAAATTCAGACCAAAGAAAAAGTTGAAGTCATTGTCTATAAAACGCCAATCGAAAAAGCGACAACTTTACTTCAACAATTAGAATCGAAAGAACTTTGGCAAAAAGGTGAAATCAAGCATTATTATTCGGAACTGACCGATATTGCCCGAAATTATATCGAAGAAGAAATTCACATTCCGGCAATGGAAAGCACGACTTCAGAACTCATTGAAGGTTTGCGAAAAGCCGCCAAACAACAGAAATTAAAATTGTCAAACGAAACTGTTGAAAATCTCGAAAAAGTATTAAAACAAGCCGATTTGGTGAAATTCGCCAAAGTAAAACCACTAGATTTTGAAATCGAAGAAGACAAAAAACGCATTTCCAATTCGATAGTAACCATTCACAAATCGATTCCGGAAATTGTAGAAGATGATGACGAATTGGCGCTTTGGAACGAACAACAAAAAGAATTGGCACGTTTACAAAAACTCAAAAAGCAAAAACGCGTTAGAATTATCACGACCATAGGAATTGTTCTTGGCATGATCGTAATTGCCCTTGGTAGCTTGATTTATTTCAAAGGTTTTGATTATGTCAAAGACAATTTAATTGGTCATCCAACCAAAGATTTAGTTGAAGGTGAATGGGTTTACAGTGAATACGGAAACCCCGGCGTAAAAGTGGAAACCCCAAAAGTCTTAAAAAGAATTGATGCCGAAAAAGTGCTTCCTAAAGAAACCATAGCGTTATTAAAAGAGATGCAAATCTTTATTTATGGCAGCATGATTGATAATTTCTACCTTGGCGTATCAACAACGACTTTTAAACAAGAAACGCAAATCGATTTAGAACAAGCTGCCGAAGGAAGTTTGAAAGTGTTTGAAGCCCAAGGCGCCAAAAACATCATTGTAAAAACCGAAGATTTCGACACCCAAAAAGGTATCAGCGGTAAAAAGGCCTACGGAACCTTGGTAATGATTGACAAAAACAATGGTAAATCGACCAAACTATATTATGAAATTCTGGTTTTTGCGCAAAGCAATGGCTTACAACAAATCACCATTATGCATGAAGAAGGCGATAAATATGGCAAACAAATTACCGAAAGAGTACTGAATTCGGTCGAATTAAAAATAGCAGACTGATGATGAAAGAAGTGAGTTTTTTAAATCCTGAATTTTTCTGGCTGTTTTTATTGCTTCCGGCGGCTATCGCTTGGCAGTTTTGGAAAAGGAAACAATCAGCAACCTTAAAAATAAGTTCGGTTAGAGGTTTTAAAGCCGAAAAATCATTAGCCGCCAAACTAAAACCGTATTTATTTGTATTGCGATTATTGGCGCTAAGCTCTTTGATTATTGCGATGGCGCGACCACGAAAAGTGGATATCAGCAGCCAAACCAAATCGACTAAAGGCGTTGATATTGTTATGGCGATCGATGTATCCGGAAGTATGTTGGCCAAAGATTTAAAGCCAAACCGTATGGAAGCTTTGAAAAAAGTGGCCGAGAACTTCGTCGCCGGAAGACCTAATGACCGAATCGGAATTGTGGTTTATGCTTCCGAAGCTTATACGAAAACACCGGTTACCAGTGACAAAGCGATTGTTCAAGACGCCATTCGAAGCATTAAATACGACAACGTTTTGCAAGACGGAACCGGAATCGGAATGGGATTGACAACGGCTGTGAATCGTTTGAAAGACAGTAAAGCGAAAAGCAAAGTGATCATTCTGTTAACAGATGGTGTCAACAACGCCGGATTTATTGAGCCCGAAACCGCTTCGCAAATTGCCAAAGAATACGGAATCAAAGTCTATACTATCGGGATTGGAACCAATGGTGACGCGATGTTTCCTTATGCTTACGCACCAAACGGTGGCTTTTTATTCCGAATGATGCCGGTAGAAATCGATGTGACGTTGTTGAAAACCATTGCCAAAAATACCGGTGGAAAATATTTTAGGGCAAATAACAACAGTAAACTGGAAGCCATTTATAACGAAATCAACAAATTGGAAACCACCGAAATTCAAGAGCTGAAGTTCTATGATTATGATGAAAAATTCAGACCTTTTGTTTGGATTGCCGGCCTCTTACTTTTGTTAGAATTCGGTTTGCGAAATACGGTTTACAGAAGTTTTATATAATTACGACACGAGCCGAAGGCGACTGTATGGAGCGTCGCGGAATAAATTAAAAATTACGAAAGACGAATGATTATCATAACGAAAAATTTAATTCATAATTTAAAATTCACAATTCATAATTGTTTATGTACGAGTTAGAAGAAAAAGGATATTTGTATTTCTTAATTGCCATTCCGGTTTTGGCGATGCTTTTCTTGTATGTACAATACTGGAAAAGAAAAAAACAACGCGAATTTGGTGATTTGGATTTACTGAAAAAATTAAGTCCCGAAAAATCGGTTTTTAAACCTATTTTGAAATTGGTTGTCTTTTTATTAGCGTTAACTTGTTTGATTATTGGTTTAGTTAATCCCAAAATGGGCACTAAGTTAGAAACGGTAAAACGAGAAGGAATCGATATTGTTTTTGCGATCGATGTGTCTAAAAGTATGTTGGCCGAAGATGTTGCGCCAAGCCGATTAGAGAAAAGCAAACAATTGGTTTCCCAAATCATCAACAATTTAGGAAGCGACCGAATCGGAATTGTAGCTTATTCCGGTAGTGCTTTCCCGGTTTTACCGATTACTACGGATTATAGCGTGGCTAAAATGTTTCTGCAAAGTATGAATCCGGGCATGATTTCCTCGCAAGGAACATCCATTGACCAAGCCATTAATTTAGCCACAACTTTTATTGACAAAAAAGACAAAACCAATAAGTTGTTAATCATTATTAGCGACGGTGAAGACCATTCTGAAAGCTCATTAAGCGCCGCAGAAGAAGCCAAAAAATTAGGCTTAAAGATCATTACCATTGGCGTGGGAAGCGAAAAAGGCGGCCCAATTCCATTAAAAAGAAATGGTGTAGTAGAAACTTTCCAAAGAGATCAAAATGACGAAGTAGTAATTACCAAGAGAAACCCTGATGTTTTAAAAGAAATTGCCAAAGCCACCGGCGGCGGTTATGTCGATGGTAATTCCACCAAAACGGTTTTGGATTATGTCAAAAATGCTCTGGACAATATCCAAAGAACCGAATTTGAAAGCACTCAAATGGCCGATTTCAAATCGCAGTTCCAATGGTTTTTAGGGTTTGCATTTTTCCTATTATTTTTAGACGTTTTCCTTCTCGAGAAAAAGACAAAATGGGTTGAAAAAATGAATTTATTTAATGAAAAAGGATAAATGAAAAAGATAGTATTATACAGTTTACTTCTGTTTTCCTTTTTGGCAAATGCCCAAAATAAGGAGAAAGACAAAAATTTGCCCAAAGGAAACGAGTCTTTCGCAGAGAAAGAATACGCTGATGCCGAAGCAGAATACCGAATTTCGGAAGCAAAAAACCCTAAAAAATCTATTGCACCTTATAATTTGGGCAACGCCATTTACCGTCAGAATCAAAATAATGAAGCGAAATACCATTACGCAAAAGCACTAAAAAATGCTAAAACACGAACCGAAAAACATCTGGCGTTTCACAATATCGGCAATACCTTAATGAAAAATAAAGATTATTCCGGTGCCGTTGAAGCTTATAAAAATGCTTTAAGAAACAAGCCTTCAGACGAACAAACCCGTTATAATTATGCTTTAGCCAAAAAAATGCTGGAAGACAATCCGCCTAAAAAAGACGATGACAAAAGCAAAGACAAAAAGAATCAAAAGGAAGACGAAAAGAAAAACAAGGACAATAAAGATAAAGACAAGGACAAGGACAAAGATAAAAAAGGTCAAAACGATAAAGATAAAAAAGACGACAAAGACAAAAATCAAGGAAAACCACAACCACAACCAGGCGGAATTTCCAAACAGCGCTTAGAGAATTTGTTGGATGCGGTCAATAACGAAGAGAAAAAAGTTCAGGATAAAGTCAACAAACAAAAAGTGCAAGCCAATCCGAAAAAAGCGGAAAAAGATTGGTAATTAACCTATATTTTAAAATTTCGTTAAATAACAACCTAGAAAACACAGACTTTACCAACTTTGTGAGTCGAAATAAATGATAAAATGAAAAAGATAATTGTTTTATTACTGTTATTGTTCGGAAGTTCGCTGATGGCTCAAGTACAATTTGAAGCCAAAGTGAGCAAAAATTCTTTGGGAATCAACGAAAGATTACGCATCGAATTTACGATGAATGCCGATGGCGATAATTTTGTACCACCTGCTTTTGAAAGTTCAGGTTTCAGAATTGTTGGCGGACCAAGCCAATCGGTAAGCCAATCTTGGATTAATGGTAAAAGCTCGTTCAACAAATCATATATCTACATTTTATTACCAACAGAAAAAGGACAATTGACCATCAAACAAGCTTCGATAGAAATCAACGGTCAGATTTATAAAACTTCTCCGGTGAAAATTAATGTGACCAATGCCGTTGAATTGCCTAAAGATCCTAACGAAGCACCGGCTATTACCGCAGATGATAACATTTATTTAGTCGCCGACATTTCTAAGGCCAATCCATACCTCAACGAACCGATTACTGTTGTATACAAATTGTATTTCAGTTACAACATCGGGATTTCCAATTGGCGCGAACTAAACAAACCCAAATACAATGATTTTTGGAGCCAAAACATCGACATCAAACAACTTAAAGCGGAAGATGGTATGTTCAAGGGCGAACGTTATCGCTATGTAGTTTTGAGAAAAACCGTATTATATCCGCAAAAATCAGGTAAACTCGAAATCGAACCACTTTCGTTGGATATCGATTGTCAAGTACCGAGTAATCGAAGAAATTTTTGGGGCCAACCTCTGATGGTTGATGACAGCAAACGCGTTTCAGCCGGTAGCAAAGTCATTAACGTAAAACCTTTGCCTGAAAGCGGAAAACCGGAAGATTTTAGTGGTGCTGTCGGTCGTTTTGACTTTCAAGTAAAACCTTCCAAAACAGTCCTGAAAAACGGAGAATCTTTTGATTTGAATGTTAGTGTTGTTGGAACCGGAAACCTAAAATTATTTACTTTACCAAAACCGATATTGCCTTCTGCGTTAGAAATGTATGATCCGGTACATGATGAAAATGTCAACACACCCTTGACCGGAATGTCGGGAAGAATCTCTGATAAATACACTATTATTCCTCAATACAAAGGCAATTATCAAATCAAACCGATTAGTTTTACTTATTTCGATTTGGCTTCCGGAAAATATAAAACCATTACTTCTCAGCCGATAACCATCAATGTTTTGGATGGACCAAGTGTCGCTTCAGCCGAAAAAACAAATCCCAACGAGGTGACCAAAACTAAAGTTGAAGTGGCCAAATCATTTGCCTATAACAAACAAAAAACAACCTTGAAATCAATGGAAAAAGAAGATTTCATAGGTTCAGGATTTTTCTTTTCTTTGGTGGCTTTGCCGTTTTTAGCCATTCCGTTGTTGATTGTCGGCAAGCGAAGAAAACAAGCATTAGACAATGATGTCGTTGGCAATAAAATCAAAAAATCGAATGCATTGGCTAAAAAATATTTGGGCGAAGCCAAAAAACATTTGGGCAACAAAGAACCTTTTTATATCGCTTTAGAAAAAGCCATGCACAATTTCCTGAAGGCCAAATTGAACATCGAAACTTCGGAAATGAGCAAAGAAAAAATCTCCGAAATTTTACAATCAAGAAGCGCTCAAGTTGAAACCATTTCTGAATTTATAACCTTGACAGAAAACTGTGAGTTTGCGAGATATGCTCCGTCATCAGAAACTGCTATTCAACAGGATTATGATAAAGCGGTGACTATTATTTCGGCGTTGGAGAAACAAATTAAATAATTGACAATGAACAATTGATAGTTGATAATGAAAAAAGCACTTTACCTATTTCTGTTGATTTTTCAGGTTTCATTGGCACAAACGGCTTTTGAACAAGGCAATCAATACTACCAAAAGGAAAATTACCAAGCAGCGATTTCCAGTTTTGAAAGTATTTTAAACTCAGGCAAAGAATCGGCGGAAGTGTATTTTAATTTGGGCAACGCCTATTATAAATTACACAAAGTCGCACCGGCCATTTACAACTATGAAAAGGCCTTATTGTTAAGTCCGAATGACGAAGAAATCAAAACCAACTTAGATTTTGCCCGAAAAATGACCATCGATGATATTAAAGTCATTCCGAAAGTTGGGTTTCAAAAACTAATTTCCGATTTTACTTCGAAATATTATTACGACACTTGGGCTTGGATTGCAGTAACGCTTGCCTTTTTATTTTTAGCTTTTTTTGCCGGATATTATTTTTCAGAAAGAACGGTTTTAAAGAGAATATTCTTCTTCGGAATGTTCATTTGGCTAGCCGGAATTGGCCTAACTGCAGCATCCGGATTTTATGAAAAAAACCGAACGGAAAGTGAAAAACCCGCTATAATCTTTGCGGAAACTACGCCTTTAAAAAACGAACCGAAAATCAACAGCCAAGACGCCACAGTTTTACACGAAGGCACAAAAGTATACATCTTAGAAAGCATAGCCAATTGGAAAAAAGTCGAACTCACCGACGAAACTAAGGGTTGGATTGAAGATAGCGCGATTAAGGAAATTAAATAGTTTTCAGTCGCAGTCACAGTCTACAGTTGTTGATTTGTAACTATCTTTGCGACCTCATCCGAATTTCGCATTACGATTCAAACTCGTAATTTGTAATTCGTAATTCATAATTTCAACATGTCAAGAGACGAACAATTAAAAAACCGCTGGGACAAAGTTGTACAAATTCTCTCTAATCAGTTTGCTGAAGGAGATTTGCTTGACTTAGACGCCATTATATACTTAATCGGAGTGCAAGAACTCGGGAAAGTACACCAAAGCTTTAAAAAAGACGAAAAACTCAACCTGATGCACATCGCCATCTGTCGTTTGCTCGAGCCTTATGGTTATTACGAATTCGACTATATCGACAAAGAAGGTTGGCCGCATTACAATGTTAAAGAAGAATTACCGCCATTAAAAGCCGGAGAACAATCGGTTTTGATGAAAGAAGCGATTGTGAATTATTTCCTCGAAAGAGAAGTAATTGAGTAAGAGTTTACAGTCGCAGTCGCGGTCAACAGTTTGCTTTTACTGAAAACTGAGACTGGGACTGATGACTTTCAATAAAAAAATCCCTATTTTTGCACCTTCAACGACCCGAGCCTCAAGGCGAATTGTATGAAATAAAAGAACGATGATAGACAAGATTAAAGAACATATCGAAGAAGCTAAAGCCTTCAATACCAAAAATAAAGAAGCTTTAGAAAATTTCCGCATCAAATATTTAGGCAGTAAAGGGCTTTTGAAAGAGCTTTTTACCGAGTTTAAAAATATTCCGAACGATCAGAAAAAAGACTTCGGACAAGTAATCAATACCCTGAAAACCGTTGCGGAAGAAAAAGTAAAGGCGATTCAGGAAGAATTGGAAAGTAAAGAAGAAGTCAAAGGTTTCTATGGCGATTTGACACGTCCGGCTGAGCCGATTTCCATCGGTTCGCGTCACCCAATTTCCATTGTAAAAAACCAAATCATCGATATTTTCTCTACCATCGGATTCAATGTTTCCGAAGGTCCGGAAATCGAGGACGATTGGCACAACTTCACTGCCTTGAACTTACCGGAATACCATCCGGCGCGCGATATGCAAGATACTTTTTTCATCCAAACCAATCCCGATGTATTGTTGAGAACACACACCTCATCGGTTCAGGTGCGTTATATGGAAAACAACAAGCCACCAATTCGTACCATTTCACCGGGAAGAGTTTTCAGAAACGAAGCGGTTTCCTCGCGTTCGCACTGTATTTTCCACCAAGTTGAAGGTTTGTATATTGACAAAGACGTTTCGTTTGCCGATTTGAAGCAAACCCTTTTATATTTCACCAAAGAAATGTTTGGCAAGTCGAAAATCCGTTTGCGACCAAGTTATTTCCCATTCACCGAGCCAAGTGCTGAGGTAGATATTTATTGGGGTTTAAAAACCGAAACCGATTACAGAATCACCAAAGGTACCGGTTGGTTAGAAATCATGGGTTGCGGAATGGTTGATCCGAACGTTTTGAAAAACTGTGGCATCAATCCGGAAGAATACAATGGTTTTGCTTTTGGAATGGGCATTGAGCGCATTGCCATGCTATTATACCAAATCGGAGACATCAGAATGTTCTATGAAAACGACGTTCGTTTCTTGGAGCAGTTTAAGTCGAGTATTTAACTAAACCCAAGCCCTGATAGTAGTGGAAATCCTTTTTAGGATTGCCCTATTGCGTAGCGAAAGGGCAATCCTAAAAAGATTGCAACGGATAGCGGGATTAGCTCCTAAAAATTAAGAATTGAAAAAAGACATCACCATACCAACAGTAGAAAACGTATTCCTAGCCGCCGTTCAAGAATGGAGCGATGAGTTTATGGAAAAGGTTTGGAACGTTTATCTCGTAAACGATTCTGACTACGATTTAGACAGCGTAATGGTCGTTTCTAAAGCTTTTGGCACCATTGATGGAGAAATGAAAAAAACGGCGCTCTTACGCCATGCCTTTCTGCAAATACCATCGGTTTCCGTGGTGAAAATAGAAATGATTGAAAACAACGTGTTGCGTTTGAACAATGAGTTTATGGTGACTTACTTTATCGAAAATACTTTATACGACAAGAAATTCATCTTCAAAGCGCAATCCATCACTCCGGATTATGTGGAAGAAGTGCCGATATTGTTTGTAGATGGTGTTATTGCGAGGTAATTATTGGTTACGCTCTCTTTTTACTTTGGCCTTCCAATTGAAATAACCTAAAACAAAAATTCCGATTACCAAATAAACTACCGCTCTGAAATAGAAATTATAGGAATTGATTTGTTCAGTGAACGGTTTTTCTTTGATTTCAAATAAAGTCATAAAGACAATCATAAATACACCCCAAAGTCCGCCGGATTTTAATTGGTATTTCCATCTTTCGCTCATCTTAATCTAATTTATCCGTTAGTTTTTTGAATACTTTTTTGGCTTCTTTGCCTTCATAAAGAACTTCATACACCGCATCAATAATTGGCGTTTTGGCTTTGTATTCTTGGTTTAGTTTGTATGCGCTTTTGACAGCGTAATAACCTTCTGCCACCATACTCATTTCCATTTGAGCCGCTTGAACCGTGTAACCTTTTCCGATCATATTTCCGAACATTCGGTTTCTCGAAAAAACAGAATAACCCGTTACTAATAAATCGCCCAAGTAAGCCGAGTTGTTGATGTTTCGCTTCATCTTATGTACTTTGCGGATAAACTTTTTCATCTCGCGAATAGCATTACTCATAATCACCGATTGGAAATTATCGCCATAGCCTAAACCATGGGCAATTCCGGCAGCAATGGCGTAAATGTTTTTCAACATGGCAGCATATTCTGTTCCGATAATGTCATCCGAAATTTTGGTTTTGATGAAATGACAACTCAAATTATTGGCTACTACTTTGGCTTTTTTAGCATCGGCACAAGCAATTGTCAAATAAGAAAGTCTTTCTAAAGCCACTTCTTCTGCATGACATGGACCAGTTATTACCCCAATATTCTCATAAGGAATATCAAAGTGTTTATGGAAATGTTCTCCGACGATTAAGAATGTTTCCGGAACAATTCCCTTGATGGCTGAAAAAATTACTTTCCCTTTCAAATCAATCGTTAATTTCTCCAATTCTTTACTCAAAAAAGCTGACGGAATAGCAAAAATTAAATAATCAGCATAAGCTATTGCTTCATTAATGTCGTTAGTCAGTCTTAATTTTTTGATATCAAACTCTACTGAGCTTAAATAATTTGGATTGTGTCGCTCGGTTTTCAAATGGTCTATAGCCGATTGGCTTCTCATGTACCAGGCAATTTCGTCAAGATTTACACAAAGCATTTTTGCAATAGCCGTAGCCCAACTGCCGCCACCAATTACTGCAAATTTTGGAGAATCATTCATGAATAGTAACTTTTTTATTCTGTTCAAAAATACTCAATTTTAAATGATAATACTGGAACTTTTTAAATTAGAAATCATGATAAATTATTAATTGGTCATATTAAGAGAATATTAAAAATTAATATTATTCTTATTAATAAGATTTTTTTATGCATTTTGTCGTTTTTTTTATTCACTTTAAAGACTTTGTTCTAAATTAGTTCTCCCAAATCTTTTAAAATATGAAAACAAAATTACTTTATCTTTTTGTTGGTGTTATGGCACTAACATTTGCCGGATGTGAGAATGAAAATGTTTCTGAAGAGAAACAATCAACTCTAACGAAAACATCCCTCAACAACCCAACGGCAAATACTCTTGCCTTAACTCCTTGTACCGTATCCAATTTAATGGCCGGACAAAATTATGATTCAGGAGACTTAAATGTGTATTTTGATTTAGACAATGTTTATGTCGAATATACTACAACCGAAAATTGGTATATTAGGAAAACACATTTGTATGTTGGTAATTGTCGATTAATCCCAAAAAATAATGCCGGAAATCCAATTCCAGGACAATTTCCATTGAGTAATACATTGGCAGGCGGAACTCAAACCATCACCTACACCATCCCTAAAACCAATTTACCTTCTTGCTTTTGCATCGCTGCGCATGCAGAGGTATATCGCGTTCAAAACGGAACAGTAGTACAAACTGAAACAGCTTGGGCATCTGGAGAAAGGTTTACGCAAAAAAGTTGGGCTACTTTCTTTAGTGTTTGTCAAGACGACTGTTTTGACATAGAAGACTATTACTTTGGCAAACGATAAAACGTTTCATTATACGATAAAAAAGCCGTCTCTTAAACCAGACGGCTTTTTTATTGGTTGGTTATTTTCAATATATTTCTTAATTCAAGTTCATTGAATTAACATTAGCAAAAAAATTATTAAAGGATAAACTGATGCTCTTTAAGTCAAATCAACAGACCTAATCTTACAATAAAAAACACTTCAAAACAATAAAAATATAATTTTTTTCTTATTTTATTTCTTAAAATGTGTATTTCAACGATTATTTTGTACACTTTGTGGATTAATTTTATAGTTTAGCAGTCCCAAAAATTTACTAATTAAAGAATCTACAAATTATGAAAACAAAATTATTTTATTTGTGTCTGGGTGTAATCACCTTATCAATGGTTTCTTGTGAAACTGAAAACAATTCTGAGACTAATGTTAATAATGTTGCTGCCAAACAAACTGTTGTGGTAACCACTACAAATGTTAATCTACCCGATTTTTCACCTTGTGTGACAACAGATCTTTTAGCAGGAAGACGCTTTGATGCTGGAGAATTAAGAGTGTATTTTGATGCAGAAAAGGTCTATGTTGAGTATGAAACAAACGAAAACTGGTACATTAGAAAAACCCACCTTTACATTGGTGACCAGGAATTGACACCCGTGAATAGAAGAGGTGAACCGGTTCCGGTTAATTTTCCAATGGGCGGAACACATCCCGAAGGAGAGCAAAACATAGTCTATTCCATTTCTAAAGATGTTTTACCAAAATGTTTTTCTATCTCAGCAAACGCAGAGGTATATCTTGTTCAAGACGGAGAAATCGTTCTTGTTGAGACCGCTTGGGCAAGAGGTGAACGATTTACCCAAAGCAGTTGGGGAATGTTTTTTGACGTATGTCAATCAAACTGTTGGTAATAAAAACACTTTTACAAACTCGTTTATTGCAATCAATCATATAAACCTCCCGAATGGGAGGTTTTTTTTATGTAAAGTCTTATCTCTTATAAAAATTATTGTGATCAACATATTCCCATACGTCGTGTGGTAATAATGGTCGAACATTTTTTTTATTTTTTATATTTTCTCGAATAAATGTTGAGGAAATCTCTACTATCGGAGCATCAATTTTATGAACTCGGTGGTGATTTTTGAGTTCCACATTTTCGGGTTCTTCAGAAATTCTAGGGTAAATATAAATATCATGGTTTTGCAAAATATACTCATAGTTTTTCCATTTGTGAAAAGACTTTAAATTGTCTTCCCCCATAATTAAAGAAAACTCATGTTGTGGGTATTTCTCCATCAAATGTGCCAGTGTATTGACCGTATAATTCGGTTGAGGCAATTTAAATTCGATGTCAGAAGGTTTAATTTTAGGGTAATCTTCAGTAGCCAATCTAACCAGATGCAAACGATGGTAATCATCTAATAAAGTATTCTTCTGTTTCAAAGGATTATGCGGCGTAACCACCATCCAAATTTGCTCCAAATCACTATGTTCTGCCAAATGATTCGCAATAATCAAATGCCCAACGTGAATAGGGTTAAAGGTGCCGAAATATAAACCGATTTTCATAATACTAGGTAACAGGCAATAGTAAACTAATTACTTTTGACTAGTGCTTTTTAGCTCATTTTACAAACTCTTTCACTAATTCATACGCTTCTGCTTTGGCCACATCCAAATCATAATTCTTGATGATGGTGTCAAACTGTGGCGCAGTTGCCAATTCTACGTGGGCTTTGGCGATGCGCATATTGATTTTCTCATCGCTTTCGGTCGAACGTTCTTTTAAACGACGCTTTAGTTCATCAACGCTTGGTGGCTTTACAAAAACGGCTAAGGTTTCTTGTGGGAATTTATGTTTAATACGTAATCCGCCGGCAACATCAATATCAAAAATCACGTTTTTGCCTTTGGCCCAAATGCGTTCTACTTCGCTTTTTAAAGTGCCGTAAAAGTTATCGCGATACACTTCTTCCCATTCGATAAAATCTTCTGCTTTGATGTGCTTTTTAAATTCTTGAATTGAAATAAAATAATAATCTTTCCCATGTACTTCTTCGCCACGAGGTTCACGTGTTGCAGCCGAAATGGAGAATTCTAAATTCAATTCAGGTTGCGCTAATAAATGTCTGACTATAGTGGTTTTCCCTGAACCGGATGGTGCCGAGAATACTAATAATTTTCCTTTGTTCATTTCTTTCTAGTGATTAGTGAATAGTGATTAGTAATTAGCTATTCACTAATCACTAATTACCAATTACTTATAATACATTAAGCACTTGTTCCTTAATTTTTTCCAACTCATCTTTCATCATCACGACCAATTTCTGCATTTCAGAGTGGTTTGATTTGGAACCCATAGTGTTGATTTCTCTTCCCATTTCCTGAGTGATAAAGCCTAATTTTCTACCGTTGGCTTCGGTTCCGGCGAGGGTTTCTATGAAATAGTTTAAGTGGTTTTCCAAACGCACTTTTTCTTCGGTGATGTCATATTTTTCGAGATAAAAAATCAATTCTTGTTCGAAACGATTTTCATCAACATTCTCTTTTAATTCATCTAAAGCTGTTCTCAATCTGGTTTTAACCGTTTCAACTCTTTCTGCATCATACGCCACTGCATTGTTCATTAATGTCATGATATTGGCAATTCGATGTAGAAATTCCTTTTCCAAAGAAACGCCTTCGTCTTTTCTGAATTGCATTATGTTTTCCAAAGCTTCATCAATCACTGTTTGGATTTTCTTCCATTCATTTTCGTCAATTTCATCGCGCTCAGTTTTTAGCGCATCCGGCATTCTTACTGCCATTTTCATCAATTCGGTTTCATCGGCATTGGGAATCACCGCTTTCATTTGGGCAATATAACCTTTAACAATCGGCACGTTAAGTTTAGACGAAGTTTCTTCGCCTGTTACTTCAACATACAGTGAAAAATCAATTTTGCCGCGTTCTAATCTTTGCGAAAGTTGGTTGCGCAAACCCAATTCCATTTCTCTGAAAACAGATGGCATTCGCGTATTTAAATCCAAACCTTTGCTATTGAGCGATTTGATTTCTACTGTAATTTTTTTGGTTGGTAATTGCAAACTTGCTTTCCCAAAACCAGTCATCGATTGTATCATTCGTGTGTATTTCTAATAGCTACAAATATAATTAAAAGTTTACAGTCGCAGTCGCAGTTTGCAGTTTTCTACTGTGACTGATTACTGAGGCTGAGACTTTTTCTGTAGTACTAAATAAACGCCAACAAAAATCAAAATCGCCGAAAGTACTTTTACCCAAGTCAATTGGTCTTTGCCTAAACTCATCGCAAAAATGGTGGCGAAAAGTGGTTGCAGGTAAATGAAAACAGCTACCGTTGTCGGTTTCAATTCGCGCATGGAAACTAAATTGAATAAATAAGTGAAAAATGTTGTGAAAACGACCACAAAAACTATTTCCCACATGATCATCGCTGGAATCGTTTGCCATTGAATTTCCTGATATTCGCTCCATCCAAACGGAATAACCATCAATAAACCGAAAGTATAAATCCATTTTACGAAAGTAAAGGCGTTGTATTTGTCCATTAATTTTTTAACAACAATCAGGTAAAAACCATAGGAAACAGCATTGATAAAAACGAGAAAATTACCTAAAGAAGCATTTGTTGCATTGCCCATTGATTTGCCGTAAAGAATCAAAAAAGCAGTTCCGAAAAGCCCTAGCAGAATCCCTAAATTTTTTTTGATTTCCATACGCTCTTTCATGATGATAGCCGATAAAATCAAAACGATAATCGGTGTTGTTACCATAATTACCGAAGCGGAAATTGGTGATGTATAATTCAATCCTTTGAAGAAAGTCAGCATGTTTAAAGCCACGCCAAAAAAAGCGGCTGCTATAATTCGGGGGAAATCATTCCATTGAATTTTTTCTTTTGGTCCCCAAAAAGAAACCGCCCAAAACAAAATTGTTGCTCCAAAAACCCGAAGCAAAATAAAACCGAATGGTTTGATGTAAGTTGGCATCACGTCTTTGGCAATCGTAAACGAAACGCCATAAATGAGCGAAACCATAGTCGCAGCTAATAATGCCCAAGTTCTTTTTGACATTAACTCAAAACTTTAATAACTTCGATGATGTTTTTTTGGCTGTTGCCGATATAAATCTTGTCGTCAATAATAAAAACCGGTCGACTCAAAAACGTATAATGTTGGAGTAAATATTGCTTGTAATCGGCTTCGGTCAAGGTTTTATTTTTCAAATCCATTGACTTGTAAAGCTGAGCTTTCTTGCTAAACAAGGCTTCGTAACTTCCGGAGAGTTGATACATTTCTTCCAATTCCTGTTCGGTTATCGGGTTTTGACGAATGTCGTGAAACTGCAATCTATGAGCATTTGGGAGTGATTTTATGATTTTGCGACAAGTATCACAAGAAGCTAAATAGTATATTTTATCGGTCATAAGATTTCTTTTTGCAAAGGAAATTCATTTGAAATTTATAATCTGTATTTTTGACATAAATTTAAAGAAATTGGAAACATATACTAAAGAAATATCTATTCGATGGTCTGATTTAGACCCGAATTTTCATGTCAGACATAGTGCTTATTATGATTTTGGCGCGCAACACAGAATAGAAATTCTGGAGCAAATGGGATTGTCCATGAAAGTAATGCAAGAGCAACATTTTGGTCCGGTTTTGTTTCGCGAAGAATGTGTTTTTCGCAGAGAAATAAGATTACACAGCAAAGTTTTCATCAGCACCAAAGTCGGGAAAATAAAAGCTGATGCTTCGCGTTGGACAATTGTTCATGAATTGATAAACGAAAACGACGAACTTTACGCAACTATCTCGGTTGATGGTGCTTGGATTGACACTAAACTCAGAAAAATTGCCAATCCAACGCCAAAAATTGCGGCAGAAGTGATGAATGCTATGCCCAAAACAACTGATTTTACAACATTATAAAAATAAAAATGGAAGCTACATTCAAAATTTGGGAAACCAGCCGAAAAATTTATGCCAAACTGATTGACAGTTATACTTTGGAACAGTTGAACAAAATTCCGGAAGGTTTTAGTAATAATTTGGTTTGGAATTTAGGTCATGTTATTGTTTCACAACAAGGTTTGGTTTATCGTAATTCGGGATTACCGATGCATGTTTCACCTGAAATGATGGAAACCTATAAAAATGGTTCCAAACCAACAGGAAAAACAACTCAAGCCGAAGTAGATGAATTAAAAGTGCTTCTTTTCTCCTTGATAGAAAAAACGAAAGAAGATTATGCCGCCGGAAAGTTTGTAACTTACAATGAATATACTACCGGAACCGGATTCCATTTGGCTACGACCAAAGACGCGATGGAATTCAACAATTACCACGAAGGCATTCATTTAGGTTTTATGATGAATATTCGAAAGTTTATATAAATAAAAATCCCAAACATGATTGCTTGGGATTTTTTATTTTCACTTTAAGAAGCTACTGATTCTTCATTTCCTTTTTCCATTCTGATGACATTATCAAAATTGAGTCGTATCAATTTTCTTTGGTGCCAATAGAGTTTCAATTTTAGTTTTGACAAGTCATAAATGATAATGATAACCAAAACCAGACTTACCAAATAGAACATTTTGAAATTCAAATAAACATAAGTAAACCCTGCGGTAATCGCTCCAATCAAATAAGAAGCGGTGATGTAAAGCAACAATTTGGCTCTTCCTTTTAAGGCTTCATTATTTCGGTATTCTTTTTTGGTAAACATCGAAAAGAGAATGCCCAAATCGGTTGTTGTTCCGGTTAAATGTGTTGTTTTGACTGTGAAATTTGAAATACTTGCGGTTAAACCATTTTGCAAACCCATGGCAAAAAGCATTAGTGCCAACAATATTTCTGTTTCGGCCAAAGTTTCTTTATAAAAGTATTCGCCATAAAACCCAACAATCATCAGGCAAATGATTTCCAAAATAAGCGGAATCGAATGTGCTATGTAGCTGTTCTTTTGATTGATGTGAATGACAAACAAATTGGAGACAAAACTTCCGAAAAAGAACAAAAATATCCAGGAAAAAACCACTGCAATTTGGTATAAGTTTCCTTTTACGATTTCGGCGGCTAAAATGGCATAATGTCCTGTTACATTTGAAGAAAATGAGAAGAACAGCAATAGCGAGCCAATATTAACCATTCCGGCTGAAAATGCGGATAGTGTTCCTAGTTTTATATTGTCTGAAAGTGATCGGCTATTACTATATTTTCTGAGCATATTAATTTATTTTTTCAAAAGTTAAACGGGCAATTCCTCGTGTATGCGCGCTAGTATCAAAGTTTAAAATGAGTTTGTCATTTTGAAGTTCGGTTAAACTGTAATGTTCAATGTTATTATCGTCGTACTTTAACTCCAAAATATTGCCTCTTCCTTTGATGTTCCATGTGATTTCTTTGGTGTAATTCTCTCCTTTTAAAATGAGTTTCCCATCGGGACAGAAAATCCATTTTTCGGCTTTGTGAATCACCAAATTTTGACCGGCTATATCTTTTATAGAACTCGAATCATTAATATAATTCGATTTAGAAGAAATAGCAATGTTATCTGCTTTTTCGTATTCCCATGTCAGTTCTTTCCATTCGCCTTCAATAATCATCTCCGGGCTTTTGGCCATACTGATGAGTGTTACAAAAAGAAAAATGCCGAGACCAAAAAAGCTTAGGTATCTTATCCATATTTTCATAGTGTTTTTTTTAAATTATCCCATAGAAACCTGATTCATAAAAACCTCTGTAATTTTTCCTTTTTCCGGAATAATCGTATTGAAACCCGAGTCAATTTTGGTCACTTGAACCGAGCATTTATCAATAAAACGCGACAAATCAAAACTGTTTTTGTTGCTTAAAACCGATTTGTTTTCTGAAGTGAAAATTTGTGCTACTTTATTTCCTTCTAAATAATTTTCAAACGCAGACAAATTGTATCCGGTGAATAAATCTATTCGCAACGAACTTATTTGAGAATCAAACTTGTTTTTGATGACTTCACAAGCTTCTTCAAATTCTGGATTGGTAAGTGACTCAATCTGTTTGGTTTTTGAATAAAATAACAAATCTCTGATTGAATCGCTCAAACTAATACCGTGAACCAGTATGATATCAAAAGTTTGTTTTCCTTGGTTATTAACCAAAATCGACTTTAAAACATTTAGTGAGTTTACGGTGAAATCTGTCGGAATTAAAATTGTTTTTCTCATAGCTTATAAATCTTTATTGTTTACAGATACAAAGCTATAGCTGAGAAATTAGAGCACTCTTAATTTGAGATTAGAATGTTATTAAAATTGGGCTATCGAGATTAAAATGAGATTAGAAAACCTTAATAATTAGTTAATTTATTGAAAAACTGCATTATACGACTTCCGGTTTCCATGTTGGAATGGTGATTTGAACCGTCGTTCCTTGTTCTTGAACTGAGTTTACAAAAATTTTCCCGTGGTGCATTCTGATGATGTTTCGGGTTAAGGGCAAACCAATGCCGTAGCCTTCATAATTTTTGGTATTAGAAGCTCTGAAAAACGGATCATAGATGTATTGTATTTCATCTTCAGGAATTCCTATTCCGGTGTCATTGATAACAATATAAACAAAATCGTCTGAAGCACCGATTGAAACCGTCACCGTATTGAAATCAGAATATTTACATCCGTTACTAATGATATTACTGAAAGCCAAATGAAGCAATTGCACATTGCCGTTTACCTTGAGTTTCATAGGGTTTTCGGGCAATAAGTCCATGTCAAGATAAATTTTGTTTTTGCTGTTCATGCTTTCCAGATTTTCTTTCACATCCCATAAAAGCTGGTCGATTCTGACTTTGTCAAATTTTTGTACTTTACCGTTAAAACCGGTTTGTGCTAAAAACAACAGCGCTTTGGTCTTGTTGTCTAATTTTTCGGCTTCTTGTAAAATGATTTTTAGTGATTCTACATAATCATCGACTTGTCTTGGTTTAGATAAAACGACATCGGTTTCACCAATAATAGCGGTCAATGGTGTTCTCAACTCATGCGAAGCGTTGCTGATAAAATTGTTTTGAGTTTCAAATGACGTTTCGATTCTGTCTAACATATTGTTAAAGGTCATGGTCAATTGGTTCAGTTCGTCATTAGTATTGTTTTCGTTAAGTCGCAAATGTAAATTCTCAGAACTGATTTCTTTAACCCTTTCGGTGATAGCGGAAATAGGCTTGAAAATATTTTTAGAAAAATAAAAAGCAATGTACAATAGCAACAAAGAAGCGATTCCCATAGCAAACAAAAGTGTATTGATAAGGTTTTCAGCCTGATTGATTTCGAAATAATTTTCTGCGGCCGTTATGACAATAAAATCACCCGATTTCGATTTATAACGAATGCCTTTGTATAAATATTGCTTGGTGACAAATTCTGCACTTCCTTTTTGAACTACGTCGGAAAAAAAACTTTCTTTTATGCCTACTTTCTTGGCTTCGGCACTGATGTCTAATTTATCATTAATTGGAATAAAAAAATCTTTTTCATGAGGTAGTTTTTCCGCTGATTCATTGTTCAATAATAAATTCTTACCCAAAGATACAGCATCAATGTTTTCACGAGCAACTTTATTAGCTCTGGCTTCTAACAATTTAAAGAGATAGTTTTCGGAGTAACTCGAAACTGAGTAATATATGAACAAACTAAAAAGAAATATAACAACCAAAAATGGAATTAAAAATAGCAAGGCCGTTCTTGAGCTTCTCTTCATTTGCATAATATTGGCTTTTTAATTATTGTTCACTTTCTCTCAATACATAACCCATACCGATAATGGTGTGAATAATTTTCTCATCGGGTTTTGTGTCTACTTTTTTGCGTAAATAATTGACATAAACATCCACAACATTGGTTCCTAAATCATAATCAATTCCCCAAACCGCGTCAAGTATATCTTGTCGGGACAATACTTTTTTCTTGTTTTTGATAAAAAATAACAACAATTTGTATTCGGTAGAAGTTAAAGAGATTTCCTCGTTGGCTCGAATTACTGTTTTTGTATAATCGTTTACGGTTAAATCGCCAAAAATATAAGTATGTTTATCATTTACAGCGGTTTCAGAACTCGATGATTTTCCTTTAGAACGTCTGATAAGTGTTTTAATTCGAGCCACTAATTCGATAAACTTGAATGGTTTTACCAAATAATCATCAGCGCCGTTCTCTAATCCTAAAACAATATTTTCAGATGTTCCTAATGCAGTCAAAAAAAGTATGGGTACAAATTGATTTTCAATTCTAATGGCCTTACAAACTTCTAAACCGTTCATTTCGGGCAACATGATGTCTAAAATAATTAAGTCAAAGGTGTTATCCAACGCCAATTGCAAGCCGGTCTTTCCGTCAAAAGCAACACTAACTTCAAATCCTTCTTCTGAGAGTCCTTTTTTAATAAATGAAACTACATGAGCTTCGTCTTCAACCAAAAGTATTTTTTTCATGAATAGCGTAAAAGATGTTTTTTGGAAAGTTGTATAGAATTTTAACATCAATGATTCTCGCAAATTAAAAAAAATCATCCGAAGTTAATACCTTTGTAACCTAATTTTAACTCAAATGAAATTCAACACCAAAGTCATTCATGGGAATCAACACCATGAAGAAGTTACCGGAGCAGTGATGCCACCGGTTTTTCAAACCTCAACTTATGCCCAAACTTCACCCGGAAAACCTGTGGGTGATTATGAATATTCACGTGCTGCAAATCCAACCCGTCAAGCCTTAGAAGATGCTTTAGCCAGTATTGAAAATGGCGCTCGTGGTTTGGCTTTTGCTTCAGGATTAGCGGCAACCGATTGTTTATTAAGAATGTTCAAAGCCGGTGACGAAATCATCGCCATGGACGATTTATATGGTGGCACTTATCGTTTATTTACAAGATTATACAACAATAGTGGTATCAAATTCCATTTTGTGGATATGAATGATATCGCTAAATTTCAATCATTGATTAATGAAAATACAAAGTTGGTTTGGGTAGAAACGCCAACCAATCCGTTGATGAAATTGGCTGACATCGCTGAAATTGCCAAAATCACCAAAAAACACAACATCCTTTTTGCGGTAGACAATACGTTTGCGACACCTTATCTGCAAAAACCATTGGATTTAGGGGCGGATATCGTAATGCATTCGGCTACGAAATATTTAGGCGGACATAGTGATGTGATTGCGGGTGCTTTGATTATCAAAGACAAAGATTTAGGCGATGAGTTACACTTTAAACAATTCGCTACCGGCGGAACACTTGGCCCAATGGACAGCTTCTTGGTTTTACGCGGCATCAAAACTTTGCATTTGCGTGTACAAAGACATTGTGAAAATGGTGAAAAAGTGGCCGCATTTTTAGCCAATCATCCTGAAGTAGCAACAGTATATTATCCGGGATTGCCTGATCATCCATTTCATGAGATTGCCAAAAAGCAAATGAGTGGTTTTGGCGGTATGGTTTCTTTCACCTTTAAATCAGGCAAAAAAGAAGACGCCATTTCTTTCTTAGAAAAACTAAAAGTATTCACTTTGGCAGAATCACTTGGAGGAGTTGAATCTTTGGCAAATCATCCGGCGTTAATGACACATGCTTCCATTCCGGAAGACAAACGAAAAGAAATTGGTATTACTGACGACTTGGTACGTTTAAGTACAGGCGTTGAAGACATTGATGATTTGCT
Organism: Flavobacterium sp.; assembly: GCF_046293665.1. Taxonomy (GTDB): domain Bacteria; phylum Bacteroidota; class Bacteroidia; order Flavobacteriales; family Flavobacteriaceae; genus Flavobacterium. The sequence goes on from NZ_JBKBOL010000001.1 coordinate 359,196, forward strand.
TGCTGATTTAGAACAAGCGTTTAGATAGATTAAACTTCATCAACAATAGAAAGCCGGAGGAGAAAACCTCTGGTTTTTTTTTAAAATTCACCTGAATCGATAAAAATAAATTATAAGATAAATTATAATTTTTTTATGATTTCATGCATTTCATCGATTATTATTGTTGTTTTAGCGATTGTTTGAATTTATTTATATAGGTTTATGCTTCACAATTAAAATCTAGTCCCATGAAAACTATTAACCTAAAAACTGCCTTTAAACTATTTCTTTTCGCGCTCATATTATGTAGCACTAAGAGTTTTTCATTCACAAAACTACCAACTGCCGCAAGTTCTAGTGGTCATGAATCAAGAACTTGTTTTGTAAGCAAAGCGACAAAGATATCAAAAACAACTATCAAGGATAATTCTACTGCACCAAGAGGCTATGCTATGCAATCTAAGGCTAAGAAATTCTTCAAGAAATAATCAAATCTCAGCTGAAATTCTTAGTATTGCTATTGACAAATAGTTGATGCTGTCCGAAGATTATTAAAACAAAAAAGTCCCGATAACTCGGGACTTTTATTATTGTTAATTTGACATTAGAAGCCATAATTCACTCCAATTCCAATCACTTGACGGGTTTGAAATCCTCTATAAGCGTTATCATCATAAATTGTTTGAAAGGCAAAATTAGTAGTCAGATATTTGTTGACTTTCATGACAATATTCAAAGTGTAATCAATATCTACATTGTAAACTTCTTCCAAATAATTGGTATATAAATTCAATATGTTTTCGGCTGAAACATTTTCCATGATATTAAACTTGTAATAACCATTTATCGCGGCTCCAAACTCATAGCGAGAAGATTCTCCTTGACGTACACCAAATGCAGGCCCAAGCTCTGTAAAATGCTGGTGAACAGTAATTATTTTGGAGGTTGCCGGTGCTACGTTTATTTTAAAGTTGTCACTTTTTTTCCAAAGCATACCAGGTCCAAACTGCGTAAATGTTGGTGATAAGAAGTGAGATGTTTTAATTGTGTTATCGGCCGGATCAAAACCAGAATCGAACTGGGTTTTAAAATTGAAAAAGAAAGAATAATACCATTCGCCCGAAGCTTTTTTACCTAAAAGAGAATTCACTTCAAATCGATCATCGGTTTTTCGCAAATCCTGACCATTAATTTTGGTCAAACCATAATTGGCGTTGAGTTTGTTATCCCATGTCCAAGTATCACTTTTGTAATTGAGATCGTATTTCACTGCCGCATTTCCGGAGATACTGCTTTGCCCGCCTGCCAACCAGTTGTTAAAACTCGCCTGATTTACTAATAGTGTTGCCATCCCTTTTTTTTCCCAACCATTTGGTTTTTCTTCCTGGATTTTGGCAACAGTTTCTTCGGTTTTTTTCAAAAGTTCTTTTTCACTGACTTGTGAATACCCTTTGTTTACTGATAAAAGAAATAGTATTGCCAATAAAACTCTTTTCATTTTTGCCTTTTTTAAATTCGGTGCAAAGGTAAGAATACATTCGATTTAAACAAATCTTTAATAAACGCTAAATATCTGATTATTAGAGGTAAAAGCTATTTGGCTTTTTTAAACAAAGGAACCGCAGAGCATGCTTCACCATACATTATACTTTTGGCAATCGGTTGGAGTTTTTGAACTGCCATGATGTAAGCACTTTCCGGAACGGGTTTTTTTGAGCAGCCTTTAATTATAACGGGTTTATCTTGATAAGGAGTGTAATCAAGCGTTGGTAAAATATCTTGGTACAAAGCTGTTTCTAAATCATTCAGATTTCCACTAACTACTTTTTGAGCAAAAGGCGTGACATAAGTAGCCACTAAAATATTCGCCCAAGCCGGAACTATTGCATCTGTTGCGCAATGAATCGCTACAAAATGATTCTGGTATTGTGTCCAATCGTGGTTTTTTAAGGCTTCGCGAAAGTCTTTTTCTTTCAATAAAAAACCTTCCAATAACCATTGAGAAATATCGATTTGTGTCCGAATGCCGTTTGGATAATAGTCTTCCAAATCGAACACTTCGAGCACGGAGTTGGTTACTCTGTTGATGATTTCGTCCATATTTTAGTTTACAGTCGCAGTCGCAGTCACAGTAACTGAAAAATGTGACTGAGACTGAAGACTAGTTTTAAAGCATTCCCAGTTCTAACTTGGCTTCTTCACTCATCAAATCTTTGCTCCATGGCGGATCAAAAGTGATTTCTACTTCACAATTTTTAACGGTATCGATTTTTTTGATTTTTTCTTCTACTTCACGTGGTAATGTTTCGGCTACCGGACAATTTGGTGAAGTTAGCGTCATCAAGACTTTTACTTCGTTGTCCTCGTTAATCATCACGTCATAGATTAAGCCTAATTCATAGATATCGACAGGAATTTCAGGATCGTAAATGCCTTTTAAGGTTTTCACCACATTTTCGCCTAAATTGATATCGTCTTTAAATTCTTCCATGTTATTTATAATAAACTGATTTTAAAATAATTGTTCTACTTATGGTTTCAATCTTTTCAACGCCAAATCTACTGTTCTCGAATACTATCGGACTAATAAAAACAGATAGGTCTTTATTGAAAAAAATAATGTTTTTATAAAGTACTTCTCTTGCAAAATCATAATAAAAACCAATGGACTCGTCTGATGTGAACTCAACGCTTTTGGTTATTTTATCGAACGGAAAATCATAATTAACTCTGGGATATTTTCTCTTTTCGATTCTTTTTACAAAATCGAACTCTTGTCTGTATTCAAAATTCGTAAAACGTTCTTTGAAGTGCTTTTTAAAAATTATTTCAGTTTCTTCAGAGCCTCTAACAACATTAAAAACAGTTTTCTTGCTGACTACAAAATGAATAGCATTTATAGTTTCGTTTGTGTGATAAATAATACTTTTCAGCTTTTGTCTGTTATTAGTACCAAATCCTTTAAATGTTGAAAAGCCACAAACAATTGTCGAGTCTAGAGGATGCTTTCTTAAACTGTATTTAAAATTTGGAAAGTCAATTTGAAGCAATAAAGTGTCTGCAAATATGCCTTCATCATTGATTATATAATTAGATTTCATTTCGTAAACAAAATGAATTTCAGTTGCTTTCTCAGGCATTTTGTTGAATTCCCCTTGAGAAAAACAACTCCAAAAGCCAATCAAAAACAATATGTTTACAAAATACTTCATCCATTAATTTTTAGCTTCAAACGCCAAAGCATACATTTTTAGTTTCTTAATCATCGAAACCAAACCGTTGGCGCGTGTTGGTGACAAGTGTTCTTTTAAACCAATTTCATCAATAAAATCCGTATTGGCATCTAAAATGTCAGACGCTTTTTGATTGGAAAAAGCTCGAATTAAAATAGCAATAATGCCTTTGGTCAAAATCGCATCACTGTCGGCTGTAAAAACTACTTTATCGCCTTGCTGTTCGGCATGAACCCACACTTTGGATTGACAACCGGTGATAATATTTTCTTCCGTTTTATATTGTTCTTCGATTAAAGGCAATCCTTTTCCAAGGTCGATGATATATTCGTAGCGCTGCATCCAATCGTCAAACATCGAAAACTCGTCTACGATTTCGTCTTGTATTTCTTTTATGCTCATTCTTCTTTTTCTTTGGCCAAAGCCACTATTTTATTGACTAATTTTTCTATTTCCTTTGGAGGAAAACCGTGATCAAAATCAGTAGTTTCATAATCTTGCTGTTGGTAGCGTATTTTTAAATTGGCAATTGCTGCGCCATCGTAAAATCGCTTTTGTGTTGGGTCTTTCAATTTTGGCACTTCCTCTAAATTAATCTTACCGAAAGCGGTTACCAAATCTTTCCAATCGGCATCTGAAATAGTGATTTCTTCCTTCAATGCTTTTTCGCTTCGGTCTCTTGAAATGGTTGCTTTTTGATTGATGATGACAATCTTTTGGTAAAACCCACGGGTATTTGCAGTGTATTGAATCACGGTATTAGTCAAATCATTCTGCGCTTCATTGGTACAACTTTTTCCGAGGAAAATGGTTAGTAAAATCATGGTTATTGCTTTCATCTTTTTGTTTTTAAGATAACATCATTTGGGCTTTCTTTACCGCTTCCACCATGGCGTCGATTTCTTCTTTGGTATTATAAAAAGCAAAACTCGCTCTTATCGTTCCCGGAATATTGAAATAATCCATAATCGGCTGCGCGCAATGATGTCCGGTACGCACCGCTATGCCCAACTTATCTATAATTGTGCCAATATCGTAAGGATGAATCCCGTCAACGTTAAACGAAATTACGGAAGTTTTTTCTTTTGCGGTGCCGAATATTTTTAATCCTTCGATTTCTAATAACTTTTCGGTTGCATATGCTAATAATTCGTGTTCGTATTGTGCGATGTTATCAAAACCAATCTCATTCAAATAATCAATAGCGGTACCAAGCACAATTCCGTCGGCAATATTGGGCGTTCCGGCTTCGAATTTGTGTGGTAAATCGGCATAAGTTGTTTTTTCAAAAGTTACGGTCGCTATCATTTCGCCGCCACCTTGGTATGGTGGCAATTTGCGTAACCAATCTTCTTTTCCGTATAGAATTCCGACACCGGTTGGCCCACAAATTTTATGCCCCGAAAACACGTAGAAATCACAATCCAAAGCTTGAACATCGGGTTTTAAATGCGGTGTGGCTTGAGCGCCATCGATTAAAATCGCTGCTCCAACTTCGTGTGCTTGATCAATCATATATTTAATTGGATTGATGGTTCCCAAAGCATTTGAAATATGATTTACGGTTACGATTTTAGTTTTGTCCGACAATAATTTGTCGTATTCTGCCATAATCAATTCGCCTTTCTCATTCATAGGAATCACACGCAAAGTCGCGCCGGTTTTTTCACAAAGCATTTGCCAAGGCACTATATTGCTGTGGTGTTCTAAAGCGGAAACCAAAACCTCATCGTTGGGTTTTAGAAAGGCTGCAAACCCATTGGCAATAGCATTAATTCCGTGGGTTGTTCCCGAAGTAAAAATAACTTCATGAGTGTGTTGGGCATTGATGTGCTTTTGAATTTTACCTCTTGAAACTTCATATGCATCCGTAGCCAATTGGCTCAAAGTATGTACGCCGCGGTGAATATTGGCATTAATTTCTTGGTAATATTGGGCTATCGCATCGATAACCACTTGAGGTTTTTGAGAAGTAGCGCCGTTATCAAAATAGACGAGTGGTTTACCATTGACTTTTTGAGAAAGTATCGGAAAATCAGCTCTGATTTTTTGGATGTCTAACATGGTATTATTTAGAAAAATTCTAAATACAAAAGTAGCTAAAATGGAATTGTTAATTGCTAAACAAATATTAATATTTTATGATTTTAAACCATATAAGTCATATTAGAAAATAGTTGCTAAAATGAACTTAAATGGCTTATATGGTTCAAATTTTATAAATTGCTTCAAAATTAATTTCCATGAAAAAATTTCTCAAAATCTTTGCTGTTGTTCTGCTGATTGTCTTCGTTTATCTGCGCATTGAAATTTATCCGCAACTCGATTTGATTTCGGGGTTTTCGGCCAAGAGCGTGGCTTCCGGACATTTTATTGACAATCGTTCATTAGAAACCATTCAAAAAGGCGACAATGACATTCCTAAAGTAGATTGGGCAACCAATGAAATTGATGAAAATAGAAAGTTTACAACTTCAAAAGTATATGGTTTAAAAGCCCGAAAAGCCATCTACCGCGAAGGCTTGGGTGCCACCTTAATCAACGATGATTTTGAGGTAAACAAACCTTATAATGTTCCGAAACGGATTTTTTTGAAGAATAGTTTGCCTTATCCTTTTGGCAACAACAATCCGATTGATACTGTTTTTGCTACTATTGATTATGCCAAATTGCAAAAAGCGGTGGAAAATGCCTTTGACAAAGAAGGCGAAAAAAACAAACGCACACGTTCTGTTGTTGTAATTTATAAAAACAAATTAATTGCCGAAAAATACGCGTCGGGTTTTACGGCAACATCTAAAATTTTAGGTTGGTCGATGACTAAAAGTATCACGGCAACTTATTTCGGGATACTACAAAAACAAGGAAAAATTGATATTATGAAACCGGCACCTATTGCCGAATGGAAAAATGACGAACGGAAAAATATCACTATTAATGATTTATTGCACATGAATTCAGGTTTGGAATGGGAAGAAAGCTATACTAAAATTTCGGATGCCACCAAAATGCTTTTCACAGCTGAAGATATGACTCAACCTCAAATCGATAAACCTTTAGTGGGAAAACCAAATAATAGTTGGAATTACTCTTCGGGAACAACGAATTTATTATCGGGAATTTTGCGAAAACAATTCAAAACCCATCAGGAATATTTGGATTTTTGGTACAGCAGTTTGTTTGATAAAATTGGGATGAATTCGGCTTTAGTGGAAGTTGACATGGCCGGAAATTTTGTGGGTTCCTCTTATGGTTGGGCGACGACAAGAGACTGGGCAAAATTTGGTTTGCTTTATTTAAACGAAGGCCATTGGAACGGTGAACAGATTTTCGATTCGAGTTGGGCCAAATATGTGGCAACGCCTACCAACGGTTCAAACGGAAAATATGGTGGGCAATTTTGGTTAAACGCTGGCGGAAAATTCCCCGATGTGCCACGCGATATGTTTTACTGCAGTGGTTTCCAAGGGCAAATGGTGGCCATTTTCCCGAGTCATGATTTGGTAGTGGTAAGAATGGGATTGAGTGAAGCATTTGATTTTAATGCGTTTTTGCGTGATGTGGTGGCGAGTTTGGAAAAATGATTTTTTAGCGAAAAAATGTAAGTTTTAGTAGAAATTCTATAAAATTAAAATGAATTTCTCTGATATCTTTGATTAGATAATTTAAAGAGATACAATCATGAACATGAAACGAATATTTGGCGGTCTATTGACTGTTTTGGGAATTGGCGGACTTATTTTTGCCGCGACGATTTTTGCAGGCACATCAGGAGGCGAAAGCGATATGAAATCTCTGATTATATATGGAGTTTTAGGTGTTGTGTTCTTTATTTCCGGAATTGGATTGGTAAAAACTACCAAAGATGAATCATAACCGGTAAAGGAAATTTGATTACATAAACGTATTGAACAGCAAAGTTTCCTAAGTTGTACGCAAAGGGCGCGAAGTATGGTTAACTTTGCGCCCTTTGTGATTTTTTCTTGCGTTCTTCGCGGTTAGACTTTACAAGTCAAAACCCAAATTCACGCCTAATTTCGTGGCAATAATTTTAGTGATTCTTTGTTTTAATTCCGGTATTTTGATGCTTTCAATTACTTCGTTGGAAAAGGCGTACATCAACAAAGCTTTGGCTTCTTTTTTCGGAATACCGCGCGATTGCATGTAGAACATAGCGGTTTCGTCTAATTGCCCGATGGTACAGCCGTGCGAACATTTTACGTCATCGGCAAAAATTTCTAATTGTGGTTTGGCGTTGATTGTGGCTTTATCGCCTAATAAAATGTTGTTGTTTTGTTGGAACGCATCGGTTTTTTGCGCTTCTTTTTCTACGTAAATTTTTCCGTTGAAAACACCGGTTGAACTTCCGGCCAAGATCGTTTTGTAGTTCTGGTGGCTTTCGCAATTAGGCGTAGCGTGATTTACCAAAGTGTAATGATCCACATGTTGCTTATCGCCAATGATGGTGATGCCTTTTAAAGTCGAGTCGATTCTTTCGCCAAAATGATAGAAATTCAGGTTGTTTCTGGTGATGTTTCCTCCAAAAGAAAACGTATGTACTGAAACGCGACTTTCTTGTTTTTGGGAAATATAAGTATTGTCAATCAGGTTGGCTGATTGCAAGTCATTTTGAATTTTATAGTAATCTACGATGGCACGCTTTTGGGCAAAAATTTCGGTAACTGAGTTGGTCAATACCGGATTCTCATTCAAACTTTGGTGTCTTTCGATAATTTGCACGTGTGCATTTTCGCCTACAATAACCAAATTTCTTGGTTGCACCATCAAAGCACTTTCGTTTCCGGTAGAGAAATAGATGATTTCGATAGGTTTTTCGACTACTTTGCTTTTTGGAATGTTGATGTACGCGCCTTCATTGGCGAAAGCTGTGTTTAAACTAGTCAAACTTTCGTCTTTGCTGGCAATTTTGTTGAAATACTCATCGATAATCATTTTGTATTTCGGTTTGTTTAAGGCCGATGACATCAAGCAAACATCCAAACCGTCGTGCGTGGTTGCAGATAAAAACGAAGCGAATTTTCCATCTACAAAGATTACTTTATGTGTGTCGATTTCGTGTAGAAAGTATTTTTTTACTTCAGCATATTCAATAGCATTTTCGTGTTTTGGGAACACGGAATAATCATTTTTTAAGATAGCATTCAGCGAAGTATATTTCCAAGCTTCCTCTTTCTTGGTTGGAAAACCTTTATTTTCAAAGTTTTTGATGGCCGAAGTACGCACGTCGTGCAATTCCGAATGAACATCGATGTGTTCTTCGAAAGCCATAAAAGACGAGATTAGTTTTTCTTTTAATTCCATTTTATATTTTGTTTCAAGTTTCAGGTTATTGGAACTTGTTGCCTTTGAAATCCTTTTTGTTCAAATAAGTAATGAAGTTTTTAATCTTACCACTTAAGTTTTCATATTTATTTTTTAAATCTATAAACTGTTCTTCTGAAATATATTCATAATCATAAAGCCTATAAATTTGTGATCTTGATTCTCCCGCAGAGCCTTTCGCTATGGATAAAAACTGACGGAATTCAATATTCCCATCTCTTTCAAATCCTTCTGCAATATTATCCATTACAGAACCTGCGGAAGCTTTAATTTGTTCTTTAAGCCTAAAATCAGACTTTAAATCTGTTTCTTTAGAAATTAAATAAATTTCTTTTGCAAGTTTCCTGGCTTCCTGCCAAATTTCTAAATCTTCGAATTTTGTTATTGTCGCCATAATAACTTGAAACCTTAAACTTGAAACTAATTTTAAACCATTTCTGCTTTAATCCAATCGTATCCTTTTTCCTCAAGCTCAAGTGCCAATGAAGCGTCACCTGATTTTACAATTTTTCCGTCCATTAGAACGTGAACGAAATCAGGAACGATATAATCTAACAAACGTTGGTAATGCGTGATTACTAACACCGCGTTGTTTTCGTTTTTTAATTTGTTGACACCGTTGGCTACAATTCTCAAAGCATCAATATCCAAACCTGAATCGGTTTCGTCCAGAATGGCTAATTTAGGTTCCAACATGGCCATTTGGAATATCTCGTTTCTTTTCTTTTCTCCACCCGAAAAACCTTCGTTTAGCGAACGCGATAAAAACTTGCGGTCGATTTCTAATAATTCCGATTTCTCGCGGATTAATTTCAACATTTCGTTGGCCGGCATTTCTTCTTTACCGTTGGCTTTGCGACTTTCGTTGATGGCAGTTTTCATAAAATTAGTCACCGAAACACCCGGAATTTCTACCGGATATTGGAATGACAAGAAAACGCCTTTGTGTGCTCTTTCTTCCGGCGCCAATTCTGAAATATCTTCGCCTTCCAAAAGGATTTCGCCTTCGGTTACTTCGTAATTTTCATTTCCGGCAATGATGGAAGAAAGCGTACTTTTTCCGGCACCGTTTGGTCCCATAATCGCGTGTACTTCTCCGGCATTTACCGTTAGGTTGATTCCTTTTAGAATTTCTTTATCTTCAACACTTGCGTGTAAATTTGTTATTTTTAACATGATTTGAAAATTTGAAAATTTGAAAATTTGAAAATGGCTTTATTCACTTCCTGATTTTCTTTTCATTTTATTTGTTCTTATTTATATTTTTCTCTCTGAAGATTGAAATCATTTTCAAATCTTCAAATTGGTTAATCTTCAAATTACCCAACACTTCCTTCCAGCGAGATTTCCAATAATTTTTGCGCTTCCACGGCAAATTCCATGGGTAACTTGTTCAAAACCTCTTTGCTGAAACCGTTTACGATTAACGCAATGGCTTTTTCGGTTGGGATTCCGCGTTGGTTGCAATAGAACACTTGGTCTTCACCAATTTTGGAAGTGGTGGCTTCGTGCTCAATTTTCGCAGAAGAATTTTTGCTTTCTATGTAGGGAAAAGTATGCGCTCCGCAATTATTACCCATCAACAACGAATCACATTGCGAAAAGTTACGGGCGTTATCCGCTCTTGCGCCTATTTGCACCAAACCTCTGTAACTGTTTTGTGATTTTCCGGCCGAAATTCCTTTGGAAATAATCGTTGATCTGGTGTTTTTACCCAAATGAATCATCTTGGTTCCGGTATCGGCTTGCTGGTAATTATTGGTTACGGCTATCGAATAAAATTCTCCTATGGAATTATCCCCTTTCAAAATAACTGAAGGATATTTCCAAGTAATAGCCGAACCGGTTTCGACTTGTGTCCAAGAAATCTTTGCGTTTTTCTCGCAGAAACCTCTTTTGGTTACAAAGTTGAAAACACCGCCTTTGCCTTCTTTATTGCCTGGATACCAGTTTTGAACAGTAGAATATTTGATTTCGGCACCGTCTAAAGCGATTAGTTCGACAACCGCTGCGTGTAATTGATTTTCGTCTCTACTTGGCGCTGTACAACCTTCCAAATAAGAAACATAACTGTCTTCATCGGCAACCAAAAGCGTTCTTTCAAACTGACCGGTTCCGGCTTGGTTGATACGGAAATAGGTTGATAATTCCATCGGGCAACGAACGCCTTTTGGAATGTAACAAAAACTACCGTCTGAGAAAACAGCTGAGTTCAAAGCGGCATAAAAATTATCCTTTTGTGGCACAACCGTTCCTAAATATTTCTGGACCAAATCAGGATATTCGCGAATCGCTTCGGAAATACTCATGAAAATGATGCCTTTTTCGGCTAAAGTCTTTTTGAAAGTCGTTGCAACAGAAACTGAATCGACCACAATATCCATGGCGATATTGTTCATTTTTTTCTGTTCGTCAAGCGAAATTCCTAACTTTTTGTACATCGCCAATAATTCAGGATCTACATCATCTAAGGTTTTATTCGGATCCGCTTTTTTGGGTGCAGAATAATACGATATCGCCTGAAAATCGGGTTTTTCGTAATGTACGTTTGCCCAATCCGGTTCAATCATTTCCTGCCAAGCACGAAACGCTTCGATACGCCAATCAGTCATCCATTGCGGCTCTTCTTTTTTCAAAGAAATGGCGCGAACGATATCTTCATTGAGCCCAATAGGAAACGTCTCCGATTCTAAATCAGTGTAGAAACCGTATTCGTATTCTTTATTTTCGAGTTCGACTTTTAAGTCGTCTTCTGTATATTTTGCCATAGTTTTATGCTAAAGTGAGAATGATTCTCCGCATCCGCAAGTACGTGATGCATTAGGATTGTTGAACACGAATCCTTTTCCGTTCAATCCGCCCGAGAACTCTAAAACAGTTCCGGCTAGGTATAAAAATGATTTTTTTTCAACGGCTATTTTCACATGGTTGTCTTCAAAAACTTTGTCGTTTTCGCCTAGTTCTTTGTCGAATTTTAATTCATACGACAAACCCGAGCAACCGCCACTTTTTACGCCTACTCGCACGTAATCTTTGGCTGCATCAAAACCGTCATCTTTCATCATATCGATGATTTTTTTGCTGGCTGTATCTGAAACTTTGATCATGTCTATTTTGATTTTGTCTAAATAAAGGGCAAAGTTAACACAAATATCTATTTTTTCGGCATCTCAAAGCATTTTTATAACTAATTTAAGAATAGAAAAAAATGATTTTGAGGAATTAAAAGCAACGGATTTTTAGTAATTTGCAAACCATTTTCAAAATTAACTGAAGAAAATTCTACACATGAAGCTATATCCAATAGAAGCAGGAAATTTTAAACTCGATGGCGGTGCGATGTTTGGCGTGGTACCGAAAACCATTTGGAATAAGACCAATCCCGCTGACGACAATAATTTGATTGACATTGCCGCCAGATGCTTGCTAATTGAAGATGGCAATCGTCTGATTTTGATTGATACCGGTATGGGTAACAAACAATCCGAGAAGTTTTTTGGGTATTATTCGCTTTGGGGAAATCATTCTTTAGATGGTTCTTTGGCCAAATTTGGTTTCCATCGTGATGATGTGACCGATGTTTTTATGACGCATTTGCACTTTGACCATTGTGGTGGCAGTGTAAACTGGAACAAGGACAAAACCGGTTATGAAGTGGCTTTCAAAAATGCTAAATTTTGGACGAATGACAACCATTGGGAATGGGCAACAAAACCTAATCCAAGAGAAAAAGCCTCTTTCCTTTCGGAAAACATTTTGCCCATGCAGGAAAGCGGACAACTCAATTTTATCAAAAGACCGGAAAGCGATTTTGGGTTTTCTGAAGAATTGGGATTCGGAATTTTTTACGTTGATGGTCATACTGAAAAAATGATGTTGCCGCATATTCAATACCAAGATAAAACCATTGTCTTTTGTGCGGATTTGATTCCGACAGCGGGACATTTGCCTTTGCCATATGTGATGGGATATGACACGAGGCCACTTTTAACGATGCCTGAAAAATCAAAGTTCCTTCATGCGGCCTTTGAAAATAATTATTACTTGTGGTTGGAACACGATGCCCACAACCAAATCATTACGGTAGAAAATACAGAAAAAGGGATTCGCTTGAAAGATGTTTTCAAAGTAGAAGATATTTTGTAATTAAATCATTTTTAAAAATTCTATATGGAAAATCTAAACTCTGTCATCTTTTATAATATTGAGGAAGCCATAAAAACCTATAGAATGTATGCTCAAAATCAACTGAAAATTAATGATTTAAAAATCACAATTGACCAATGGTTGGTTTTAAAATGTTTAAAAGAAAATCCAAATGCCTCCCAAATCGAACTGGCCGAAAAAGTTTTTAAAGACAATGCCTCCATCACTAGGATTGTAGAGTTACTTTTTAAAGCCAACTTTCTGCATAGAGAGATTAATCCAAATGACAGAAGAAAAGTGAACCTCAAAATCTCGGCTTCTGGAAACAAAATTTTGGATGATGTTTATAAAATAGTCGTAAAAAATAGAGCCAAGGCATTAGAAGGCATTTCTGCTGGAGAGATTGAAACGGTAAACACTATTCTGAAAAAAATTAGTGCCAACTGTAAAAAATAATACTTTTAACTTTTCCTTAAGTAACAAATTAGCAATTTAAACACATATTTGATATGTCAATTATTGACACGTTAAACTGTTTAAATCATGTCACGAAAAACTTTATTATTTTATGCGATAGCCAGCTCATTACTTGGCTTTGCAGCGCGTTCGCAAAACACAACTAAAGACAAACTCCCTATTCCAGGAAATTTGTCAGAGGTATTCATTCGGGGCGAATTGATAAGATTGAATTCATCAACAGTCTATCAGCCAAACACAAAATCATCGGAGCTTCAATCATCAACATCAAAATGAAAAAAGACAAAAATCGGCATCAACGGCTGTTTTTCTCCAGCTAATAATGAGAGAAAATAAGTCAAAAACAACATCAACTTAAGAACCTCAAAGGCTAACCCAGAAAAGGGATAAACAATAAATAAAGAGTTCAGAAATTCACTAAAATTGAAAGCGTTAAATTATTTTCACTCAAGACTTTTTATATTTTTGAGTAACATAATTTTGAAGCTATTCGATTCGGCTTGGTATTTGAACCGTTACTAAATTATTGTTAATCCTTTTTTTGTTGGTGTAAAAAGAAATTATTTTTACCGCTACTAAAAAATCAATTCATTAAAAATGAGAACATTAACTTATATATATTTATTATCGGCTACAATGTCACTCTCTGCTCAAGAGATAGTGCCAACAAAATCTTATAAAAAAAACCCATTAACCGAAGAGCAAGAAAAACGTTGGAGTCATCTTGATTTAGAAAAAGATTCTATTCCCGGGATGAGTGTTGACAAAGCTTACGCGGAACTTTTGAATAACAAAAAAGGCAACAAAGTGATTGTAGGCGTTATTGATTCTGGTGTTGACATCAGTCATCCCGATTTGAAATCGGTAATTTGGACCAATAAAAAGGAAATTCCAAAAAACGGCAAAGACGACGACAAAAATGGTTATGTTGATGATGTTAACGGTTGGAATTTTTTAGGCAATTCGAATAATGAAACTTTAGAATTGGTTAGATATTTAAGAAAAGGTGATGATGGTTCTGAAATGTATAAAAAAGCCCAAAAAGAATATGACGCAGAATACCAAAAAGTTTTTCCAGAAAAAGAAACCGTTGATTTGCTGGTTAGTGCTGATAAAACAATCCGAGAACATTTAAAAAAAGACAATTACACCATAGAAGACTTAAATAATATTTCTTCAGTTAAATATGAATTGTACAAAAGCAAAAGAATTATGTTGTCTTATGCTGATTATGCCGGTGAAAAATTCCACCAAAGCTTAGAGGAATACAAAGATTATGTTTACGACAGATTAAACTATAATTTGAACAAAGAATTCGACGGAAGAAAACCGGTTGGTGATAATCCTGAAGACATAAATGATAAAAAATACGGTAATAATATCGTCTATTCCAAAGAAAGAAAAGACTCTTCTCACGGAACGCATGTGGCCGGAATCATTGCCCAAGTAAGAAACAACGGAATCGGAGGTGATGGTGTAGCGACTAATGTTGAAATTATGCCAATTAGAGCAGTTCCTAATGGTGACGAATATGATAAAGACATCGCTTTAGCCATTCGATATGCTGTTGACAATGGTGCCAAAATCATCAACGGAAGTTTTGGAAAAGACTATTCTCCACACAAAGAATGGGTTTGGGAAGCCATGAAATACGCAGAAAGCAAAGATGTTTTAATCATTCTTGCCGCTGGAAATGATGGAAAAGATGTAGATGTTGAACCCAATTATCCCGAAGACACTGCAGACAAAAAAAATGAATTGGTTAATAATGTGATTAAAGTTGGCGCTATCAACTACAATTACGGCGAAAAAGTAGTCGCTAATTTTTCCAACTTCGGTACTGATAATGTTGATGTTTTTGCGCCGGGTGTGAGAATTTATGCCGCCGTTGAAGACCATAACTTCAAGTACCAACAAGGAACGTCAATGGCTTCGCCAAATGTTGCCGGGGTTGCAGCCCTAATTCGCTCCTATTATCCTAATCTTAAAGCGACTCAAGTAAAACAAATCATTATGCAATCGGGAACTCCATTGGATTTTGAGGTTGTATTAGGAGAAAATGAAGAAAAGCGTCCTTTTTCAAAAGCAAGTGTTTCCGGAAAAATAGTAAATGCTTACAATGCTTTGAAAATGGCAGAAGAACTTTCAAAACAAATTCCAAAAGAACCTAAACTATAATTTTTACGGGAAGAATAAAAAATTCCCAATTTTTAGAAAGCATGACAAACAAACTTTTTACCATTGCCGTTTTACTATTTACCTCAACAATCTTAGCCCAAACTGATAGTTATTGGCAACAAAAAGTTGATTACAAAATGGAAGTATCGATGGATGTTAAAACCTATCAATACAAAGGCAAACAAGAATTACTTTATACTAATAATTCAAAAGACACTTTAAAACGGGTTTACTACCATTTATTCAACAATGCTTTTCAACCGGGAAGCGAAATGGATGCTCGACTGCAATCTATTCCGGATCCGGATCGAAGAATGGTACATAAAGTCAAAACTCCTGAAGGCAAGGAAATTAAAGAAAGTCGACTCAAGTCTTTAAAGCCAAATGAAATTGGCTTTTTAAAAATCTCAAATTTTAAACAAGACGGCGTTTTGGCTACAACCAAAGAAGTCAGCACCATTTTAGAAGTCGACTTGGTCCAACCGCTTTTACCGGGAAAATCTACTTTATTAACTTTAGATTTTGATGGACAAGTTCCGGTACAAATACGCCGTTCTGGTAGAAATAACGTGGAAGGTGTTGAGCTTTCAATGGCGCAATGGTATCCGAAAATGGCCGAATTTGATTTTGAAGGTTGGCATGCTGATCCCTACATCGCTCGAGAATTTCACAGTGTTTGGGGCAATTTTGATGTCAAAATTACAATCGACAAAGAATATATTTTAGGTGGAACCGGTTATTTACAAAACAAAAACGAGATTGGTTTTGGTTATCAAGACAATGGTGTTGTAGTCAATATTCCGAAGAAACAAAAAACATTAACTTGGCATTTCCTGGCGCCAAACGTACTTGATTTTACCTGGGCAGCCGATAAAAATTACCTTCATGATGTGGTAAAAACTGATTTCGGCACCACTTTACACTTCTTGTACAAAAACAATCCAAAAATTATAGATACCTGGAAAAAAGCGCAACCAAAAACAGTTCAACTAATGGATTTTTACAACAAAAACATTGG
This sequence comes from Flavobacterium sp., assembly GCF_046293665.1. Taxonomy (GTDB): domain Bacteria; phylum Bacteroidota; class Bacteroidia; order Flavobacteriales; family Flavobacteriaceae; genus Flavobacterium. The sequence goes on from NZ_JBKBOL010000001.1 coordinate 375,573, forward strand.
TAAATATCCTTATGACCAATACTCTGTAATTCAAGGTGGCGATGGTGGTATGGAATATGCCATGTGTACACTTGTTTTAGGCGAAGGCACACTCGATGGTTTGGTAAACAGTGTAATCTCACACGAAATGGCGCATTCTTGGTTCCAACATGTTTTAGCCTCTAATGAAAGTAAACATCCATGGATGGATGAAGGCGGCGCATCGTTTGTGGAAGATTTAGCCGTAAATGAAATTGCAGAAACCAAATCTAAAAATCCTTTTTCCGGCGCTTACAAAAGTTATACTGATTTAGCCAATTCAGGATTAGAAGAACCGCTTTCAACACATGGGGATCGTTTTGGTTATAATAAAGTTTACAGTACTTGTTCTTATTACAAAGGCGAATTGTTTTGGACACAATTAATATATTTGATTGGTGAAGAAAACACTATGAAAACCTTAAAACGTTATTATGAGGATTTTAAGTTCAAACACCCAACACCAAATGACCTTAAACGCACAGCAGAAAGAGTTTCAGGGGCCAATTTAGATTGGTATTTGACCGAATGGACGCAAACCGTAAACAAGATTGATTATGGAATAAAGGAGGTTAGCGAAAACAACAATTCAACCAACGTAACTTTAGAAAGAATCGGCCGAATTCCAATGCCGATGGATATTTTAGTGGAATACAACGATGGCACTCAAGAAAGTTTTTACATTCCGTTGCGCATGATGAGTTTTGAAAAAGAAAACCCAAATCCGAATATTAAAAGAACTACTCTTAGCGATTGGGCATGGGCTTTCCCAACTTATAATTTATCTATAAACAAACCGAAAAACAGCATCAAAAAAATCACTATTGACCCGAGTGGTTTGATGGCTGATGTAAAAAAGGAAAACAACACCATAATTTTTTTAAGTAGAAATTAATCCATAGGCGTCTCAGTAGAGACGCTTTTTTTTGGAATAGAATTTGTAGATTTACCGCAAATATTTTTCACCATGAAGAACTTAAAAATTCTATTGCTTTTGATTGCTTTTGGTTTTGGTTTTCAAAAAAGTAATGCCCAACCTATTCGATTCAAATCGAGCAGCGTTAGTTTTACCGACAAAAAAAGTAACGGAACTTGGAACGAATGGTCTGATTTCGTTGCTGCCAATGTTTTAATCACTTTAGATCCAAAAAAAGATTTAATTCTCATTAATTCTGCCGAAGTACAATCTTTTAAAATCAAAGCTTATGGCGAAATTGAGGACAATGAAGAAGTAAATATTGTTCCTTTTGAGTGTGTTGACAATAGGTATTCTAATTGCCAAATATTAATAATTACCAAGAAAAAAGAAAGCAATCGAATGCAGATTTACATCAATTATAACGAAGTCAAATTCGTTTATAACGTTTTCAATTCCAATTAACTTACCCATAAACCAAATGGATTTCTCCTATCCAAAGGCTGAAAAACTTAAAAGCAAAAGAATCATCGATTTGTTGTTTTCTGAAGGTAAATCAGTAGGCAAATATCCGTTGCGTTTGGTTTATGTTGCTCATGATTTTGAAGAAGATGTTCCTCTGAAAGTAGGCGTTTCTGTTTCCAAAAAATACTTTAAAAAAGCCGTTGATCGCAATTTTTTCAAACGCATTTTGAGAGAATGCTACCGATTGAATAAAGCCCAATTGATTGCTAGTTTGGACAAAAAATACTGCTTTATGTTCTTCTACCAAACCAGCGATAAATTATCTTACCAAGAAATCGATGAGAAGACCAAACAACTTTTTGAAAAATTCGCCAGAGCTATTTCCGAAGAGAAAAAATCAATATAATTTCCACAGACACAATAAATTAGACACTATTTGCGTTTTAGTAGTATAAATCTCTTTATTATGAAAAAAGTCTCTCTAATTTTTTCTGTGTTTTTATTGTTGTTTGTTTCGTGCAAACAAGCCGATGCTTCCGAAGCCTCCGCCGACATGATGGTTTATGCAGCGGCAGATACTACTGCTGTTGCGGCAGATGACTATGATAGTTATTCTGATAAAAAAGAGGCTTCTTCCGTTAAAGAAATGAGGCTGCCAGTAGCGCCTGTCAAAGAAGAAGCCATTGAAACCAAAATCATCAAATCAGGGAATTTGCGTTTTCAATCTGACAATTTGGAAGAAACTTACAGTCAAATTCAGACTGCAGTTAAGAAATATAACGCCTTAATCAAAAATGATTCCCAAGCGAATAACGATTATCAATTTTCCAGAACGATTAACATTAGGATTCCCAACCAACATTTTGATGCTTTTATTGCTGATATTTCCAAAGGTGTAAAGTATTTTGATTTAAAAGACATATCTTCTCAAGATGTTACTGAAGAATATATTGATGTGGCTTCAAGAATTAAGACCAAAAAAGTTTTAGAGGCACGGTATTTGGAGCTGTTGAAAAAAGCCAATAAGGTTTCGGAAATGCTTGAAATTGAAAGACAACTTTCCGAAATCAGAGAAGAAATTGAAGCCAAAGAAGGCCGATTGCGTTACCTTCAAAACAAAGTTTCTATGAGTACGCTCGACATCGAATTTTACAAACCGGTTGCCCAAGGAAGAAAAGCTACCGTTTCGTATGGCGGAAGAATAGCAAATGCTATTGTTTCGGGTTTTAACGGGATTTCAAATTTCTTGATTGGTTTAATCGAAAATTGGCCAGTTATTATTACATTAGTTGTCTTGTTTTTCTTCATTAGAAAAAGATTTAAAAGAAAAAATAAATAACATGTTTTCAAAATTCAAAAAAAGATATATTATCCCAACAGTATTAAGTGTTTTTCTATTTGTTGGGGTAAGTTTTAAAGACGATTTCTTCGAAATTTCCAAACAAATAGAAATTTTTACCACACTGTTCAAAACCATCAATCAAAACTACGTTGATGAAACCAATCCGGCTGAACTGATGGATAAAGCCATCAAAACAATGTTGGCTGATTTGGATCCGTACACCAATTATTTCAACGAACAAGATGTTATTAAATTCAAGATCAACAATACCGGAGAATATACCGGAATTGGCGCATTGATTACCCGAAAAGAAGACAAATTAATTATCAAAGAACCGTACAAAGGTTTTCCGGCAGACAAAGCCGGATTAAAAGCCGGTGACGAAATCATCCAAATTGGAGATGTATTGCTAGCTGATTTTAAAGACGATGCTTCACAACTGTTGAAAGGTGCCAAAAACACCAAAGTTGACATCAAATATCTTCGCCAAGGAAAACCGTTAACTACACAATTGATTTTAGACGAAGTCGAAGTAAAAGCTGTTCCATTTTACGGAAAAGTAGATGACAAAACCGGTTATATTGTCTTGTCACAATTCAACAAAAAAGCCTCTTCTGAAACCAAAGAAGCTTTGGAAAAATTAAAAGCCGATGGCGCAACCCAAATCATTTTAGATTTACGTGGCAATCCGGGCGGATTATTACATGAAGCAGTAAATATTTGTAATTTATTTGTGCCAAAAGGTGAAATTATTGTGACCACCAAATCGAAAAACGAAAAATACAACAACACTTATAAAACCACGCGTGAACCAATTGACACCGAAATTCCTTTAGTGGTAATTGTTGATGGCAAAAGTGCTTCGGCTTCTGAAATTGTTTCGGGTGCTTTGCAAGATTTAGATCGCGCGGTGATTGTAGGCAGTAGAAGTTTCGGAAAAGGATTAGTACAACGTCCGATTGACATGACTTACGGAACACAGGTTAAAGTTACCATTTCTAGATATTATACGCCTTCCGGAAGATGTATTCAGGCTCTGAATTACAACAAAAAAGACAAAACCGGGAAAGCAACTCGCAACGAGGAAAAAAACTTTAATGCTTTCAAGACCAAAAAAGGAAGACCTGTTTTTGATGGCGGCGGCGTTTTACCCGATGTTGAAATCGAAGAAACCAAAACCAGTGCAATTGCTGACGCTTTACAAAAAAATGACGGTATTTTTAATTATGTAACCCATTACTATTATAAAAACCCAACGCTAGGCAATAAAATACCAACCATTACCGATGCGGATTTCACGGATTTTAAAGCTTTTTTAAAACGCGAGAAAATTGAGTTCAATACAGAAACTGAAATTGCCCTAAAAAACACCTTAGAAAAAGCCAAAAAAGAACAAGTTGATTCGGCCATTAATACAGAATACCAACAACTTTTGACCGCATTACAAAAAAGTGAAGAAATCCTGATTGACAAAAACCAAAGAGAAATCAAGACTTTGCTCTTAGACGAAATCATCAAGCGATATCAATACAAAGAAGGATTGTATCAATATTATGCTAAAAGCAACTTAGAAATCAAAAAAGCCATTGGAGTCTTAAATAACACCACAGAATACAATAAGATTTTAAAAATTTAATATGAAGCTACTAAAATATTTGCCGTTACTTTTATTCGGATTTTTAAATGCTCAAGAAGAAGTAGTTCATTCAGTATATTTTGATTTTGACAAGTTTACTTTGAATGAAGTTCAAGCTAAAGACGTGGTTGATTTTATCCGAAAAACAGATTCCACCAGAATAGAATCTATAGAGATTTTTGGCTATACTGATGACGTTGGCAAGGAAGCCTATAATTTTAAACTTTCCACAAAGCGTGCCGCCGAGATTCAGAATAAATTTATTGAAAGCGGTATCAAAAGCAAAATCATCGTCACTATTGAAGGCAAGGGAAGAATTCTTATAGATGATGACATCATTGAAAATCTACCGGAGAAACGTTCTAAAAACCGTCGTGTTGATGTGGTTTTGAATTTGAAACCTTTACCAAAAATCGAAATTCCGGGTTATTATAATTCCATTCAAAAAAAGCATATTGTTGGTGACCACATCTATTTAGACGATGTGTTATTTGAAAGAGGAAGCAGCAAATTGACTTTCAAATCGAAAACTGAATTGGATAAAATTGCCAAACTTTTGATGAAATACAAAAACCTTAAATTTGAAATCCAAGGACATGTTTGTTGTACGCCGCCATACCAAAAAGAAGCAATTGACAAAGACACCAAAAAACGCCAATTATCAACCAACAGAGCGGAAAGCGTTTACAAATATTTAATTTGGAAAAAAATTCCAAAAGAAAGAATGACTTTCAAAGGCTATGGCAATACCGTTCCGCTGGGCAAAGGCGCAGAATATGACCGAAGAGTAGAATTGGTGATTTCTAAAATATAATCACTCTTTTTTCATTTCTATATGCGGAATATCATCTTCTAAATACATATCGCTGGTTTGAATGAAACCGTGACTTTCGTAGAATTTCTTCAAATACAATTGGGCCGAAATTGTGATTTTTCTTTGGTCAAAATGCGTTTTGATAACTTGAATTGCCTCGCGCATTAAAATGTGTCCTAATTTTTTGGAACGAGAATGTTCTTTCACTACAACCCGACCAATGGAAGCCTGTTCAAAATAATCATTGGGTTTGAACAATCGAGCATACGCCACAACTTCTCCTTTGTCTTCTCCAATCAAATGCAATGCTTTCTCATCTTTGCCATCAATGTCTTGATAAACGCAATTTTGCTCCACTATAAAGACTTCGGCGCGCAATTGCAGCAAAGCATAAAGTTCTTTGGCAGAAAGTGCCTCAAATCGCTTTATTTTCCATTCTAAATTCATGAGGATTATTTTTTAAATTGAATCGATTTGATAATAGATTCTAATTCGAACATCAAATCTCGTTTTTCTTTGGATGGCGCATAACAAAAGCCTTCCAATACCAATATTCTCTTATTTTCTTTATCAAAAATAGCATAGTTGATAAATGGTCCCGACATAAAATCATTTTTCATTTGCCAAGTTCCTTTGGTTTCATAGGCTCTTTTACCGGCCAAAGTGGTTTTGAAAAAATAAGGCGAATAAGCTTCTTCGGTTACCATTTGCGTTCTCGCTGCCGAACCATGAATATATTTTCTACCTATAGAATCTCTGGTTTTCACTATATCATTGACGGCGTTGTTTGGGTTAATACCATTCCACGGAATTTGGTAAATAATTATACTGGTGTTGCCGCTGGTAATTTCACTTTTAAGCCAAATGAAATTCTTTCTGCGCATGACATATTCATATTTGGAAGGAATCAACAAATTGATATTAAATTTGGTTTGGATTTTTTTGGTGTCCAATAAAGAATCTTTGAAAATTTTTTGGTTTTGCAAAATCTCAATCGCTCTCATTTTTTGGGTGATACTCTGCGCATTTTCCTCTAAAATTTCTAAAATTTCAGCGGTTGTCTTTCCCGAAATATGAACGGCATTTTGAGGCGATGAAAATTCGTTTTCTTTGATTTCAAACTTAGTCTCATTGTCTTTTTTGATGATGATAATGTTTCTGGCATCCGTAGAAAAGCCCTCGAAAAGTTTTACCGGATATTGATTGATGGTAAACAATGGTTCTTCTTGTGGTAAACCCAAAACCGGTGAGGCAAATTTATTTCTTATACTGTCGCCTACTTCACCATTCCAAAGTTGGTCATCAATAATTACAGCAATAATGTTTATGGCAGCAGAAGAATCGCCGGGAAACTTGTCCTTTTTAAACGAACAAGAACTCACAATCAACGTGACAAAAAGCCATAAAAAAAGGGTTTTATTCATAATTGAAATAAAACCCAAATTTATAGAAGATTTTCGGATTAACCGTTGTTAATTTTTAACTTCATGCCCGGTTTTAAACTTTCGTTTTTAATGCCGTTCCATTTTTTGATATCGGAAATGGTAACGCCTGGATATTTTTTAGCAATACTGAATAATGAATCCCCTTTTTTCACGTAGTATGTTTTTACTTCGTTTCGGTCATTAGCCGCTATGCTTTCTTTTTTTGAAGATTTGGCTTCATTAACTGCAACCTCTTTTTTAGAAACAATTAAAGTTTGACCCAATTTTACATTGTTGTCTTCCATGTCGTTCCATTCTTTGATTTCAGCTAAAGTGACATTGTATTTTTTTGCAATTGTGCCAAGATATTCTCCTTTTTTAACCTTGTGTTCTACAATTTTAGTCTCGGTATTTGGCTCTTCAGTCACTGCATTTTCCTCTTTGTTAGCTAAAGCCAATTTAGAACCTGTTTGAACATGTAAATCATCAAGGTTATTCCATTTTTTTAAGTCTTCTAAACTAACATTGAATTTTTTGGCAATACTAAATAGGTTATCACCTCTTTGTACTTCGTAGTAATCACCCGTATTTTCATTTGAGTCAACATTATTATCATTTGAAGCTACTGCCGTTTCTACTTTGTGATCAGCGATTACTTTATCTGATTTAATTTCTTTTCTAACGGTAGTAACGACTCTTTCGTTCTTGATGATTTTTAAGTTGGCGCCCAAAGCAATATTGTTGCTTTTTAGTTTATTCCATTTCTTAACCTCAGCAACAGAAACACCGTATTTCCCAGAGATCTCACCTAGATTATCGCCTTTTTTAACTTTGTGAAATTTAACCACATCTTTATAGGCCACTACTTTTTCTTCTCTAAATACTTTGTTAGAATTTGAAGCTAAAGCAGTCGTGTCAACTGGATTTGTCACTTTCTTTTCGTTGGAAGCAATAGCATTATTACTATAATCGGCTACATAGATTTTTAAACTTCTGCCTAATGGTGCTTTGCTGCTTTTTAAATGATTCCATTTTTTTAGTTCCGAAATGGTTACGCCGTACTTATCTGAAATCTCGCCTAAACTATCACCTCGTCTAACTTTATGGTATTTAACTTTGGTTGATGATCCTGAATTTGAGGAAGCCAACATGGTTCTTTCAAAAGGTCTTTCTCTTTTGCTGGCTTCATAATCTGCGTAAGCGTAAATTTTATCTTCATTTGAAGTAAACACGGCAATTTTATCAACCGGCAATCTTAAAAAATGTTTTTGTCCTGAAATAACCGGAACTTCTTCTCTTTTGTAAGACGGATTTAAAAATTGCAATTCTGCCACAGAAACATCTAACAAATCTGCTAGTTGTTTGAAAGTCATGGCTCTTTTAACCATAACTGTATCGGTTGCAAAATGATTGGCAATGGCTCTATCCGGCTTGATTCCGTGTTCTTTGTGGTATTCAAAAATATACATTGTAGCTAAGAAAGCAGGAACATAACCTTGTGTTTCTTTGTGCAAATAAGGTCGGATATTCCAGTAGTTTTGTTTTCCACCTGAACGTCGAATTGCTTTGGCTACATTTCCCGGACCGGTATTGTATGAGGCTAAAACCAAATCCCAATCGCCAAAAATAGCATACATGTTTTTCATGTATTGTGTCGCGGCATTACTGGCTTTTAAAGGATCGCTTCTTTCGTCTACATAAGTGTCCACTTTCAAACCATATTGTTTTCCGGTTTGGTACATAAATTGCCATAAACCGGTGGCACCAACTCTGGAAACCGCTCTTGGGTTCAAAGCTGATTCTACTACTGATAAATATTTAATTTCTAAAGGAATATTTTGTGCCGCTAACGACTCTTCAAACATGGGGAAATAATATTGAGAAATCCCGATTAATCTTTCAAACGAACGTTTTCGATTCTTTAAAAACGATTTGATTACGTTCTCTAAACCTTGATTGTATTCTATGTTGAAGGGCGATTTATCATCTAATGCTTTTAGTCTTTCCTTCAACAATTCTGTTGGTAATTCGTAATCAACTTTCTGATCCACATCGATATTTTTGATGTCGAAAGTCAACTCATTATACAAATCTAAACTCGCCAATTCCTTCATCCACATACTATCTATGCACTTGGCAATGTTGTCATGAACGAATGAAGCTTTGATAGAATCAAGTACTTCTCTTTTAGTTAGTTCTCTTTTGGGCAGTTTGGTCTGAGCCGAAATGTCTTTGATGGTGTCTTGGGCAAAAATTGCCGAAGAAGCCAAAAAAAGCGCCAATGTGGTTATTTTTTTTATAATCATATCTTGATATTATAAGTGGTATTTATATCTTGTTGTTAATTGTAATTAACAACGTAATTTATTGTTTTTTATTGTGTTGCAAATGTTAATTTAAAATGGCTGCAATTCCCGGTAAATCTCTTCCTTCTAACATTTCCAACATTGCGCCGCCGCCAGTGGAAACATAACTCATTTTATCCTCTAAGCCAAATTGTTTTACGGCTGCAACTGAATCTCCACCACCAACGAGTGAAAAAGCACCGTTCGCTGTTGACTCTGCAATATAATTTCCTAAAGTAATTGTTCCTTTAGCAAAATTTTCCATTTCAAAAACGCCTAATGGTCCGTTCCAAAGAATGGTTTTAGACTCCATAATTACTTTTTTGAAATTCTCCAACGATTTTGGCCCGGCGTCTAAACCTTGCCATCCATCCGGAATTTCGCGAACATCAACTACTTTTGTGTTAGCGTCATTTGAAAAAGCATCAGCGGCAATTACATCTACCGGAATATGAATTTGAACGTTTTTTTCTTTGGCCAAACGCAAAATTTCTAATGCCAAATCCTGCTTGTCGTCTTCACAAATCGAATCTCCGATTTTTCCACCTAAGGCTTTTACGAAAGTAAATGTCATTCCGCCACCTATAATCATGTGGTCAACTTTGTCTAGAATATTTTCAATCACCGTAATTTTAGAAGAAACTTTCGAACCACCAAGCACTGCAGTTACCGGTTTTACCGAATTATTCAACACGCGATTCAAACTCTCAATTTCTTTGGCCAGAAGCATGCCGAAACATTTGCTTGTTGGAAAAAACTTTGCAATTATTGTGGTTGAAGCGTGTGCTCTGTGGGCTGTTCCGAAAGCGTCATTTACATAAATATCACCTAATGAAGCTAATTCTTTAGCGAAATTCTCATCTCCGGCTTCTTCTTCCGCATAAAAACGAAGGTTTTCTAATAGTAAAACTTCTCCCTGTTTTAGATTTTTGGCTGCATTTGTCGCTATATCACCTCTGCAATCTTCTGCAAAAAGAACCTTAACTCCTAAAACTTCAGCTGTTTTTGCTACAATATGTCTTAACGAATATTGGTCTTGTTTTCCTTTAGGTCTTCCTAAATGTGACATCAAAATTACACTTCCACCATCGGCTAAAATCTTATCTATAGTTGGCTTTGCGGCTTCAATTCGGTTAGCATCTGTTACCTTAAAATTCTCGTCTAAAGGCACATTAAAATCAACTCTGATAATCGCTTTTTTGGCTTGGAAATTAAAATCTTGAAGTGTTTTCATCTAAAATTTAAGAGGTTATGATTCCTTGCAAATATAATAAAATTTAATTTCATCGGTTATTTTTGTGTGTTTGTCGATGATTTTTAAGAAAAAATTAAGTTGTAATTGATTTATTTTCAAACAAATAGTTTTTTTTCAGTGTTAACCTTACAGGAAGAAAGTCAGTCTAGATTTGATTGTGCCGGTTAAAGATTGCTTTTCTTTTAGCCAAAAATTTGCGCTATATTTGCTCATGCAGTTTTCAGAAATCCTCGGTCAGGAATACCTTAAAAACCATCTCGTTAAAAGTGCTTTGTCGGGAAGAATTCCGCATGCGCAGTTGTTCGTTGGTCCGGAAGGCAGTGGAACCTTGGCGATGGCTATTGCCTATGCGCAATTTGTTTTGTGCAATAATATTGGTACTGAAAACAATGGCGGGAATGAAAGTTGTAATTTGAAATTCCAATCGCTTTCGCATCCTGATTTGCATTTTGTTTATCCAAATGTTACTAATGAAGACGTAAAATCTAAACCTAAAAGCGCTGATTTCATTATGGATTGGCGTGAATTCGTTTTGCAAAATCCTTATGGAGGTTTATTTGATTGGTACAAACATTTGGGTGTTAAAAACAAACAAGGTGAGATTCGGGTTGAAGATGCTCAAGATATTCTGAAATCTCTGGCTTTAAAATCCTATGAAGGTGGTTATAAAGTGATGATTGTTTGGATGGTTGAAAAAATGAATATAGCCGCATCAAACAAATTATTAAAACTATTAGAAGAACCGCCTGAGAAAACCCTTTTTATCTTAATTTCAGAAAACGAGGAAGATATTATACAAACGATTCGTTCGCGTTGTCAAGTGTTACATTTCGGAGCTTTACCGGAAAGTGTAATTGTTGATGCTTTGATTTCTCGTGAAAATTTGGACCCGAAAACAGCCAGCAAAATTGCCCATCAAGCGCAAGGAAATTACAACAAAGCTTTGTATTTATTGAGCGAAGACAATGAAGATTTGCAATTCGAAAAATGGTTTGTAGATTGGGTTCGCGCAGCTTTCAGAGCCAAAGGAAATGCTTCCGCTATTCAAGATTTGATTGCTTGGAGTGAAGAAATTGCCAGTATTGGTCGTGAAGGTCAAAAGCAGTTTTTGAATTTCTGCATCGACATGTTTCGTCAAGCTTTATTGCTTAACTATCAGAATGAAAAATTAGTATATTTAGAGCCTAAAGTGGAGAATTTTACGCTCGAAAAATTTGCGCCTTTCGTCAGTGGCAATAACATCAATGACATTTTTAAAGAATTGTCGGATGCCATCTATCACATTGAACGCAACGGAAATGCCAAAATTATTTTAACCGATTTATCGATAAAACTTACCCGATTAATCCATAATAAATAAACCCATGAACAATACAGCTTCAATCTTAGTTTTGCTTTTTTTAGCGGTTACTTTTGTCCAATCTGCTTATGATAAAGTTTTTGAATGGCAAGGCAATGTAGAATGGCTTAAAGGTCATTTTGAAAAGACTATTTTAAAAAACAACGTGCCTTTTGCCTTGTTTATTATTTTAGTTTTAGAATTAATTGCCGGAATTTTTGCATTAGTTGGCTGTGTTGAATTGATGGTCAATGGCGGAAAAACATTTGGTTTTTATGCCGGTGTCTTTTCTTCAATTACCTTAATTTTATTATTGTTAGGCCAAAGATTAGCCAAAGATTACGATGGCGCCAGAACCATTGCTATTTATTTTGTGCCTGCAGTTTTAGCCGTTTGGTGGTTAAGTTAAACCACTTTTTCTTGCCGCTTGAAACATTTTTAATTCGTCCCAAGTAAATTGGTCGCCATATTGCTCTTTCAATCCGCTTAACGATTCTTCTTTAAAATCTTTGAAAACTTTGGCTAATGCTTGTATTTTATCTTCCGGCAAAACGTCATCGATTTTGATGGTTTGGGTTTCTATTAATTTGGCGATATGACTTCCTATGGTTTGAGGTGTTAATTTTCTGATAGCGGCAATTTCCTTGATGGAATTCTTTTGCAACCACAATTCATAAGTTTCTTGAACGGTTGATTTTTTGGGTTCTTTTGTTTTTTTCTTTTTAGAATACCTTTCCAAATCTTGCTCGTCTTCAATTAGCGTTACATTGACATTCTTGAATTCCTGTTTGATGGCTTCCAATTTTTTAACTTTATAAAAACGGATTTCATCTGAAGATAATTTTTCTTTGGAAATGGCTTCGCCTTTTACAAACGTTTCAATCAATAATTTGGCTTTCATCAAACGCAAAACAGCTTTGATTTGGAGTTCTTCTAACACCAATAATTCTTCGTAATAAGCTTTTGCTTTTTTGACCCGAATCACTTCTTCAATTTTCCACAGGATTTCATAAACTATGTTGTCCATTGGCAACAAAAAATAACTAAACGCGGCTTGAATTCTTTCGTTTATAAATTGAAAATCAGCATTTTCAGCAAACAACTTATTCAATTGCGAAATAAATTTTCTGGAAGGATCAATTAATTTCTCTAGTTCTTCGTTTTGTTTTTTAGCCCAAAGCGCTTGTTTTGATTTTGCTGAAAGGGTTGAATTTTCGTTATAACTGAATTGATGATTGCGCCATTCTTGCGCCAAATCGTTCCAATCAAAACTGTGAATCAAATAGTTATGAATAAAAGCTTTGGTTTCTTGTTGCAAAGTGTTATGAAGAATTTCTTCTGAAGCTTTGTTCAGCGAATAATCCATCACGTCTTGATCGTTTGAAATCCCATTCATTTGCAACGGAGAAAGCAAAATTAAGCCGTTTAACGAACGCAAACGCGAAAGTGCAACATAGGCTTGTCCGGGAAGAAAAACTTGCGAAACATCGAGCGCTGCTTTGTCAAATGTTAATCCTTGACTTTTGTGAACAGTGATTGCCCAAGCCAATTTAATGGGATAATGTACAAATGTTCCTAAAACTTCTTCGTCAATTTCCTTAGTGTTTTCATTTACTGTATATCGTATATTTTCCCATTCATATTTTTCGACTTCAATGGTTTTATTTTCATCGGGAAAATGAACAAGAATTTCTCTTTCGGAAAGCGATTTGACAATACCCATTTTTCCGTTAAAGAATTTTTTCTCGACCGATAAATCATTTTTGATGAACATGACTTGGGCACCAATTTTCAATTCTAATTCTTGTTCCAATGGATAAATTTTATCCGGAAAGTCTCCGGTAATTTCCGCGTTATATTTTCTGGAAATTCCTTCTAAATCAATAAGTGATTGAGAATTTATGCTGTCGGCTTTGGCGTTGTGCGTAGTTAAAATAATGTAGCCTTTGTTGGCTTTGAGATCAAAATCCGGTTTTACAAATTGGTTTAAAACTTGAATATCTTCCTTGGTGATTTTATTGTTTCGAAGATTGTTTAAAACTGAAATAAATGTATCATCGGTTTGGCGAAAAATGGTAGATAATTCGATGTATAATGGCGGATTTCTCTCGATTACGTGTGCGTGAAAGAAAAATTTTCCTTTGTAATATTTGCTAAGAGTTCGCCATTCTTCATCGCGTACAACCGGAGGAAGTTGAAGCAAATCGCCAATAAACAACACTTGAATACCACCAAAAGGGCGATTGTTTTTTCGAACGGATTGCATCATAAAATCCATAGCGTCTAATAAATCAGCGCGCAACATGCTGACTTCATCTATGATTAGCAATTCCATATTTCGAATCACTGCTTTTTTTAAGCCGCTCATTTTGAAATGTCTGCGCAAAGTTGAACGGCTTTCGAATTTAGAATTTTCTAAAAATTGGGGTGAAGAATTATCGGGTAAAAATCCACCAAAAGGCAGTTGAAACATGGAGTGAATGGTAACTCCGCCGGCATTTAGTGCCGCAATTCCGGTTGGTGCCACAACCACTGTGTTTTTATGAGTGGTTTGAATAATTTCTTTTAGAAGCGTTGTCTTTCCCGTACCGGCTTTTCCGGTAAGAAAAACAGAGCGATTGGTTTGGTTGATGAATTGCAAAACAAAGTTTGCTTCGGCTGTTACAGATTTCATGGCTTATAAGTTTTATCTGAACAAATTTAAACTATTGTATTTCAATAAACAAAAAAAATACGCCTCGAAATTAAGGCGTATTTTCATCTATACTTTTGAAAATGAGATTATTTCTTTTCTTCTTTCTTAGCTTCCGGTTTTTCTTCTTTTTTATCAGAAGACTTGTATTTATCGTTAATCATTTTAATGACATCATTAGTAATATCATAGCTGTCTTTGGCGTATAAAATAGATGGTGAAACATCACCTGATCCATAAATGTAATCGTATCCTTTTTCTTTTCCGTAATCCTTGATTACTTTTCTGTAGTTTTTTACTAAAGAATCCATTTCAACTCCGCTTTCATCTTGAAGTTGTCTTAGCATCGCTTGTTGTGCATAGCTCAACTCTTGCTCTCTTTGTTGTAATTCGGCGCCTTTTTGTTGTGCCCAAACTTGTCCGTTTGCTTGAGCATTTTTTTGAAAATTGGCTGCTTCCGACTTAAAACGATTTACTTCAACTTCTAATTGGCTACCCATTACTTTAGACTTGTCTTTGTATTTCTCGCCGATATCTTTAGCCTCGATTGATTCCTCCATTAATTTTGACGTATCAATATAGGCGGTTTTAAATTCTTTAGTTTCAGTGGTTTTATTGCAGGAAATTATGGAAATGGCCAATGCAAAAAGTAAAACTGTTTTTTTCATTATTAAATGTGATTTGATAAATTTATTTTCGATTCCAAAAGTATAAAATAAAAGGCAATAATCTTACCCTAAAAAAACCACCATGTTAATGCAATTACGTCTTATAAGGTTTAATTATTGTTTAAACAAAAGCGATAACAAAGAATTATTGTTTTTGGGCTTAAATAAAGCGATTTAAGAAGTCTTCTCTGTTTTGGCGGCAAAGATGTCTTTTCAATGCTTTTTGATTAAATAGCGCTCATTTATATGGGTTTTATTGGTTTTTTATGATGTAAATATGGGATGAATACTCTTTTGTTTTGTTTCCGCTGATATTTGACTTCCATCCGACAAAAAAGGCTCTAATAAAATTCATTTTCCCGGATTTGTATTTTTCAGAAAGTAAACTCACATAAAAGCTGTCAAATTTCATGGGCAAGACTTCAACCAATTTCATTTCTTTTTCTCCAAATAATTTTTCGATAGTCGTTTTAGAAAAATGCCAAATATGTCTTGGCACATCAAAAGCAGCCCAATGTCTTCCGTAGAAATTGGCGTCAAAAGATTTAAAATTGGGAACGGCTATAACAATGGTTCCTGATGGTTTAATCAATCTTTTCAATTCTGAAATGTACTCGTCCAAATTGGGAACGTGTTCTAGAACATGCCACATGGTGATGATATCAAATGAGTTACTTTCTAAAGCTGATAAACTTTCAGCAAGAGTTACTCCCTTATTAAGGGCAATTCCTTTGGCTTTTGTACTTGGTTCGATACCGGTAATTTGCCAACCGTCATTTTTGGCTACTACTAAAAAATCTCCGGTTCCGGCGCCAATGTCTAAAAGTTTTCCTTTTGGCGATTGAGCGTTGATCAATTTCAGCTTGTTTTTGAGTGCAATTCCTTTGATAAAATGATACGCTCTTTCAAACAATGAGCGCTTACCATCGGTATGTGAAATATAGTCCTCGCTTTCATAATAGCTTGGCAACTTATCTAGACTTGGCTTTGGAAAAGTAATTAAGAGATCATATTCCGGATTGTGGTGCAATTCAAAAACTTCTTTGGAAACGGAATAATCTTTGACTTTTTGAAAAAAAATATTGTTTTGAAAACTCATATAAGGCTGTATTGGTAAGGCTTGGCAAACTTAGTTTCACGTGGAACGTTTAAACTATCTTCCCATATAAATTAATAAAACTGAAATATCGGCAGGTGAAACACCACTAATTCTGGATGCTTGTGAAATAGTCACGGGACGAATGTTGCTTAGCTTTTGCTTTGCTTCAATTGACATCGATTTGATTTTGTTATAATCGAAATTCTCTGGGATTTTAATATCTTCCAATCGGATAAGCTTTTCAGCGTTGTTTCTTTCCTTCTCGATATAACCCGAATACTTCACTTGAATTTCAGCTTGCTCGATTATTTCTTTGTCTAAATCATTTTCTTGAATGTACTTTTGAACTTTATCAAATTTTAAAATATCTTCTAATTCAATTTGCGGACGAGAAAAGACTTTAAACATCTTATCCGATTGATTCATTGGCGCACTTTCTTTATCGACTAAAATTGGATTGGCTTCTTCTTGTGTGACACTCGTTTCTTTGAAGAAGTTTACCATTTTTTCACTTTCATTGAACTTGTGTTCCATTCTTCTCATTCTTTTTTCAGAAGCTAAACCAATTTCAAAAGACTTTGGTGTCAACCTGAAATCCGCATTATCCTGACGCAACAAAGTTCTGTATTCTGCACGAGAAGTAAACATACGATAAGGCTCTTCAGTTCCTTTAGTGATTAAATCGTCTATTAAAACACCTATATAAGCCTCGTCACGACGAAGAATCATTGGTTCCATTTCTTTTACTTTCAAAGCGGCATTTATACCGGCCATCATACCTTGAGATGCGGCTTCTTCATATCCGGTAGTCCCGTTGATTTGCCCAGCAAAATACAAACCTTCAACCAGCTTAGTTTCTAGCGTATGCTTTAATTGAGTTGGTGGAAAATAATCGTATTCAATCGCATAACCCGGTCGGAAAAACTTAACCTTTTCAAATCCTTCTACAGAACGCAATGCTTTAAACTGAATGTCTTCCGGCAAAGAAGTGGAAAATCCGTTTACATAAACTTCTACAGTATTCCAACCTTCCGGTTCTACGAAAAGTTGGTGTCTTTCTTTGTCAGCAAAACGGTTAATCTTGTCTTCAATCGAAGGACAATATCTAGGTCCGATACTTTTGATTCGACCATTAAACATTGGCGAACGATCGAAACCTTCCCGTAAAATGTTATGCACTTCATTCGAAGTATAGGTCATGTGACACAATTTCTGATGCGTCAATGGTTTGGTTTCATCCGAATACGAAAATTTATCCGGAATCAAATCTCCGGGTTCTTCGCGCATTTTGGAATAATCTAAAGAACGTCCGTCAACTCGCGGCGGCGTACCTGTTTTCATTCTTCCTGCTTCGAAACCAACCTTGATTAAATCATCAGTAATTCCATAAGCGGCACTTTCTCCGGCTCTTCCTCCGCCAAATTGTTTATCGCCAATATGAATCAATCCGTTTAAGAAAGTTCCATTGGTTAAGACAACTGTTTTAGCTTTGATTTCTATTCCCAAAGACGTAACA
Organism: Flavobacterium sp.; assembly: GCF_046293665.1. Classification (GTDB taxonomy): domain Bacteria; phylum Bacteroidota; class Bacteroidia; order Flavobacteriales; family Flavobacteriaceae; genus Flavobacterium. The sequence goes on from NZ_JBKBOL010000001.1 coordinate 393,102, forward strand.
ATACCCTCAATCTTATTATTCTTAATCAAAAGCCCTTTAACCATTTCTTGGTAAAAATCGAGATTGTCTGTTTGTTCTAACATCAAACGCCATTCTTCCGCAAAACGCATTCTGTCACTTTGTACTCGTGGCGACCACATGGCCGGACCTTTTGATTTGTTCAACATTTTAAATTGCACCGCAGTCTTATCCGAAATAATTCCTGAGTAACCGCCAAGCGCATCAATCTCGCGAACGATTTGACCTTTGGCTATTCCGCCCATAGCAGGATTACATGACATTTGTGCAATGTTCTGCAAGCTCATGGTAACCAATAAAGTTTTACAACCTAAATTGGCTGATGCCGCTGCGGCTTCGCAACCTGCGTGACCCGCTCCTACTACTATGGTGTCGTACTTCTCTAAAAACATTTTAACTTTGTTTCACGTGGAACATCTTCATTTTCTCTTCTTCCTTTTCGCGCATTAGTTGTTCGTCCTCTTCAGACTTGTCTTTGTATCCGCAATAATGCAAAATGCCATGAACCATAACTCGTTTTAATTCATCTTCAAAAGTAACTTGAAAATCTTCAGCATTTTCACGAACTCTTTCTATAGAAATAAAAACATCTCCGTGTAGTTCGTTTCCTATAGAATAATCGAAGCTAATGATGTCCGTTAACGTGTCGTGATCTAGGTATTGTTGGTTAATTTCCAATAAGTAATCATCATCACAGAAGATATAATTAATGTCGCCTTCGTTCTTTAATTCAGAGCTAATGACTTTGGAAAGCCAATCAGCATAAAGCGTTTCATGGTCTAATTTGAAATCTGATTCGTAGTTGAAACTAATCATTTTTTTTAAAGTATTCTTGAACCTTTTGGTTAAAATTGGAGCGCAAAGGTAAGCTTTGTCTATTTAAAATTTCTATACTATTCAAATATTCTTGTAACTTGCTCGGAAGTGCATTAGCTTGATTGTTAAATTCTTTCTTATTGGTTTCCGATTGACGCTTCTTATCTTCGCCTTGTTGTTGGATTGCTTTTTCTAACTTCAACAATTCATATTTTACATTAAGTATCTTCTGAAGTGTTTCATTGTTAAATCCTTTATTCAACAATTGTTTCTCGATTTGTTTCATTTGGTCCAATGTGTTTTGACCATTGCCGCCAACACCTTGTTTCTTTAATTCTTTTTCTAAAGCTTCTCTCAATTGCTGTTGTTCTTTATAAATTTCCATTATAGCTTTAGCATCACCTTCTCCGTCTTGGCCTTGTTCACCACCTTTTTCATTACCTTGACTTTGACCGGATTTACCGCCTTTCTGACCTTGACCATCTTTACTTCCTGGTTGGCCTTCTCCTGGCTTTTCTCCTTCTTTACCGTCTTGTCCTTCACCGGGTTTTTCGCCTTTCTTCATTCCTTTTTTCATCTTCTCACCAAGTCCATCTTGTTTCTTGATAATATCCGGTAATTGCATTCCGCCACCTTGTCCTTTTCCGGGTTTTGGCTTGCCTTGCCCTTGGCCTTCCATTTGCATCTGCATTTGCATGCCGTTGAGAATATCGCTTAACATATCGGCTAATTTATTGGCTGAAGAAACTGCATACTGTTGGTGTGAATTGCCCTTTGGTACATTGGCTTCAGCCAAATTCTCTAAAGCTTTATCCACATTATACTGAACATTTCCAATCTCTTTAGTGACATCTTCAGCAATCTTAGGATTACGAAGTGACATTGCAAACAGGCTGTCATCAACATGTTTGAATTGTTGCTTTAAATCTTGCTGAATTTTTAAATTTTTATTGAAAGATGGCGCACCACGTTTCAAATTTTTAAATTGTTTCATCACATCTTCTTGCGAGAATGAATAAGCCAAAAGGTTGTCTAAAATTTGTCGCAACATCGCAACATCTTCTTCCATTTGTTCCATGTCGCCCGATTGCATTTGTTCAGCCATTTGTTGGCTCATTTGTTTCATTTTTTTGGCGGCACTTTTTTGTTTTGGCTTTGCCTTATCTTTTTGCTGTTTTTGTAATTGGTCTTTCGCATTTTTTAGATCTTCATCGATACTTTTCTCTTTTTCATCAGTGTTAGGTAAATCCATAGGAGATTTCAATTCCTTATTCTCTTTGTCAAGCTCCTTTAATTCTTCTTGAAGTTTGTCAAATTCCTTGTTGATGTCTTCTTGTTTATCAACATTATTTTCCTCGGTTTTATCAGCCAATTTATCTTGTTTTTCAGCCAGCTTGTCAAGTTTATCAGCAATTTGTTCGGCTTTTTTTTCTATATAATAACGTTTGGTCAATTCTACCAATTGTTCCAAGCTCTTGGTCTGATTTTTGCTGGCTTGTTGGAATTTCTCCATCTTTTGAAACAACTCTTCTTTACTAATCTTCTCGTTTAGTTTTTGAAGTTCGTCTAAAAGCTTTTTGTTCTTTTCTAATTCTTCCTTGGTTTTCTCTAAACGTTCTTGCAACAACTCTTTCTTCTCGTCTTTCTTCTCGGTTTTGAATTGCTCTAAGTTATCTTTCATTTTCTCCGAGAACTCTTTCATCATTTCGTCTTGTTGCTTTTGACGTTGGATAAAGTCGTTTACTTTCTGTTGCTCTTTATAATCGAGATTGTCCTTCTCTTTACCCATTTTTTGCAACTTCTCCATTTCGGATAATTGTTTGTCTTGGGCTTTTAAAGATTTAGCTAATGAATTGATGTTGTCATTTTGCTGCTGTAACATTTCATCTTGCTTCTCTGTTTCGGTTGCAATGCGATTACTGAATACAGAAGATTTAGTGCTTTTGTAATTGTGAATCGCATCGTTATCAAAAATCTCAAAGTAATACTCATACGAAACGCCTTCTTCTACCGGAAGATTACTTGGAAAAGAAAACACAAACTGGTCGTAAACATCTTTCTTAACGTTTATAAGTGCCTTTTTAGCAATATTTGGCGTCTCTTTTGGATAATAGACAATTTGAAGTTTAGAAAGTCCGTAATCATCCGAAACTTGTCCGAGAACATAATTTTTATTCACTTTTAAACTATCCGGAGCATTATTAACAGAAATCGTTGGAAATTGATCTTTGATAACAGAAATCTGATAATTCAATTTCTCATAATTCTGAACCTTAGAATTAGAGGTCAAGATCTGATAATCGGTGTTTTGAAGGATGCTTTTAGATAACGAAAAGGTATTTTCACTCTTGATAAAAGCAAAACGATTACTGGCATTGACCCAATCTACTTTTTGGGTCGCCAAAGTATTCATTCTCCAAGTAACTCTTGTTCCTTCGGGAATGATAGCGTTTCCGGTTCCTTTGATGACTTCTGATTTCTTATTTAAATAACCCGGGAAATCTAAGACCATTTCGAAATTCGCTATTGACGGAACGGTTACGACTTTCAACTCATAATCTTTCGAAGAAACGTCATTGGCTTCTATGTGAAACTCTAAATCTTCAGAAGGTTTCGGTATCACAAACTGGAATTCTCCGGCTTTGTTGCTTTCCATGAAATAACTTTCTTCACCAATAAAAATCATCGCATTCTCTGGAAATACTTTACCGACTGTTTTCACTTTTAATAAAAAGTCTTTGTCTTGTTCGGTTTGCAGATTATCATTCACCAAAACAAATTCGAATGGCGCCGGCGGTAAAAACTGTTGTTTAAAGTTCACCACACGGTTCAAGCTTTGAGACAAAATATCACCTTTGCCTGAAATCAAGAAAAACAAGAAGAACAAAATCGGGATAACCGCTAAGGGTAAATATTTTTTGTTTTTGCCCAAATTAATGGCGTTGCCAAAAGGAATAGGCTGTAAAGTATTGGCTTTTTGTTCAATCGACGCTAATAATAGTTCCGATTTATTTTGGTCTTGTGATAACTGTAAAAAGTTGGTCAGCTTATCGCCTACTTCATTAAAATGGCTTCCAATGATGTTTGACGCTTGGTTATAATCGATTCCTTTTTGGAGTTTGAACAATTTGAACAGCGGAAATAATATAAATCGCAACAACAGAAACAATTCCACCAAAATAAAAACCGCAAACAAAATCGTTCTGGCGGTTGGTTTCAGCCAAAGAAAATATTCCACAAAGAGTGTGAAAATAAAATACAACAATCCTAAGCCGACGAAGAATATCGTTCCGCGCAGTAATTCATTGGTATAAAACTTTCGAATAAAGTCTTCTAACTTTTGATAAATAAGGGTTGATTTTTCCACTTTTTAGCCCATCTTTTTTATAACCGATAAATGTACAATTTTTGGCGAATAACCAACGTTAAAAATTTGCCAATGAAAAAAGGGCTGAAAATGAACGCCTAAACCACATTAAAAACTTCCAACATCTAACTTCCAACTTCCAACTTCTGTTTATCTTTGCACAAAATTTTAGAGAAATGTCAAGACCTATTAGAGTTCGTTTTGCGCCTAGTCCTACCGGACCATTACACATTGGCGGCGTGAGAACTGCCTTATTCAATTATTTATTTGCCAAAAAACATAACGGTGTTTTCTATCTGCGAATTGAAGATACCGACCAAAATCGTTTCGTTCCCGGAGCGGAACAATACATTTTTGAAGCTTTGGAATGGTTAGGCATTGCGCCGAGTGAAACCGTTGGAAAGAATGAAAAATTCGGTCCGTATCGTCAAAGCGAAAGAAAGCCTTTGTATAAGCAATATGCCGATCAATTGGTGAATTCGGGTTGGGCTTACTATGCTTTTGACACGGCTGAAGCTTTGGATAATCACAGAAAACAGCATGAAGCTGAAGGAAAAACTTTTATCTACAATTGGCACAACCGTGAAAAATTAGATACTTCGTTAGTGATTTCAAAAGAAGAAACCGAGAAAAGAATTGCCAACGGCGAAGCTTATGTCATTCGTTTTAAAACACCGGTAAACGAAACTTTGCAGTTGCAAGACATTATTCGTGGCGATTTAAAATTTGAAACGAATTTGTTAGACGATAAAGTTCTGTTCAAGTCGGACGGTATGCCAACTTATCATTTGGCGAATATTGTGGATGACCATTTGATGGAAACTTCACATGTGATTCGTGGAGAAGAATGGTTGCCTTCAATGCCTTTACACTGTTTGTTGTATAAAGCTTTTGGTTGGGAAGCACCTGAATTTGCTCATTTGCCCTTGATTTTAAAACCAATTGGCAACGGAAAACTATCCAAACGCGATGGCGATAAAATGGGCTTTCCGGTATTTCCATTAGAATGGAAAAGCGAAGAAGGCGTTTCATCAGGTTATCGAGAAAAAGGGTTTTTCCCGGAAGCTGTGGTTAACTTTTTGGCTTTATTAGGCTGGAATGACGGAACCGAACAAGAATTGTTTTCGTTAGAAGAATTAGCAGAGAAATTCGATTTGAATCGAGTGCACAAAGCCGGAGCCAAATTTGATCCGGAGAAAAATAAATGGTTCAATCATCAATATTTACAAAAGCAAAGCGACGAAAGTTTGGCGGAAGTATTTGAGAAAGATGTGATTGAAAAAACTGGTAAATGTGATTTCTCCTTTGTCGAAATGACAAAGATTACTTCATTGATAAAAGAACGTGCCAACTTTGTTTCAGAGTTTTGGGATTTAGCCGATTATTTCTTTATGGCACCAACGTCTTATGATGAAAAAGCCGCTAAGAATTGGAAAGAAGAAACGCCTGATTTAATTAAACAATTGATTTCGGTTTTGACAAACATCGAAGACTTTACTTCCGTAAATATTGAAACTATTGTCAAAGATTGGATGACTAAAAATGAAATTGGCATGGGAAAAGTAATGCAGCCGTTTCGATTGAGTTTGGTTGGTGCTTTGAAAGGACCGCATCTTTTTGACATTGTTGAATTGATTGGAAAAGATGAAACCATCAAGCGATTGGAAAAAGCAATTGCCACATTATAAAAAGAAAAGTCCCGATAATCTCGGGACTTTTTTTATTAAAAATAAAATATAACATTCCCATTCAAAACCGAAGCATTTCCTTTAAAACCACCTTCCGTTTTGCTAAGCATGTTATTTAAACCATATTGGTACGTAACATTCAATCTTACATTCCTAACACCTGCCGTTAAACCAACTACTGGATAAACCGTGAAATTACTGATGTCGGTTAAGTTCTTAACAGGATAAATTTCTTCAGTGTTTTGAAGAATATTATCTTCATCTGTTTCTTCAATAGCAAGTTTTCCGTTAATCTGAACCATTGGGCCAAACTCAACACTCAAATGGTTTTCGATAAACTTATAACTCAACTGAAAAGTAATATTGGCACAAGACAATTTTAAATTGGTCTCTCTTTCGTTCATGGATTGGTTTAAAGTCATCACTTTGAAATTGTATTCGCTAAACTGTAAACCATAAATCGCATCCCAATCGTTAAAAGCATTTCCGCGCATAGAAAGTCCAATGTTCCAACCATCTCCGGGTTTGGTCTCGAAATCTGAAGTTTTTAAATTGAATTGATTTAGGCCTAAGGTTATTCCAATCATATTGGAATCTCTGTAGCCGTATTGTGCTGATCCAATTGTTGTGATAAACAACAAAAGGACAATAAGATTTTTGTTCATGAAATGATGACAGTTAATTTGTAACAAACATACATATATTTCGTATAAACACTGTATTAACAATTTAAATAATCAAAAATGGATGTTTTTTTAATTGCCTTTCTGGTCTTCGGACTTTTTGTGTTGTTCTCTTCTTTTTTTACTGTCAAACAGCAAACCGCTGTAATTGTGGAACGTTTTGGGAAATTTTTGAGTATCCGTCAATCCGGACTTCATTTAAAAATTCCTTTGATTGATAGAATTGCCGGTCGTGTAAATTTGAAAATCCAACAATTGGATGTGATTATTGAAACCAAAACTAAGGATAACGTATTCGTTAAACTAAAAGTTTCTGTACAGTTTATGGTCGTTAAAGATACCGTTTATGATGCCTTTTATAAATTAGAATATCCACATGATCAAATCACTTCTTATGTTTTTGACGTGGTTCGTGCCGAAGTACCGAAATTGATTTTGGATGATGTATTCGAAAGAAAAGACGATATCGCCATCGCGGTAAAAAGAGAATTAAACGAAGCGATGACAACTTACGGTTACACCATTATCAATACTTTGGTAACTGATATTGATCCCGATATTCAAGTTAAAAATGCGATGAACAGAATCAACGCTGCCGATAGAGAAAAAACGGTTGCCGAATTTGAAGCAGAAGCCTCAAGAATCAGAATTGTAGCCAAAGCCAAAGCAGAAGCAGAAAGCAAACGCTTACAAGGACAAGGTATCGCCGACCAAAGAAGAGAAATCGCTAAAGGTTTGGTAGAAAGTGTGGATGTTTTAAACAAAGTAGGCATCAATTCACAAGAAGCTTCGGCTTTGATTGTTGTGACACAACATTATGATACTTTACAAGCCATTGGTGCTGATACCAATTCGAATTTAATATTGTTGCCAAATTCACCACAAGCCGGAAGCGATATGTTGAACAATATGGTGGCTAGTTTTACAGCTAGTAATCAAGTTGGTGAAGCAATGAAAAGAGCTGACAGTACCAAAAGATTAAAAAATTTGAAACAAAAAAATAACGATGAAAACTTCACTGAAGAAAATGAAGACAATCAGTAAATTTTGTTTTAAAAGATAAAAAAAAGAGGCTTAATCGCCTCTTTTTCTGTTTATAAACCAATTGATGGCATACGGAATCAACATCTTTAAAATCATCCCGAAAGTTCCAGAAAACACATTTTTATAAATGTTATACAAACCTTCTAAAGGTTCTGACGGTAGAATACTTTCTTTGGTCTTGTCAATACTCAAAAGCATCTTTTGATAGTGAATTTCCTTTTCCAGTTTCAGGATTTCCAAATCGTGGTCGATTTCGGCGTAAGAAGCATATTTCTTTGTTATCATAACTTATTCATCAAAAAATATTTCAGAGAATTTTTCTAAGATTGGTCCTTCTACTATTTTGTCTTTTACCAAAAACAGCAATACCACTAAAATCGAATAAATTCCGGCTACGGCTAAAAATCCTAAAGGATAACTGTCAAATAATTTTCCTAAAGCCAAGGCTCCGGCTATCGAAACGAATAGTAAAATAATCATCAAACAAAATGCAATCAACATAAATTTGACCATTAAAGTCGTTGACTTCATAGCCACTTTGAAACCCCAAAGTTTATAGTAAGCAATACTGCTTTCCATATAAGCTTTGGCATTTTCCTGAATATCTTCTACGTTTTCTTTTATTTCTTCAAAAGCCATTATTTCTGTAGTTTGGCGTTTTGTTTTTTAAGCTCCGCTAATTTCTCTTCCAAAAAAGAAATCGCTTCTTCGGCTTTATAACTCGATTTTGAAAGTAAATTTTCTACCGTTTCTTTCAACTCGTCTTTTGACTGTGAAAATTTTTCTTTAGCTTCTTCTTCAAAAGAACCAAACTTTGATTTGGCTTGGTCTTTTAAATCATCTAAACTGTCTTTGATTTTTTCTCTCGTTTTCGAACCTTTATCCGGAGCAAATAAAATTCCTATTCCAACTCCAATTGCGGCACCGGCCAAAAGAGCCAAAATACTATCACCGTTTCTACTAGACATAATTTTTGAATTTTAATTTTATGAAAGTTACGAAAAATTTCTCGGAAAGCTGTTAAGAGGTCGTTAAACAGCCTAAATTCATTTTAAAGCGATATAAAAGCTGTTCGTTTACTGTGTTATAAATTGAATTCCGAAATCTCAAAAGTTGAATAAAATCGCTTTATAAAGGTCAGTTTTGATTACTTAAAATTATATTGATTTGAATTGTAATAGCTTTTGTTAATAATAGAAAAAACCGGCTTTTATACCGGTTTTTCATTTATAAAATCTATTTCAAATTTATTCTTTGCTTTCTAGTTTTGCCCAAGTATCTCTTAAGCCAACCGTTTTGTTAAAAACCAATTTTTCGGCTGAGGAATCTTTATCAACACAAAAATAACCTAAGCGTTGGAATTGGAATTGGTCTAAATTTTTAGCCGATTGCAAACTTGGTTCTACATAACCGGTAATTACCTCCAAAGAGTTCGGATTGATAAATTCTTTAAAGTCGATTTCCTTGTTTCCGTCCGGACTTTCATGTGAAAATAAACGATCATAAATACGAACTTCTGCTTCAATGGCATGATTGATAGAAACCCAATGAATGGTTCCTTTTACTTTTCTTTGAGAAGCTTCGGTACCACTTCCGCTGCGGGAATCGGTGTCATAAGTACAATGAATTTCTGTGATATTGCCTTCAGCATCTTTGACAACACTTTCACCTTTAATGATATAAGCATTTTTCAAACGTACTTCAGTTCCTAATGTCAGGCGGAAAAACTTTTTATTGGCTTCTTCCTGAAAATCTTCTCTTTCGATGTATAATTCCTTTGAAAATGGGACTTTTCTATAAGTCATCACTGCTTCTTCCGGATTGTTTTCGGCTTCTAACCATTCTTCTTGACCATCAGGATAATTGGTAATCACCAACTTCACCGGATTCAAAACCGCCATTACACGGTGTGTGGTTTTATTTAACTCTTCGCGAACGCAAAACTCCAAAAGTGAAACATCAATAAGGTTTGTACGCTTTGCAATTCCGATAGTTTTGGCAAAATTCCGAATCGCCATTGGCGGATAACCACGACGACGCATTCCGGATATCGTGCTCATTCTTGGGTCGTCCCAACCGGTAACGTGTTTTTCTTCAACCAATTGTAAAAGCTTACGCTTAGAAACAACAGTGTGAGAAAGATTTCTTCTGGCGAATTCTCTTTGTTTAGGACGAACTTTACTTTCATCATAAACCTGGTCTAAAAACCAATCGTATAATTCTCGGTGTGGCAAGAACTCAAGTGTACAAAACGAGTGTGAAATTTGTTCTAAATAATCGCTCTCTCCGTGTGCCCAATCATACAATGGATAAATACACCAGTCATTTCCGGTACGGTGATGATGCGAATGTAGAATTCGATACATAATTGGGTCGCGCATCAACATATTGTTGTGAGACATGTCTATCTTAGCACGAAGAATATGGGTTCCGTTTGGAAATTCGCCGTTTTTCATACGTTCCAATAAGTCTAAATTTTCTTCTACTGAGCGATTTCGATAAGGAGAATCGGTTCCAACTTGAGTCGGCGTTCCTTTTTGCTTGGCCATTTCTTCCGAAGATTGGCTGTCTACATAAGCTTTTCCTTTTTTGACAAACTCAACTGCCCAATCGTATAATTGTTGGAAATAATCCGAAGCATAACATTCGGTATCCCATTTGTAACCTAACCATTCAATGTCTTTTTTGATAGCGTCAACGTATTCCTGTTCTTCTTTCGCGGGATTGGTATCATCGAAACGCAAATTTACAGGTGCTTGATAATCAATTCCTAAACCAAAATTTAAACAAATAGCACTGGCATGCCCAACGTGTAAATAACCGTTAGGTTCAGGTGGAAAACGAAAACGTAATTTGTTTTGAGGCAAACCGTTTTTCAAATCTTCTTCTATAATTTGTTCGAGGAAATTAAGGGACTTCTCTTCTGTTGACATTATTTTTGTAATTTTAGCAAAGATATAAAAAGGTTTCAAGTTTCAAGTTCCATGTTGGAAGGTTCTAACCTGAAACTTTAAACCTGAAACTAAAAATTTATGGGAACTATTAAATTACAAAATATCAGAACCTTTTCCTTTCACGGTTGTTTGGAGGAAGAAGGCAGAATTGGTTCGGATTACCGAGTTGACCTTGAAATTAAAACCGATTTGAGGAAGTCTTCAGTTACTGATGACTTGAAAGATACGGTTGATTACGTGCTTTTAAACCGAATTGTAGAAGAAGAAATGGCAATTCGCTCTAAATTATTAGAACATGTTGCGCACAGAATCATCACTAGAATCTTTGGAGAAATACCATCCGTTTCTCGAATTTTGTTAGGTGTTTCTAAACTCAATCCACCTATTGGCGGTGATGTTGAAGCGGTTACCATTGAAATGGAAGAATACAGAAGTTAAAAGAATTACGAATTCTAAAAATTATTAATTATCAATTGTTAATTATCAATTGTTTTATATATTTGCCGTCCAACTGGCATCGTGGCCGAGCGGCTAGGCACCGGTCTGCAAAACCGACTACTCCGGTTCGAACCCGGACGATGCCTCAAAAGAGTTACTAGAAATAGTAACTCTTTTTTTATGGCTAATTTTTAGAAAAAATTAATTAAAGTGATGTTCGAACCCGGACATGACTATTTAAACACTCACTAGAAATCATAGCTCTTTTTTTGTGATTAATTTTTTCTAAAAATTAATTAAAGTGGTGTTCGAACCCGGATATGGCTATTTAAACACTTACTAGAAATAGTAGCTCTTTTTTTGTGGTTAATTTTTAGGAAAAATTAATTAAAGTGATGTTAGAACCAGGACATGGCTATATAAACACTTACTAGAAATAGTAACTCTTTTTTTATGGCTAATTTTTAGAAAAAATTAATTAAAGTAATGTTCGAACCCGGACATAGTTATTTAAACACTCACTAGAAATAGTAGCTCTTTTTTGTGGTTAATTTTTAGAAAAAAAATTAAAATCATGTTAGAATCCAGACGAAGCACATCAAACCTATTGCTAGAAATTATAGCTCTTTTTTATGGAAAATTTATAAAAAAAATAATTAAAGTGGTGTTTTAGCCTAGAGAGTGTCTGTAAAACTTCAAGTAAATTTGAAGGTTTTTATAAGTTAATTTTAGGAAAGTTTATTCAAGTTGTATTTGAAAATAAACGATACATATCAGATATAAAAACCTCAGAATCTATCCTTAAGATAATATTAAAGGCTATACCATTATTTTTTCTCTTCCAACTTCTCAAAAGCAGAATTGACGATTTTTTGTTCTTTGGGAAACCATGCTTGAGACAACAAAACTACACCACAAATAATCAGAGCAATACTGATAACTTTCTTGATTAACAGAATGTTTTTAGGATTAAGTTGTTTTCGTAATTGTTTGGCCAATATGATTTTAAAAAGATCTGTGATAAAATACACTATGATTAGAGTAGAAAAAAAAGTCATCATTCTCGAAGTCTTTAATTCCAATTGTGGGCCAATGGTTATTAGAATGGCTAACCAAAATCCGAGTACACCAATGTTAATAAAATTTAGGAAAAAACCTTTGATAAACAATGAAAAGTAATTCGTTTTAGCCAATTCTTTCGGGTCAATTTCATCGATACTTTTTTTGGATTCTTTTTTGTTTTTTACAAAAGAAATAATACCATAAGTAAGCATTACTAATCCACCGAAAATAAACAAAGCAGGATCATCTTTGATGCTTTGAATCAATCGGTAACTACTAAAAAAAGCGATGAGAATAAAAATAATATCGGCTAAAACAACTCCTAAATCAAACATTACGGCTGCCCTAAATCCTTTTACTACACTGGTTTCGAGTAATACAAAAAAAACCGGTCCAATCATAAAGCTTAAAAAGAAACCTAATGGAATGGCAGATAAAATATCGTTAAGAAAAATCATATTTTGAATTTTGACAATGCAAGTTAGAATTAAATTTTAATAATATAAAACTATTTCTACTTTGCTTCGGCAATGTTTCCACCGGCAATCACTTTTTGATTGATTTGTTTTGGTTTACCATAAATAGTGATGTCACCTCCGGCTCTAACTTTAGCTTCCACTAAATCAGTAGCATAAATATCCGCATTTCCACCAGCGTTTGCTGTAATCGTTGTCTGCTTGGTTTTAAAATTTTGAGCTTCATAAATTCCGCCTGAATTTACTAAAACCTCTTGATTGTCGGCATTCCCATCTAAGTTGATTTGAGAACCATTAGCTACTCTAACATTTAATTTTCCCACTGCTAAATTCAATCTAATTTGTGATCCTTCTTTAGCAATCATTTCAAAAGCAGTTGATGCTATTTTATCTCCACAAGAAATTCTTGATCCTTCATTTGCCTCAACAGCAGAAAGATTTTTGAAATATACGGTAACCGAAATATGATCTCCTGCCAACAATTTAGTTAATGGCATTCTGATTTTTAATTCACCTTTTTTATTTACTAATTCTACTTCGTTGGCTTCTTTGCCATCGATAACAACCTTGTTTTCACTACTTTTTATTAAATAAACATCAATTTGGTCAAAAGAAGTAACTTTATTAAAATCACCTACATTTTTTTCTACTTGTCCAAAAGCTATCGAACTGAATGCTAATAAACTAAATACTAAATTTTTCATTTTTATAAATTATATTGAACTCAAAATATTAATTACTCTTTTCTTCTGATAAAATGAAAGTCCAATTGTTTTTTCACTAAATCAGCATTTTTAACTTTAACATAAACTTCATCACCAAGTTGTAAAATACTATTAGTGGCTTGACCAACCAAAGCGTATTGTTTCTCATCAAACGTATAATAATCTTCTTTGATTTCTCGAATTCTAACCATGCCTTCGCATTTATTTTCTATAATTTCTACATAAATTCCCCATTCGGTTACCCCTGAAATTACTCCTAAAAACTCTTGGTCCTTATGATCTTGCATGTATTTTACTTGCATGTATTTCACAGAATCTCTTTCGGCTTGTGCTGCTAAACCTTCCATATCACTGGAATGCGCACATTTTTCTTCGTATTCTTCTTGGCTGACACTTTTTCCGCCATCGAGATAAAATTGTAATAATCTGTGTGCCATAACATCCGGATAACGTCTAATTGGTGATGTAAAATGACTGTAAAAATCAAAAGCTAATCCGTAATGACCTATATTTTCAGTAGAATATTTGGCTTTACTCATACTTCTAATCGTCAACGTATCAACTAAATTTTGCTCTTTTTTACCATTAACTTCATTCAATAAATTATTCAATGATTTTGAAATTTCTTGTTTGGATTTCATGTTAATCGAATAACCAAATTTAGCAATCACGGTTTGAAGATTGATTAACTTGTCTTCATTTGGCTCATCATGGATTCTGTAGATGAAAGTTTTCTTTTGTTTCCCAATAAATTCGGCTACTTTTCGATTGGCCAACAACATAAATTCTTCTATCAAATGATTGGCATCTTTAGAAATTTTAAAGAACACTCCAACTGGTTCTGACGCTTCATTTAAGTTGAATTTTACTTCTACTTTGTCAAAAGATATTGCTCCATCAGCCATTCTTTTCTTGCGAAGAATTTTAGCTAAATCTTGCATTTTTAAGGTTGCTTCAACAATTTCTTTCGGCGCTTTGTATTCTTTTCCGGTTAACGAAATTTCTGCCGGAATTAAATCCGATCTGGTTTCAATAATTTGCTGTGCTTCCTCGTAAGCAAAACGTTGGTCAGAATAAATTACCGTTCTTCCAAACCAAGAATCTAAAACTTCGGCTTTGTTATTCAATTGAAATATAGCTGAGAACGTATATTTTTCTTCATTTGGACGAAGTGAACAAGCAAAATTAGATAATACCTCGGGTAACATTGGCACAACTCTATCTACTAAATAAACAGATGTTGCTCGTCTGTAAGCTTCATCATCTAAAATAGTTCCTTCTTTTAAATAATGAGAAACATCGGCAATATGAACACCAATTTCGTAATTTCCATTCTCTAAAACTTGAAAAGAAAGTGCATCATCAAAATCTTTAGCATCTTTTGGATCAATGGTAAAAGTCAATACTTTTCGCATATCACGACGCTTAGCAATTTCTTCTTCTGTGATTGAAGTATCTAATTTATTAGCAAAAGCATCCACTTCTATCGGGAAATCATAGGGTAAACCATACTCGGCTAAAATGGCATGAATTTCGGTATTGTGTTCTCCTGGCTTTCCTAAAACTTTGATTACGGAACCAAAAGGTGAATCTGCCTTTGCTGGCCAATCTTCTAATTTTACTAAAACTACATCACCGTGTTCAGCATCGCCTAATTTATTTTTTGGAATAAAAATATCAGTATACATTTTAGCATTCGCTGTAGTGACAAAGCCAAAATTCTTTTGAATATCAACAACTCCAACGAATTCTTCTTTGTGTCTTTCTAAAATTTCAAGCACTTCTGCTTCTGGTTTTCTCGAACTTCTTCGGTCGTAAACATAAGCTTTGACTTTATCGCCATCTAAAGCGTGATTCAAATTCACAAACGGAACAAAAACATCGTGTTCTAATTCGTCACAAACAAAATAACCGGCTTTTCTGCTGGTCATGTCAATGGTTCCTTCGTAATATTTTTGGCTGGTGGCTTTAACTAAATATTTTCCGGGTTCGGATTCTATAATTAGTTTTTGAGCGGCTAATACCTTTAAATCTTTGATAATTTCATTTCTACTTTTGGTATCATCCAATTCAAGTATAGCAGCTATTTGTTTGTAATTGAATGGTTTATTGGCATTCTTAGATAATATTTTAAAAATCTTTTCGGAAAATGTTTTGGTGTTCTTTCCGAACTTTTTGGGTTTCTTACTCATTGTATCAGTTCTATTAATGTTGAAAATTACGAAATAGTTATAAGTTATGAGTTATAAGTTATAAGTTTTAATATAAATCTAACATTCACTATCTTTATAAAAACTCAAAAAAGATGACCGAATTTATAACGATTGCTACTTTTAATTTCGCTCATGAAATTGCTATTCTAAGAACAATTTTAGACAAAGAAGGTATTCCGCATTTGTTCCAAAATGAAAATCTTATTTCTATTGATCCACTGGCTAGTATTGCTTATGGCGGAATCCAATTAAAAATTCATCCTAACGATATTGAAACAGTTCAAACGATTCTAGACGACTTGAATAATAATTTAAAAATCGTCTAAAATCTTTACTCTATTTCCTTTTTTCTATTTTCTAAAATTTAAAGTTGTCAACACATATTAAAAACAATAAAAAGATTTTTAAAATTATTTAAAATTTATGATGGTTATTATAGTGTGTTAATAGTGCCAATAACTTTTTTAGATTTATAAGGTTTTAAAAGTTATGTAAACTTATACAGAGAAATTAACAATGATTATAGTTTCTAAAGTTCTTTGAATGAGCAAAATTTAAATTCTTATCAACAGTTGTTAACATGTAAAAAAGCAACTAAATTTTTGATAAGTTTAATAACTGATTTATGTTGAAAACCTACTTTTTTATGCTGATAAATATTCCAAAAAAAGACCAAACTAAATTTGATTATCTCGTTTGCGTTTTGCATTAGAAAAAAAAGGCATACAACCCCAAAAAACTTCTAATATTCTATCCAAAGTTGTTAACAATTCGTGTTAATTTAAAGTTAACTGATTATCAAGGATTTGCAAAACACTATTAACATTGCAATATTTTAACAGTTGAGATACAATTTATGTAATGATTTTCAAATAGTTATAAAAACTTCTTAGTTGGTCAAAAATCTTAGGTTTTTAAAATCAAGTAGTTACCTTAAAGTAGAAAACCAACCGATAGTTTGCGTAAATTTGTAGTCTTAACTACAAAAACACCACTATGAAAATCTCTATCGGAAACGATCACGCAGGACCGGATTATAAAAAAGCCATTGTCTCATTTTTGGAACAAAAAGGCTATCAAATATTCAACCATGGAACCGATACTTTTGACAGTGTCGATTATCCTGATTTTGGTCATCCTGTTGCGATTGATGTAGAAACCAAAAGAGCCGATTTTGGTATAGTGATTTGCGGTTCAGGAAACGGAATAGCAATGTCGGCTAACAAACACCAAGGTATTCGTGCCGCACTTTGCTGGACCAAAGAGATCGCAGCTTTGGCTCGTCAACATAATGATGCTAACATTATCAGTATTCCGGCGAGATTTACTTCGGTTCAACAAGCGGTTGAAATGGTGGATACTTTTTTAAATACAGCTTTTGAAGGAGGAAGACACGCCACCCGAGTGAATAAAATTGCTTGTCAATAATAATGAGCGAAGTTCATATCCACAAACATGAAGTAAAAGGGAAAAACCTAGTCCTTTCCATAATCCTGAATCTGATTATTACTATCGCGCAAGTAGTTGGCGGAATCATTTCAGGAAGTTTGGCGCTAATTTCAGATGCTTTACATAATTTTTCCGATGTACTTTCGTTGGTTTTTAGTTTGGTCGCACACAAATTGTCCAGAAGAAAAGCCTCTATCAATAATACTTTTGGGTATAAAAGAGCCGAATTAATAGCCGCTTTTGTCAATGCGTCAACTTTAGTGATAGTAGCGTTTATATTGATTTATGGTGCAATAGGAAGATTTGTTAATCCGCAAGCTATAGAATCCGGATTAGTCATTTGGTTGGCTTTATTAGGTATTATTGTCAACGGAATGTCTGTGCTTTTTCTCAGAAAAGATGCCGAGCACAACATTAATATGAAGTCAGCTTATTTGCATTTGCTCACCGATATGATGGCTTCCGTAGCCGTTTTAGTTGGCGGTTTGTTGATGAAATTCTATGGTTGGTTTTGGGTCGATAGCGTAATGACGATTGCCATTGCTATTTATTTGATAGTGGTTGGTTTGAAATTACTAATTCAATCTACCAAAATGCTAATGCTGTTCACGCCCGATTTTATCGACATCAAAGAATTGGTTCGCGAAGTACACAAAGTAAAAGGCGTAAATAAATTACACCATATTCACGTTTGGCATTTAAACGACGAAGAATTACACCTCGAAGCACATCTTGATTGTTCTGACGATATTAAAATGAGTGAATTTAATGAATTGCTTCACGAGGTAGAACAAGTTTTATTTCTCAAATTTAACATCAATCACATCAATATCCAACCCGAATTCAAAAAAGAAGATCCAAAAGATTTTATAGTTCAGGACTAAAACTTTCAACATGATTACTGTTGACCAATATCTTATCCGAAAAATTCTCAAAAAACGCTTGCCCGAATCCCATAAAGGCAACCATGGCCACGCTTTGATTATCGCCGGAAGCAAAGCCAAAATGGGCGCAGCGATTATTGCCGCAAAAGCTTGTTTGAGAACCGGAGTTGGTTTGTTAACGGTTAATATTCCAAAAAAAGAGCGATTGGCTATTTTTACTTCTATTCCTGAAGCGATGATTGAATTTCGTGAAGAAAAGAACGATTGGGAAAAGTACAACGCTTTCGCCATCGGACCGGGTTTTGGAACCGATAAAACAGCTGAAAGAAAAATAGAATTTTTAATTAAAAATGTAAAATTGCCAACAGTTTTTGATGCCGATTCGCTCAATATTTTAGCCAAAAACCAACAATTGCTTTCTAAACTTCCCGAAAAATCTATCTTAACACCACATGTTAAAGAGTTTGATAGACTCTTTGGTATTCATTTTTCCGTCGAAAAAAGACAACAAAAAGCCATTGAGAAAGCAGTAGAATTAAACTGCATTATTGTCTTAAAAAGTCACAAAACTTTCATCACCGACGGAACCCAAAGTTTTCAAAATACTACCGGAAATTCCGGCTTGGCTAAAGGCGGTTCCGGCGATGCGTTAACTGGAATCATTACTGCTTTTTTAGCCCAAGGTTACGAACCTATAAATGCCGCAATTCTGGGAGTTTATCTTCACGGATTAGCTGCCGATATTACGTTGGAATCCCAAAGTGTAGAAAGTATGTTAATTACCGATGTGATAGAAAATTTAGGCAAAGCTTTTCAAAAAATTTAAGCATAAATCTTTGCGTCCCGAAGTTTCGGGATTGCGTAATACTTTGCATCTTTGCGGTTATAAGAAATTCAACTGATGACCAACATACAATTCATCCAAAGCCAAGTTACGGCTTCGCCAAAAAGTATCGAAGCCACTTTAAAATTATTATCAGAAGATTGCACCATCCCTTTTATTTCTCGTTACCGAAAAGACCAAACCGGAAACTTGGACGAAGTGGTCATTGAAAATATCGCCAAACTTTCCAAGCAATTCGATGAAATAGTAAAACGAAAAGACAGCGTTTTAAAATCGATTGAAGAACAAGGTCAACTAACTTCTGAATTGAAAAGTAAAATTGATAACAGTTTCGATTTGCAAGAGATTGAAGATTTGTATTTACCCTATAAAAAGAAGAAAAAAACCCGAGCCGATATCGCGCGTGAAAATGGTTTAGAACCTTTGGCCAAAATTATCATGGCACAAAATAGTGATGAAATAGAATTCATCGCGTCTAAATATTTGAATGCCAAAGTCGCCAATGAAGACGATGCTTTACAAGGTGCGCGTGACATTATCGCCGAATGGATTAACGAAAACATCTATATTAGAAAAAATCTCCGTCGTTTGTTCCAAAGAAAAGCGATTGTAGAAACTAAAGTCGTAAAAACCAAAAAAGACGACGAAGCTGCTCAAAAATTTGCTCAATATTTTGAATGGTCTGAACCGATTTCCAAAGCGCCATCGCATAGATTATTAGCGATGTTGCGAGCCGAAGCCGAAGGTTTTGTCAAGCTAAATGTAGAAATTGAAAAAGAAGAAGCGATAGAGTTTATCGAAAACAATACCATAAAAAACAACCGAGAAACGGCTGATCAATTGCGATTAGCCATCAAAGACAGTTACAAAAGATTACTCGAACCGGCCATTGCCAACGAAACGTTACAAGAAGCCAAAGCGAAAGCAGATACTAAAGCCATTGAAGTATTTGCCGGGAATTTGGGACAACTTTTATTAGCGCCGCCATTGGGAGAAAAACGAATTTTAGCTATTGATCCGGGTTATCGCAGTGGTTGTAAAGTGGTTTGTTTGGATGAAAAAGGTGATTTGTTATACAACGAAACCATTTATCCACACCAACCGCAAAATGAAACTGCGATGGCAATGAAGAAAATCAAATCGATGGTGAATGCGTACAATATTGAAGCGATTTCTATTGGAAACGGAACGGCATCGAGAGAAACCGAATTTTTCATCAAAAAGATAGCCTTTGATAAACCGGTGCAAGTTTTTGTAGTTTCAGAAGCCGGCGCTTCGGTGTATTCTGCCAGTAAAATTGCTCGAGATGAATTCCCAAATTATGATGTAACCGTTCGTGGTTCCGTTTCTATCGGAAGAAGACTTTCCGATCCTTTGGCGGAATTGGTAAAAATTGATGCGAAGTCTATCGGAGTCGGACAATACCAGCACGATGTCGACCAAACCAAACTCAAAGAAGAATTAGACACTGTTGTGGTTCGTTGCGTGAATTCGGTTGGAATCAATATCAATACCGCGAGTAAATCATTACTAAGTTATGTCTCAGGAATCGGTGAAAAAATGGCCGAAAACATTGTTGCTTTTCGCTCTGAAAATGGTCCGTTTGAAGACAGAAAACAACTCAAAAAAGTACCGCGTTTGGGTGATAAAGCTTACCAACAAGCCGCAGCCTTTATCCGAATCAAAGACGGAAAAAATCCACTGGACAATTCGGCCGTACATCCGGAAGCTTATTCAATTGTAGAAAAGATGGCCAGTGATTTAGGGATGAAAACTGCAGAATTGATAGGTAAAAAAGATAAAATTGCTTTAATCAAACCGGAAAGTTATATTACTTCAGATATTGGAATTTTAGGAATCAAAGACATTCTAAAAGAATTGGAAAAACCCGGATTAGATCCAAGAAAAGCCGCCAAAGTTTTCGAATTCGATGCCAATGTCAAAACAATAAAAGATGTTCGTTCCGGCATGATTTTACCTGGAATTGTCAATAACATTACCGCATTTGGTTGCTTTGTCGATATCGGAATCAAAGAAAGCGGTTTGGTTCACATTTCCCAACTTAAAGAAGGTTTTGTTTCGGATGTTAATGAAGTAGTCAAATTACACCAACACGTTCAAGTAAAAGTGGTTGAGGTTGACGAAGAACGCAAACGCATTCAGTTGACGATGGTTATCTAAAAACAAAAACCCAACTTTTAAAGTTGGGTTTTACATTTTATTTTTCTTATTTCTTCTTAGAAAAAGAATAAAAAGTATAACTAAAATAGGACTTAAGACTATAAATAGAATGATAAATATTTCAAGTAAACCTAGTTTAGACATAAAGGTTATTACTCTTTAGTAGTTTCTTCTTCTTTTTTAGCGGCAGGAGCATCATCTTTAGCTGCGTTCTTAAATTCTTTTACGCCGCTACCCAAACCTTTCATCAATTCCGGAATTTTTTTACCGCCAAAAAGCAATAAGACAACCGCAAGAATCAATAGAATTTGTGGCATTCCAAATTCTCCTAAAAATATCATTAAAAAGTTCATGATTACTGTAATTAGATTAAATATTAGGCAAATGTAGAAAATAAATCAATAGGAGCGATTCTTTTAATCCTAAAGAACGTTAAACTTTATAAAATAGGAAGCAGATATTATTTTCTATATTTGTGGTATAATCAACAACTATGGCGGGAAAACGGCTCAAGCGCAAAATCATCAAGAAAAAATTATTCACTAAAAACCGTTTGGTTATCCTGAATGAAGACACTTTTGAAGAAGTATTTTCTTTGCGTTTGACGTTGATGAACGTGTTTGTGGTAGCTTCTATCGGAGCTTTATTGATTATTTTCGTAACCACTTATATCATTGCTTTTACGCCTTTGCGTGAATATATTCCGGGTTATGCATCGTCTAAATTAAAAAGAGATGCAACCGAATTAGCGCTGAAGTCAGATTCGTTAAGCAACGCTTTAAAGAAAAACGAAGCCTATATTGCTTCCATCAAAAGAGTTTTAACCGGCGATTTGGATTATGCCAAATTCAGTAAAGATTCAATAACGGCTACAAATCTCGAACCTGTTTCGGAAGAAGATTTGCAACCCACCGAAGCCGATTTAAAACTAAGAGAACAAGTCGCCAGAGAAGACAAATACAATCTTTTTGAAAAAGCCAAACCCAAAGTCAGCGTGGTGCTTTTTCCGCCGGCAAAAGGTATGATTACTGAGAAATTCAACCCTAAAGAAAAGCATTATGCGGTTGATGTGGCTTTGGCCAAAAATACACCGATAAAAACCATTTTGGGCGGAACCGTAATTTTCGCCGATTGGACGCCAACGACAGGAAACGTTGCCATAATTAGACACAATAACGGATTTATATCGGTCTATAAACACGCTGCGTCTTTAACCAAATCTCAAGGTGATAACGTAAGAACCGGTGAAGTCATTGCACTAGCAGGTTCAACCGGACAAGAATCAACCGGAGTGCATTTGCACTTTGAATTGTGGAAAGACGGTTACCCAATTGATCCAACAATTTTTATAGCATTTGAATAAATTATGGAAGCCATTTTAAATTACCTAAGCGAAAAAATAATGATCATTCCGTTTCTAATCGGAATCATTTTTACCGCAACAGCATTAATTATGTTAAGATTTCCACCCAAAAAAATCAATTATCTATACGGATACAGAACAATAGCTTCTATGAAGAACCAACAAGTTTGGGACTTTTCGCAACGTTATTCCGGCATTAAAATGATTCAAGTCGGATTGGTTTTAGTAACGATTTCTTTTCTAAATTTCTTTTTAGATTTAGCAGAAGGTTTACAAGTTGGTCTAGGTTTAACCTTAGTAATTTTAGCTTGCCTCTACTTGTTTTTCGCAACAGAAAAAGCCATAAAAAAGAATTTTCCAAAAGAATAAAAATGTCAATCAAATCAATAGCCGCCAAATTATTAGCCAAAAATGTGCATAAAAAAGTCCAAACTTGGGCTTCAAAACCTATTGAAACCCAACAAAAAGTGTTGAACAATTTAATCAATGAAGCTAAATTTACACTTTTCGGGAACGACCACGATTTTCTCAACATCAAAACTTTTGAAGACTTTGCCGCCAAAGTGCCGATTCGCGACTACGAAGAATTGCGGCCATACATCGATAAAGTTGTAAAAGGAGAAGAAAACATATTATGGAAAGGTAAACCGATTTATTTTGCCAAAACTTCCGGAACAACTTCGGGCGCGAAATACATTCCGCTGACTAAAGAATCGATGCCGTTTCACATTCAAGCTGCACGAAATGCCATTCTAAGTTATATACACGAAACCGGGAAAGCAGATTTTGTCGATGGCAAAATGATATTCCTGCAAGGCAGTCCGATTTTAGAAGAAAAAAACGGAATCAAACTCGGAAGACTTTCCGGAATTGTAGCGCATTTTGTGCCTAAATATCTTCAAAAAAACCGCATGCCAAGTTGGAAAACCAATTGCATCGAAGACTGGGAAACTAAAGTAAACGCCATAGTTGAAGAAACGTTTAACAAAGACATGACCGTCATTTCAGGCATTCCGTCTTGGGTGCAAATGTATTTTGAAAAACTACAGCAAAAAGGAGGAAAACCCATTGGCGAGATATTTAAAAACTTCAATTTATTCATTTACGGCGGCGTGAATTACGAACCCTATCGCGCCAAATTTGAAAACCTAATTGGCCGAAAAGTCGATTCTATAGAGTTATTTCCAGCTTCCGAAGGTTTTTTTGCCTACCAAGATTCGCAGAAAGACAAAGGCATGTTGCTGTTGTTGAATTCGGGTATTTTCTACGAATTTGTAAAAGCAGATGAATTTTTCACAGACCAACCAAGACGTTATACCATTGGCGAAGTCGAATTAGGCATCAATTACGTTTTAATCATTTCCACTAATGCCGGACTTTGGGCTTACAACATCGGCGATACCGTTCAGTTCACGAGTTTAAAACCGTATCGCGTTATCGTTTCCGGAAGGATTAAACACTACATTTCCGCTTTTGGCGAACACGTGATTGGCAAGGAAGTCGAAAGCGCTTTGCAAGAAGCCATGCAAGGAACAACGGTTCGGGTTAACGAGTTTACCGTGGCACCGCAAATCACACCAAAGGAAGGATTGCCTTATCACGAATGGTTTATCGAATTTGATCCCGAAGCTTCGGGAGAACCCGAAAACCTAGAAGATTTCGCCTTGAGAATTGATAACGCGATGCGCAAGCAAAACACTTATTACGATGATTTAATTGTGGGCAATGTTTTGCGAACTTTAGTCATTTCAAAAGTGGCCAAAAACGGTTTCCAAGAGTATATGAAATCCATCGGAAAACTCGGCGGACAAAACAAATTACCAAGATTGTCGAACGACAGAAAAATTGCGGATTTTTTTAATCAATAGGAGCGAATGGCTTGGGCATTTTTGGTTACCATTTTCCTGCTACCGAAACTCGCTGTAACTGCGTTACGAGCTCAAACAATTTCGGTATCAGGGCTAGAAAACAAACTAAAGGCATGAAAATAAACGCTATAATTATTGTTTTGTTTTTACAAACACTTTCGGGTTTTGCCCAAATTAAAGGTGTTGTTGTTGATGAAAAAAACCAACCGATTCCGTATGTGAACATTTGGGTTGAAAACGAAAATATCGGAACAACTTCGGATGAGAAAGGGATTTTCAAAATAAATACTTCTGAAGACAAGACACTTGTTTTTTCTTCCGTTGGTTTTGAAGTAAAAAAGACCGCGGTAAAAAATGAAGAAAAAGTAATTTTAGTAGCGGCTGTTTACAACTTAAGAGAAGTAGTCATTGCCAAAAGAAAGCAAGAGAAACAAATTGAAATCGGCGATGCCCAAAGAATACACCACAGACAATTGTCGGGAGACAAACCTTGGATTTACGGAAAATTATTTGAAAATGATACGATTTATGAAAAAACGCCGTTTCTAAAAAAGGTGGTGTTTTATTCAGACAGTGATAAAAAAGACGCCAAACTAAAAATCCGTTTTTTCGAATTCAACGATTCGATTCCCGGAAAAGACCTAATCGAAGAAGACCTGATTGTAACCGTTAAAAAAGGCATGAAGCGCAATGAGATAGATGTTTCTAAATACAATTTAAGATTTCCCGAAAAAGGAATTGTAATCGGTTTAGAATGGATGATAATAGAAGAAAACAGGGCCGATTTTGAATACAAAGATCCTAAAACTAAAAAATTGGTAAAACAAGAAGATTACGCGCCATCACTGGTGGTTAACTATTCTGAAAAAGAAAATGCGTTTACCTATTCTAGTGGGAAATGGCACAGAAGCAAAGTATTCCTAACCGAAAAGAAAAGTAAAGAACCTTGGTATAATAAAATAATGATGCCGGCTATAAATTTGATATTGACCAATTGATGAAAACAACACTGCTATTTTTTTTATTTCCGTTATTATTATTCGCCCAAACCAAAGGCATTGTAGTTGATGAAAAAAACCAACCGATTCCTTATGTGAATATTTGGGTTGAAAATGAAAATATCGGAACCACAGCAGAAGAAGACGGCACATTTTCAATACCGTTAAAGGAAACAAAAAGGATCGTTTTTTCGGCCTTAGGCTATGAAACTAAAATTGTTTTATCTACAAATCTCACCTCAATCACACTACATCCAAAAGCTTTAGAACTCAATGAAGTTGTTGTTGAAAGAAAAAAAGAAACAAGCGAAATAGTGATTGGTGACTTTTCGGGAATAAAATTAAATTCAGGCGTTACCAATACCGGACAAGAGAATGTTCACGTTTGGGGAAAATTTGTAAAATCAAATGAAAAAATCAAAGAACATCCTTTTGTTAAGTCAATCGAGTTTGTCACTAGTTCAAAACTAAATAATGTTTTATTGAGAATTAGGATTTTCAATGTTAACAAAGAAGGTTTTC
Organism: Flavobacterium sp.; assembly: GCF_046293665.1. Classification (GTDB taxonomy): domain Bacteria; phylum Bacteroidota; class Bacteroidia; order Flavobacteriales; family Flavobacteriaceae; genus Flavobacterium. The sequence continues at coordinate 418,695 of NZ_JBKBOL010000001.1, forward strand.
CAACAGAAGACGAGGTTGAAGAAGATATTTTGGTATCGATAAAAAAAGGCAAGAACAATAATATTGTAGATTTAACAAAATACAACATTAGAATTCCCGAAGAAGGAATAATAGTGGGTTTTGAATATCTAAAATTAGAGCAAAATAAATACGAGTATAGTTATACCACAAAAGGGCAAAAAGGAAGTCAAAAAGGATATGCTTACGAACCATCCATTAAAGGTTTTTTTCCAGGAAGCGAATCACTTTTAATACTTAACCGTGATGGAAGTCCTCGTTCTAAAGGATATGGAAACGTAGAAATCGCCTTAAAAATTAAACTCACAAACTAAATGAAACTATTCGTTGCTTTATTTTCTTTTTTATCACTTTCCGCTCAAACCACCCGTGGCATAGCCGAACGGAACGAAGTTAAAGGCGTTGTAAAAGACAGCCTTTCCGGCCAACCCATTTCGTATGTCAATATTTGGGTTGAGAATGAAAACATCGCCACAACTTCTGAAGAAGATGGTACTTTTTCCATTAATGTTTCAGGAAACAAAAACCTGATTTTTTCAGCATTGGGTTACGAAAAGAAAACAGTTAAAGCCTCGAAATCAGGTGAAGTTTTTCTGAATTCCAAGGCATTTGATTTGGATGAAGTTGTTATTTCTAATAGCATTGACACCAAGAGAATTGTCATCGGTCAAACCGAAAATACTATCGCGCAAGCTTTTGACAACGGACCCAGAATTGACGTAAAATATTTTCCGTACAGTCAAGCTTACAAAAAAACCAGATACATAAAAAAAGTAACCCTTTCTACCGATAGTAGGATTGAAGACGCTACGATTAGAATTCGATTTTATCATGTTGATGCCAATGGCTTTCCCGGGGAAGAAATGCTCAAAAAAGATTTAATTGTTTCGGTTAAAAACGGCACCAAGAGTAATAAAATAGACTTGTCTGATTATAATTTGGTCATGCCTAAAAACGGTCTTTTTGTGGGTTTTGAAAAATTAATGATTGAAAAAAACAAGAAAGAAAAAACCATCATCGACCAAAATACCAAAACCACTCAAATCCAAAAAATCTATTATCCGTTCATACTATATAATTATGTAGAAAGAGAGGCGTTGTTCACTTTTTCAGGAGGAAAATGGAATAAAGAAGTAAAAGAAACCAACGGCATAGCCGAAAAAGTGAAAGGATACGAACCGGCAATCCACCTAATTCTGACCAACTAAACGACAAAAAACCTATATTTGCAGGTTAGAAAACAAAATTTAATGAAAGAAATTAAAAACATTTCGCGCTCAAGAGCGCAAGAATCGTCGGCAGCTATCGAACGATTGTACATTACCATGAGACATTTATTCAACAGAGGTTTTTATAAACCCATGGGTGTTTCGGGAGAAACTTTAAGAGAGGCGTTGTTGTCTCTAAGACCGGAAATTTATGGCAGTATTGCCGAAGAAAAAGTAGAACTCAACGGTTTGCTTTATGTAATAGAAAGACTTCCGGTAGGCATTGAAGAATGTCGTTTTATCAACTTAACTTCAGACGAAGGCTATTCAAAATCGCATTTTCAGGCGATTGTTCCACCCAAAAGAAGAAGAAATTGTTACCGTATTGATGAAGAACAAATGAACGTGGAAATCACGCGTGGCCGTTCTGACATCTATGATATTTTAACGCATTTGACTTTTATTTTTATCGAATCGCATAAAATTAAAGACCGCGTGATGTTAGACGAAACTACCGTAGAACTTACTCGCGATTGGCAAAAATTAGAACAAGCGGTTTTACAGAACAAAAAGTTCACACAATCAGAAAAGGAAGTGGCGATTTCTCATGCCGCCAATGTTTTGGGCAGAAGTTTTTCGGAAGTGTTAGATATTTATGATTCTTTCGGTACTAAAGAAAAACCGGATAGATTTTTACACGTAATTTATTGGTTGGGTAAATTAGCCATTGAAGAAATCGTTGACAACAACAAAAGAACGATCACTTTTAGTCCGATTTTAAGAGAAAGATTAGGCCATCATATCCACGGTGAAATTTGGGCTACAACCATCAAAGAAACCCTGAAAGCCAACAATTTATTGGAAAGACCGATTCACATTATCAGTGCCAACATGCACAGTGTAATGAATTCACTTTTTGCTACTACGGTGTTGAAAACCAAGTTTAAAGACAAATCAGATTTTTTTATCTATGAAGAATTGAGCAAATCGGGCGCTGATCCGGTTAGGAATAAAGTAGAAGAATTTGCCGTAAAACATGGAATGATTTCTTTGCCTGACCAATCGGGAACCAATATTGATGTTCAGATTTTTGATACAGCCAAAATCGATTGGACCAAATCGAGTTTCCCTAAAGCGGTTATTGGTAAAGAAAGCCCGGTGCTAATCGTAATGGATTATGCTTTTGGAGAACAAGCTTTTGAAACTATTGACGAATTATTGAAACCGTATAAAGACGGAAAAAATAAAACCTTCCTCAACGTAGAGTCGGTTTCCATTATGGGAAAAGCCGGTATTTTACAAGGCGGTAAAGGCGATATCATGATTCCGTCTGCGCACATCAATGAAGGAACAGCAGATAATTATCCGTTTGAAAATGAGTTAACGGCCGAAATGTTTGAGGGCAATGGCATTCCGGTATTTTCAGGACCAATGGTTACCGTTTTGGGAACATCGCTGCAAAATAAGGATCTTTTGAAATTCTTCCACGAATCAACTTGGGAAGTAATTGGTCTTGAAATGGAAGGTTCTTATTACCAAAAAGCAATTCAATCGGCTTCAAAAATCAGAAAAAGCATCCATCCTAATGTAAAAGTTCGTTATGCTTATTATGCTTCGGACAATCCATTGGAAACCGGAAGTACATTAGCGTCAGGCGGATTGGGTACAACCGGAGTAAAACCGACTTACTTGATTACCATTAAAATATTAGAACAAATTTTTAACGTAAAATAATCATTTTTTATGAGCGCAACACCTCAAAACAATACTGACAATCAGGAAATAGATTTATCACAGATTTCTAGGAGAATAGGAGGTTTTTTTGAAAACATTTCTACTCAAATTTTCAAAGCTTTCTTGTTTTTTAAAAAAAATGTAATTTGGGTTGGGATATTGTTTGTTCTTGGAGCTTCACTAGGGTATTATTTAGATAAAAAGACTAAGATTTATGACCATCAGTTGATTGTTGCACCTAACTTTGGTTCAGTAGATTATTTATACGCAAAGATAGAGTTGATTAATTCTAAAATAGAAGAAGGAGATACCCTTTTTTTAAAAGAAGTTGTAGGAGTTAAAGAACCTAAAAAAATAAGGTCTATAAACATTTCACCTATCATTGATGTATATAAATTCATTGATAATAGACCACAAAACTTCGAATTGATTAAGTTATTGGCAGAAAGCGGAGACGTAAAGAAAGTGGTTAATGAATCAATTACCAGTAAAAATTATCCTTCTCATTTAATTTCATTTAGCACAGTCCAATTGACTTCTCATGAGAAAACAGTTGTGCCGATATTGAAGTATTTAAATGATTCAGACTTCTACAATAAAATGCAAAAGGAATATTTGCAAAATATTAGATTAAAAGTAATTGAAAACGATTCCACTCTTACACAAATCAATGGGTTTTTAAACACGTTTAATAAATCACTTGACGGAACTCAGAAGAATGATAAATTGATTTATTATAATGAGAATTCACAACTTGATGATATAATTAAAACCAAAGATTTATTAATTGCGGAACAAGGAGAACATCGTTTAGAGTTGATTAATTATGATAGAATAGTAAAAGATACCAGTATCACATTAAACATAAGAAACAACAAGGCTACAAATGGAAAAATGAAGCTTGTTTTACCATTTTTGTTTATTTTATTTTATGTTTTAGTTAGATTATTTAAATCTTATTACAAGCATCAAATGGCCAAATTGAACAATTAATATGAAAGGAATAATATTAGCAGGCGGTTCAGGTACAAGATTGCATCCATTGACCTTAGCAGTAAGTAAACAATTAATGCCAATTTATGACAAGCCGATGATTTATTATCCATTGTCAACACTGATGTGGTCTGGAATTCGTGAGATATTGATTATTTCAACACCACATGATTTACCGCTTTTCCAACAACTTTTAGGAGATGGATCTAGTTTGGGCTGTCGTTTTGAGTATGCTGTACAAGAAAACCCTAATGGTCTTGCCGAAGCTTTTATTATCGGAAAAGAATTTATAGAGAATGATAAAGTAGCATTGGTATTAGGCGATAATATTTTTTACGGAACCGGATTATCTGATTTGCTTTTGGCCAATAACAATCCGGATGGCGGAATTATTTATGCCTATCATGTTCACGATCCTGAACGTTATGGCGTAGTCGATTTTGATGCCAATGGGAAAGTCTTGTCAATCGAAGAAAAACCAGAGCATCCTAAATCCAATTTTGCGGTTCCCGGCATTTATTTTTATGACAATGAGGTTGTTGAAATTGCTTCTAACATCAAACCAAGTCATCGCGGTGAATTAGAGATTACCGATGTTAATAAGGAATATTTAAAAAGAGGAAAACTCAAAGTCAGCATCCTCGACAGAGGAACGGCATGGTTAGATACCGGAACATTCAATTCATTGATGCAAGCCAGCCAGTTTGTTCAAGTTATTGAAGAAAGACAAGGATTGAAAATTGGCGCTATAGAAGAAGCTGCCTATAAAATGGGTTTTATCGATGCCGAACAATTAAAAAAACTAGCCCAGCCGTTATTAAAAAGCGGTTACGGCAATCATTTACTAAGTTTGATTTAAATGAATTTTATCCCAACAAAACTCGAAGGATGTTTTATTATTGAGCCTAAAATTATTCTTGATGAAAGAGGTTATTTTATGGAAAGTTTCAACGAAAGGATTTTTCGAAATGGCGTTGGTCAAGAGATTCATTTTGTTCAAGACAACCAATCTTATTCGTCTAAAGGCGTTTTACGCGGATTACATTACCAAACGGGAGAACACGCTCAGGCCAAACTCGTTAGAGTATTACAAGGAGAAGTATTAGACGTTGCGGTTGATATTCGCCCTTATTCACCAACATTCGGGCAATACGAATCGGTAGTTTTATCGGGAGACAATCAGCGACAGTTTTTTGTTCCAAGAGGTTTCGCACACGGATTTTTAGTGCTCAGCAATACGGCTACATTTTTTTACAAATGTGATAATTTCTACAATAAAGAGAGTGAAGGCGGAATCATTTACAATGATAAAACCATCAATATTGATTGGGATTTCCCATCAGAAAACCTAATCGTTTCAGACAAAGACAAGATTCAGCCAACTATTGAAAACGCTAAGAAAGCATGGTAGTTTTAGTTACCGGAAGTTCAGGACAATTGGGACAAAGTTTGCAATTTATTGCGCCTAATTATCCTGAAATTACTTTTATTTTCTGTAATGCAAATGAATTGGACATCACCGATTTAGAAAGTTGTCAAAATACTTTTTCCAAGCATCAACCTAATTATTGCATAAACACTGCGGCTTATACCGCGGTTGACAAAGCCGAAAGCGAACCTGAAAAAGCAAAGGCCATTAATGTAATTGGCGCTAAAAATTTAGCTGAGGTTTGTAAAGTAAACAATACCGTTTTACTTCATATTTCCACCGATTTTGTTTTTGATGGAGAAAAAAAAGAACCCTATACTGAAGTCGATTTACCTAATCCAACAGGTATTTATGGTCGTACAAAATTAGAGGGTGAAATCGCTATTCAGCAAACTTGGGTAAAACATTTTATCATTAGAACGTCTTGGGTTTATTCACAATTCGGACATAATTTTATGAAAACCATGTTGCGTTTGGCTTCGGAGAGAGATGCAATTTCTGTAGTCAATGACCAAATCGGAACACCAACTTATGCAGTAGATTTAGCTAATGCTTTGGTTCAAATTATTTTAATGAACAGCGGACAACGGACAACCGATAACTTTGGCATCTATAACTTCAGTAACGAAGGCCAATGTTCTTGGTATGATTTTGCCCAAAAAATATTTGAAATCAATAATATAAGTATAAATTTACAACCCATTCCAACTACGGGTTTTCCGACACCGGCTAAGAGACCGAGTTATAGTGTTTTGGATAAGACTAAAATCAAGGATGCTTTTGATTTGAACATTAAAAGTTGGGAGGCAAGTTTAAAAATAATCACAATATGAAGATAGTAGTTACCGGCGGCGCAGGATTTGTAGGATCAACACTTTGTTTACAATTGAAGGCAAAATATCCTACTTATGAAATTGTAGCTTTTGACAATTTGAAAAGAAGAGGTTCCGAACTGAATTTGTCAGATTTTCAAAAAAATGGAATTCCTTTTTTTCATGGCGATATCCGAAACAATGAAGATTTATCAGCTTTAGGCAACTTTGATGTTTTAGTGGAAGCTTCAGCTGAGCCTTCTGTGACGGCAGGATTAGATTCTGATCCGACTTATGTAATTAATAATAACTTATACGGCTCCATTAATTGTTTCAATGCGTGTTTGAAGAATAAAGCTAAACTGATTTTCCTTTCAACTAGTAGAGTTTACCCGATTGATTGGATTGAAAACGCTAATTTTAAAGAACAAGAAACCCGTTTTATTTTTGATGAAAGCCAAACCACTAAAGGTATTTCTTCAAAGGGAATTTCAGAAGCATTATCACTTGAAGGTGCGCGTTCTTTTTATGGAACCACCAAATTGGCTTCAGAACTTTTTATTCAAGAGTATGCCGCTTTTTATGGTTTACAGGCAGCGGTTACAAGATTTGGCGTAATTGCCGGACCAAGACAAATGGGTAAAACCGATCAAGGTGTTGTGACACTTTGGATGGCCAAACATTTTTGGAATCAATCTTTGAAATACATTGGATATGGCGGAACAGGGAAACAAGTTCGCGATATTCTTCATGTAGATGACTTAGTAGCGCTAATCGATTTACAAATTCACCAAATTGAAAAATTCAATGGTAAAATCTACAATGTTGGCGGTGGTTTAGAAAACAGCGCTTCGTTATTGGAAATGACCAAAATCTGCGAAAGAATAACAGGAAACACTATTGAGATAGCCTCTGAAAAAGAAACCAGAACGGCTGATTTAAGGATTTTTGTAACCGATAATTCAAGTATTGAAAGCGAAATAGGTTGGAAACCTAAAAAATCGGTTGAAATGGTTTTTCAGGATATTTATGATTGGATTAGAGAAAATGAAAAACAATTAGAAGCGATATTGAAATAAGAATATGAAAGAAAAAATAATCTCCAGTATTTTAATATTAATACCAATTATTACATTTTTCGGAATGTTTTTTTTGTATATGGTTAACGCCCCGATTAATGATGATTATCAGGCGATTTTGGATTTTTTAAATAAGTGCATTTCGACTGATTCTTTTTCAGAAAAAATAAAGTTGATCTTTTCACAACATAATGAGCATAGAATTGTTTATGACAGGATATGGACAATCTTTTCTTATAAGTTTCATATGTATGTTAATTTTACCTTTTTGGCTTTCATTGGGAATCTTTCAATTTTAGCAATTGGACTTTTCTTTTTTAGAAAATTTCTTTGTTTAAAAACAAGTTTATTTCTTTTTGTACCAATAAGTGTTTTATTATTCAACTTGTCCAATTGGGAAAACATGACCTTTGCCATGGCTGGAATGTCAAATTTCACCGTATTACTTTTTGTAATATTAAGTTTGAATTTTATAGCAAAAGATACTTTGAGTACAAAAAAGAATATCATTATAGCAATTCTTTTTTTTTATTTGGCGTTATTAACTCAAGGAGGAGGAATTTTTATATTGCCAGTTTCTATTTTGATTTTATTGTTTAAAAAAGAATATAAAAACATTTTAGTTTATTCTCTTTTCGTCTTACCAATACTGATTGCTTACTTTTACGGTTTTCATAGACCTCAAAACACCGGCTTATTTACAACCCTTGTTGAGTACAATGTAAAAATTTTAGTTTTTGTTTTTGCTTTCTTAGGAAATGCCTTCAATTACTTTTTAATTTACACCAATGTTGTGGATCAGTCATTTTATGTAACTGCGGTAATTGGTTTTTTATTGTTTGTTCTCTTTCTCTATATAAGTAAAACTAAATATTATAAGAAGAACTTATTTAACTATTCATTAATGTTGTTTGTTGTCATTTCATCCTTTGTAACAGCTGTTTCAAGGGTTTCCTTTGGGTTGGAAACAGCAGGCGCTTCTCGATATAGAATCAATGGAATAATTTTTTGTATATCATTATATTATTGGTTTATAGAATCCAATCCGAAGTTAAATAAAAGACAGATTTGGACATTGTCGGTTATTACTGTTTTCTACTTTTTTTATATCAACCTTAATCAGTATGAGTATTTATATTTTAGAAAAAATCAAACTCTATTGGGAATATTACACTTTAATTCAGATGACCAAAGTCGTTTAAATGGAGATAAATCAATGGTTGAAGCCTATGGTTCAATGATTTCGGAATCTAGTACTTTAGATGTTTATCATTTTCCGGATGACCAATATCTGGAAACCACTTTCCCTTTTAGTAGGATTGTGGAAAACAAAATGGAAGAAACCAAAGGCCCAAACAATATTTCATACAGTGTAGATGGTATTAACAAAATAAAAGATAGTTACCTGATTGATGGATGGGCTTTTCTCGACGGTATTTCCACATCAGGTCAAGAAGTATATATTGGATTAAAAGACATTATACAAACGGAACCGAAATTTTATACCACAAAACAAGTTCAACGATTTGATTTAAACCCGTATTTTAAAAAATGGAATCTGAATAACGGAGGTTTTTTCTGTAGAATTTACACCGATAAATTAGATAAGGGAGAATATAAAATTTTCGTTTTGGTTAAAACAAAAGAAGAAACAAAGCAAATAGAAACAGATAAGAAAATAAATATTTTAGAATGAAAACATGTATCATAACAGGCTCATCGGGATTGATTGGAAGTGAATCAGTGGCCTTTTTTGCTGATAAATTTGACAGAATCGTTGGAATTGACAATAATATGCGCCAAGTTTTTTTTGGTAAAAATGCATCTACCGATTGGAATACAGAGAAGTTAGTTAAAGAAGTTCCTAACTTTGAACATCACGCCATAGATATCCGTAACGTAGACGAATTAGAGAAACTATTTGCTAAATACAATACAGACATACAGCTAATTGTTCACACTGCAGCACAACCAAGCCACGATTGGGCGGCTCGTGAGCCATTAACCGACTTTACTGTAAATGCCAACGGAACGTTAAATATGTTAGAAATGACTCGTTTACATGCACCGGAAGCTACTTTTATATTCACGTCTACGAATAAAGTTTATGGTGATACACCAAACTATTTACCTTTGGTAGAGTTAGATAAGCGATGGGAAATTGACGAATCACATCCTTATTTTAAAGACGGAATTGACGAGCTCATGAGTATTGATCAAACCAAACATTCTCTTTTTGGTGCTTCAAAAGTAGCTGCGGATGTTTTAGTTCAGGAATATGGAAAGTATTTCGGAATGAATACGGGTGTTTTTAGAGGTGGTTGCTTAACCGGACCAAATCATTCAGGAACACAATTGCATGGCTTTTTATCTTATTTAATGAAATGCGCAATAACAGGTGATAAGTATACGGTTTTTGGTTATCAAGGCAAGCAAGTTCGAGACAACATTCACAGTTGGGATTTGGTAAATATGTTTTGGCATTTTTATCAAAACCCAAGACAAGGAGAAGTGTATAATGCCGGCGGCGGAAGACATTCAAATTGCTCTATGGCAGAAGCGATAGAAATGTGTGAAGCCATTACCGGAAAACCGATGAATTATGAATACACTGAAGCCAACCGAATTGGGGATCATATTTGGTGGGTAAGTGATGTATCAAAATTCAAAGCACATTATCCGAACTGGACTTGGAAATACAACATCAACGATATATTAACACAGATATACGAAGCAACGATTAAGAAAAACTAATGAAACTAAGCATTGTAATTCCTGCCTATAACGAAGAAGAGTCTATCACTGAAACGATTGACCAAATTGAAGAAGCATTTTCTAAAGTCAATATCGATCATGAAATCTATGTAGTTAATGATAATTCTAAAGACGGAACACTCGTGGTTTTAGAGCAATTAGCAAAAAAATATCCTTCATTAACTTATGGAACTAACCTTGGTCCAAATGGTTTTGGCTATGCCGTTCGCTATGGTTTGGAAAGATATTCTGGTGATTGTGTTGCGGTAATGATGGCCGATTTATCCGATTCTCCTTATGATTTGATCCGCTATTATACGACTATGATTGAAGGTAATTATGATTGTGTTTTTGGGAGTCGTTTTATCAAAGGCGGAAAAGTAATTGATTATCCTTGGGTAAAAAAAATCATCAACCGTATAGCAAATTTTATCATCAGAATGGTGATGCGAATAAAATATAATGACACAACTAACGCTTTTAAACTTTATAAAAGAGAAGTTATAGAAGGCGTTAAGCCAATTTTGTCACCACATTTTAATTTAACCATTGAGTTGCCATTAAAGGCAATCATAAGAGGATATACTTTTACCGTTGTTCCAAATTCCTGGACTAACAGGAAATATGGTGTTTCTAAATTGAAAATAAAAGAAATGGGAAGTCGTTATTTCTTCATTTTAGTATATTGTTTTGTAGAAAAATATTTCTCTAGAGGAGATTTTAAGAGAAAGAGAGAAGAATAATGAAGGACACTATTTCAAAAATTAAAAGATGGCTTGTTGATAATAATTGGTTAACTATTATTTTATTAGCTTCAATATTTTTACGGTTTTATCATGCAGACTATCAGAGCTTTTGGTTAGATGAAGTGCTGAGTATGAATGATACTAAGCCAGAAATGAGTTTTAAGCAGTTTTATGAAAGTGTATTGCTTTGGGAAGCGTTTCCACATCTTTATTTTCTTTTATTGAAATGGTTTATGTTGATTTTTGGTTATTCAACAATGCAAGCTAGGATTTTTTCTGCAATAATTGGTGTTTTTGGCGTATATGCCATTTATCTTTTAGGAAAGGAATTACGCAATAAAAGAACAGGATTAATCGCTGCAGCTATTACATGTGTGAGTATTTATCATATTATTTATTCACAAGAAGTTAGACCTTATGGAATGTTGTTTCTATTTACCGTGCTGTCATTTTATAGAATGGTTATATTCTTAAAAAAAACCAATTATAAAAATGCAATCTACTACGGAGTTTTTTCAGGTTTAATGATGAATTCTCATTTTTTTGGATTATTAACTTTATTTTCTCAGTTTATTGTAATACTGTTTTTTGCTTTCAAAACACCTAAAAACTTAAGAATCTCTTTTATAAAATATTCGATAGTAGCTGGAATAGCAACAATTTTACTGATGATTCCAACATACGAGCCATTATTGCAAATAATGAAAATAAAATCATTTTGGATTCCTAAACCGAATCCAGATTCTTTTACCGTTATGTTCAAGGAGTTTTTTGGCAATTCTGAATTGTTGCTTTTTGTCATAAATTGTATAATTCTTTACTATATAATTCAAGTTTTAAAGCAAAAAACTGCAACTAACACAGCAATTAGTATTATTAAAAATAAGCTGATTTTTAGTTTTATCATTCTTTTTTCTTGGTTAATAGTATCTATTTTAATTCCAATGATAAAATCATATACAGATGTATCAATGATTTTAGCGCGCTATTTTATTAACATCGTCCCAATTTTTATTATTGTAATAGCGGTTGGTATTGACTTAATTAAAACTAAAATCATTAAAAATTTGGTTTTTTCAACTGTTTTAATTTTTAGTTTGATAGATATTTTTATAGTAAAGGATTATTACAATAAACCTTCAAAATGTCAAATGAGGGAATTAACAAATGAAATAAAAGCAAGAAATGATGGCGATACTAAACTTGTAGTTTTTTACAATTGGGTTTTTCCTTTTTTCTTTGAAGATAGACCCGATATTACTATTGAAGGAAAATCATTTGAGGAATATATTGACGGGATGAGAAAAAATATAATCGATCAAAATGATTTTTGGTATGCCAATGTAAACCCATACAATTTAAGCAACGAAGATGAAGAATTTTTAAAGCAAAATTTTATTGAACAAGACAAAATAGAATATTTTGACGCATGGGCCTATCATTATGTATCCAAGAAGAAGCAAAAAATAAATTCAGATAATAATTTAGATTTAAAAATATTTCAAAGAGTAAAATTCGATTCGAATGGAAGTATGACATTATTTGAAAAGACCAATACAGTTTCATCGTTTATAGATTTGGATAGAGGTAATTATGAATTACAGATAAATGGGAATAGTTTTCCTTCTCCAGCGATAAATAATGAGAACGCACACATAAAAATAAAATTAAATGGTAACGAAATTGCAAACTTTTATTTAAGTGATGATCTTTCAAATCCTTTAACAAAAATTCAGTTCTCAAATTTGAATTATGAAAGAGTAAGATTTCAAATTATTTATGATAATGATATCTCAGAAAACGGTAAAGATAGAAATGCAATAATTCACTCTATTAAAATCAAAAAAAGATAAATAATTTATAAAGTATTTGTTTGAATTATACAAAAAAAACATAATTTAGCTCCACTAATTTAAATAATGACATGAAAACAAAATTTATTATTCTTACAGCTGTTTTTTCGTTGATACTTATCTCATGCAAGAATGAAGAAAAGACTACAACTGAAGAAGGAACAGAAGTTGCAAATCAAAATGTCAAGGAAAACTTCAGTCTAGAAATGGATGTAATATGTACAAATAAGGAGGATTTCTCAATGTTTTATACCGAAGACGGTACTATTAATTTTAATGCAGATCAAGTAGCTTGGACTGGTGTAGAGCCAAAAGCAACAAGCCAAAAAGTTGTTTTTAATTTAAAAGAAGAAATCATGCCAACTAATATTAGAATTGATTTTGGAATCGTTCAGGATAGAGGTGATGTAACTTTGGAAAAATTTAAATTAAACTATTATGGAAAAACTTTTGAAGCTCAGGGATCAGATTTCTTAAAATATTTTATTCCAAATGAAAATGTAAAAGCAGATGTAGATCCTGTAAAAGGAACTATTAGATTCCAAAAAATTGCAGACAAACCATATACACCATCTTTTTATCCACAACAAACTATTCTTGACGAGATTAAAAAGATATTAAAATAAGATATTTTAAAAATTACAAAGCCATAAGTATATACTTATGGCTTTTTTGTTTAAAAAATTAACTTTACTAAAAGTACAATTGTATACAACAAATCCAAGAAAATTTAACAATGACCTGTAAAATTTGCCAAAACGAAACCAAAACAATTTTTAAAGCTAAAGTTTTATACAAATACGATGTTGATTATTTTCAATGTCAAACTTGTGGTTTTGGCCAAACTGAAAAACCTTATTGGTTAGAAGAAGCCTATATCAGTTCCATGAATCTTTCAGATACCGGTGTCATGTATCGTTGTGAAAGAATGTCAAAGATTACAACATCTTTACTGTTTTTGTTTTTTAATCCAAAAGGTAAATTTTTAGATTATGCCGGTGGTTTCGGAGTTTTTACTAGGCAAATGCGTGACATTGGTTTTGATTATTATTGGCAAGATCCTTATACAAAAAACGAAATCGCAAGGGGTTTTGAGGGAAGTTTAAATGACACATATGACGTTGTAACAACTTTCGAAAGTTTTGAGCATTTCGAAAATCCACTGGAAGAAATAGCAAAAATTGTAAAACTTACGGACACCATCATTCTCACTACCGATTTAATTTCAAAACCGGCACCTGCTCACAAGGATTGGTGGTATTACGCTTCTGAACACGGACAGCATGTCTCTTTTTATTCTAAAGAGGCGTTTAAAGAAATCGCTAAAAAATTCGGAATGAATTATTACAATGCGATGAATGTTCATATTCTAACCAAGAAAAAACTTGGTGTCTTCAGTGAACTTTTCTTCAAATTTGGTTTTGCAAAACACTTACTTTATTTTGGATATTTTGTTTTTAATCCGTTTCTAAAATCCAAATCACTTGATGATATGAACAGCTTTTATATCAAAAAGTAATACCTTGCATCCTTATATTTGATTGAATGCAATGAGTGTTTTTAATAGAAAAAAAATAACAGACTTTTTAATTTATGGTTTCGGACAAGTTATAAACTTGGTTAGTCCATTGTTTGTAATGCCTTTTATCATTTATAAATGTGGTGAAGATGGCTTAGGAAAAGTTGGTGTTGGATTTTCATTAGCTTTGATTTTAAACGGAATTATTGATTACGGTTCTTACATCAAAGGCGTTCAGGAAATATCCATCAACCGAGACAACAAAGTGGTTTTAGAACGCAAATTTAAATCGATATATCTTTCTAAATTACTTCTAACCGTTTTAGTTTTTATACTATTATCAGTTCTGGTTTTTACCGTGCCTTTTTTTTCAAGAGACAAAACGCTGTTTTTTTTTAGTTTTTTTATTGTCATAGGACAGTTTATTAATCCGCAATGGTTTTTTCAAGGTGTTGAAAATTTTAAGTGGATTTCAATTGTAAATGTAATTTCTAAAACGATATACATTTTGTTGGTACTGATTTTAGTCAATCAAAAATCAGATTACATTTATGCTAATTTGTTTTTTGGAATCGGTGCTGTAATCGGAAACGGCATTGGTCTGTGGTGGTTGGTAAGTCATTATGGATTTGTGCTGAATGACTTTTCATTTAAAGACGCGATAGTCATCTTAAAAGAGGAATTCAGCTTCAGTGTTTCGCAGATTTTTTTATCGCTTTACCAATTTTTTCCCATCATGGTGATCAGTTACATCGGTGGTGATTTTATGGCCGGACAGTTTAGAGTCATCGACCAAATTGTTTCTGTATTTAAGACTTATCTTAATATGTTTTTTTACTTTGTTTATGCCAACATTTGCTATGAATTAAATAAAAACATCAAAAGCGGGATCAAAGTCTGGCAACAATACAACGGATTTAATTTTGGGCTTTTGTTGATAGTATTGATGACATTTTACCTTAATTCAGAATACATTTTAACCTTTTTTAAAATCCATCCGACTAAAATTGCTTTAATGGCAGACTATTTCAAATTAGGATTGATAGTGCCATTGTTCGTTTCGGTTTCGCAACCTTTACGTCAATTAATATTTGCCTTTAACGAAAATAAAATTTACATCCGAATAACCATTATAGCCACCATTTTCAATTTTATTTTGCTTTATATTTTGACCAACTATCAAGGGCTAAAAGGTGCTTTTTACTCTATTATTATTATTGAATTTATTATTATAGTTTTGTATTTAACGATTTTGAGAAAGCACTTCAACCAAAATGTAATCGCATAAAAATGAGCAGTATTAAAATATCTAAAAATTATTTATACCAAATACTCTTTGCCATTTGTGTTGGAGTTACTTATTTAAATAACTATGAATTGACTTTTGTGGTTTGGAGTACCACAATTTTGTTCACATTGAGAAAAAAATACTCAGTAACCATTTTACACTACATTCTACCCTATGTCGCAATTTTAATAGTGGCCATAATTTCCTCATTTTTTTATGATTATACAACATACAAGATAATCAGGGATATAACCTACTTATTAAAACCCATTGTTGGCTTAATATTGGGTTATCAATTGTGTAGAAATGCAGACATGAAGGTCGTAAAAACGATTATTTATGTGGGTTTTATCATAGCGATTATTCATTTGGGGATTATTTTTTATAGCGCTTTAATTCATAGAATTTTAAACATTCATGAGCTCAGAAAGTATTCGGGTTATTTCAGTGATTTTGAAGTCTATGCGTTTATATTAGTTTTATTTCACAAGAAATTTGGTGTTGTTTTCACTAGAAAAAGATTCTTGTTATTGCTCATCGTAATTGGTGTTTCCAGCGCTTTATATGTTTCCAGAGCTAATTTTATTCAAGCGTTTATTTTTTTCCTTGTTTTAAAAGGGTATTTTTCGCTAAATAAGAGAACGTTACTCATTCTCATTTCATTCATTTCATTGATATTGATAGGCTATGCTGTAATTTATAACATGAACTTGTCTAGAAATGGTAAAGGGCTAGAGGCATTACTTTATAAAATTAAAAATGCACCAATTGAAGCTTTTAAGTCTAAAGTAAATAAAGATGATTGGAAGGATTTCAATGATAATTATCGTGCTTATGAAAACATTATTACCGTTAAAAATGTTGTTTATGAAGGTTTTTGGGGTGTTGTAAGAGGAAAAGGGTTGGGTTCTGAAATACAGCTAGGTCAGAAATTATACACTAACGATGGGACAGTACTAACAGAAATATCCATTTTGCATAATGCCTTTATGACAGTGTTTTTAAAATCAGGGCTTATAGGTGTCTTTTTTATGTTTTATTTTTTAAGATTATTGATAAAGCAAAATCCTTCAGCCCATGAGAATATCAAACAATTGAACTTGATATTAATGGCAACGGGCATTTATTTATTATTTGATAATTGGGTATTGTTAGGCTTGTACCTAAAAACAGAAAATAAAGCAATAATAATTGGGTTTATTTTATCCTATAAAGAATTGCTAATCAAGAAAGAAAATCAATCCAAAGTCATTGAATAAACCATGCAAAAAATAAAAATATTTGTTGATTGTCATGTCTTTGACGGGAATTTTCAAGGCACGACTACCTATATAAAAGGACTTTACGCCAAGTTAATCCAAGAGGTTAATTGTCATTTCTTTTTTGCAGCAAATGATATTGTTTTTTTGGAAACCATTTTTGGTGCCCACAAGAATTTGACTTACATACAATACAAAACAAAAAATAAATTTTTCAGGCTGTTATTTGATATCCCTAACATTATCAAAAAGAATAAGATTGATTACGCCCATTTTCAATATGTAGTACCACCAGTTAAAAAATGCAAATACATAGTCACTATACACGATGTGTTGTTTCTTGATTTTCCTCAATATTTTCCCTTAGGCTACCGATTAAAGAACAAATTGCTGTTTAAAAGAAGCGCAAAATGCTCCGATATCGTTTTGAGTGTTTCCGAATACTCCAAAGCTCAAATCCAAAAACATTTTGGAATTGAAAAAGTCTTTGTAACAGCCAATGCCGTTGATCCGATTTACTTTGAGGCATTTGACAAGCGAACTATTCAAAAGGAAGTAGAAAGAAAGTTTGGCGTAAACAATTACTTTCTTTTTGTTAGCCGTTGGGAACCAAGAAAAAACCACCACAGGTTGCTTAAAGTTTTTGTCGAAAAGGAACATTATAAAAATCATTCATTAGTTTTTATTGGAGACAAAGCCATTGAAAACAAAACCTACACTGATTACTACGCAGGGCTTCCAGAGACGATAAAAGCTAAGATATTTACGTTTAACAAAGTTAATTTCGAAGATTTGTTGTTATTTGTTCGTGGCACAAATCTATCTGTTTATCCTTCAATCGCCGAAGGATTTGGAATTCCGCCTTTGGAATCTTTAGCAGCGGGAATTCCAACTATTTGTTCCAATACAACAGCTATGGCAGATTTCCACTTTCTAAAAGATTGTCAGTTTGATCCATTAAATGAAGCGGATTTAAATACTAAAATTCATTTTGGATTAACTAATCAAGATTGGCCCAAAATGATTTCTGAGATGAAGCTTGTTTACAGTTGGCAAAAAGCGAAAACAGATTTTATTAATGCTTTGTATGATTTTGAAGCCTCAAAGAAATAGCAAACAAGTCATTTTCTTTAAAGATATTCCCTCAATTTTATTATGTTTGCAAACTCGAATAACAAGTCAAAGCAAATCGTAATATAACTCATGAAAATAGCCATTTTAGGAACTCGTGGTGTGCCCAATTATTACGGAGGTTTTGAACAGTTTGCCGAATTTTTTTCGGTTTATTTGGTTGAGCAAGGGCACGAAGTATATTGCTACAATTCCCATGATCATCCTTTTCAGGAAAAATCTTTTCACGGCGTAAATATTATTCACCAATACGATCCCGAGCACAAAATGGGTACTTTTGGTCAGTTTATTTATGATTTTAATTGCATCATGGATTCTCGAAAAAGAGATTTTGACATCATTTTGCAATTGGGTTATACCAGCAATTCTATCTGGTGTTTTCTTTTACCCAAAAAATCAATCATCATTACCAATATGGACGGCTTGGAGTGGAAGAGAACCAAGTAT
The DNA here is from genome assembly GCF_046293665.1 of Flavobacterium sp. GTDB lineage: Bacteria > Bacteroidota > Bacteroidia > Flavobacteriales > Flavobacteriaceae > Flavobacterium. The sequence continues at coordinate 436,965 of NZ_JBKBOL010000001.1, forward strand.
TCAAAACCAGTACAGCAATTCTTGAGGTTTGCCGAAAGATTAGCCGCGACCAGTAGTGATTTTTTAGTATCGGATTCAATAGGGATTCAAAAGTTTTTACTACAGAAATATAAAAAAGAGTCAACCTATATTGCTTATGGCGCTTATCCTTTTAGCAATCCCGATGAAACGGTTCTCAAAGAATATGGCGTAGAAAAAGAGCAATACAATATGATAATGGCGCGCTTCGAGCCGGAAAACAATCTTGATATGGTATTGGAAGGCGTAGCAATGAACGAAGACAAAACGCCTATTCTTGTTATTGGGAAACACCAAACCAAGTATGGAGAATACCTTAAAAACAAGTTCAAATCTCATCAAAATATTCGTTTTATTGGCGGTCTGTACAATTTAGAACATTTGAATAACCTTCGTTACTTTTCAAACTTGTATTTTCACGGACATTCTGTTGGTGGAACCAATCCGTCATTGTTAGAAGCCATGGCTTCAAGAGCTCTGGTTATCGCACATAATAATGATTTTAACAAAGGAATTTTAAAAGAAAACAGTCATTATTTTTCCAACCCTATTGAGGTGAAAAATATTCTGAATACTATCAAAAAAAATGATAACTTGCAATTAGTTCAAAACAATTTTGACGCGATCGTCAATGAATTTAATTGGGAGAAAATAAATGGGGAATACTTACAACTTTTTGAAGAATGTTTTTCAAAATCTGACAAAAGAAAGCAAAGAAAATAATTCTTTTATTCCAACACTTCTAGTTCTTATTACCATTCCGTTAAGCTATGCTTTTAATAATATAGCCATGGGATTGTTTTTGGCTACAGCCATTTTCACTTACAAAAAAAACCATTTTTCGCTCCAATCCCACTTGATTTTGCCCATTACACTTTATGTTTTAATGGCGCTATCTTATTTCTGGTCTATCGACAAAGAAAGTACGTTGCCTGCTTTATCAAAAGAAATTCCGCTATTAATTATACCAATAGGATTTTTACTGCTTAAAGATTTTTCGGCAACCCAAAAGCAAAAAATAATAGCCTATTATAGTTACGCAATAGTGCTTTTAACCTTGTATTTCTTGCTAAGAGCGGTAGTTAGGTATTGGTTAAGAGATGATTTCAGGGTGTTTTTTTACCATGGGGAAGACCACATTGATTTCGGTTTGGTTCCTAAACTATTAAATGCAATTCATGTTTCTGTATTTGTAGCAGTCGCCTTTTTTTATTTTTTCACTAAGGAAATCAAATCTAAAATTGACATTTTTTTTTCGGTTTTGCTTTTTGTTTTTGTGTTAATGCTATCTTCTAAAAATATCATTCTCATTTTTATTTTATTGGTCTTACTTCATGTTTTCTTTTTTTCAAAATCATCGCACAAACTTCGTTTGCGAAACCTTATCGTTTTTGGTCTCATTATAGGTTTGATTTTTTCGTTTGGTAAAATAAAAACAAGATTTCAACAAGAGTTTCAAACCAATTCAGAGAAAAGTTTAAGTGCCAATGTAGTCGAAGGAATTCCAGCAGGAGTTCATTATGTAAGTTTAAAAGAGGCTTGGTCAAACGAAAAATTCACGCCAAATGATTATTTTCCCGGAACAGCTTTTAGGGTTTATCAGTTTAGAATCTTTACCGAGTTAATTAATGACCGCATGGTGTTTTTAATGGGCTTTGGTTTAAATGCTTCTTATCCGAAAATAGAAGAAAAGGCCAAATTCTACAATTTGTACTTAGGCGAAGAAGGAAAAGAAGGTTATCAAAATAAAAACTTTCACAATCAATACATTCAAAACTTCGCCGAATTAGGCATCTTAGGTTTTATATTATTGTTATTAATGCTCATCATTAACGTTAAAATCGCATACAAATCGAAAGATTTTGTCCATTTTGCTTTCGCAATTCTAATGATAAGTTTATTTTTGACCGAATCATTTTTATGGAGACAAAGAGGTGTTGTGTTTTTCACAATGATGTATTGTCTTTTTAATTCCGGAATTGCCTCAAATAATTCCAAATCAGAACAAAATTTATGAAAAGAATATTAATTACCGGAGCAGCAGGTTTTTTGGGTTCCCATCTTTGTGACAGGTTTATAGCAGAAGGCTATTTTGTAATTGGGATGGATAATTTGATTACCGGAGATTTAAAAAACATTGAACATTTATTTAAAGATAGAAACTTCGAGTTTTATCATCACGATGTAACCAAGTTTGTTCACGTGCCCGGAAAAATTGATTACATCCTTCATTTCGCCTCGCCGGCAAGTCCGATTGATTATCTGAAAATTCCAATTCAAACGCTAAAAGTAGGATCATTAGGCACACACAATCTTTTAGGTTTGGCAAGGGTTAAGAAAGCAAGAATATTAATTGCGTCTACTTCAGAAGTATATGGTGATCCATTAGTTCATCCGCAAACAGAGGAATATTACGGTAACGTAAACACCATCGGACCAAGAGGTGTTTATGATGAAGCCAAGCGTTTTCAAGAATCAATTACGATGGCCTATCACACTTTTCACGGGGTGGAAACCAGAATCGTTAGAATTTTTAACACTTACGGACCAAGAATGCGACTCAATGATGGCCGTGTAATTCCGGCTTTTATCGGTCAAGCTTTGAGAGGCGAAGATTTAACCATTTTTGGTGATGGAAGCCAAACGCGTTCGTTTTGTTATGTAACGGACCAAGTTGAAGGTATTTTCAGATTGTTGCATTCAGACTATGTTTATCCGGTTAACATCGGAAATCCAGACGAGATTACCATTAAAGATTTTGCAGACGAAATCATTAAACTTACCGGAACCAATCAAAAAGTGGTTTATCATCCATTGCCAATAAACGATCCTTTACAGCGCCAACCGGATACTACCAAAGCCAAAGAAATTTTAGGTTGGGAAGCCAAAGTAAAGAGAGACGAAGGCATGAAATTAACTTACGATTATTTCAAATCGCTTTCGAATGATGAACTGTTAAAAGAAGAACATAAAGATTTTAAAGGATATATCCATTAGTATTTTATGGTTGCACAGCAAACAGGAAGATATTCAAAATATATTAGACCGATAAGTATTTTATTCGATCTAATTGTAGTAACAACATTAAGTTTGTTTTTCTTCAGGGAATTGGAACTTAATGTACTTTACTATTTGTTGTATCAAACGTTTACTTGGTTTTTGATTGCTATTATTGTCAAATATTATGAGGTTTTTAGATTTACAACACCGGTAGAAATTATTACCAAACTAGTTAAGCAGTTTGGTCTTTTTTTACTGGTAGTGATTGCTTTTTTCCCTTTTGCCAAAACGGCTATTTTTAGTGGTAGTGCGGTTGCCATTTTTATTACTTTTAGTTTTGTTATCATCCTAACGTTTAAATATTTTCTGTTTTTCTATCTAAAGAAGTACAGAATTGTCACCGGAAGCAACTTCAGAAATGCCGTAATCATTGGCTATACACCAGAAGCCATTCGCCTAAAAGAGGTTTTTGAAAACAGGAAAGATTATGGTTATCGATTCTATGGTTATTTTTCAGATAAGAAACAAAATCCGGAAATTTTAGGCAAAGTCGAAGACCTAAAAAAATATGCCATTGAAAATAAAATTGACGAAATTTATTGTTCTTTAAACGAAATTTCTAATGAAAAACTAAAAGAGTTAGTTGAATTTGCAGACGATAATAAAAAAGCCATCAAATTCATTCCTGATTCCAAAGAGATTTTCTCCAAAAATTTAAAGGTCGATTATTACGAATTATTCCCGGTACTTTCTCTGCAAAAAACACAATTACACAACCCAATTATTAAAGGGTTTAAACGTGTTTTTGATGTGGTTTTTTCGTTATTTGTTATCATTTTTATACTGTCTTGGTTGATTCCTGTTTTGGCGGTTTTAATCAAATTAGAATCAAAAGGGCCGGTATTTTTTAAACAAGGCAGACCTGGTTTGGATGAAGAAGAATTCTTTTGTTACAAATTTCGCTCGATGCAAGTCAATGGGTTTACCGAAAAAGAAGCCTCTAAAAATGACCCAAGAGTTACCAGAATGGGCAAATTGATGCGTAAAACCAGTATGGATGAATTGCCACAATTTTTCAATGTTTTATTAGGTGACATGTCGGTAGTTGGACCAAGACCGCACTTATGGTCACAAAACAAAGCTTACGCCAGTAAAATTAAGAAATATATGGTGCGACACTATGTTAAACCAGGAATTACCGGTTTAGCGCAAGTCAAAGGATTCAGAGGCGAAATTGAAACTGAAGAAGACATGGTCAATCGAATCAAACTGGATGTTTTTTATATTGAAAATTGGTCCATCATCATGGATTTGAAAATCATTTTCCAAACAGTGATAAACATTTTTAAAGGGGAAGAAAAGGCGTATTAAAAAACCTTTTTTGCTATCAAATCTTTGATTTGGTTGTCTAAGTGAAAATTGGTATTGGCCGTATTAAAAACCATTTGTTTCATTGTATCTAAATCGGCTTTTTCCAATAGGGAAATTTCAACTAGCTTTTCGTTCAAGTCCTGAAAATCTTCCACCGAAGCTACCCAACCTAATTTATTTTCCGAAACGATTATTTCTCCTTCGCCACCACCAAAATAAAGTATTGGAAATCCCAACGAACCATATTCAAAAATCTTAGAAGGCACGGAGCCATAAATTCTGGTTTTCAAAGGAACAATGGCAATGTCAAAAGTTTTAAGTGTTTCATGCAAAGCCTTTCGGTCCATCATACCGTGGAAGAATATCTTTTGGTCTTTCATGCTTGATATAAGCGCTTCTATTTGATTTTTTTCGGCACCGTCGCCAAACAGATGCAATTCGATAGACAAGCCGTTTAAATCTATTTTTTCACACAATTCTAGAACACCTTGAGCCACACCCAACAATCCGGCATAAAATATTTTTATCGGTTGGTTTTCGATGGTTTTCAATTCTATTTCGGTCACTTGATGATCAGGAAAATTTCTGTACAAATGACATTCTTTACCGGGTGAGATAGTTTTTATATGCGCAATAATTTCATCAGATTGTCCCAAAACCAAAGAGGCTTTTTTATAAATAAATCGCTCCATAAACAACGAAATTTTATGCGAAAAAGAGCCTGATTTTAACGCGTCTAATTCAATAGCAGCCAATGGCCATAAATCCGAAACATTGAGAATTATTTTTTTGTTTTTAAATGAAAGGACCAAAACTGAAATAAAAGAAAGCAATAAAGGAGGTGATTGAACAATTACTTTTTGAGGTGTTTTTTTGAATAACAAATAGAAAAATAAATTCAAAGAAAAAGACAATATCGAAACAATTCTAACCAAAATGTTTTTACTCACACTCGGATAAATCCAAAGTCGCTTTACGGTAATATTATCGCGATTTTCGGTGACGGAAAACTTCCCTTTGTATTCAGGAAACAATTCCCCTTTCGGGTAATTTCCCAACGGACAAATCACTGTAACGTTGTAATTATTTTGATGTAATTTCAAAGCCAACTGCTCAATTCTGTTGGCAGCTGCGCCTTTTTCCGGCGGATAATAATTAGATATGATTAGTATTTCTTCCATTATTTTTTCAAAAGAATCTCGATAATTCGCTCTGAGGCTTTTCCGTCCCAAAGCTCAGGAATCCCCGCTTTTTTGGGTCCGTTTTGAAGAAATGCAGCAAATATTTTTTCCAGATTTTCTATTGAAGTTCCTACCAAAGTATTGGTGCCGATTGTTTCCGTTTCCGGCCTTTCGGTATTGTTGCGCATGGTAAAGCACGGAATGTTTAAAACCGTAGTTTCCTCCGAAATTCCTCCGGAATCCGTAATGACTGCAAAACTGTTTTTAATTAAAAACATAAAATTTAAATAGCCTTGAGGCTCTACAAAAAGGATGTTTTTTAAGGCCAAATTGGTTTCGCCCAAAATAGCTTTAGTGCGCGGATGAATCGGAAAAACTATTTTCTTATCACCAACCATCTGATCAATGCCTTGGAGCAATTTGATTAAAGATTTTTCCTCGTCAACATTCGCCGGTCGATGCAAAGTTAAGATGATATAATTGCCTTTGGCTAAACCAAATTCATCCCAAAATTTCGGTGCTGAAATCCTACTAAGGTTTTGATATAAAGTATCAATCATTACATTACCAACAAAGTGAATGTTTGAAATTTCTGCACCATATTTAATTAAATTCTCCGAAGCAGTTGTTGAAGTGGTAAAGAAATAATCAGTAATACTATCGGTTACAATTCGGTTGATTTCTTCGGGCATGGTCATATCGCCTGATCGAATTCCGGCTTCGACATGCGCAACTTTTACATTGCTTTTTTTAGCTACAATGGCACAAGCCATGGTCGAATTAACATCGCCTACAACCAAAACCAAATCACACGGGTTTTGGATTAATTCTTTTTCAAAAGCGATCATAATGGCAGCAGTTTGTTCAGCTTGTGAACCGCTTTTGACCTCTAAATTAGCATTCGGATGCGGAATATTTAATTCTTCAAAAAAGGTGTCGCTGAGGTTTTTATCATAGTGTTGACCGGTATGGACCAACCGATACGAAACGTTAGCTCCTTCGGCTTGTTTTTTTTCAATTGCTTTGATTATGGGAGCGATTTTGATAAAATTAGGCCTCGCGCCTGCGATTATGGTGATTTTCATAAATTATTTTACTAACGAAACAAACTGTTTCAATTTACCGCTTTTGGTTCTTTCTAATTTTTCTTTTCGGATAAATTTAAAAGTCAAACCGTTTTCTAAATAGGTTGATATGGCTTTTTCAATATTTTTTATTTGGGCCGAAGTCAATTCACTTTGACTCACATACTCTATGTCAAAAGTATCGATTTTGGTTTGTTTAATGACAAACTCTTTGACATTTCCATCATCTTCAATGATGCTTTTGGTCACGTAATAAAAAGTCAATCCCGGGGATTTTTTACCACTAGGTAAAATCGCAACATCATTGGTTCTTCCGGTTAATTTTTTCAGAATAGGCTTTTTAAAAGTGCTTTTCTCATCCAAAATTCCAATATCGCCTATGTCATAACGAATAAAAGGATGGGCTTTGTTGTATAAAGAAGTGATTACGATTCGACCTTCTTTTCCAAAAGGTAAGACATTATTTTCTTGGTCCAAAATTTCTACAAATAAGGTTTCCGAATTCACTTGCCATTCTCCTTGAGGATTTTGGAAAGCAATCAAATCCAATTCGGAAGCACCATATTCATTGACAATTGGAACGCCAAATTGTTTTTCGAGTAATAGCTTATCGTCATCAAATAACATCTCTGAAGTGACAACGCAACATTTTAATGTCGGACAAATGCTTTTTAAAACGACATTTTTATGTTGGAGAAATTTAGCAAATAAGACGATTGAACTAGTATAACCATTGATGTAATCGAAACGCTTTTGCTTAAATTTTTCTAGAACGCCTTCTAAAATATTATCCGATAAATCAAAAATAGGAAAGCGATAACGATGACTTAAAAAATCTTTAAACCGTTCTTTAGTGTTGCCTAAAAAATCTAATGGAATTCCATAAAAACGCGCTTGTAAAGACGAATTAAAATCAATGTTAAACCAACCAAATCGGTCAAAAATATTGACCCATGTTAAGGCGTGAGAGAATTTATCTTTAGCAAAAATAAAAGGATCACCACTGGAACCGGAAGTCTTGTTGACATAAACATTTTTAAGAGTATATCCCTCAGAAAGTCTTTCGGCTAATGGCTTTTGAAAATCTTTTTTGGTCATAATCGGAAGTGTATTCCAATCGCCAGCAATTCTATTTCCAACTAATTTTTTATAGGAATCATTTTTTTGTAGGTGAAAAGCAACAATATCGTTTCTTTTTATAGTCAGATAATTTTCATACTCAGCTTCAGATAAAGATTGAATTTTTTCAAATTCACGAAGAGCATCCTTTATCGGATAGCCATTGAGTTGAAGCGATAAGTTGAAAATATGGAACATAAAAACAATAAAAAAGGGCTAACCAATGTCAGCCCTTAAAAATACTATTTTATTAGTATTAATTTTTTATAATCTTAATAGTTTCTGATTTGTTACCTGAATTAATTTCGAAAAAATAAACCCCGGTAGCAAAACTTGAAATATCCAGAGTGTTTTCAACACCGTTGAATTCTTTGGTTACCATTACTTTACCTGCTAAATCAGTAACTTTTAAAGTGTATGAATCTAATCCTTCAGTTTGTAAATTCACTAAAGAAGTAGTAGGATTTGGATATGCTCTAAATTTACTACTATTGAAATCACTGTTAGACAACGTTCCATTAAATTTAAATATACCACCGGTAAATGGGTCTTCGTTAAATCCGGCACACCATCCTGTTGAACCATCTAAGAAAGTCACAACACCTCTCTGCGCACCTGAATCGATTGGAATCCAAGTAGTGCCATTGTTATTGCTGTAGGCAGAACCTGAAGGAGTTCCTGCAGATGTGGCTACTAAAGTTGTAGTACCCGGCACATAAGCTAAAACTCTGTAAGCTCCGGTAAATGGAGTTCCTGCTGACCAAGTAGCACCACCGTCAGTAGTTGTATAGAATGTGTAAGTAGTACCTGCAGTTTTTAACAAACAGCCATTTGTAAGAGAACTCATTGTCAATCTCGCACTTTGAGTAGTTCCTGCAAAATCAGTTACAGGCGCTTGAGAAACAGTCCAAGTTAATCCCATATCAGTAGATTTTAATATTCTACCCCTGTTAGTTACTAACCATGCAGTATTACCGATAAAAACATTTCCACCATTGTAACCATACTCAATTGTTGCACCTGAACCTAGAGGGTTAGGAATATTTGCACCCGGTACAGGATCCCATGTTTCTCCACCATCTGAAGTGGTATAAATTTCGAATTCACCCGCAACAGCATCTCCGAAAGAAATTCCATTGTTGGCATCAAAAAAATGAACACCATTAATAAATGAAGATGCGGCATTAAAAGCACCTATGTTTTGTTGTTCCCAAGTTGCACCAGCATCCGTAGTTTTGTAAATAACACCGTTGTTTCCTATAGTTGGGGTCAAGGCACTTACCCAAGCAGTGGTAGCACTAATTGGCGCAATATTGTTTATGGATAAAGTTGGGTCACCAACATTGATAGTTCCGGGAGTCCATGTATTTCCTCCATCGGTAGTTCTGGTGAACTCTTGAATTACATTTGTAGTACTCAAACCATCATAGGCCAATGCCCAAACCGTTGTAGGATTTACAATATGAATTTCTGAAAGGCCTCTGCTGGTAAGGTCAAAACCGGTTGCTTGAGAGGTCCAAGATTGAGCGTTTGCAGTAAAGGCTAAAATGAGTAAAGAAAAAGAAAGTAATATTTTTTTCATAAGATGATTGTTTTTATTCGGAACTAAATTAGTTAAAAATAACTCAAGAAAAAAGAATACTTGTATTTTTGCATACTTTTAACACAACACACAACAAAAATGACAATTTTACTACTTGGTTCAGGCGGGAGAGAACACGCATTATCTTATAAATTAATTCAAAGTTCACAGTGTGAAAAACTTTTTGTAGCACCGGGAAATGCCGGAACAGCGGCTATTGCAATCAACATATCCATCAGCCCAACTGACTTTGAAAGCATAAAAACTTTTGTTGTGAAAGAAGGAATTAACATGGTTGTTGTAGGACCCGAAGACCCTTTAGTTCACGGTATTTATGATTTTTTTAAAAATGACAGTGCTATCAATCATATTCCGGTGATTGGGCCATCGAAAGTAGGGGCTCAATTAGAAGGAAGTAAAGAATTTGCCAAAGAGTTTCTAATCAAACACAAAATACCTACCGCCGCTTACGATAGTTTTACCTCAGAGACGGTTGAAAATGGATGCCTTTTTTTAGAAACACTGCAACCTCCATATGTTTTAAAAGCAGATGGATTGGCCGCCGGGAAAGGAGTCTTAATTTTAAATGATTTAGAAGAAGCCAAAACCGAATTGCGAAATATGTTGGTTCACGCCAAATTTGGAACAGCAAGTTCAAAAGTAGTAATAGAAGAATTTCTTGATGGAATTGAATTAAGTTGTTTTGTTTTAACGGACGGAAAGAATTACAAAGTATTGCCTACCGCCAAAGATTATAAAAGAATTGGCGAAGGAGATACCGGATTGAATACCGGCGGAATGGGAGCGGTTTCTCCTGTCCCGTTTGCAGACAAAATTTTATTAGAGAAAATAGAAACCAGAATAATTAAACCAACAGTTGAAGGCTTACAAAAGGATGAAATCGAATACAAAGGATTTATCTTTATCGGATTGATCATTGTCAAAGAAGAACCAATGGTAATTGAATACAACGTGAGAATGGGCGATCCGGAAACCGAAGTGGTAATGCCTAGAATTAAATCTGATTTAGTCGAATTGTTTCAAGCGGTAGCCAAGCAAAAACTAAACGAAGTTACTTTACAAATCGACCCAAGAAGTGCCACAACAATTATGATTGTTTCGGGAGGATATCCTGAAGATTATGACAAAGGTTTTGAAATTACCGGAATTGAAAACGTAAAAGATTCGATTGTTTTTCATGCCGGAACTAAATTGGAAAACGGCAAAGTGGTGACTAGCGGCGGGAGAGTTTTGGCTGTGACTTCTTTTGGAGACAACTTCCAAGAAGCCATAAAAAAATCTTACCAAAACATAGACAAGCTACATTTTGATAAGATGTATTTTAGAAAAGATATCGGATTCGATTTAATATAAAACCTCTTTTTCCTTTTTTGGGTTAAGGAGTTTTTAGCTTAAGAAAGAATGCGCCGTAGTATCTTGGTTTTCTTCGTTGTTGTCTTGGTGTTTTTTCAATTCTTTGCACCAGTAAACTATGTATTTGCAGCAAACGATGATTAATACCCAACTAACAATATTAGCCAACCACCAATTGCTTAATTCTAGCGCACGTAACCAATCTAGTGGTTTGAATAAAAAGTCTACAAATAAAGTTTGAATGCCCTCAAAAAATGCTTTCATTTTATAAAATGTTATATTTACAGCACAAATGTATAAAATATCCTCATGATAACAAGTGTTTTTAAAAAATCTACAATTCTAAATTATACGCTAATTGTAATTTTGGTATTGCTTTTCTTTTTTTTACACCAATCAAGTGACCTTTACCCTAAAAATTTATCGCAAGGATTTTTAATAACCATTGAGACATTAGCCTTATTATTAGCGTCACTTTTTTTGGTCAATTTTATTGTAAAAAAAAATGGATTAACAAAAGACAGTAGTTATGCCATTCTCTTTTTCTTGCTTTTTTTGGCGCTTTTTCAGTCGATTTTCAACAACACTAATATATTATTCGCCAATTTTTTTCTTTTATTGGCCATCAGAAGATTAATTTCTTTACAGACTTTAAAACAACCAAAAGAAAAGATTTTTGACGCATCTATTTGGATTTTCATTGCGGCATTATTTCATTTTTGGTGTATTCTTTTTATAGTTTTAGTCTATATTTCTATCATATTCCACGTGTCTAGAGATTATAGAAATTGGCTTTTACCATTCGTAGCCTTTGTAACTACGGCAATAGTTTTTTTAGCGGCGGCTTTATTTTTTGACAAAACATGGATAGACCATATATTTGATCAAACGCGAATGAATTTTGAACTTGATTATTTTACTAACAATTACCAAAACATAGCACTCTCTTTCTATTCGGTAATCGCTTTGTATTTTGTTTTTTCTACCATTTTTACTGTTTCAAACAGACCACTTATTTTGCAAGCATCGTATAAAAAAATGATCTTTACATTTATTGTAGGAGTAATTGTTTTCCTAATTTCTCCGGATAAAAATAACAGCATGCTAATCTTCACACTAATGCCTTTGTCTTTAATGTGTACCAATAATATTGAGTTTTCTCAAAATAATATGTACAAAGAAATCGTATTGTTGATATTAATTTCAGGTAGTTTTTTTATCTTTTTTGCTCAGTTATAATTTACTGCCATAAGCCAAATCACCGGCATCACCCAAACCCGGAACGATGTAGTTTTTCTCGTTAAGCTTTTCGTCCAAAGCCGCAACCCAAAGATGACAATTTTCCGGGAGATTTTTTTCTAAATAAGCAATGCCTTCAGGAGCAGCAATTACTACCGCGATGTGAATTTCTTTTGGTTTTTGTTCCAAATGTAACTTGTGTAAAACCGCCACTAATGACTGTCCGGTAGCCAACATCGGGTCGATTAAAATCAGGTTTTTATTTTCAAATGAAGGCGCGGCTTGGTATTCGACCAAAATCTCAAACTTATCATCGTTGTCATAATGGTGGCGATAGGCAGAAACAAAACCGTTTTCAGCATTGTCAAAAATGTTCATAAAACCGGTGTGTAAAGCCAATCCGGCGCGAAGGATAGAACACAAAACCACATGATCGGCAATCGTAGTGGTGTTTTTGATGCCCAATGGTGTTTGCACAGCAATGTTTTTATAGTCTAAAGTTTTACTTAATTCATAAGCCATAATTTCACCAATGCGCTCGATGTTTTTTCGAAAACGCATGCTGTCTTTTTGAATGCTGACATCGCGAATTTGGGCCAAAAAATGATTGAGAATACTGTTCTGCTCTGAAATGTAATGAATGTGCATGGACGACTTTAATTTTGTATGGTATGGTAAAAGTATAAAAACTATCTTTGTACCCGAGTCCTTTTAGGTCAAATTTTATGTGTACGAGTCTTCAAGGCAAAAGGAACGAAGTTAAATAAAATAAAAATCAAAATTATGTTTTCACAATTTGCATTTCCTATTTTTGAGCAAAGTATAAAAGATTACCACGTTATAGATGATGTTTATCAACCAACGTTAAACCCATATAACAAAGGAACTATCGAGTATTTATTATATGCTAAAAATTGGGTTGATACTGTTCAATGGCATTATGAAGACATCATCCGCGACCCAAATATTGATCCGGTTGCGGCTTTAGTTTTGAAAAGAAAAATTGACGCTTCAAACCAAGTTCGTACGGATATGGTGGAATATATCGATAGTTATTTTCTACAAAAACACAAAGACGTTCAGGTAAAACCAAATGCTAAAATCAACACTGAAAGTCCGGCTTGGGCTATCGATCGTTTGTCAATTCTAGCGTTGAAAATTTACCACATGAATGAAGAAGCAAATCGTGCAGAAGCTTCGGCGGAACACAGAGCTAAATGTCAGGAGAAATTGAATGTATTGCTAGACCAAAAAAGCGACATGTTTATTTCTATTAATGATTTGTTGACCGATATTGAAAACGGCGACAAGTTCATGAAAGTATACAAACAAATGAAAATGTACAACGACGACGATTTGAATCCGGTGTTGTATCAAAATAAAAAATAAACGTCTTTGTCATTTCGACAAAGGAGAAATCTCATCAAACTATTCATATATTATGAGATTCCTCGTTCCTCGGAATGACAATTTAATGCAGAAATTTGTCAAACCCAATCCAACATATAGCCGTCATCCGATTGTCTGCCATGGGCGATGTTGCGATGACAGTTCCTGTTATTAGAGCTTTTGTACATCAAAATCCGAGCGTGAAAATCACCCTAGTTTCGCGCCCGTTTTTCCAGCCTTTTTTTGACGAAATTCCGAATGTCAGTTTCTTTGCGGTTGATGTTAAAGGACGACACAAAGGGTTTTTGGGTTTGCTCAAATTGTATTCCGATTTAAAGAAATTAAATATTGATGCGGTTGCCGATTTGCACAATGTGCTGCGTTCTATTGTAGTCCGAAATTTATTCGCGCTAAGCGGAAAAAAAGTGGCACACACCGACAAAGGCAGAGCCGATAAAAAAGCCCTAACTCGTCCCGAAAACAAAATCTTTCAACCGGTAAAATCAATGTTTGAAAGACATGTTGAGACCTTTAAAGAACTTGGTTTTTTCGTTGATTTAAACAATACGATATTTCCTGAAAAAGCTATTTTATCCGAAGATATCCTAAAAGTTTCAAGCGAAAAAGACAATTATAAATGGATTGGTATTGCGCCATTTGCCCAATACGACAGCAAAGTTTATCCATTAGATTTGATGCAAAAAGTAATATATAATTTGGCCCAAAATCATGCTTATAAAATATTCCTTTTCGGTGGTGGAAAAAAAGAAATAGAGGAATTGAATATTTTGGCTACAGCCAAAGAAAATGTAATTGTGGTTGCCGGAAAATTATCTTTCGAACAAGAATTACAATTGATTTCCAATTTAGACCTCATGCTTTCGATGGATTCCGGAAACGCTCATATTGCAGCGATGTTAGGTGTAAATGTAATCACACTTTGGGGCGCAACGCATCCTTATGCCGGTTTCAAACCTTTCAACCAACCAATGGAAAACTGTTTGGTTTCTGATAGAGAACAATATCCGCTTTTGCCGACTTCAGTTTATGGTAACAAAAAAGTAGAAGGCTACGAAAATGCTATGCGAACAATTTCCGTTGAGCAAGTGGTGGAAAAAATAAATTCCAATCTTGCCTAGACAAAATTGGAATTTGGTCCCTCGACTGCGCTCGGGATGACAATATCTTTGTTTTTAACTATACATCATCAAAATCCACATAAATTTCCGAAGAAGTCGGATGGGCTTGACAAGTTAAAATCAATCCGTCGGCAATTTCACCATCTGTCAAAATCGAATTCTTTTTCATCTCGGCTGAACCATTCGTGATTCGCGCCAAGCAAGAACTGCAAATGCCGCCTTGACAAGAATACGGAGCATCAATCCCTTGTTTTAAAGCCGCTTCCAAAACCGTTTGTTTTTGTGACATTTCAAAAGTGGTTTCCTCGTCATCGACCATTACGGTAATTTTGGTATGACCATCGTGCGAAGCCGCAGTGGTATTTTCGGCAGCAGTTGAAGTCGAAAACAATTCGAATTTGATGTTTTTATCGGCAATGTTGTGTTCTTTTAAAACCGTCGAAACCAAATTAATCATCTCTTCCGGACCGCACAAATAGAACTTGTCAAACTCTTTTTCTTTGTGCTTGTTGTTCAACACAAAGTTGACGGTTGACTTATCAATTCGACCAAAAAGTTCGTTGTCTATTTTAGCTTGACTATACACAAAGTGTACAAAAAATCGCCCTACATATTTTAATTGTAAGTCGTGTAACTCATCGTGAAAGATGGTCTCTTCCGGCGTTTTATTGCCGTAAACCAATACAAAAGAACTATTTGGTTCGCCTTCCAAAACCGATTTTAAAATAGACATTACCGGTGTAATGCCGCTTCCTGCTGCAAAAGCCGCATAGTTTTTTAGGTTCGAAAAAGAAGGTTCGAACGTAAATCTTCCTTCGGGTTGACTGACTTCTAAAATATCGCCCACTTTCAAATTCTCATTGGCAAATTTAGAAAAATGACCACTTTTCACGGATTTAATCGAGATACGCAATTCATCACTATTAGGCGAAGAACAAACCGAATAGGCTCGGCGTACTTCTTGTCCGTCAAGGGTTAATTTTAGGTTAACGTATTGACCGGCAGTAAATTGGTAAGCCGATTTTAATTCGGCCGGAATGGTAAAAGCAACAGAAATAGCGCTTGGTGTTTCGCGCTTTACTTCTTTGATATGTAATTTATAAAAAGCTGACATGGAATTTATTTTTGGCAAAGGTAGCGAACGTATCACTTTTGAGAAAATAATAATTTATACCTAAGAATTTTATGTATATAAAAAACTTATGTATATTTGATTTTTAAAAATGAAAGTCAATGAAAAGTTCACAATTATACAAAGGAAGTTTGACCACAATAGTGATGAAGCTATTGGAAGAAAATGGCCGAATGTATGGCTATGAAATCACCCAAAAAGTAAAAGAAATCACCAAAGGCGAACTGAAAATCACCGAAGGTGCGTTGTATCCGGCGTTACATAAATTGGAAGCCGAAGGCGTTTTAGAAGTTGAAGTTGAAAATGTAGACAACAGATTGCGAAAATATTATAAGCTTACGGAAAAAGGTTCGGCAGAAACCGTGAACAGACTGACCGAATTGGAAGATTTTATTAGGAATATGCAAACTTTAGTTCAACCTAAATTAGATTATTGATGATGAAATTATCAAGAGATGAAATCAAATTCATTGACACGTATTTACAAAGTAGTGATGTTGTCTATGTGGATATTCGTCAAGAGATGGTAGACCATATTGCAACGGCTATTGAGGAAAAAATGCAATCAGAACAACATGATTTTTATAACGCCTTCAAACAATACATGGCAATTAATAAAAAAGATATTCTGAAAAGTAACAAACAGCGTGGAAGTTTTTCGTTATCAACTATAGTTCAGTTTTTTCTTTTTTTAGGAAAGCCACAAATGTTGATTTTCGGAGTTCTGTTTTACGGCGTTATTAGAAAAGTTGATGTTAATCAATACTTTTCTGAAGAATTCACCATTAATAATTTGTTTTTTGTATTGGTATTAACAGCTGCAATTTTCCAGCAGGTATATATGAAATATCAACTTAAAAAGCAATTTTATAAAGTTGAAAAAGTGTCTCAGTTATTAGTTTTAATCTACTTCGGACAATTTTTTTTCTTTCCGATTTTTAGTAAAACGCCGCCTTCGGCAATTATACTTACTATTTTTAGCTTCCTGTTTTTTGGGTATGTTTCTTATTTTATACAAGAACTTATAAAATTTAATCGTCAACAAATCAGTTATCTGAAATCATGAAACTCAACGCCGAACAAATAGAAAGACTATACACTTTCACACGCCAGCATTATGTGGAATATTACGATTTGCAAACCGAATTGGTGGATCATTTGGCGAATGCCATTGAAGAACAATGGCTAGAAAATCCGAAATTATCTTTTGAAGAAGCTTTAAAAATTGAGTTTAAAAAATTCGGTGTTTTCGGGTTTATGGAAGTGGTCGAAGAACGACAAGTTGCCTTGAATAAAAAGTACAATAAATTGGTTTTAAGCGAATTGAAAACGTTCTTTTCAATCCCAAAAATCATCGGAACTTTCTCGGCTATCGGTATTATTTTTTACTTCCTGAAATCCCTTCAAGAAGGTATTTGGATAATGCAAACGGTTTTCCTTTTCTTGGTTTTATTTTATTTCATTGGAATGACCATACTTTGGAGAACCAATAAACGAAGAAGTCAAAAGAGTGGCCGAAAATGGTTATTCAAAGACATTATTTTTGGGTATAGCGCTTCGGCCGGTTTGATCAATTTACCGTTACAGTTTTCTATTCATCTAAGAGCTGAAAGTTATCCGGATTGGGTTTTGGCGATTTATGCTTTATTCATGATTGTCTTTGCGTTGACAGAATATATCGTTTTGGTTTTAATTCCGTCTAAAGCCGAAAAACACCTCAAAGAAACTTATCCTGAATATGAATTTGTAAATTAAATTGTAACAATTTTCTATCTTTAGGAACTAATTTCCAAAACCTAAAACCACCAACTATGTTCAAACATTTCATCAAACTAGAATGGAAGTCTTTTCTTCGGTCGTCTTCTTTTGGGAGTAATCTGGCGCTGAAAATCATCATGGGTATTTTTGCGGCCTTTATCATCTTGGAGTTTTTGGCACTAGGTATTTTTTCCTATGACATCATGGAGAAATACAATCTAAAACCATTGGAAACGGTAAATAAATATCTCGTTTATTATGTGTTAATTGATTTGATTATTCGCTATTTCTTGCAAAAGATGCCGGTGACCAATATCAAACCATTATTGCTTTTACCTATAAAACGAAGCACGATTGTACATTTTTCACTAGGGAAAACCACCATCTCTTTTTTCAATATAATGCATGCTTTTTTCTTTGTGCCATTTACCGCGCGTTTATTGTATGAAGGATTTGGTTACCAAGCGATTTTGTGGCATTTAGGCATTGTGGCTCTAATTTATTCCAACAATTACATCAATGTCTTTGTCAATAATAAAAGTTCGGTTTTTTACAGCGTTTTGGCTATTTTGATTGGTTTAATAGCATTACAATATTATCATATTTTTGATTTAACGGTTTATTCGACTCAGTTTTTTCAAGGAATGTATGACACCAATTATTTGTTTTTGGTTCCTATTATTCTTGTTGCATTGGTTTATTATTTCTCATTTATCTACTTCAAGAGCCGATTAAACCTTGATGATGGATTAGCTAAGAGAAGCGATATCGCTAAAACCGAAAATTTCACTTGGTTAGACCAATTTGGTACTTTGGGAACATTCCTCAAAAACGATATACGTTTATTGAAAAGGAACAAACGCTCCAAAACCACAGTTATCATGAGTGTGGTATTTATTTTTTATGGTCTGTTATTTTATACACAATCAATCGAAGCTTACGATAATCCAGCGATGAAAGTTTTTGCCGGAATATTTGTTTCTGGTGGCTTTTTATTTGTTTTCGGGCAGTTTGTGCCAAGTTGGGATAGCGCCTATTACCAATTAATGATGAGTCAAAACATTCAATATCGAGAATACATCAGTGCAAAATGGTGGTTGATGGTGATTGCTACGGTAATCACAACCATTTTAGCGTCTTTTTATTTGTATTTCGGGCTACATACTTATCTTATTATTGTCGTTGCTGCGATTTTTAATATTGGTGTCAATTCTCATTTGGTAATGCTTGGCGGTGCTTTCGTAAAAACCCCAATCGATTTAACCACCAGCAAACAGGCCTTTGGTGACAAACAAGCTTTTAATGTAAAAACCATGTTAATCGCCATTCCAAAAATGTTGTTACCAATGGGATTGTATGCTTTAGGGTATTATTTATTTTCTCCAAATGTTGGACTGATTTTCGTCGCGGGTGCCGGAGTTTTAGGCTTTGCTTTCAGAAATTATGTTTTTGATAAAATTGAAAAAATTTACAAAACCGAAAAGTACGAAACCATTGCTGCTTATAAACAAAAAAACTAATTACCAATCACTAATCACTAACTACTTTTAAGATGATACAAGTCAATAATCTTTCAAAAACATATGCTAATGGTGTTCGCGTTTTAAACATCACTAATCTTGAAATTCCAAAAGGGCAAAGCTTCGGATTAGTAGGAAACAACGGAGCCGGAAAAACCACTTTCTTTAGTTTATTGCTCGACTTAATCCAACCAAGTTCCGGACATATTATAAACAATAAAGTTCAGGTTAATACCAGCGAAGCATGGAAACCTTTTACCGCAGCTTTTATCGATGAGAGTTTCTTAATAGGTTATTTAACCGCTGAAGAATATTTCTATTTCATCGGAGATTTGCGGGGACAAAATAAAGCAGATGTAGATGCATTACTAAAAAAACACGAAGAATTCTTCAACGGAGAAATTCTCAACAGCCGAAAATACCTTCGAGATTTATCTAAAGGGAATATGAAAAAAGTGGGCATTATAGCAGCTTTGATTGGCAATCCAGAAGTGGTTATTTTAGATGAGCCGTTTGCCAATCTTGATCCAACAACCGTAAACCGATTGAAAAAAATTATCAAAGAATTAGCCGAAGACCCTAACAGAACGGTTTTGGTATCGAGTCATGATTTGGTTCATACCGTTGAGGTTTGTAACCGAATTGTTGCCTTGCATTTGGGCGAAGTCGTAAAAGATATTCAAACATCTCCTGAAACTTTAAAAGAACTGGAAGCATTTTTTGCAGTCTAATTTTTTGCCATATCAAAAAGAAACGTATTTTTACCAGTTAGTTATACTATTTATGACTTTTTCACGTTATTATAAAAATACGTTTCGCTTTGAAAACCAATACTATTAAATATCTTATCTATACCGGATTGCTTGTTTTTTTGATAGCTTGTTCTACCAAGAAAAACACTTTCCTTTCCCGAAATTCACATGCGCTTAGCACCAAATACAACATTTTATACAATGGCGGAATCGCTTTGGAAAAAGGGATTGAAGATGTGAAATTGCAAAACAGTGACAATTTTTGGGAATTGCTTCCTATCGAGAGAATGCAGGTTACTGAAGACAGAATGTTACCCGGTGATAACAGAAACGCGAATTTCGAAAGAGCGGAAACTAAAGCCACTAAAGCCATTCAAAAACACTCGATGAACATTCAAGGTTCGGAGAAAAACCCACAAATGGATGAAGCGCACTTGCTTTTGGGACAATCAAGGTATTACGAACAACGTTTTGTACCGGCCTTGGAGGCTTTCAATTATGTACTTTATAAATATCCAAAAAGCGACAAAATTTACGAAGTCAAAATTTGGCGTGAAAAAACCAATATGCGTCTAGAAAACGACGCGATAGCGGTTAACAACTTGACCAAACTTTTAAAAGAAATCAAATTCAAAGACCAAATTTTTGCTGATGCTAATGCGGCATTAGCTCAGGCCTATTTGAATTTAGAAGAAAAAGACAGCGCTGTAGCCAAAATAAAACTGGCTACCGAATTCACTAAATCCAACGAGGAAAAAGCGAGATACCGATTCATATTAGGGCAACTTTACGAAGGATTGGGTTACAAAGACAGTGCTTATGCCAAATTCCAAGAGGTAATTGACATGAACAGAAAATCAGCCCGTCAATATGTGATTCAGGCACATGCTAAACAAGCGGGTCAGTTTGATTATAAAAACGGAGATACCATTGCGTTCCTGAAAAAATTCAACGATTTGCTTGAAGACCGTGAAAACCGTCCTTATTTAGATGTATTACACCACCAAGTAGCATTGTTTTATGACAAGCAAAACAATTTGTCCCAAGCCAAAAAACACTATAATCTTTCGCTAAAAAAGAAAACACAAGACAATTATCTTATTGCATCAAATTACAGGAATTTAGCTGATATTTATTTTGATTCAGCCAAATATCTGACAGCTGGGAAATATTTTGACAGTACATTGGTGCATTTAAAACCAAGAACACGCGAATTCAATTTGATTAAAAAGAAAAGGGAAAATCTGGAAGATGTCATCAAATATGAAGCGATTGCTCAAACCAATGACAGTATCATTTCATTGTTTTCTATGTCGGGTGCAGACAGAACAGCTTATTTTCAAAAGCATATAGAGAAGCTTAAAAAAGAAGAAGAAATAGCCCTAAAATTAGCCGAGAAGGAAGCCAGAATCAAAGAAAACCAAGAAAGGAACGAAGGAAAAACAGATTCAGAGGTTAATACCAGCGGCAAAAAATTAAATCCATCTATCGCTTCAAACTCAAATGGAAATCAGGCAACGTTTTATTTTTATAATCCTACAACCGTTGCATTTGGAAAAAAGGAGTTTCAAAAAATTTGGGGTAAGCGAACGCTACAAGACAATTGGAGATTAGAAACAGGTTCAGGTAAAAACAATGACAAAGACAATGTTGAAGAAGAAGATAAAAATAGCGACAAAGTCTCAAAAGAAGCTATTATTGAAGAGCGATTTACACCCGATTTTTACATCAAACAACTGCCAACCAGCCAAACACTTATTGATAGTTTGAGCAAAGAAAGAAATTTCGCTTATTATCAACTGGGTGTTATCTACAAAGAAAAATTCAAAGAATACCAGTTGGCAGCTGACAAATTAGAGCGTTTGTTGCAGAATGATCCTGAAGAAAGATTGGTTTTGCCTTCGATGTATAATTTGTATAAAATTTATGAAATTATAGACAAGTCGAAAGCCGAAGGAATGAAAAACAGAATCATTACTTCATTCCCTAATTCAAGATATGCCCAAATTTTAAGCAACCCCGGCGGTGAATACGCAGAAAACAGTGATTCGCCGAAAGCAGTTTATCAAAGCCTCTACAAACGTTATCAAGAAGGTGATTATAAATTAGTTTTAACCGATACAGAAAGCGCAACCGACCGATTTACCGGAGATGAAATTGTTCCAAAATTAGAATTATTAAAAGCCAATATTGTTGGAAAATTAGCTGGTCTTGATGAATACGCAAAAGCGTTGAATTTTGTAGCCTTGAATTATCCCAATAGCGAAGAAGGTAAAAGAGCCGAGAAAATGTTATCGGTAGATTTACCAAAATTACAAGCCTTACAATTGTCAAGTCTAGATTCTAAAAACTGGAAAATTCTTTACAGAACTAAAGATTTTGATGATAAAAATACCAAAGTGCTTCGAGAGAAGATTGCTAAATTTATTAAAGACAGAGACTTAGGAAAACTGACCGTTTCTTTGGATATTTACACGATGACCGACAATTTTGTGGTAATTCATGGGATGAATTCTAATGACTTAGCGGTTGGAATTACTTCTATTTTAAAAGACTACAAAGATTATAAGGTTCAAGAAGTGCCAATTATTATTTCAACCGAAAATTATACGATTCTTCAAATCAAAAAGAATCTGAATGAGTTTTTAGCCGGAAATTTAACAGACAATCCCACGAAACCAAATTGGGATGGAACTATAGAAAAACCGGTAGTCCAAGAACAAAAACCGATTCAACAACAAGAACAACAAGAGGTTAATAAACCACAAACCACAAAAACACAAAAAGGCGCAGAAATCAATAAGGGTAAGATGGATTTACCTCCAACACCTCAATTAACGACACCGCCAAGTAAGAAAGGGTAAAGTTATGTTTGAAAAAAGTCCAAAATCATACACTGATCTTTTAGGGAAAACCAATAGAATTGTGGAAGGAACTACCATTACCGGTGATATTGTTTCTCCTGCCGATTTTCGTTTGGATGGACATCTGATAGGTAACTTTCAATCGAAAGGAAAAATAGTTATCGGTCCGGCCGGAAGTGTAAAAGGCGACATCATTTGTAAAAATGCAGATATCGAAGGCACTTTTGAAGGCAAAATCCAAGTCCAGGAAATCCTGAATGTAAAATCAAAATCCCATATCATAGGAGAAGTAATTTGTGGCAAACTTTCTGTAGAACCCGGAGCCGAATTCAGCGCGTCTTGTGTCATGAAACCACACGTGAAAAACCTTCCTAACAATGGACAATCAACCGAAGAAAAAAGCGCGTAACAAATGGTTGACATTGATCAACATTCCCATTCAAATGGGCGTAATTGTTTTTTTGTTTGCTTATCTCGGTCGTTGGCTCGACGAAAAGTACGCCAATCCGCATAATTTATATGTGAAAATTTTAACCTTAGTTGGCGTAGCTATTGCGTTTTATAATCTTAATCGTCAATTGAAAGAAATTAATAAATCTGATAATCAGTAATATGAATTTAGACAAATTCAAATCAATTTTTACCATTTTAGTTTTAGGACTTATTGGTTTTATAATGCACAAAGCTTTGTTTTATTTTTTTGTTCCAAAAGTATTCGAAGAAGGATTTATCTATTCAATTGAGTTATTGTATTTGTTCTTTTTCTTCTTTTCTTCTTTGTTGATTCTAGTTCTTGACAAGATTAAAGAAAAGAGTATTAATTCAGTCGGTTATACCTTCTTGTTACTCACTACTTTAAAAATGGGAATCGCTTTTCTTTTTTTGAAACCGATTTTGGCTGCAAACCTGCCCAAAACGCCGACAGAAAAAATGAGTTTTTTTATCGTTTTTATTTACTTTTTGACAATAGAAACCTATGTAACTATCAGAATTTTAAATAATAAACAATAAATGGGTTTTAAATTGACAATTCTATCAAAAAAATTAAAACTTATACTTTTTAATATTAATTAATATTGTACTTTTGCACCAAATTTGAGAAAATAAAATTTAGATAATTATCAGATATGGTGTTTTCAAAAAAACCACTCCGTTTTATCATCGCTACCTTAGTAGCTTTTTTACCATTAGTAAGTTCGGCAAATCCAACAGTTGATTCAACCCAAGTTTCAGCAGAAACTACTCATGTGGTAGAAGCTGCACATGGAGAATCAGCAGAACCGAAAGACGTCAAAACCGAAATCAAAGAGTTCATCGATCATCACTTGAAAGATTCGTATGACTTCAATATTTTTGGTTACAAAGACGAAGCCGGAAAACAACACCACGTTGGTTTCCCGTTACCGGTAATTTTGCTTGACAATGGTTTACAAGTTTTTTCTTCTTCAAAATTCCACAACGATGATGAGGTGGCTGAAGTTAACGGAACTTTCTACAAATTACACCACGGTAAAATCTACAAAGTTGACAGCGCTCAAGGCGAAGTCACTATGGATGAGCATCACCATGCTACTAATGAAAAACCACTTGATTTCTCTATTACCAAAAACGTATTCATGATTTTCGTAGTAGCTTTAATCATGTTCCTATTGTTTAGAGGTTTGGCCAAATCTTACGTTAAAAACGGGGGAATTGCTTCAGGAGTTGGTCGTATATTCGAACCGATTGTTTTATACGTAAGAGATGAAATTGCCATTCCAAACATTGGAGAAAAGCACTATAAAAGATACATGAGTTATTTATTAACCATCTTCTTCTTTATTTGGTTCTTAAATATCTTCGGATTAACGCCGCTTGGAATTAACGTAACCGGAAACATTGCCGTAACTGCTTGTTTGGCTTTAATCACTTACTTAATCACAACCTTTACCGCTAAAAAAGATTATTGGGGTCACATTTTCTGGATGCCGGGTGTACCTGTGCCAATGAAATTTATCTTAGCACCAATCGAATTATTGGGTACTATCATCAAACCATTCTCATTAATGATTCGTCTTTATGCGAATATCGTTGCGGGTCACATCGTATTGATGAGTTTGATTGGGTTGATGTTTGTTTTCAAAAACTGGATTGGAAGTAGCTTGTCTTTCTTCCTTTCGTTTGCGATTTCATTAATTGAAATATTAGTTGCTTTATTGCAAGCTTATATATTTACTATGTTGTCGGCCCTTTATTTTGGTTCGGCCGTAGAAGAGCATCATCACGAAGAAGCTCACCATTAATATTAATGTTTAATTTTTAATACATATTTTTATGGAAATTCCTAAAATCATTGGAGCTGGATTAGTAGTAATCGGAGCTGGTATCGGTATCGGAAGAATTGGTGGTTCTGCAATGGACGCTATTGCACGTCAACCGGAAGCTACTGGTAAAATCCAAACAGCTATGCTTATTGCTGCTGCGCTTATTGAAGGTATCGGATTTGCTGCTTTATTCGCAGTATAATTCAAACAAAACAAAAAGCTGCAACGGTTGGTTGTAGCTTTTGTTTAAAAATTAAATTAAAAGACTATATAATTACTTTATAATATGGAAAAGTTAATAAATGATTTTTCATTAGGATTGTTCTTCTGGCAGTTTTTGATTTTCGTAGGATTGATTTTCTTATTGAAAAAATTTGCTTGGAAACCAATTCTTGATGCCGTAAACGAAAGAGAAGAAGGAATCAGAAACGCTTTACTTTCTGCTGAAAATGCTAAGAAAGAAATGCAAAACTTGAAATCAGATAATGAGAAATTATTAGCTGAAGCAAGATTAGAGCGTGATACCATGATGAAAGAAGCTCGTGAAATCAAAGAAAAAATGATCAACGATGCTAAAACAGAAGCACAAGTAGCCGGTCAAAAAATGATTGAGCAAGCTAAAGCTTCTATCGAAAGTGAAAAAAATGCAGCTTTGGCTGAATTGAAAGCTCAGGTTTCGACTTTGTCATTAGACATCGCTGAAAAATTATTAAAAGACGAATTATCTAACAAAGAAGCTCAAACCAAATTGGTAGAGAAAATGTTAGGTGATGTAAAATTAAATTAATCGTTATGTCAAGAGCTGCGATTAGATATGCGAAAGCAATTTTAGAAACTGCGGTTTCAAGCGGAAACGCTGCTAAAGTAAATGATGACATGTTGTCAATCGTTGCTTCGGTTGCCGGAAGCGGTGAACTAAGCGAATTTCTATCAAGCCCAATCATTGCTTCAGAAGTGAAAATGAGTGCCTTGAAAGAAGTTTTTGCTGCTGTTCAGTCAGAAACCAATGCTTTATTCAGATTGCTTCAGGAAAACAAAAGGTTTGAAATTTTAGCCGATGTTGCTAAACAATACAATACCCAATTCGACGAAATGAATGGTGTTGAATTGGCCAAAGTAACTACAGCTTTTCCAATTACTGCTGATTTACAAAATCAAGTATTGGCTAAGATTGCTTCCATTTCAGACAAAAAGATAACTATCGAAAACATCGTAGATCCATCAATCATCGGCGGATTTATTTTGAGAATAGGAGACAAACAATACAACGCTTCTGTGGCAAACAGATTGCAAGAATTAAGAAGAGAATTTAGTAATTAATACCATTAAAGATATATCAAAATGGCGGAAATTAAAGCTGCTGAAATTTCAGCAATATTAAAAAAACAGTTAGAAGGATTTCAATCTGGTGCTACTTTAGAAGAAGTAGGTTCAGTACTTCAAGTAGGTGATGGTATCGCTCGTGTGTATGGTTTATCAAACGCACAATATGGTGAGTTGGTACAATTCGATAACGGATTAGAAGCTATCGTTTTGAACTTAGAAGAAGACAACGTCGGAGTTGTACTTTTAGGACCATCAACCGGAATTAAAGAAGGTTCTATCGTAAAAAGAACTCAACGTATCGCTTCTTTGAAAGTAGGTGAGCAAATCGTAGGTCGTGTTGTGGATACTTTAGGTAACCCAATCGACGGTAAAGGACCAATCGGAGGTGACTTATACGAAATGCCATTGGAAAGAAAAGCTCCTGGAGTTATCTTCCGTCAACCGGTAACTGAGCCGTTACAAACCGGTATCAAGTCAATCGACGCTATGATTCCTGTAGGTAGAGGTCAACGTGAGTTGGTTATTGGTGACCGTCAAACCGGTAAAACAACGGTTTGTATCGATACTATCTTGAACCAAAAAGAATTCTACGATGCCGGTCAACCGGTATACTGTATCTATGTTGCTATTGGACAAAAGGCTTCAACAGTAGCAGGTATTGCAAAAACATTAGAAGAAAAAGGCGCTATGGCATATACAACAATCGTTGCTGCTAACGCTTCAGATCCTGCGCCAATGCAGGTATATGCTCCAATGGCAGGTGCTGCTATCGGAGAATATTTCAGAGATTCAGGTCGTCCTGCTTTGATTATCTATGATGATTTATCAAAACAAGCGGTAGCTTACCGTGAGGTGTCTTTGTTGTTAAGAAGACCACCGGGACGTGAGGCTTATCCTGGAGACGTATTCTACTTACACAGCCGTTTATTAGAAAGAGCTTGTAAAGTAATTGCGGATGATGATATCGCTAAAAACATGAACGATTTACCTGATACGTTGAAACCAATCGTAAAAGGTGGCGGTTCCTTAACAGCTTTACCAATCATTGAAACACAAGCGGGTGACGTTTCTGCCTATATTCCAACCAACGTAATTTCGATTACTGACGGTCAGATTTTCTTGGATGGGGATTTATTCAACTCCGGAGTTCGTCCGGCCATTAACGTAGGTATTTCGGTATCTCGTGTTGGAGGTAATGCTCAAATTAAATCGATGAAAAAAGTAGCGGGTACTTTGAAATTAGACCAAGCGCAATTCCGTGAATTGGAAGCGTTTGCTAAATTCGGTTCCGATTTGGATGCGGTTACTTTAAACGTAATTGAAAAAGGTAGAAGAAACGTTGAAATTTTAAAACAAGCCGTAAACGATCCTTATACTGTAGAAGACCAAGTAGCGATTATCTATGCAGGTTCTAAAAACTTGTTGAGAAACGTTCCTGTAAACAAAGTAAAAGAATTCGAAAGAGATTTCATCGAGTACTTGAACAACAAACACAGAGATGTTTTAAATGCTTTAAAAGCTGGTAAGTTAGACGATAACATTACTGACGTTTTAGAAAAAACTGCTAAAGAAATTTCAGCGAAATATAACTAATAACAATTTGAAAATTTGAGAATTTGAAGATGTAACCCATTTTCAAATTTTCAAATTATCTAATTTTCAAATTAAATATGGCAAACTTAAAGGAAATCCGTAATAGAATTACTTCCGTTCAGTCGACGATGCAGATTACATCGGCGATGAAAATGGTTTCTGCCGCAAAGTTGAAAAAAGCACAAGATGCCATTACAGCAATGCGACCTTATGCCGAAAAATTAACGGAATTATTACAAAGCGTTAGTGCTACTTTAGACGGAGATGCCGGTGGACAATACACTACGCAACGCGAAGTAAACAAAGTATTGGTGGTTGTTATAACTTCTAATAGAGGTTTGGCCGGTGCATTCAATACTAACGTTATCAAGCAGGCCAAAGAAGTTGCTGATAGCTACGCAGGAAAACAAGTGGATTTTTTTGCTATAGGTAAAAAAGGAAACGACTTTTTCAGAAAAGTAAATACTGTAATCGAAAACAAAAGTGAAGTATTTGACAACCTAACTTTTGACAATGTAGCCGAAATCGCTGACGCATTGACTGAGAAATTCGTTTCCGGTGAATATGACAAAATCGAAATCGTTTACAACCAATTCAAAAATGCAGCAACGCAAATCGTTCAAGTAGAGCAGTTTTTACCTTTAGCTCCAATCGCTTCTGACAAGCCTGTATCAACCGGAGATTACATTTTTGAACCTTCAAAAGAAGAAATCGTGTTGACCTTGATTCCAAAATCATTAAAAACACAATTGTACAAATCCATCAGAGATTCTTTTGCAGCTGAACATGGCGCGCGTATGACGGCGATGCACAAAGCAACAGACAACGCAACCGAATTGAGAAACCAATTGAAATTAACCTACAACAAAGCACGTCAAGCTGCTATTACTAACGAAATCTTAGAGATTGTTGGTGGTGCTGAAGCTTTGAAAGGCTAATTTCAAAACAATATTTTTAGTAAAAAGAGTCAACGAGAGTTGGCTCTTTTTTTATTACTTTTAAATTAAAATTTAACCGATGCAAGTCAGAGAACTTAAAACCCTTTCCGAAATGTTGGAGCAATTCAGCACTATGCAATTTCTGTATCCGAATATGACCATCGAACGCTATGAATCTTTCTTAAAAGACATGATTCCCAAAAGCTACAAACAAGTGGCCGTTTTTGAAGACAATGTTTGCATAGGATTGACCGGATTTTGGTTTGGCACCAAATTATGGACCGGAAAATACATAGAAATCGATAATTTTATCGTTCATCCCGACCATCGACAAAAAGGAATTGGTGGTATTATTTCTAATTATATCGATGAGAAGGCCAAAGAATTAAACTGTACATGCATCGTCTTAGATGCCTTTACCGGAAACTTTCCCGCGCACAAATTCTACTATAATTTGGGCTATGTACCCAGAGGTTTTCATTTTATCAAAACTATTGACGAAAATGGATTTTCCTAATCCAATAAAACCCTATTTTTGTTTCACTAACAAGCATCACTTTGAGTTTATATAAAAGTCTTTTTAAGCAAACACTAATCTATGGTTTAGCCACGGTTTTGCCGAGAATGATAAGCTTTTTGCTGAATCCGTTATACGTTGATCAATTGCCTAAACAAGAGTTTGCGGATGTTTCTATCGTATTTGCTTGGTTAGTCTTTTTCAATGTAATTCTGTCCTACGGAATGGAAACCGCGTTCTTCCGATTCTACAATACCGAAGACAATAAGAAAAGAGTCATTTCTACTTCGACAGTTTCAATTTTTTGGACATCAATCGCTTTTTTAGGCTTGGCCTTGCTTTTTAGAAACACGTTGTCACATTGGTCCGGCATCAAAGTCGAATATGTTACTTATACCATTTGGATTTTAGTATTAGATGCTTTGGCGATTATTCCGTTTTCACGAATGCGCGCAACCAAAAGACCTATGATGTATGCCATTGTTAAGATTGGAAATGTCATGGTCAATATGGTTTTAAACCTGTTTTTTCTGTTGCTTTTACCACAATTAGCCCAAGCCAATCCCGATGGGTTTTTCAGCACTATTTATTATGAAAATTTCCAAGTAGGTTACATTTTTGTAGCCAATTTAATGGCCAGTTTATTAACCTTTGTAGTACTTTCTCCGGATTATTTGAAAATCAATTGGAGTTTCGATTTCCAACTTTGGAAGCGAATGATGAAGTACGGTTTACCCATTTTAATTGCCGGCGTAGCGTTTGCCATCAACGAGCATTTCGACAAAATTCTCTTGGATTGGATGAATGTTCCTAAAGCCGATATCGGAGCGTATTCAGCGTGTTACAAAATCGGAATGTTTATGGTATTGTTCAGAACGGCTTACACTTTGGGAATAGAACCGTTCTTTTTTAGTCATGCTGCCAATGAAAATGCGCAACAAACCTATGCGACCATTACAAAGTACTTCGTGATTTTTGGTTCTTTCATCAGTCTTTTTGTAATTGCGTTTATCGATTTATTAAAATTGCCTTTGGTTCCGGAAGCTACTTATTGGGTGGCAATCAAAGTCGTGCCACTGATTGTCTTGGCCAATTTCTTTTTGGGCATTTACACCAACTTATCCGTTTGGTATAAATTAATCGACAAAACCAGAATAGGCGCTTATATTTCTATTGTCGGCGCTTTGGTGACACTTCTGCTCAATTATATCCTTATCAAACAAGGATTTAGTTATTATGGTTCAGCCATTGCAACCATCGCGGCTTATGGAACTATGATGATAATCTCTTATAAATTGGGACAAAAGCAATACCCTATTCCATACGACATTAATACGATTTTAAAATATTTAGGACTTTCCATCTTGTTTTCGGGAATCTCTTTTTACGTTCCGATGTTAAGAGAGAATTATTTTGTCAAGATAGTGTTACTATCACTATTTTTATATTTCATTTACCGCAACGAAAAGGAAACTTTACTCAGAATCATTAAAAGAAAAGCAAAATAAAATGACCATCAAAATCATCAATAAATCACAACACGAGTTGCCAAATTACGAAACCATCGCCTCAGCCGGAATGGATTTAAGAGCTAATTTGACTGAATCAATTGTGTTAAAATCTTTAGAAAGAACCATAGTAAAGACAGGCCTTTTTATTGAATTACCCATTGGCTACGAAGCCCAAGTTCGCCCTAGAAGCGGTTTGGCAGCTAAAAAAGGAATCACAGTCTTAAATTCACCCGGAACAGTTGATGCCGATTATCGAGGAGAAATTGGGGTGATTTTAGTAAATTTATCCAATGAAGATTTCGTAATCGAAAACGGAGAAAGAATCGCCCAATTAATCATCGCCAAACATGAACGCGCCGAGTGGATTGAAGTTCAGGAATTATCCGAAACTTCCCGTGGCGAAGGCGGATTCGGAAGCACAGGCGTAAAATAGTTGGTAGTAATTAGAAAATAAAGTAAAAACACCTAGCGAACTTTGCGTCCCGATTGCTATCGGGATTGCGAACTTTGCGGTTAAAATAAATTAAAATGAAAATCATAGTTCCCATGGCCGGTCGCGGTTCGCGCCTTCGTCCACATACCTTAACCATTCCAAAACCTTTAATTCCCGTTGCCGGAAAACCAATTGTTCATCGCTTGGTAGAAGACATCGCCGGAGTTCTAAATCAAGAAATTGAAGAAGTAGCTTTTATCATCCATGAAAGTTTTGGACAAAAAGTTGAAGAAGAACTAATTGCCATCGCCCAAAAGTTAGGCGCTAAAGGAACGATTTATTACCAAAATGAAGCCTTAGGAACCGGTCACGCCATCATGTGTGCCAAAGATTCTTTAAGTGGACCCGCGGTGATTGCTTATGCCGATACTTTAATCCGAGCTGATTTCGATTTAGACAAAACTGCCGATAGCGTCATTTGGGTAAAACAAGTAGAAGACCCAAGTGCTTTTGGGGTAATTAATTTAAACAATAACAACGAAATTATCGAGTTAGTAGAAAAACCAAAGGAGTTTGTATCTGACTTGGCTGTTATCGGAATCTATTATTTTAAAGACGTTGCGGTGTTGAAAAGCGAACTGCAATCAGTTTTAGACAATAATATTATTCATGGCGGCGAATACCAAATTAATGACGGAATTAAACAAATGATGGCAAAAGGCATGAAATTTGTGCCGGGAAAAGTAGATGAATGGATGGATTGCGGAAACAAAGATGTTACGGTAGAAACCAATTCCAGAATGTTAGGTTTTTTGCATAATGACGGAGAAAATTTAATCGCCGAAACGGTACGATTAGAGAATGCCACTATTATTCCGCCATGTTACATTGGAGAAGACGTTGCCATTATCAACTCCATCGTTGGACCAAATGTATCCTTAGGCAAAGGAACACACGTAACCAATACCAAAATCCAAAATAGTTTGGTGCAAACACATGCACACATTAAAAATGCAAAATTAGACAACGCAATGATTGGAAATCACGCTACCTTTGACGGCGAATTTAAGAGCATCAGCATCGGAGATTATTCGGTTTTAGAATAAAAATAGAAAATGAAAAGATTTGTTATTTATAGTTTGTTACTCGGAATGTTTTTCGTTCCCAATGTTGCTTTGGCCCAAGAGGAACCAAACAATATCGCCGTGATAGACGATGGATTTCAAGATCATTTCTACGAAGCGTTAAAACAAAAAAGCATCGAAAACTACGACAAGGCTATTCTGTCATTGGAAAGATGCAAGGAAATTCAGCCCGAAAATCCGGTAACATATTTCGAATTAGGGAAAAATTATTTGGCCCAAAAAAAATATACTGAAGCTTACGCTAATTTTGAAAAAGTTACCCAAATAGATCCTAAAAACCGTTGGGCCTGGGTTGGCATGTACGATGTTTGCTACGACACTCAAGATTATAACAAAGCAATAGTTATCGTCGAAAAATTAGTTGAATTTAAGGCTGAATACAAAGAAGATTTGACTTCGCTTTACATGAATACCCAACAATTTGACAAAGCTTTAGAACTGATCAACGAGTTGAATGAAAAAGTAGGCAAGTCAGACAAACGCGAATTGTATAAATCGGATATTCTGAGAGATGCCAAATACCAATCGGCAGAAAAGAACCATTTATTAGACCAAATCAAAAAATTCCCGAAGGAAGAATCCAACTATATTTCTCTGATCTATATGTATTCACAAAGTAATCAAGAAGAAAAAGCGTTGGAAATAGCCAAGAAATTGGAAAAAGAAATCCCAACCTCCGATTGGGCGCAAGTGAGTTTGTTCAAATTTCATTTGAATAATAATGACGGAGACAATGCCGTGAAAGCGATGAATTTGGTTTTACCAAGTCAAAAAATCGACTCCAAAATCAAACACAGAATCCTGAATGAGTTTCTGATTTTTGCCAAAAACAATCCAAAATACGAAACCGATTTAGACAAAGCAATTTCTTATTTTGACAATGATAAAGAAGTCAAAGTTGCTAAAGAAATAGGCAAATTCTATTATGTAAAAGCCAATTGGGACAAAGCCATCAAGTACTTTGATAAACATCTTAAAAATGTTCAAGATGATGTAGAAACACAATTATTGGTGCTTCAAGCGCATACTGAAAAACAAGATTTTGTTGGTTTAAGTAAAAAAGCAGATGACTTAACTGAACTTTTTCCAACGCAACCGCAGTTTTATTATTATGCCGGTTTGGCTTATAATCAAACGCAAAATTTCAAGAAAGCAGCTTCAATACTAGAAACTGGCTTGGATTTTGTTATCAATGACACGGCTTTAGAAATCAATTTCAACATCCAATTAGGCGAAGCTTACAATGGTTTGGGCGATATGAAGAAGAAAGA
The DNA here is from genome assembly GCF_046293665.1 of Flavobacterium sp. Taxonomy (GTDB): domain Bacteria; phylum Bacteroidota; class Bacteroidia; order Flavobacteriales; family Flavobacteriaceae; genus Flavobacterium. The sequence continues at coordinate 470,525 of NZ_JBKBOL010000001.1, forward strand.
AAAGTATTTTAACAAGGCCAATGAACTCATTAACAAACAAAAGAAATAATGAAATATTGGTATATTATATTATCCTTGGTTTTTTTGACCTCTTGTAAATCAAAAGCTAATTTGGTCGATTCTAATTCGAAACCCAATGTTGCGATTGATTCCGGCGCTATTAATTCTCAGAAAATCATCACGAATCATTACAACAATAAAAGTGATTTTTCTACGTTATACATTAGGTCAAGCGCCAAATACAGAGATGAAAAACAATCTCAAAATGTTTCGGCCGAAATCAAAATTAAAAAAGGAGAGAAGATTTTAGTAAGCATTCGTTTCTTAGGAATCACTATGGCAAAAGCCCTTATTACCCCTAAAGAAGTGAAGTATTACGAAAAGTTAAACGGTACTTATTTCGAAGGCGATTATGCTTCTTTAAGCGAATGGTTAGGAACCGATTTGGATTTTAATAAAATCCAAAACATGCTTGTCGGCAAACCGATTGATGATTTGACCCAACAAGATTACGTTTATGAATTAACGGATAAGTTTTATAAATTGAGTGCTGTTAAGGATAAAACCGAGAAGATTTTTTCCTTTGAAGCGAAAAATTACTTGCTAAAAAAGCAAGAGATATCCCAACCTGAAAAAGACAGAACGTTCACCGTGAATTATCCCAATTTTCAGGATTTTGCTTTAGCAATTTTACCGGCAAACTTGCAGATAAATGCTATGCAGAAGAAAGGAAAGACAGAAATTTCAATTGATTATAACTCGGTTACCTTTAACGAAGACCTTTCCTTTCCTTACAGTGTTCCCGACGGATATGACCGAATTTTTATAAATTAGACTTGCCAAAATATTTTTAACTATGCCAAAATTCTTTTTCTGCCTACTATTCTTTTGTTTAGCTACGCCAATGTGGAGCCAACAGCCTACACAAGAAGAACTCGAACAGCGAAAAATCAAAATTCAACTCGAAATTCAAGAGAAAGAAAAATTGTTGCAATCTGTGAAGAGCCAAGAAAAATCAGTTGTTAGTCAGTTGATGATTCAAAAAGAAAAAATCGGACTCAAAGAAAAACTAATCAAGACCACCGAAAAGCAAACCAAGTTATTGAGTAACGATATTTATATCAATCAGCTAAAAATCAATCAACTCAACCGCGACCTAGACCAACTGAGAAAAGACTATGCAGAAATGATTTTAAAGTCTTATAAAAGTCGATCGGAGCAAAGTCGCGCTATGTTCTTATTGTCTTCCCAAAATTTCCTTCAAGCCTACAAAAGAGCTCAGTATATGAAACAATATGCAAGTTACCGAAAAATGCAAGGCGAAGAAATCAAAGGGAAAACAAATCAATTGGTTGCTTATAATGAAAAAATTGGTGCTCAAAAATCAGAGAAAGAAAAGCTAATTGCTGAAAATGAAAAAGAAAAGCAAGAATTGGAAAAAGAAAAGCAAGAACAAGAAAAAATAGCTAATCAAATTAAGAAAGAGAAGGTAAAAATTACAGCCGAAATCAAGAAAAAGCAAGCAGAAACTAAAAAGATTGACGCTCAAATCAAGAAAATGATTCGCGAATCGATTGCAGAAGCGAATAGAAAAACGGCGGCTGCAAATCTTAAAGCGAACCCAAAAATTACAGCCGCTGAGAAAAAAGCGATTGAAACATCAACCAATATAGTTTTAACCCCAGAAGGAAAAATCATTTCCGATAATTTCAAAGCCAACAAAGGAAGATTACCTTGGCCGGTGGAAAAAGGTGCAATTAGTTTAGGATATGGAAATCAGCCACATCCGGTTTTTAAAACTTTAGAAGTACACAATAGCGGAATCGAAATTTCAACAGAAAGTGGCGCTTCTGCAAGAGCTGTATTTGCGGGAGAAGTTACCCAAGTTCAACAAATATCTCCACTTAAAAAAGCGGTATCGGTTAAACACGGAGATTTCTTTACCATTTACCAAAATTTAAGTTCCGTTAATGTACAAGTAGGCGATAAGGTTTCGGCTAAAGAAACTCTAGGTAAAATTAGAACTGATGCAGATGGCAGAACAGTTCTCAAATTCTTAGTATCGCAAAACTCAACGCTTTTCAATCCAACCACATGGTTGTCCGGAAGATAAAAAGAAAAAAGTCCCTGAGTAATCAGGGACTTTTTAGTTATACAAATAATGCTTTTAATTCGGTGGCGTCGTGCGGATTCATTTTACCTGCCAAAACCAAACTCAATTGTTTTCTGCGAAGTGCGGCATCATATCTTGCTTTTTCCAATTCTGTTTCCGGTTCAATTGCAGGCACAGGCACAGGATTCCCCGTTTCGTTTACTGCAACAAAAGTGTAAATCGCTTCGTTTGCTTTGGCTCTGCTTCCCGATTCTCTGTCTTCAATCCAAACATCAATAAAAATTTCCATCGAAGAAGTAAAAGCTCTCGAAACTTTGGCTTCTACAGTTACAACGCTTCCCAATGGAATAGCTTTATTGAAAGCTACGTGATTTACCGAAGCGGTTACTACAATTCTACGGGAATGTCTTCGGGCGGCAATACTGGCGGCTCTGTCCATTCTGGCGAGTAATTCACCACCAAAAAGATTGTTCAAGGGATTAGTTTCACTTGGTAAAACCAAATCGGTTAAAACCGTCAAAGATTCTGAAGGATGTTTTGGTGTCATGTCAATTTTTTTTTGGCAAAGGTAATTACAGTAAACAAAAAATCCCGATTTCTCGGGACTTTTTTATAATTCTTCTATCAGCAACCAAGCATCTTTATTGTCGAGTTTCTGTATGTCTTTCATCGTGCCTTGCGCTTCTGTAAAAGAGGAGAAACTTCCGTAAAGTACCGGAAATAATCCGTGTTTGTTAGCAGGCAATCTTTTGGCTTTAAAACCTAGTTTCAACAAAGATTGATAAGCATTTTCCGCATTGCTCTCTATTCTGAAAACGCCGGCTACAACATGATAAGGCTGTTTTTCATTCGGAACAGTTAAAGTTACACTTGGCAACGGGTTCTCAATAAAGAAAGTTGCTTCTTGTATTTTTTGGTTGATTTTTTTCTGAACGTTAGATTGAACCAATAAAGTTTCTTGCTCAATTTGCATTAAATAATTGTCATACAATTTATACCCTAAAACACCAGTTAAGCCTAAAGAAAGTGTAATAATAGCAGCATATTTCAATGCTTTATAACCGCTTCTTTTTTCAGGTGTAAAAGTGATTGGTGCTTTTTCTTCGAGAGTTTCAACCACTTGTTTGTATGTTTCGCGTTTTACCGCAGGAGAAACAAACGAACTCAAACCAAAAGATTCTTTCAAGTAATTGATTTGATCAACCGGAACGAATACCAAGTTTTTTTCAGAGTTTAAAGTAAACTCACCAATATTCTTAATCGAAAAACGACCAAACTCTTGAATCTTATTTTTCCAATCGGCAACTTCATTCTGAATGGCATTTACGGCAACTTCATAGGCAATTTTTTCAGTTTGTGCCAAATGATTGGCCAACAAACCGTCATTATTTTTAATAAAAGGATTGAACGAAACCAATTTCTTCGGCGGATAAAACGAATGGGCGTTTTCATCCAATTGCGCCGATTGGAATTCGGTCAAAAAAGCACCGAAACCCGGAACGGTAACGCATTGATAACGATATAATAATTGGGAAATGTATGGTTCAATCTTCATGTCAACAAATTTAGAGAAACAATAGTAGTATCAAAAAATTATTCACAAATTTTATTAACAATCCAAAAGAAAAATATTTATTTTTGTAGTAATTTATTGATATGAATAATACTGAACTTTTCCATCTTTTAGCCCTTTCCCAAGTTGATGGCGTGGGCGATATTGTGGCTAAAAAACTCATAAATCATTGTGGTTCAGCAGCAAATGTTTTTAAAGCAAAGGTAAAAGAATTAAAAGCCATTGACGGCGTTGGTGAAATGCTGATTAAAAACCTCAAAGACAAAAGTATTTTCGCAAAAGCTGAGTTGGAAATGCAATACATTCAAAATGAAAATGTCCAAGTGTTGCACTTTCAAAATGACGATTATCCCGACAGGTTAAAACATTGTATTGATGGTCCGGTTTTGCTCTTTGCTTCAGGTAATTTCGACTTTAAAAAGCGCAAAATGATTAGCATAGTCGGAACAAGACAAATTACTTCTTATGGGACCGATTTTTGCAAAAAACTCATCGAAGATTTAGCCATTTTTAATCCAATCATTGTCAGCGGATTTGCTTACGGTGTTGACATTGTGGCGCATCAATCGGCTATGGAAAATAATTTGCAAACTATTGGCGTTTTGGCGCATGGTTTAAATCAAATTTATCCTAAATCGCATAAAAAATATGTCGCCAAAATAGAACAGAATGGTGGTTTCTTAACGGAGTTCTGGAGCAATTCCAATCCCGAAAAAGAAAACTTTGTAAAGCGAAATCGAATCGTTGCCGGTATGAGTGAAGCTACAATTGTAATTGAAAGTGCCGACAAAGGCGGTTCGTTAATTACGGCCAATATGGCCAACGATTACAATAGAGATGTCTTCGCCGTTCCCGGAAGAACTACTGATAAATACAGTCAAGGCTGTAATGATTTAATTAAATCGCAACGTGCTAATTTGATTACTTCGGCAGCAGATTTAGTTTATTGTTTGAATTGGGAGATTCATTCACATGTTCAGAACGACAATAAGGTTGTTCAAAAACAACTTTTTGTGACTTTGGATTTTGAAGAACAAAAAATTTATGATTACTTGCAAAAAAATGGCAAACAATCGTTGGATGTTGTTGCATTGGAGTGTGATTTCCCAATATTTAAAATTTCTTCTATTCTTTTGACGATGGAATTAAAAGGAATTATCAGACCTTTGCCGGGAAAATTTTTTGAAGCGGTTTAAAATGAATCAAATGAATATAATTAAAATAGCAACTTTATTGTCGCTTGAAACTTCTAAAATAGGTTTGCTGACAGAAGCTGATTTTGCCGAAATGAAAAGCAAATTAGAAGCTGAAAAGGCCAATCATCCCAATTTAACCGATGAATCCATAGCACTTTTCTTTCAGGCTTTAAGTAATAATGCTATGTTGTTTCAAGCAGTAATGAACAATAGAGCTTTGTTTAACTTTTTTACCCAAAAAAATCTTTCCAAAAAACAATTTCAAGTAGTAGTTGATTTTCAGGATGAAGTACAAATCAAAGGCTTTATCCAAATGTACTTAATGGCCGATATTAATCCTTTTGTTTATCATAAAATAGCAGCCAATGACTTTGAAGAAATTGCTTTATTGGCTGAAGGACGACAGTTTTTACCGGATAGAGTTATAGAAAAAATGCGGTTTTATGCGATTGAAAAATTAGAGTTAGCCGATAAGACATTGAAACCACCTTTTGGTGATTTCTCTAAAATTTTGTACATCAAAGATGCCAATTTCTTCACTTTTTTAAATGGATTAAAAAATGAAGAGATAGAAGAAAAGGTCAAATCATTATTAACGACTCTTATGAATCTATTCATGGCAGATAAAAGTTCAGAATTGGCCAAGCGAACCTTTACAGCGATGAAAAATTATCACGCAGTTGATGAAAATTTTTCGATAAGCATCGAAAGGTTAAAGGAAAGAGCGGAAATCAATTACAAACCTTTTGCTGTAAACAAAAAGAAATATTATTGGATTTATGCCGTTGTCGGTTTGCTTGTATTAACCAGAGTTTCCTTTTTTATAAATGACCTTTCAAAGATGAATTCTGAGCTTGACAGCTATCAAAATTATGAAGATTATGAAGTGCAATCTGAACCGAGAAAATTAGATCGTTATTATACAGACATGCGATTTAAAATCGATAGTTTCCGAGTGTTCTTAGCCGATTATAATCAAAATCAAATCAGAAGATTGACCAGACTAAGTAATATTAAAACCGGTCAAAATCCATTTCAAACGTTTTATCAAAATCAACCGACAGCAGAAAGCAGTAATTACTTAAAGTTTAGAAATACGTCTAAGTATGATATGGTACTTTTAGAAAATGCCGTTTTATATGACAGTATAAAAATTCCCAGAACGGCTCATTTTATTAAAGCAGGAGAATCGATTGAGGTTAATTTTAATAATGCCGCGGCTAAAACCATTTTCAATGTGTATATGGGCAAAAAATTGGCCACTTTCCAAACAGAAAGTAACCATTTGTTTATTAGAAGTGGTTCAATTGTAGAATACCGTTTTAGTGAACTTATCCCAAATGTGAAAGAAGTGCTTGAGACCGATTACACCTTCAAAAATGATGCTGATATTAATTTCGTCAACGGCCATTTAAGAGTTGATTCAAGAGGCTTAATTGTGAATTAATTTCTATTCGAAGCCAAGTTTTACTCTTACTTTTTGCAAAACAACATCAGCAATCGCTCCCGCTTTGGTTGCGCCTAATTTAAGCAAAGCGTCAACTTCGGCTTGGTTGCTCATATAGTAATTGTACTTTTCTCTTTCAGTTTTGAAACGTTCGCAAATCAGTTCAAACAAAGCTTGTTTGGCATGGCCATAACCAAAATCTCGGTTGGTATTGGTGTATTTTATTTTCATTTCGGCAATCTGTTCTGCATTGGCCACCAATTTATAAATCCCGAATATTTTACAAGTATCCGGATTTTTTGGTTCTTCTAATGGTGTGCTGTCGGTTTCAATGCTCATGATTTGCTTGCGCAACGCTTTATCATCTAAGAAAATATTGATGAGATTGCCACGAGATTTACTCATTTTATGACCATCGGTTCCGGGAACATACATGGTTTCTTCTTGTACTTTTCCTTCGGGTATGACGAAAGTTTCGCCCATTTGGTGATTGAAACGGGAAGCCACATCACGCGTGATTTCGATGTGCTGCATTTGGTCTTTTCCCACCGGGACAAAATTGGCCTCATACAATAAAATATCTGCCGCCATTAACATTGGATACGAAAATAATCCTGCATTGACATCTTCTAATCTGTCGGCTTTATCCTTGAAAGAATGTGCTAAAGTTAACCTTTGAAATGGAAAAAAGCAACTCAAATACCAAGACAATTCCGCCGTTTGAGGCACATCACTTTGACGGTAAAAAATCACTTTGTTGACATCCAAACCACAAGCCAACCAAACGGATGCCGTGCTGTATGTATTTTGGCGAAGTTCATCACCGTTTTTAATTTGGGTAACTGAATGTAAATCAGCTATAAAAAGAAACGACTCGTTGCTTGGATTTCTTGACAGTTCGATGGCAGGTAAAATCGCGCCCAATAAGTTTCCTAAATGTGGTGTTCCTGTACTTTGAATTCCGGTTAATATTTTTGACATCTTCAAATTTTTTCTAATCGCAAAGTTAAACGTTTGTATCAAAAATTGCATACCTTTCATTACATTTGACCACATGAGAGCATTGAAAATTGTTTTTTGGACGCTATATCGCATTTGGTTCTACATTTTGATGGCGATTCCTATCATCATTATGTTTCCATTTCTTTTTATTTCGATACTTTCAGAGAAATGGTATCCGTATTTTTTTGTCATGGCTAGAATTTGGGCTAAATTCATTCTTTTCGGAATGGGTTATCGCGTCAGGGTTGAGTTTGAACAAGAACCCGAAGTAGGCAAAAGCTATATGTTTGTGGCCAATCACACTTCGATGACGGATATTATGTTGATGCTTTCGATTGTAAAAAATCCTTTTGTTTTTGTAGGCAAAAAAGAGTTGTCAAAGATTCCTTTATTTGGATTTTTCTACAAGCGCACTTGTATTTTAGTAGATAGAAGTAGTTCTAAAAGCAGAATGGCAGTTTTTGAACGTGCTCAAAAAAGATTAAGTCAGGGGATTAGCATTTGTATCTTCCCCGAAGGTGGAGTTCCAGACGAAAGCGTGGTTTTAGACGAGTTCAAAGATGGCGCATTTCGCTTAGCCATTGAACACGAAATTCCTATAGTTCCTATGACTTTTTATGACAACAAAAGACTTTTCTCCTATACTTTTTTTAGCGGAAGCCCAGGATTAATGAGAGCCAAGGTGCATCGCTTTTTTGAAACTAAGACCAAAGGTCAGGACCTTAAAAAGACTTTAAAAAATAATGTTAGAGCATTGATTTTAAAAGATTTGCAAGACGATTTAAATAAAAAGAGTTCCTAACTAAGGAACTCTTTTCAGTTATTACTCGAAAGCAATAACACCACTTAACTAATTTTAAACAATCACAAACTAGAATTTATAGCTGATGCCACTGTAGATTCCAAACAAATAAGGTTTGAAGTTTCCGGCGTCTGAACTGAATGTGTTTAATTGGTATTTAAAAGTTGGCTCCACATTGAACTCAAAAGACTTCATAAAACCATATTTCAGTCCGATACCGAAATTGGTACTAAAGTGAATATTATTTAAATTGTTAGCTTCTCCTAAAAAGGTACTTCTGTTATCAGAGATTACGCTAACCGTATTGTCTTGAAGGAAGAGTGTACTAAAACCACCAATAATTCTGATGCCGAATTTTTTGTCTAACAAAGCATAAGTCATTTCTACCGGCATTTCTAAATAACCCATTTCTTGGTTAATATAGCCTTTGTTTTTGTGTACAAATGAGTCTTCAAAAGGCAAAAAAGCTGTTTCCGAAGTCACAGAATTTGCAGTATTTGTTATGTTATCTTGTACTTGAATCATTGAACCTGAAGCAGCAGGATTGATGTTTTTCAAGGATCTCGATTCAATTCCGGCAAAATAAACAATGTCATTGGTATTATAACTCATGTTGAATTTGTTTAATCCGGTTCTAACGGTAAGTTTTTTGGTAACGGCATAGCTAACACCAATACCAAAACCAACGCCCGTATTATAGGATTTTGAATTGTTTACAAGCGTTGAATCAAGCGGTGAACCGTTAGTTGCTGAACCTAAGAAAATAGGGGCGACATTTGAGGTGAGTTGCCACCTATTTAGCTTGGATTCTTGTTTTAATTTGTCTTCTTTTTTATTTAGCAATTCTTCCAATTCATTTTTTGCAATACTTTTGACAATGGCAGTATCGTTAATTTTGTTTTCGATTTCTTTGGTTGCTATTATCGAATTATTGCTTCCCTTTAAACCCTCAAGATTAAGATCTTTATTGATTTGTAACGAATTGACATTCCCTTTATTCTTGTTGTCATTGTCGTTTTGAGTAAGCGGATTTTCAGCAGTAAAAAGGTTGCTTTTTTCTTTATTGGCAATTATTTGAGCTTCTTGTTTTTCAGCCAATGTTTCGTTTAGTGAAGATTTATTTTTATCTGATTTCGATTTGTCTTTCGTAGATCGTTTTTTGTTTGAGTTGCTTTGAGCAATAGTTGATTTTGTTTCACCTGAGTTAGTAGGGGATTTTATTTTTCCAATTGAATTTTTTGGGTTTATTGTAGATTTATTAACTACTGCATTAATAGAGCTATTTGATTTTGGAGCCATATTATTTATGGTTCCGTCATTTTCTGAAACGGCTTCAACTTCAACGACATTCGTATTTGTGTTTGTATTGGTCTGGTTTTCCTTATCTTTCTCTAAAATACCATCAGTCGTTTTTCCTTGGTTTTGGTTGGAATTATCTTCAATTACAATTGGGTTTGTCGTTTTAATACCATCGTTTAAAACTTTGTCGCCAATCAAAACTCCAATTAGGAATACAGCTGCAACGCCCGAGAGTTTCCACCAAAACGGAATTACTCTTTTGCGCTTTTTTTCATTGAGTTTTGATTCAATATGGTTCCAAATATTATCAGCCGGATTGGCTTCAAAATCTCTGAACTTTTCTTGAAAAAGCCTATCTATGTTCTTTTTATCACTCATTTTGCAGAAGGAAACTTTTTAGTTTCTTCGTTTTTGTATTGTTCTATTTTTTCTTTTAAAATCATTCTGGCTCTGGCTAAATTCGACTTTGAGGTGCCAACTGTAATGGTCAACATTTCTCCAATTTCAGCATGCGAAAAGCCATCAATTACATAAAGGTTGAAAACCAATCGGTACCTATCGGGCAATTCCTGAATGATTTTCAGCAAATAATCCATCGAAATATTGTCGTCTTCTATTTCAATTTCTTGTTCATCAGCGATATCTTCATTGACTAAGCTTAAAAAAGTTTGATTCCGATATTGTTGTAAAACATGATTAATCATCACTCTTTTTAACCAACCATCAAAAGAACCTTTAAATGAAAATTGCTCAATTTTTTTAAAGATAAGTATAAACCCATCTTGTAAATTGTCTTGTGCCTCAGCATAATTGCGCGAATACTTTAAGCATACAGCAAACAGTTTTGGTGAATAGATTCGGTATAACTGTTCTTGTGCTTTCCTATTGTTGTTTTTGCAATCATTTATGAGTTGTTTTAATTCCAATTTTCAAAAATTGATTGTTTGCTTGTTTAGTTTACCACCGGGATTTCATATTCTAAAAAAATATTATTTCCTTGATCATCTCGTCCTTGCCAAAATTTAAAAAGATATGAGCCATTACTGGTCACTTCGAAGTTAAAGGAACATTCTACAAGATTGTCTTCGGTAAGCTCTTGGCAATCATCCTCTTGTCTTACTGCGCTTTCTATTGCGATAGTTCTCACATTTAAATCCTTGTCATAATAAATAGTATTGAAGGTGTGACAGGATGTTGGTCTTCTGTAATACATTTTCATTTCATAAATTTCACCCATGGTAAATTCAGTAGGAATATCAACACTCTCAACTGGCAATAATTCAAATAAATAATTTGTACCGTTGTCCGGAGTACAAGAATTGAATAAAAAAACTAAAGCTATAAGAGAAACTATTTTTTTCATAATGGTAAATGATTTTTGAGTTAGATGGGAATGTTTACAAATGGTTGCGTTAAATTACTAAAAAAAAACGTCCCGTTTTTCAACGAGACACTTTTAAATTTTTAAGCATTATTTTCTTTGATGAGGTCTTTTATTTTTTGTTCCAATTCATCGGCTAACTCCGGATTGTCTTTAATCAAAACCTTTACAGCATCTCGCCCTTGACCAAGTTTAGTATCTCCATAACTAAACCATGAACCCGCTTTTTTAATCACTTCAAATTCAACAGCTAAATCCAAAATTTCACCGGTTTTAGAAACGCCTTCTCCATACATAATGTCAAATTCTGCCGTTTTGAATGGCGGCGCGACTTTATTTTTAACCACTTTTACTTTGGTTCTGTTACCAATTACATTTTCACCATCTTTAATTTGTGACGAACGACGAATGTCTAAACGAACCGAAGCGTAGAATTTCAAAGCATTTCCACCCGTTGTAGTTTCTGGATTTCCGAACATTACGCCGATTTTCTCTCTCAATTGGTTGATGAAAAAAACAGTACAATTGGTTTTACTGATGGTTCCGGTTAATTTTCTCAAAGCTTGTGACATCAAACGGGCATGTAATCCCATTTTAGAATCCCCCATTTCGCCTTCGATTTCGCTTTTTGGGGTCAATGCAGCCACCGAATCAATTACAACAATATCAATCGCTCCTGAACGGATTAAGTTTTCGGCAATTTCCAATGCTTGCTCTCCGTTATCCGGTTGCGAAATGATTAAGTTTTCAATATCTACGCCTAATTTCTCGGCATAATTTCTATCGAAAGCGTGCTCTGCATCAATAAAGGCAGCAATTCCGCCGGCTTTTTGCGCTTCTGCAATCGCGTGTAAAGTTAAAGTAGTTTTACCCGAAGATTCCGGGCCATATATTTCAATAACCCTTCCTTTCGGATAACCGTTTACGCCCAAAGCTAAATCCAAACCAAGCGAACCCGAAGGAATAACTTCTACTTCTTCAACGGCTTTATCGCCCATCTTCATCACGGTTCCTTTGCCGTAGGCTTTGTCTAATTTATCTAGTGTTAGTTGTAAGGCTTTTAATTTGGCTTCTTTTTCTGAACTCATTTTTTAAAAATTTAGTGGCATAAAAATAATGCTTTTTTTGATGTTATGGGACACAAATCAGAGTAGTTTTGAACAAATTGTCTTAACCTTTATCATGCCAATCATTATGTTTTTAAAGGTAGTTATGTTTGATTTTATTGTGTTACACAAAAAGTGTATATTTTGTTAAATGTTTAAGGTGTTTTTTATGCCTGCTTTCTGTATCATCCCTTGATTTTTACTTATTTTTGCCTACTATTTTTACATTATGGAAAAACTTATATCCTACCCAATTTCAGTAATTTATTATTTGTGTTTCGGATTGACATTGGTCATTTTCCACCCGATTCAATGGATTTGCTTCAATGTTTTTGGTTACCAGGCACACAAAAAAAGTGTCGATTATTTGAATTTCTTTTTGACCAAATGCACTAATATTTTAGGAACGACTTACACTTTTAAAAACAAAGAAGTTATCCCAAAAAATGCCCCGATAATTTTTGTGGCCAATCACCAAAGTTTATATGATATTATTGGAATCATTTGGTATTTGCGCCGTTTTCACGCCAAGTTTGTCAGCAAAAAAGAGTTGGGCAAAGGCATCCCGAGTGTTTCGTATAATTTAAGACATGGTGGCTCGATTTTAATTGACAGAAAAGATCCCAAACAAGCTATTCCATTAATAAAAGGCTTATCAGAATACATCGAAAAGCACAACCGTTCCGCAGTAATTTTTCCGGAAGGAACAAGAAGTAAAAACGGAAAACCAAAAGAATTTGCCCAAAGTGGTCTAAAAATCTTATGTAAATATGCGCCTTCTGCTTATGTTGTGCCAATTACCATTAATAATTCGTGGAAAATGGTTAAATTTGGTGCTTTCCCCATGGGCTTAGGCAATCGTTTGCAATTTACGATTCATGACCCTTTAGCCGTAAAAGATTTTTCGTTTGAAGAGTTGATGGAGAAAACGGAACAAGCGATAATACAATCTATAAAAAATTAAAAAATGCCTCAAAAGAATGTTAGACTAGAAGTCATGCAGTTTCTGGAAAAAGACGTAGACAAATTTGTAGACGAGTTTTTGATTCCGGTTGAAAAAATATGGCAACCGTCAGACTTACTACCTAATTCAGAAAGTGAAAGTTTCTTTGATGAAGTAAAAGAGTTGAGAGAAATTGCCAAAGATTTACCCTATGATTTTTGGGTAGTTTTAGTAGGTGACACTATTACTGAAGAAGCTTTGCCAACCTACGAATCTTGGTTAATGGACGTAGAAGGAATTGATAATGTGGAACGAAACGGTTGGTCAAGATGGGTTCGCCAATGGACCGGAGAAGAAAACCGGCACGGTGATTTATTGAACAAATATTTATACTTATCCGGACGTGTAAACATGCGCGAAGTTGAAATGACTACGCAACATTTAATCAATGACGGATTTGATATAGGAACCGGACGCGATCCATATAAAAACTTTGTATACACGAGTTTTCAAGAATTAGCCACTTATATTTCACACAACAGAGTTTCGCAAATTGCCAAACAATATGGCGACAAGAAATTGTCAAAATTGTGTAAAATGATTGCCGGTGACGAAATGCGCCACCATCATGCTTACAGCGAATTTGTAAACCAAATTTTCAAAGTAGATCCAAGCGAAATGATGTTGTCGTTTCAACACATGATGAAAAATAAAATCGTGATGCCTGCAGTTTTCTTGAGAGAATCAGGAGAAAAAATGAGTTCAGCGTTTGAAGAATTTTCTAATTCGGCTCAAAAAATCGGAGTCTACACTGCTGCAGATTATGTAGACATCTTGAAGAAATTGACTGAAAGATGGGAAATCGATAAGATAACCAACTTAACTGCAGAAGCTGAAAAAGCCAGAGATTATTTGATGAAATTACCGGAAAGAATGGCAAAAATTTCAGAAAGATTAGTCTTGCCAGAAGAAACTAAAATTTTCAAATGGGTTGAACCCGCTTTGTCTAGATAATAGAAAAAAGAGAATAGAGTATAAACTAAATCCTTTCCTAAAAGAAAGGATTTTTTTAAACCCAAATTGATGTCAATAATTGATAAAACTATCCTTTTTGTAAAGAAACAACTCGAAAATGCCGAAGGCGGACACGATTGGTTTCACATTGAGCGCGTGTATAAAAATGCCATTTTGATTGCTCAGGAAGAAGCTTGTGATTTGACGGTCGTAAAACTCGGCGCTTTGCTTCATGATATTGCCGATAGTAAATTTCACGAAGGCGATGAAACCGTCGGGCCAAGAACAGCTCGTGCTTTTTTAGAATCCGAAAAAGTAACCGAAGCAACAATTGTACATGTGATTAATATCATCGAAAACATTTCGTTTAAAGGCGGCAATTTTGAAAAGAAGTTCCATTCTAAAGAACTTGAAATTGTTCAGGATGCGGACAGATTAGATGCAATTGGCGCCATAGGAATTGCCAGATGTTTTAACTATGGTGGCTTCAAAAACAGAGCGCTTTACAATCCGGCTATTGCTCCCAAATTAAACATGACTAAAGAAGAATATAAGAATAATGATTCGCCAACACTAAATCATTTCTACGAAAAACTATTGTTGCTCAAAGACAAAATGAACACGGAAAGCGGAAAAAAAATTGCTTTGCAACGCCACCAATACATGGAAAATTTCCTCTCGCAGTTTTATGCAGAATGGGAAGGCGAGAAATAAAAAAGAGAATCAATTTGATTCTCTTTTTGTTTTATAAAGTTACTTTCAGTAGTTGTTTTTTCTTGCCCTTTTGTCCCAGAAAATAAACGGAATCACCCGACAGTATTCCATCCGAAACCATAAATGGCACTTCGTTGTCTTTATCATCTAATATTTCCTGAAAATCAAAATCTCCGTTTTGGTTGACTCTAATCACATTTAGATTCGAGCGTTTGTTTGAAGTTTGTCCAAACTGTATGCGGTCGTTTCTTAATTTTTTTACTTTTTCACCGGCATTAATAAAAAAATAGGCATCATTGCCTCTGGCAGTTGAGGTATAGGAAAGATAAGGATTGTCTCCTGATGATACTTGGCGTTTGTTAATGTTTCTTGCCCAAACGATATCACCTGAAGGGTTTATTTTAGCACTTACAATATCATCATAATGGAAAAGTGTTCGGGTAACCATGCCACCGTTTGGCGTTGAATAAGTGTGAGTAGTAATATAAAACTCTTCTGCATTGAAAATAATATCATTGTTGGTCGTAATCAATATTCTTCTAAAGGAAAGATTCCTCAATTCTTTGTCTTTGTCTTTCCCATATTTATCTACCATGAACTGTTCTGTAAACGGATTGAATTTAGATTTTTTGATGTCTAATGTAATTGGGTCTAATTCAAAATAGCTGATGCCTTTGTAACGGTTGTCATTACGGTCAGAATAGAATCCGATACAAGTTACTCGGTCCGAAAAAACAATAGCTTTCAAAGATGCTGAAAAGTGCTCATCGGTATCAAAAACCTGTGTTTTTTGATTGTCATTGGTAATTCTTGTCAATTCATACTGATAACGCCCGCCTTCTTTTTTCTTTTTGGCGTCATCAGAATATACTTTCCCTAAAAGATACAGTGTTGAAGCATCTTTAGATACATCAATATTTTCATATCTGAATTTTCGATCTTTGATATCGCGTTTGAAAATGTGTTCAATTTTTTTGTTCAATTGATTGTCAAACAAATAGATTTTATGGGTTTCACTCTCTTTGTCTTTGATGTCAACGGTAATGGCAAAAGCGGTTCGGTCTTCGTTTACAATCATGCTCGCACCCGAATCGCCGTCGAAATCAGAAACTCTGGAAAACATCCCGAATCGCTTAACTTCCTCGCTATTGATTCGGAATAATTCTTTTGATTTAAAATTGAAATCGGCAATATTAGCTGTCATAGACACGCAGATAAAAGCTTTTTCTGTTTTATTGTATAAGAAATTAATAATATTGATTTCGTCTCCGTTGCTAATAAGTCCTAAAATTCCACTTTGCTTTACGTCTTTGGATTCTTTGGGATTGTATTCATATTCTTTAATGAGTTTCATGTTGGAATCATAATGCTCAAAGTAATAACCATAACTGCCGGAAAACATACCGCCAGAATAAGTTCGAACCAACAGGATACCGCCATTGCCGTCATCTTCGGCTAAGGCAATATTAGAATGCTTGAATTCGTCTTTAAACAATTCACTTTTGCTTATTTTAAAAGGGATTTCTTGGGCAAAACCCGCTATCGAAAGCAAAGACATTACAATGCTTAAAAGGATTTTTTTCATTGGTTTGGTTTTTTTAAGCTCCGAATATATAAAAAAATCCCGCTGATTAGCGAGATTTGTTTTTTATTTCCCTGTGAAACTGGCCTTTCTTTTTTCCAAGAATGCTGTTGTTCCTTCTTTAAAATCTTCGGTGCCGAAACATTTGCCAAAGTTTCTGATTTCTACATCATAACCGTCAACATCGTGTTTGTAATTGGCATTGATAGCTTTTATAGCTTTTCCGATAGCATTTGGAGAATTGCGCATGATTTTCGAGGCGATGCTTTTCGTGAATTCTAAAAGTTCTGCTTGAGCAACTACATGATTGACTAATCCGTAAGATTTTGCCGTTTCCGCATCTATCATTCCGGCGGTCATAATCAGTTCCATGGCACGTCCTTTTCCAATCAATTGCGGCAAACGTTGGGTTCCGCCATAACCCGGAATAACGCCAAGTGACGTTTCAGGCAAACCCATTTTAGCATTGTCGGAAGCAATTCTGAAATGACAAGCCATCGCCAATTCTAAGCCACCGCCAAGCGCAAAACCATTTACCGCAGCAATGACAGGTGTTTTCAATTTCTCTACAAAATCAAACAACAATTCCTGTCCTTGAGCCGCCAATTGAGCTCCTTCTTCAATAGAGAAATTAGCAAATTCAGAAATGTCAGCACCGGCTACGAAAGCCTTTTCACCTTCGCCGGTAATTATAATTACTCTTACTTCAGAATTATTTTCTAAATTCTCAAAAGCATCGTGTAATTCTTGAATGGTTGCTTTGTTCAAAGCATTTAATTTTGCCGGACGATTGATAGTAATTTGTCCGATGCCGTTGTCAATAGCAACGAGTATGTTTTCGAAGTTCATAGTTTGTAGTTTTATTATTTGTATAATTTTTACCGCAAATTCGCAAATTATTTATTTGACATATCTATTTAAAATTTGCGAATCTGCGGTTAAATTTTTATTTAACAATAGGAAGCGACACTATAAAAGTTGAGCCTTTTCCCGGTTCGGTTTCAAAAGTAATAGTTCCTTTGTAATTTTCGATGATGTTTTTGATAATTCCCAATCCCAATCCCATACCACTGGTTTTGGTAGTGAATTTAGGCTCAAAAATATAATCGATGTTTTCAGGATTGATGCCGATTCCGTTGTCTTTTACCGAAATAATTACATTGTCTTCTACTTCATTTACCGAAACTAAAACCTGTTTTTCTTCTTGGTCTTCCGGAATGGATTGTGTAGCGTTTTTAACCAAATTGGTAATGATTCTAATCAGTTGCGTTCGGTCTAATTTCGAGATGATTTCTTCTTTATTGCTTTCAAAAACAATGTAATCTTCATTAAAAATATCCAAAGCCAATTCAACTACATCCACCACATTCAAGTTCTCATTCTGCTGCGCCGGCATCGAAGCAAAGTTAGAAAACGCTGATGCGACCGAACTCATCGTGTCAATTTGCTGAATCATGGTTTTAGAATAATCATTCAGTTTTTGTTTCAAATCGGGATCATTCGGATCAAATTTTCGTTGGAAACTTTGAACGGTCAAACGCATTGGAGTCAATGGATTTTTAATCTCGTGAGCGACTTGCTTTGCCATTTCACGCCAAGCTTGTTCGCGTTCGCTTTGGGCTAACTTACTGGCGCTTTCTTCTAACTTGTCCACCATTTGGTTGTAAGCATTAATCAAGGAATTGATTTCTTTACTATTGGCCTCAATGACAATCTTTTCGTTTTTTTGGTTCAGACTCGTTTCGTTGATTTTATCGGAAATGGTTTTAAGCGATTTGGTAATGTAACTCGAAAGGAAGTAGGCTAGAGCAAAAGCGATAACCAACATAAACGAATACACCTGACTCAAACGCAACAAAAATTCACGCAATTCCGTTTCGTAAAAACCATCGTCTTCTACGTATGGAAGATTCAGAATGCCCAAAGGTTTAAATTTGTCGTCTTTGATTTGGCTGTAAGAGGAACGGTTCTTAACTCCGTCGATGTTCTTAATGTCAACATATCTTTTATCCACAGAAGATTGCACGAGTTTCAGGATATAGTTCGGAATTGGCGGCGCGACTTTATCCACGGAAAACGTCGACTTAGAAGACTTCAACAGTTTTCCTTCCAAAGAGTAAATATTGATTTCCAAGTTATGAATGTCAGACAGTTCGTGAATTTTATCTTTGAAAATTAATCGAAGATTTTCAGGTGTTAGCGGATAAGTTGTGGTAGAAAGCACGTAGTTGATGTGCTCTTTGATAGCAAATTCTTTTCGGTCTAATCGTTCTTGGTGGTAATCTTTGGCTTCATTTTTAAATTGTATAATCGAAATAGAAGCCATCAAAATAGAGGCAATCAATATCAATATAATCATCGACAAGAAAATCCTGATGCGAAGCGAAAGCATTGACATTTTGAAGCCGTTTAGCATTTATTAAGTTTTCAGTCGCAGTT
The DNA here is from genome assembly GCF_046293665.1 of Flavobacterium sp. GTDB lineage: Bacteria > Bacteroidota > Bacteroidia > Flavobacteriales > Flavobacteriaceae > Flavobacterium. The sequence goes on from NZ_JBKBOL010000001.1 coordinate 489,136, forward strand.
TTCAGTCGCAGTTTTTCTGTTAACTGAGACTTAAACTGTCAACTATTTCTTTTCCCGTATTCGTTTGTAAAATTTAAACCCAAGCATAATCAAAATCGAAAACAAAATAATTCCGACTACGCCGTAAATCCAATTGAAAGCATTTTTTAAAATTACTAAAAAAACGACAGAAAACAGGATAATCGTGGCACCTTCATTCCACAATCGCATAAAATTGGAGCTGTACTTGAACTCGTCATTTTGCAACTGATTGTAAATTTGATGGCATTTGAAATGATAGGCAAACAATAAAACTACAAAACCCAATTTCACTTGCATCCAAGGCATATGAATCCATGCGGGCATCAAATGTAACAACCATAACGCGAATACCGTTGCCAAAACTGCACTCGGCCAAGTGATAATATACCACAAGCGATACGTCATGATTTTGTATTGCTTTTGCAAAATTTCTTTCTCAGGCGAAGGCTTGTTGTTGGCCTCAATTTGGTACACAAACAAGCGAACAATATAAAACAAACCCGCAAACCAAGTGATGACAAAGATGAGGTGCAAAGATTTTATGTAGTTGTAGAGTTCCATTTGTTTAATTTATAAACCGCAGATTTGCCAATTATATTTTAATCTGCGAATTTGCGGTAGGTTTTCAATTTATTTACTCCAATCTTTTACCCAATTGGCTACCACTTGACACCATTCGTCTTCATCATTCAAACAAGGAACCGCAAAAAATTCCTCGCCACCGTTTTCTTTAAACTCTTCATTGGCACGCATCGCAATTTCTTCCAAAGTTTCTAAGCAATCTGAAACAAACGCCGGAGTTACAACCGCTAATTTTTTGATTCCTTTTGCCGGCATTTTGTTAATTTCAACATCGGTGTAAGGCGTCAACCATTTGTCTCCGGCCAAGCGAGATTGGAACGTTTGACTGTATTTGCCTTCCGGAATTCCGAGCAATTCAACTACTTGTCTAGTAGTTTCGTAACATTGATGGCGGTAGCAAAATTCATGGGCTGGTGAAGCGGTTACACAACATTTATTATCAATAGTACAATGTGATTTGGTTACATCAGTTTTGCGAATATGGCGTTTAGGAATGCCGTGATAAGAAAACAGCAAGTGATCATATTCAAATCCTTCTAAGTGTTTTTTAATCGAATGGGCTAAGGTTTTGATAAAATCGGGTTTGTTATAAAATGCCGGTACTTTCGTGATGGTCATTTCAGGGAAATGTTTTTGTTGCAATTCATCGGCTAAAGCCCAAATCGTAGTCGTTGAAGCCATCGCATATTGCGGATACAAAGCCAATAACATCACTTCAGTTACGCCTTTATCTTTTAATTCCTGTAAGCCTTTTTGCATCGTCATCGTTCCGTAACGCATCGCTAAAGCCACTGGAACATCAACCAGTTTCTCCACTTTTTGGTGCATTTTTTTGGAAAAAACAATTAGTGGCGAACCTTCATCGGTCCAGATTTGACTGTAAGCTTCAGCCGATTTTTTAGGTCGGGTTTGTAAAATAATACCGCGAACTAAAAGCGCTCTTAATAAAAATGGTACGTCAATCACGTATTTATCCATTAAAAATTCATCTAAATAAGGTTTAACGTCTTTGGCAGTTGGGCTTTCGGGCGAACCGAGATTGACTAATAATACTCCTTTCATTTTGGCAATTTTAATTTTGTTAAAAGTAATGAAACTTCTTTTTGGGCTTTAGGTTAAACTAATTTTTTACTAATGGTTTGATATACGAAATCAATGCGATTAGGTATTGGCATTCAAACTCATTAAATATTTTTTGGGTGTTGTGGCAAATTTCTTTTTGAACGCTGCAATAAAATGACTTCCGGTGCTGTAGCCTATTTTGAGCCCAACTTCATTCACATTATAAGAACCTGAATCCAATAATTGTCGGGCGTAATCCATTTTATAATCGAATAAAAAACCATAAACGGTGTCGCCGTAAATTTGTTTGAAACCCATTTTTAATTTTTTCAAACTCAAACCAACTTGTTCCGAAAGCTCTTCTAAACCCGGCGGTTCCGCCATATTGGCAATCATGATTTCTTTGGCTTTTTTGATTTTCATCACATTGTCTTCGTCAATTAGAAACGGACATTGCTCAGCATTCGGGTCTTCGTTTCGGTTGAAATACAAACTCAATAATTCGTAACCTTTTCCTTTATAATAAAGGTTTTTGATAGATGGATTAAGCGAATAGTGAAACATCTGACTCAAAACAATCGCCATCGATGGGCTAATATTTTCTTCTTTATAATATTTTTTGTCATTGTTTTCAGGGCTCAAGAACGGAATATGGTCCGACTGATTGGTAAACAAAGAATGGAATTTTTGGATAGAAATAATCACCGAAATTACCCAAGAATTCGGAGCCAATTCTAAATCTAATGGCAATTCTTTTTGTGGATTGTAGAACAACAACGACTTTTCTTCTTTCAAATCCAAAGCATAATTTCCCTGATTGAAAACAAATTTTGCTTTGCCTTTAATTCCAAAGTGAAATTGAATCAACCCTTGACTGATGTGCCTTTTCACATGAAAATTGTCATTTCCATCGTTTTGAAAACGAATTAAAGTGAAATCATTTTCAATTGTTATAACTTCTTGAGAACCCATAGCGACATTTTTTCGTATATGATTTCGAAACCAAGTGAAATTCTTATTTAGAATGAATCTATATAAAGAAGTTGTCAAGACTTGATTTCATTGCAAATTTATAATAAATAACGCTAAAAAGATATTTGGTAATCAAAATATCTCACAGCGACACAAAAAGTCCCTACAGCGTTATTTTTATAAAATGGTTAGTAATATTTTTGTTGAACTTTTTAAGGAAAGTAGTTTATGGAAAATTTTAATATGTCGAAACACACCTCTTTTTACGCCGTTGGATTAAGTTACAAAAAAGCAGATGCTGCAATCAGAGGAAAGTTCAGTTTGGATGCCAAAGCAAAATCAACTTTATTGATGCAAGCTGAAGCAGAAGGAATCGAAGCCTTAATCGTTACATCAACCTGTAACCGAACTGAAATTTATGGTTTTGCCAATCACCCATACGAGTTAATCAAATTACTTTGCGAAAACAGCCAAGGTTCTGTACAAGAGTTTCAGGAAGTGGCTTACATCTATAAAAATCAGGAAGCAATCAATCACATGTTTCGTGTTGGAACCGGTTTAGACAGCCAAATTTTAGGTGATTTTGAAATCATCAGCCAAATGAAAATTGCTTTTGTAGAAAGCAAATCAAACGGTTTGGTGAATTCTTTCTTAGAAAGATTAGTGAATTCTGTTATCCAAGCTAGTAAAAAAATCAAAACCGATACTGACATTTCTACCGGTGCAACTTCGGTTTCTTTCGCTTCAGTACAATACATTATTAGAAATGTAGAAGACATTGCCAACAAAAATATCTTGCTTTTCGGAGCGGGAAAAATTGGTAGAAATACTTGTGAAAATTTGGTGAAACACACCAAACACGAACACATTACGTTAATCAATCGTACCAAAGACAAAGCCGAAAGATTAGCACAAAAATTAAACCTAGTCGTTAAAGATTACGCCGATTTACAATTGGAATTACAAAAAGCAGACGTTGTCGTTGTCGCGACCGGTGCTCAAAACCCAACTATTGACAAGGCAATATTAAATCTGAAAAAGCCATTGTTGATTTTAGATTTATCTATTCCGAAAAATGTAAATGAAAATGTTCAGGAAATTGAAGGTGTGACTTTAATTCACTTAGATCATCTTTCTCAAATTACCGACGAAACTTTAGAAAACAGAAAATTGCACATTCCAGCTGCCGAAGCCATTATTGAAGAAATCAAAGAAGAGTTTATGGCTTGGGCTAAAAACAGAAAGTTCGCGCCAACCATTCAAGCTCTGAAAGAAAAATTAAATTCTATTAAAGAAGGCGAATTAAACGTGCAACGCAAAAAATTATCCAATTTTGACGAAGAGCAAGCCGAGTTAATCAGCAACCGCATCATCCAAAAAATCACCAATCATTTTGTAAATCACCTAAAAGACGGCGATTCTATGGATGAAGGCATTGAATGGATTGAAAAGGTTTTCCAGTTAGATCAAGAAAAATCATTCTTTTAAATCTCTGCGTCTCCGCGCCTTAGCGAGAAATATAAAAACCAATGCACAAAGTCACTGAAAAAACCATACGAATAGGAACTCGCGATAGCGAACTAGCACTTTGGCAAGCCCATACCGTTCAAAAGAAACTCAACGATTTAGGCTATAAAACCGAAATTGTGGCGGTAAAATCACAAGGCGATATTATTCTGGACAAACCTTTGTACGAACTCGGAATTACCGGAATTTTCACCAAAACCTTAGACATTGCCATGATTAATGGTGAAGTAGATATTGCCGTCCATTCTATGAAAGATGTACCAACGGCTTTGCCAATCGGCATTGTTCAAGCAGCCGTTTTGGAAAGAGCGAATGTGTTAGATATTTTAGTGCACAAAGGCAATATCGATTTTTTAAATACAAACGGAACGATAGCCACCGGAAGTTTACGCCGACAAGCACAATGGCTGAATAAATATCCAAATCATACCGTTACCGATTTACGTGGCAATGTAAACACGCGCATGCAAAAGTTGCAAGACAACGATTGGAGCGGAGCCGTTTTTGCGGCAGCAGGTTTGGAAAGAATCAATTTAAAACCCGATACTTTTATCAATTTAGATTGGATGATTCCGGCACCGGCACAAGGTGCAATGGTAGTCGTAGCCATGGGCAATGACAATTATACCATCGAGGCCGTTTCTCAATTGAATGATATCGAAACCGAAATTTGTACTTACATAGAAAGACAGTTTTTAAGAACACTCGAAGGCGGTTGTACAGCACCAATCGGAGCTTTGGCCAAATACAATCAAAACGATGATACCATAGAATTTCAAGGGTGTTTACTTTCGCTTGACGGAAGACAAAAATTCGAAATCAAGAAAGTTGTCGACATCTCAGAATGGAAGAAATTAGGATTTCATTCTGCACAAGAAATTCTGGAGAATGGCGGAAGTGAATTGATGTTTGAAATCAAGAAACAGCTTAAACCAAAAGTATAAACGATGGAATACCAAATTCGCCTATTATCAACTAAAAAGCTTTTAGAAAGCCAAAAGCAATTACTGTTGAGTGCGAATTTTGCAATTGAAGAAGAAGATTTTATTAAGGTTGTAAACAAATATTTTGAAGTTGAAACGATAAATGATTTTCTGATTTTCACCAGTCAGAATGCAGTAGAAAGTGTTTTAGAGCATGAAAAGATAACTGAAATAAAAACCAGAAAATGCTTTTGTGTAGGTGAAAAAACCAGAGCAATGTTGGAACAAAATGACTTTGAAGTAATCATAAGTTCGGATTACGCTTCAGAATTGGCTTCTATTATTTGTAACCAATATTTCAAAAGTAGTTTTACGTTTTTCTGCGGAAATCTGCGAAGAGATATTTTACCGGATTCAATGACTTTAGCCGGAGTTGTTTTTGAAGAAGTTGAGGTTTATGAAACGGTTTTAACACCTCATAAGGCTAACGATAATTTGAATGGCATAATGTTTTTCAGTCCGTCTGGTGTAAAAAGTTTTTTGAAAGTCAATCTCATTCGGGACGAAATTTGTTTTTGCATAGGAAATACTACCGCAAAAGCCTTGAGAGACATTACTAAAAAAGTAGTAATAGCCAATCAACCCACGATAGAAAGTACCCTTATAAAAAGTATAGAATTTTTTAATAAAATATAGTTTAGCCCAAGCTAGCACAAAACCAAAAATATGATTAAAAACGATTTATTCCTTCGCGCCTTAAACAATGAAACCGTAGAACGTCCACCGGTTTGGATGATGCGTCAAGCAGGAAGATATTTACCTGAATTCAGAGCCTTACGCGACAAATATGATTTTTTCACCCGTTGTGAAACACCGGAATTAGCCGCTGAAATCACAGTACAACCCATCAGAATTGTAAAACCCGATGCGGCCATTTTGTTCTCGGATATTTTGGTGGTACCAAGAGCAATGGGCATTCACGTTGAGTTAAAAGACAATTTGGGACCAATTATTCCAAATCCAATCCGCACGATGGAACAGGTGAATCAAGTCTTTGTTCCGGATGTTCATGAAACGTTAGGCTACGTTTTCGACGCTATCAAATTAACCAAAGAAATGCTCAACGACGAAGTGCCGTTGATTGGTTTCGCTGGTTCACCTTGGACAATCTTCTGTTATGCCGTAGAAGGAAAAGGCTCTAAAAGTTTCGATACAGCTAAAGGATTTTGTTTCTCCAACCCCGTAGCGGCACATACTTTATTGCAAAAAATCACTGACACGACCATTTTATATTTAAAAGAAAAAGTAAAAGCAGGATGTAATGCCATTCAAATTTTTGATTCTTGGGGCGGAATGCTTTCTCCGGTTGATTATAACGAATTCTCTTGGCCTTACATCAACCAAATCGTAGAAGCTTTAGCCGAAGACACTAAAGTAATTGTGTTCGGAAAAGGTTGTTGGTTTGCGTTAAACGATATGGCAAAATCAAAAGCATCTGCACTTGGAGTTGATTGGACTTGTTCTGCTAGAAACGCTCGTTATTTATCAGGCGGAAGAATCACTTTACAAGGAAATTTTGACCCTTCAAGATTATTGTCTCCAATTCCAACCATCAAAAAAATGGTACATGAAATGATAGACGAATTCGGAAAAGACAATTACATCGTAAACTTAGGTCACGGTATTTTACCCAACATTCCGGTTGATCACGCGAAGGCGTTTATTGAAGCGGTGAAAGAATATAATCAGTAGGCAGTCACAGTCACAGTTTTCAGTTTCAATTCTCTGGAACTGAAAACTGCGACTGAAAACTAATTCACAATGAAAGACAAGTTCTATCAATACATACTACAACTCCAAGACCAAATCACTTCTGCCTTAGAAGCAGTTGATGGCGTAGCTAAATTTCGTGAAGATATTTGGCAACGACCGGAAGGCGGCGGCGGAAGAACACGCGTGATGGAGAATGGAAAGGTTTTCGAAAAAGGTGGCGTCAACATTTCGGCTGTTCACGGCAAATTACCCGAAGCGATGCAAAAGATGTTCAACGTAGGCGAAGCCGATTTTTTTGCGTGTGGATTGAGTTTAGTCATTCATCCCAAAAGTCCAATGGTGCCCACGGTTCATGCCAATTGGCGCTATTTCGAAATGTATGACGATAATGGTGACGTTATCAATTCGTGGTTCGGTGGCGGACAAGATTTAACGCCTTATTATTTGTTTGAAGAAGATGCGAAACATTTTCACCAAACCTGTAAAATTGCTTGCGACAAGCATAATCCGGAGTTTTATCCGAAATACAAAAAACAATGTGACGCCTATTTTTGGAACGCTCATAGAAACGAAGCCCGCGGAATCGGCGGTTTGTTCTTCGATTATTGCAAAGAATCAGCAACCATGAAAATGGATGATTGGTACAAATTTGTAACAGAAGTAGGCAATAGTTTCTGCGAAGCTTATGTTCCAATTGTAGAAAAAAGAAAAACATTATCCTATACACTAGAACAAAAAACCTGGCAGGAAATCCGACGCGGTCGTTATGTCGAATTCAATTTGGTACACGACAAAGGCACGCTATTCGGTTTAAAAACCAACGGCAGAATAGAATCGATATTGATGAGTTTACCACCGCATGTACAATGGGTTTACGACCATCATCCGGAATCCGGAAGTGAAGAAGAAAAATTAATTCAAGTACTAGAAAATCCAGTAGATTGGATATAATTGAACCATATAAGGAATATAAGGTCATATAAAAGGCTTTAATGAACTTATATTCCTTATATGGTAAAAAAATTTTATAAATAACTTCGCTTTGCGCCTTTGCGCCTTTGCGAGAAAAGAGAAAAAAATATGTTCCCATTACAAAGAGGCAGAAGGCTACGCGTTAACGAATCCATACGTTCCTTAGTCCGCGAAACAACTTTAAGTCCATCCGACTTTATGTTTCCCATGTTCATTGCAGAAGGCGAAAATTATAAATCCGAAATCCCATCCATGCCCGGTATTTTCCGTCGCTCGATTGATTTAACTGTCGAAGAAGTCAAAGAAATTTACGCTTTAGGCATTCGTGCCGTAAACATTTATGTAAAAGTTGACGAAAGCATAAAAGACAACACCGGCAAAGAAGCGTGGAATCCAAACGGTTTAATGCAAAATGCCATCAAAGCCATCAAAACCGCTTGCCCTGAAATGATTGTCATGCCCGATGTAGCACTTGATCCATATTCCATTTACGGTCACGACGGTATCATCGAAAATGGCGATATAGCCAACGATGCGACTAACGAAGCCTTAGTGAAAATGGCCGTTTCTCATGCGCAAGCCGGAGCCGATTTCGTAGCACCAAGCGATATGATGGACGGAAGAGTTTTAAGATTGCGCCAAGGTTTAGACGCCGCAGGTTTTTCAAACGTTGGCATCATGAGTTATTCGGCCAAATACGCGTCAGCATTCTACGGACCGTTTCGCGATGCTTTAGACAGTGCGCCGAGAGAAGCAGATGTTGTGGTTCCGAAAGACAAAAAAACCTATCAAATGGATTATGCCAACCGCATCGAAGCCATCAAAGAAGCGTTAATGGACGTAGAAGAAGGCGCCGATATGGTCATGGTAAAACCCGGAATTGCCTACTTAGACATCGTTCGCGAAGTTAAAAATGCCGTGAATGTTCCCGTGACGGTTTTCCACGTTTCGGGCGAATATGCTATGATTAAAGCGGCTTCCGAAAGAGGTTGGCTCGACCACGACAAAATCATGATGGAGCAATTGATGTGCATTAAAAGAGCCGGCGCGAGTCTGATTTCCACTTATTTTGCCAAAGAAGCCGCAATATTATTAAACAAATAAAATGACCGCAAATTCGCAAATTTTAAATTTTATGAGATTTTGATTTGCGAATTTGCGGTAAAACTTTGGGAGCGAAAGGCTCGGGATTTATCGGCTATCCATTTTCCTGCTTTTCGTTCCAATCTTTTTTTAACTTCGACAGAGTTTCAAACTCTATCGGAGTTTAAAAAAAGGATTTCCACTTCAATCAGGGCTAAAAAGTAATAGAATTGAATTTTTGTAAACATGAAAAAATACATCCTAATCGCCTTAATCACAACATTCGTGTCTTGTAAAAAAGAAACCGAAGAAAACTACGGCCAACCCAAGCAAGACAACACAGCCATCGTCATTTCCGGTCAGGAACTATTTGAAGGCAAAGGAACTTGCAACGCCTGTCATTTACCGGACCAAAAAGTTATCGGACCAAGTATCGCCGAGATTGCCAAAATCTACAAGGAAAAAAAAGGCAGTATTATTAGTTTTCTCAAAGAAGAAAGCGAACCCATCGTTGATCCAAGTCAGTATGAAGTGATGAAAACCAATTTCGCCATCACTAAGCTAATGAGCAATGAAGAACTAAAAGCTTTGGAAGATTACATCTATACTTTCTCGAAGTAAAACTTTGCGAACTTCGCGCCTTCTTTGTGCCCTTTGCGGTTAAAATAATTATCTTTATCTTATGGAAACCGCATTCATTAAAACACCTTTAGGAGTTGCCAAAATCGTTGGCGATGAAAACGGCATTGCTGTGATTTCAATTTTAGAAGAAGGCGAATTTACCACTACAATTCCACCCGTTTTGCAAGAAGCAGTGCAACAACTACAAGATTATTTCCAAGGGAATAGAAACGATTTCAATTTCAAAATCAACCCATCGGGAACCGAATTCCAACAAAAAGTGTGGCAGGAATTGCTCAACATACCGTTTGGCAAAACGATGTCTTATCTTGATTTATCTAAAAAGTTAGGCGATGTTAAAGCCATTCGAGCTGTAGCTTCCGCTAATGGTAAAAATCCTTTATGGATCGTAGTTCCTTGTCATCGCGTTATCGGTACTGATGGTTCGCTAACCGGTTACGCCGGAGGACTTTGGCGCAAAAAATGGCTATTGGAACACGAAAGCCCAAGCGCACAACAAACACTTTTTTAGCTATTTTTCTTTCATGTTTAAAATAAATCACTAATTTTAAGTCGGTTAATTCTTAATTTTATTTTTATGATTGAAAAAATCCCACTCAATAATATACTCTTTCTTGACATAGAAACTGTTCCCGAAGAAGAAAACTTCGGCGTTTTAGATAATGAAATGAAAGTCCTTTGGGAACAAAAAACCCAGTACCAAAGGAAAGAGGAATACACACCCGAAGACTTTTATGAACGTGCCGGCATTTGGGCTGAGTTTGGTAAAATCGTTTGTATTTCCGTGGGTTATTTTGCCAATAAAAATGACATTCGGAACTTTAGAGTGACTTCCTTTTTTGGCGAAGAGAAAAAGATTTTAAAAGATTTTTCGGCTTTGTTAGACAATCATTTCAATGGTGCCCAACATCTTTTATGTGGTCACAATGCTAAAGAATTTGACATACCGTTTATAGCTCGCAGAATGATTATCAACCAAATTGCCATTCCGGCTAAACTGAATTTATTTGGTAAAAAACCTTGGGAAATCCCACATTTAGATACTTTGGAACTTTGGAAATTTGGCGACTATAAACATTTCACTTCTTTAAAATTATTGACCAAAATTTTAGGCATTCCATCCCCAAAAGGCGATATCGATGGCAGTCAAGTTGCTCATGTTTTTTATGTAGAAAAGGACATCGACAGAATTGTTACCTATTGTGAAAAAGATGTGATTGCGGTAGCACAAATCTTTCTTCGACTCCGTAGAGAAGATTTATTAATAGAGGATGAAATATTGCATGTATAAAAAAAGAGGCCTTTAAGACCTCTTTTTATTAATTATTCTTTATTGAAATTAATTTCTTCTCAAAACGATTTTCTTAGTAACAGTCCCTTGATCATTGGCAATGTTGATTAAGTATACGCCATCTTGTAAATTTTCTATCCCAAATGAGGTATATACTTGATTGGTGTCTTTTGTCATAATTGCTCTTCCTTGTAAATCGTACAAGGTAATCGTTGCTTTATCAGTCAAAGCCGGAATGGCAACATTTACAATTCCTTTGGTTGGATTTGGATATATACTACTATTCAAAATCGGATTAGAAATTACCGAGAGAGCTACTTCAACGCTACAAATGTCAATACTAAAATTATTAATACTTCCACCATCTTCATTGTAAGGATCAACTACTCTTAATGTCCATACACCATCGGCAGGCAAAGTATTCAAAGCACTTAAAGGATTAACTGGTGCAATACTTCCACTGATGGCAGGGTTTCCTGCACAAGCCGGTAAACCACCATCGTCATCCATTGTGCAATCAATGTTAGACTGACCACCACAAGCTTCTTCTAATAAGGTAATGATTGGACTTCCAATGGCCACAGGTCCTTCAAGAACAATAGTCATATCTTGAACCCAAGTGTGCGAAATATTGATATTCACATTTAAATCACCTATAGTGTAACCACCTGTAATGGTTAAAGGGACAGAAGCCGTTGAGTTTGGGACACTACCAATAAAAGCATCAGAATAGTCTTCAGCCGCAAAATTAATGTCACAAACAAGATTTCCGGTATCAAAATAGTAAACTATGGCATTGCTTGTTACGGCTGTACCACAATTGTTTTGTGGAATCACTCTCCAATAATATCTCGTAGCTTCAGACAAGCCTGAAATATTGTATTGGTTATTTGTAACTTCTTCATTAATAAGCAAAGGTGAAAAATTCGGAAATTCGGAAACCTGGATGTTATAAGTCAAGGCATTGGGTTGGGTATCCCATTTTAACAAAGCCGTAGTCGACAATCCGTTTTGTGCATTGGCTGGTGTTTGTAAACCTACCGGTTGGAAAGAAGTTCCGTTAAAAACTCTTAATATTTTGTAACGTGTTTCAGTTTCTGTTGCACTTGTTCCTTTAATACCAACAAAATATTCACCTGGCGATATTCCGGACAAACCGGAAACAGTCATAGTTACGGTGCCGTTAGCACTTAAAGTACTAGGTGAGAAAGTAGCAGAAGCTCCAGTTGGTAAATCTACTGCAGAGAAAGTTGTTGTTCCGCCACCTGATTGGGTGTAGTTAAAAGTATATACCGCATTTTGAGTTGAACAAACGGTTAAGTTATCTGATGTTGAATTGATAGCAAAGTTCGAAGTCAAACCGGTAATAACCAGAGAGAATTTTTGACCACCTGTAACCAAAGTCCCTTTGTGGTTTACCGTTATAGTATACTGACCGGCGGCAGGGTTATCAATTTTAACTTGTTCAACATTGTCAACATTGTTATCCTCGGTTCTAATTGCTGGACTATTTGGATCCCAATCCAATTTCCATGGGAAATATGTTGTTGTATTTCTAACCACTCGAATATCTAAATCATTAACCAAAGCAGGAGTCGGATCATTGGCGCCAAAACCACCGGTATTGATAGCTCCTGGGACATCAGTCCAAGTAATGGAAGCAATTAAAGGTGTAGTTCCGTTTGAGTTTACGGTAATACTATAAACCTGACCATTATTTAGATTTTCTTCTGAAACCCATGAAGATAATCCATTATTAGATATTGCTTCTGCTGCCTTTTTACAGTTTAATAATCCCCAACCAAAAACAGGATCAGGTCCAATTGTACCTGCATCATCAGCAGTATGACAGGCCAATCCTTTTAATGTAGAAGCACGCATAAAACTGTTGGTTAAGTTTTTGTAATGTTGTTGTAATAAAATAAGACTTCCAGCTACATTGGGTGAAGCCATTGAGGTTCCTGAAAGTGCTGCGGTGGCAGTTGTTCCCGAACTACCTGTAGAAGTTACATTGGTTCCGTTACCAGTGATGTCTGGTTTAATTCTTAAATCATCTGTTGGTCCCTGACTACTGGAAGTATTGATTGTTACAGCTGAAGTTAGTGTTCCATCTGCAGCTGTAGTGGCATCTAGAGCATTGGCTACAACCAAATTGTTTTTTGCAGTTTTATTTCCAACCAATTTATCAAATCCAAAAGCAAGTGGTTCTTCATTAGCATTATTACCACCTTCATTTCCTGCAGACATAACCGCTAAATAGTAAGGCGCATCATAGGCAATATCATCCCAAAGATAAGCGGAATAAGTATAAGAACCTATATACCAAGCTGGTAAAGGAGTTCCGGAGCCTGAAATTGGTGTGCCATAAGAGTGGTTAGAAACCAACATTCCTCCCATGGTTTCAGAAACAACTTCAGCATCATCAAAACCCCAATCAAAGGTACGGGCATTGGCTTGAGAAGCCATTCCTTTCACACTGGCAGGGCTTGCGGCCGCCACCATGGTGCCGGTAACGTGAGTAGCGTGTAAAATAACGCTTGTAGTAGTGGCATCAACTGCAACCACTCTGGAGCCAAAAGCATTGTGGTTTGTTCGTACATTACCGCCATCCCAAACTCTCACAGTCATTCCTTGACCATCTAAATTTAGACCCAAAGAACCACCGGTATTTAAATGATTGGTTCTGGTTGTTCGCGCAGCATTTACATTATCTGTTGCGTAATATATTGGCAATCCTTCAGGAGTAAGCGCCATTAATTCCTTAATAGCTCCTTCGGGAGTTTCTTCATAAATTGGCCAATTCCTCTGCTTGGCAATTGCTATGGCTTTTTGTTTTTCAGCCGCAGCTCTATTTCGGTAGGAAGCTTCTTTTTCTTTGAGCTTAGCCATATCATATTCGGCGGTAATTTTTTTGATATCTTCTTGAGATTGCCCAAATACGGAACAAGTAGCAAAAATGATAAGAAGTAATAAAGGATAGTTCTTTTTCATGATTTTCTTAAGAGAATGATTAGTTGGTTGTTAAAGTCTGCAAATATAAAAATCTTAGTGTGAAATGATTGTTTTATTGTTAAATATTCATTATTTTTTAAGATATGTTCAAGACCTGACAAATAGTACTACAGTTAAGTTGGGTTTTTTATAAAAAATATATTTCAATTTCGGTTTAAAAATTTTTGTTATCCAAATTTGATAAATAGTATATTTACCAAAAAACAGATTATGGTGCTCAGTAGATTTTGGCTTGTTATTTTTATCGCCTCCATCACCTTTGTGATTTTCAGTTTATTTTCAGGTAATAGTTATACCATTGATCATATATTAAACGGGAAAAAGGATGATCCGGTTTTAATTTCAGAAGGATATTTAAATGAGATGCCGAAATTTATCCAGGACAGCATCACTAAAAAGGAAGAAAAAACCTTTGTGATTAACCGCGATACGCTTAATGCAGATACAACTTATGTGTATAAAAACAAAACCGTAAAAGTTTATAGTGGCATACAAAAGACAGATGGTCTGTTGCCAACTTGTAAAATGACTTTGTTTGATATCATCCTTCCTTTGATGGCTTATTTGGCATTCTTTTGCGGATTGATGGAACTTTTAATCATTTCTGGGGCTTCCGAAATATTAGCTAGGAAGTTGAGTCCGGTTTTTGCCAAAGTTTTTCCTTCGGTTCCGAAAAACCACGAATCCATATCGTATATGACTTTGAACTTTGCTGCTAATTTCCTTGGTTTGGATTCTGCGGCAACACCATTCGGATTAAAAGCCATGCAAAGTTTACAAGAAATCAATCCCGAAAAAGACAAGGCTAGTGATGCCCAAATCATGTTCATGTGTTTACACGCTGCCGGTTTAACATTGATACCAACTTCAATTATCGGTTATCGTGCTGCGCAAAATGCAGAAAATCCGGCAGATGTAATGTTGCCGTGTATTATCACTTCTTTTATTGGAACCATTGCGGCCATGATCATTGTTGGCATAAAACAAAAAATCAACTTCAAAAGCGCTACTTTACTAGTGGCTTTAATGACCGTTGTAGCTGCGATTGTTGGTTTGTTGTTTTATATTAACGGATTGGATTTAGTAGGTAAAAACTTTTTTACCTCTAATTTATCCGGTTTAATGTTGGTAGTCATTATTGGGTTTACTTTACTTTTTGCTTTTATCAAGGAAAAGAAATTTGTAGAGAGAGAAACTACTGTTTTTGATGCTTTCGTAGTAGGGGCCAAT
Source organism: Flavobacterium sp. (assembly GCF_046293665.1). GTDB lineage: Bacteria > Bacteroidota > Bacteroidia > Flavobacteriales > Flavobacteriaceae > Flavobacterium. The sequence goes on from NZ_JBKBOL010000001.1 coordinate 504,226, forward strand.
AATGGAATACAAACCGGCGTAAAGATTTTCCCTTATGTATTGGGAATGTTAGTCGCGATATCTTTTTTCAGAAATAGCGGCTTGTTTGATATTATCAGTAACGGTCTTTCCTTTGTGTTTTCTAACATTGGTGTAAGCAAACAAATCACCGATTCTTTACCGGTAGCGATGCTTAGACCTTTCAGTTCTGGTGGTTCTCGTGGTTTTATGATTGATTCGATGCGTACTTTTGGTCCAGATTCCTTAACCGGAAGACTGAGCTGTATTTTCCAATGCAGTGCCGAAACGACTTTTTATGTTATTGCGGTTTATTTTGGGTCTGTCAACATAAAAAACACCCGTTATACTTTGGCTACGATGCTATTGGTTGATTTAATCTGTGTTATCACTGCTATTTTTGTGGCAACTTGGTTTTTTGCATAATTATCGATGTTGTTATTAAGATTGATTAATCATTTTGTTGGAAATACGATCATGTGGTTGTATTATTGTGGTAAGAAATCAATAGATGAAGTTGCTCGAAAAGACAACTCCACGATAGGGTTTATAGCGATTATAGTTGTTTTATTATTAATATTTGGATTTGAATAATGTCTTTTTCTGAATCTTTTACCGAATTTTATAATCAAGTCAAAGCCAGTCTGGCTGATGGAACTTTTGCGAAATTAACACTTGCTAAAACCATTGGTAATACTGATTTAATGAACATTTATGTTCGTCCAATCATTGAAGACGAGATTTTAAAAATGGAACTGAAATACAAATTCCAGCAAGAAGAAATGGTTGAAATCTATGGTATTGATGCGACTCGCGAAAGGTTGGTCACTTATATCAACAATCCATTTTTGTCGGCGATATTGTTTACTACAGAATTTGATTTGACTTATAAATTGAATAAAAAAAGGGCAGTCAGCATAACTGAAAGCCCAAATACTTTTATGAATCCTTCGGAAGTTTTGTCGGAATATCTTAATCGATAATCATCTCCGGGATTTCACCTTCGATAATTAAATCGGCTTCAGTTGAGGCAATAATATGTTCAACCGAAACACCGGGAGCGCGTTCTAAAAGCTTGAATCCTTTGGGTGTAATTTCCATTACAGCTAATTCGGTTACTACTTTTTTCACACAACCAACCCCAGTTAAAGGCAAGGTACATTTTTTCAGAATTTTGCTTTCACCGGCTTTGTTTACATGCATCATCGCCACAATAATATTTTCTGCAGAAGCCACTAAATCCATAGCGCCGCCCATTCCTTTTACCATTTTTCCGGGAATTTTCCAGTTGGCTATATCACCGTTTTCGGCAACTTCCATAGCGCCAAGAATGGTTAAATCTACTTTCTGACTTCTAATCATTCCGAAACTGAAAGCAGAATCGAAAAAACTCGCTCCGGGTAAAGTCGTGATGGTTTGTTTTCCGGCATTAATGACATCGGCATCTTCTTCACCTTCAAAGGGAAATGGTCCCATGCCAAGCACACCATTTTCAGATTGAAATTCAACCGAAATATCGGTACGGACATAATTAGCGACCAAAGTCGGAATCCCGATGCCAAGGTTGACAAAGTATTTGTCTTTGACTTCTTGGGCTATTCTTTTTGCAATATCGTTTTTATCTAACATGATTTGATGATTTGAAAATTTGATGATTTGAAAATTAAGACTTCTTGCTGGTAGAGATAATTTTGGATAAAATCAAATTTATAGATTGTATTTCTTTAAATAATTCTTCACTTGGGCTAGGATAAAATTCAGACTCTTTACATAAGGATAACCAGTATTGAATTTCATCAGCTTCTTTTGCTGCAATTTTAAATTTATGAATAAAATCAGCTTTGCTTTCTGCATTTTGTGCTTCTCTTATGTTGGCTCCAATAGATGTACCACTTCTGAAAATTTGAGATGCCATTTCGAAACGATTAGTTTCTCTAATTGCTTCAGCAAAGACAATAATCTTCAAAGCAAAATCAAAACTTAGTTTTACAATTAAATTGTCTTTGTCGTTTCTCATCTTCAAATTTTCAAATTAACTCATTTTCAAATTTAACGTTGTCTAACAGTTCTTTGCTCAATTCTTTTCTCAAATTTTTCGCCTTTAAAAATGCGTTGCACCATAATGCCGGGAATGTGAATTTGATTCGGGTCGAGTGAACCAACCGGCACTAATTCTTCTACTTCGGCAATGGTGATTTTAGCAGCACCGGCCATGGGTGCGTTGAAGTTGCGTGCGGTTCCTTTGAAAATTAAGTTTCCGGCTTCGTCGCCTTTCCAAGCTTTTACGATGGCAAAATCAGCTTTGTAAGCCAATTCCATGATGTGCATTTTGCCATTGAATTCACGTACTTCTTTACCTTCGGCGACTTCAGTTCCGTAACCTGCCGGAGTGAAAAATGCAGGAATTCCGGCTTGTGCAGCGCGACATTTTTCGGCTAAAGTGCCTTGCGGCGTTAGTTCAACATCTAGTTCGCCGGAAAGCATTTGGCGTTCAAATTCGGCATTTTCTCCTACATAGGAAGAGATCATTTTTTTGATTTGTCGTTTTTGGAGTAACAATCCCAATCCGAAATCATCAACACCGGCATTATTGGAAATACAGGTTAAATTGGTAGTGCCTTTTTGTACCAATTCGGCGATGCTGTTTTCGGGAATTCCGCAAAGACCAAAACCACCGAGCATGATAGTCATGTTGTCTTCGATGCCTTGCAGTGCTTCATGTACAGAGTTTACTTTTTTATTAATCATGATTGATTAGTGTTTAGCGTAATTTGTTTGTGCCGTAAATTTAGGAATTTAAAAGAGAATAGAGAAAGGATTTGTTTCCGGCCATTTAAAATAAAAATTCCGCCTGCAATGGTAGACGGAATTTTAAATTTATTTTATCGGATATCCACGGTACATTTATTTTGTTGTCATTCCATGCAGTTCGACCAAGGTTTTGATTCTCAATAGCCCCGATGGGAGCGGCATCCTTTTGTATCGTTCCCAAAACGATACAAAAGATATAGTGTACAGCGGGAAATAGCTCCTAAATTTTACAATTGAAAGTCATCAATGTTTTGGTCTTCTTCCAGAGGAACTGCTGTAGAGTCATTTTCGATTTTAGGTCGAGACCAACAATCTACTTTGATAGAAAGATTATCGGGCCTTTGGAACGGGTCTTTTGAGATTTGTAAATCTTTGTCTTCATAACATTTTTTCATCATATAGCCCCAAATTGGTAAAGCGGCTGTTGCGCCTTGGCCATAAGTAATACCTTTGAAACGAGCAGATCGATCTTCACAACCCACCCAAACACCGGTCACCAAATTGGGAACCATACCAATAAACCATCCATCGGATTGATTTTGAGATGTTCCGGTTTTACCCGCGATAGGATTGGTAAACATATAAGGATAACCTGTCCAACGTTTGTCACCGCTCCCACCGCCTTGGGTTCTTAAACGCACACCCGAACCACTTTCAGTTACGCCTTCTAACAATTTAATTACGGCATAGGCGATGTCTTTGTTCAACACATCATGTGAATCAGGAACCGGTTCGTAAAGAATAACCCCGTTTTTGTCTTCAATTCTACTGATAAATTGCGGTTTGATGTAAACTCCTTGGTTCGCAAAGGTGCTGTAAGCTGCTACCATATCTTCCACGGTAATCTCAACGGCACCTAATGCAATAGAAGGTTGGGAAGGGATCTCGGATTTTACGCCTAGTTTTTTGGTCAGATTTACAACAGCATCCGGTCCGGTTTTGTCAATTAATTTGGCCGAAACGGTATTGATTGAGAGAGCCAATGCTCTTTTTAAAGTTACCATCCCGCGGTATTCACGATCGGAGTTTTTAGGCTCCCAATCTTTAGTCACGTTGTGTCTTCCTTTGTGGATCATGAACGGACTGTCGATAATAGAATCGCAAGGTGACATGCCCAATTGTTCGATAGCTGTAGCGTATACGAAAGGTTTGAAAGTTGAACCGACTTGTCTTGCGCCTTGACCAACATGATCGTATTGGAAGTATTTATAATCGATACCGCCAACCCAAGCTTTGATGTGTCCGGTTTGTGGTTCCATCGACATTAATCCGGCTTGCAGGAAGTGTTTGTAATAACGGATCGAATCCATTGGCGTCATTAATGTATCGATTTCACCTTTCCAGGAAAATATTTTCATCTTGGTTTTGATGTCGAATGAAGCAATAATTTCGTCTTCTGTTTTGTCCATGTCTTTCATCACACGCCAACGTTCAGAGGATTTCATTGCTTGACGGATGATTTTTTTGGTTTCTTCAGGCGTAATATTAATGAAAGGAGCATTTTTGTTGTTTTTTTGCTCTGCAAAGAATTCTTGTTGAAGATTTTTCATGTGTGCTTGGACCGCTTCTTCCGCATGTTCTTGAATTTTAGAATCGATGGTAGTGTAAATTTTCAGGCCATCACTGTAAATGTCCCAATCGCTACCATCGGGTCTTTTGTTTTCTTTGGCCCAATTTTTCATATATTCACGAAGAAATTCACGGAAATAAGTTGCCGTTCCTTCTTTGTGACTTTCAGGATGGAAGTTTAAAACGATAGGTTTTATAGCTAAAGTATCTCTTGACACTTTATCCAAAACTTTGTTTCTAACCATTTGGTCTAAAACCGTATTTCTTCTGTTTTTTACTTTTTCCAAACGTCGCAATGGATTGTAAAGCGAAGGGTTTTTTAGCATCCCAACAAACATAGCTGCTTCATCAACGGATAAATCTCGTGGTTCTTTTCCGAAATAGACTTTGGAAGCCGAACGAATTCCAACCGCTGTATTGACAAAATCAGCTTTGTTTAAGTACATGGCGATGATTTCGTTTTTGGTGTATTGGCGTTCTAATTTAACAGCAATAATCCATTCTTTTGCCTTTTGAATGACACGATAGATAAAAAATTTTGAGCCTTCACCATGAAAAAGTAATTTGGCTAATTGTTGGGTTAAGGTACTTGCACCACCGCTACGTCCTAATTGTAAGGCAGCACCGAAGGTTCTTTTGGCGTCAATTCCTGAATGCTCATAAAAACGCTCGTCTTCGGTAGCGACTAAAGCTTTTACCAAATGCGGCGGTAAGTCTTCGTATTTGATTGGTGTTCGGTTTTCGTTGTAAAATTTACCGATAGTTACACCATCAGAGGAAATGATTTCGGTGGCTAAATTAGATTCCGGATTTTCTAAGTCTTCAAAGGACGGCATACTGCCAAAAAATCCCCAAGAAGCCAAAAAGAAAAACAAAATCATTACACCAAGTCCGTAAACAAACAACTGCCAAAATTTCTTTTGGTAGTATTTAATATCTTTAACTGTTGCGGTATTATTTTTTTGAGCCATATTTTTTATTCTGTAGATTCTATTCTGAAACCAACATCGAAAATTCCCGGGAGTGAAGGAACACCTTCTATTTTCCCTGTTTGTCTTACTGCGTGTTTGATGTGAACTTTATAAATCCCTTTTTGTGTAAATTGTTGTTTGTCTTTATAAAACAATTTGTTTTCTTTTACGTCGGTAAACCCATTTCCAAGAAGCGTGCCATCAGGATTGGTCATTTGGTATTCTAAGGTGTCTACTTTTACTTGTCGATTCGGTTGTTCTAAAGAAACAATTAAAAACAAATTGTTAAACGGATAATCATCGTTATTTCTAACGTTAACATACAAATTATATAATTTTTTAGCGTCTAGTGTTGGCAATTCAAAGGTGACAATGCTGTCTTTGTGCCATTCCTTTCCGACGTATTTGTATTCGTCAAAGACTCTTTTTTCGTCGCAAGAAAATAAAAGTACCGCGACCAATAGCAGCATGAAACTATTTCTTAATCTTAGGCTCATTTTTATTGTCGGATGAAGGTTTTTTATCGGCGCCAAAAGGTTTACGCTTTTTATTCTTGTTGTTGTTTCTTTTCTTATTTCGAGGTTGGTCAAAACGAGTTAAACTCTCTTGTCCCATCGCGTTATTGAAATCTTTTTCAGGCTCCGCTACAATTTCAATAGCAAAGTCTTCCAATGAGCTTACTTTTTTGCCTTGTTTATTTTGGGCTACAATTTCTTTGACTTGGTCAATTTTCAACACATGCCAATTGGCAAAATTGTCAAAATAAGCAAACCACATCAAACCTTTAAAAATGTCTTGTTTTTGACAAACAGCATCGCCTTTTTCGGTTTTTAATTTGGTTTCAAAATCCGGAAAATCTTTTAAGGCATCCATGTAAGTGTCTAATTCATAGTTCAGACAACATTTCAATTTACCACATTGACCGGCTAATTTTTGAGGATTTAATGACAATTGTTGGTAACGTGCCGCTGAGGTATTCACACTTCTGAAATCGGTTAACCAAGTCGAGCAACATAATTCTCTTCCACAAGAACCAATGCCGCCAAGTCTGGATGCTTCCTGACGGAAACCAACTTGTTTCATTTCGATTCTGGTGCTGAATTCACGAGCGTAATCTTTGATTAATAAACGAAAATCTACACGGTCATTCGCTGTGTAATAGAAAGTTACTTTAGAACCATCGCCTTGGAATTCGATATCAGAAATCTTCATTTCCAATTTGTGCGCAATCGCCAATTCACGGGCTTTTACCTTCATTGGTTCTTCCTTGTCACGAGAATCACTCCAAATATCGATGTCTTTTTGAGATGCTTTTCGATACACTTTAGGGATTTCAGGGCTGGTGTGATTGACCCCTTTTTTCTTCATTTGAATTTTTACCAATTCGCCTGTAAGCGTTACAATACCTACATCGTGACCGGGTGAAGCTTCAGTAGCCACAACATCTCCAATGCTTAAGGTGAGCTTTTCGGTATTGCGATAAAATTCTTTTCTGCCGTTTTTAAAACGCACTTCAATACAGTCGAAAGGCGCTTCTCCATTGGGTAAACTCATGTTTGAGAGCCAATCGAAAACGGTTAGTTTGTTGCAGCTATCGGTGCCGCAGGTCCCATTATTTTTGCATCCTTTTGGCGCACCGCCATCGGAAGTTGAACAACTTGTACAAGCCATAATTTGGATATAGGTATGTTTGTCGCATCGTTTAAATAACGAAGCTACTTATCATAAACGTTAAAAGTGTAAAGATAGTATATTTAAATGTTAAAAAACAAAAGAGAAAGTCCAAATTCAAAGAGCATTTTGGCCGTTGAAATTTGGACTTTTATGAGGGAAAAAGGCTTGTTGTTATACAATAATCTTAAATAATTTATCCGATAACCGAACTCTAAAAGGAACTTCAAAAGTGACTTTATCGCCGGGTTTGGCAATTGTACTTTCTTGTCCATTCACCAACATTTTATCCAAAATTAATTCTTCGTTTCCAGTGGTTGGTCCAGAAATTAGGATTTTATCACCAAGATTTAGGTCTTGATTTTCAATGATGAAAAGGCCTACTTGGGCTTTTACGTAGTAATGTTCGGCTTTGGCAACTAATACTTTTTTTACCTTTATTTTTTGACGAATATCAGTTGGTTTTTTGGCTGTAGCCAATGCGATATCAGACAGTTCGCCGGAATGTTTGAATTTCAAGTTCTCAGATTTTCCTTTGCGGAATACTTTATTGCCAACTTGCTTTCCTCGTCTCAATTTTACTTGTTCGGCCAAAGGTAAATGCGTGATTTCCAGACATTCATTGGAACAACAATTTTCCATCGCCGCTTTACAATCGTCACATTGGATAAATAACAAATGACAGCCGTCATTGGAGCAATTGGTGTGATTGTCACAAGGTTTGCCACATTGGTGACATTGCGAAACGATATCATCGGTAATTCTTTCGCCTAAACGATGGTCAAATACAAAGTTCTTCCCGATGAATTTGCTTTCCAGATTTTCTTCCTTGATTTGTTTGGCATAATTGATAATACCGCCTTCCAATTGGAACACATTTTTAAAACCTTGGTGTTTAAAATAGGCGGAAGCTTTTTCGCAACGAATACCACCGGTGCAATACATCACCAAGTTTTTATCTTCTTTAAAATCTTTTAATTGTTCGTTGATGATAGGCAAACTTTCTCTAAAAGTTTCTACATCGGGAGTAATTGCTCCTTTGAAATGTCCAATTTCGCTTTCGTAGTGATTTCTAAAATCAACTACAATGGTGTTTGGATCTTCTAAAATTTGGTTGAATTCGTTGGCTTTTAAATGCACGCCAATATTGGTTACATCAAAAGTGTCATCATTTAAACCATCGGCTACGATTTTGTCCCGAACTTTTACGGTTAACTTTAAAAACGAATGGTCATCGTGTTCTACAGCCACATTCAAGCGGATGTTTTTCATGAAATCATAGGCTTCTAAAGTGTCGCGAAAAGCTTCAATGTTTTCAGCCGGAACCGACATTTGGGCATTGATGCCTTCTTTGGCTACATAGGTTCGACCAAGTGCATCGAGTTTGTTCCATTGGATAAATAAATCGTCGCGAAATTTTTTGGGATCTTCAATTTTGGCGTACGCATAGAAAGACAAAGTCAGTCTTTGTTTTCCGGCTTGATCAATAAGCTCGGCTCTTTCTTCTGCGCTTAAGGTGTTATACAGTTGCATGCTATAAACGTTTAAGTGAGAAATAGGTTGTGAACTCTAAATGGAAGAATTCGGTGCAAAGGTACATTTTTAAAATAAAAAACCCAACCGAGTAAACGATTGGGTTTCTTTTTCATAGCATTTCTCCCATTTAGCATGGCATCTTATTCAAGAGACGCAATTCAACAGAAAAGGTTGCGTGATGTGTAAAAATTTTTTTTTAGCAGAATTCTGCGTAAGCATCTTTTAGGTTTTCAGCGATTAATTCTGCCGGACGACCTTCGATGTGGTGACGCTCTAACATGTGAACCAATTCGCCGTTTTTGAACAAAGCCATGCTTGGCGATGATGGCGGAAAAGGAAACATTTCTTCTCTGGCTGCATCAACGGCTTCTTTGTCAACACCGGCAAAAACAGTGATTAAATGATCCGGTTTTTTAGCGCCGTCTAAACTCATTTTAGCGCCCGGACGTGCATTTCTGGCCGCACAACCACAAACTGAATTTACCACAACTAAAGTGGTTCCTTCTGCTTTAATAGCGTTTTTTACATCGGCTGCTGTATATAGTTCTTGAAAGCCAGCTTCTGAAAGTTCAGCGCGCATTGGCAATACCATTTCTTCTGGATACATATTCTTTAATTTTAAATTTTAGATATTAAATTTAGATATAGAAATCTTTTGCAAAGATAATGAGAAATCTAAAGGTATTTTTTAAAGAAATGATAAAGATTTGTTATTGTTTGATAGTTTGAAAACGGTTTTATTTATTCTTCATTCTGGACCTTAAAATATTTTCCACCTTTTCTAATCCAAACCCTTTTGCTTTTAGCAATATTAAATAATGAAAGAGCAAATCGGCAGCTTCATTGAGAAACAAATCCGGGTTGTTGTCTTTGGCTTCAATCACCAATTCTATGGCTTCTTCACCTACTTTTTGGGCTATTTTATTGATGCCTTTTTGCAAAAGTGACGCCACATACGATTCAGAAGTTGGGTTTGAAAAGCGATTTTCAATTACGTTTTCCAATTCTTTTAGTAAAGAGATTTGTGGTTCAGTAGCAAAACAGGAAGTTGTTCCGCTGTGGCACGTTGGCCCGTTTGGAATGACCTTTATTAATAGCGTATCTTGGTCGCAATCTTCTTTGATGGAAACAACTTTCAGGTAATTTACCGAAGTTTCGCCTTTAGTCCATAATCGATTTTTGCTTCGGCTTAAGAAGGTTACAATCTTTTCTTGTTGGGTTTTTTGCAGTGCTGCTTCATCCATGTAACCCAACATCAACACTTGTTGTGTTTGGTTGTCTTGAATAATTACCGGAATTAATCCGTTATTTTTAGAAAAATCTATAGTCATCGTACGGGAATGTTTTGGGTTTTTAAAAGGGTTTTTAATGCTGTAATCGGCACTTCATTAAAGTGGAAAATACTGGCTGCTAATCCGGCACTGACTTCGGTTTTGGTGAATAATTCGACAAAATGTTCTGCATTTCCTGCACCACCGGAAGCAATAACCGGAATGGAAACAGCCTTACTAATTTCATTTGTGATGTCTAATGCAAATCCATCTTTGGAACCATCGTTGTTCATGGAGGTTACTAATAATTCTCCGGCGCCAAGTTTCTCTACTTTTTTGGCCCAATCAACAGCGAGTATTCCTGTTGATTCCGTTCCGCCTTTGATAAAAACGCACCAATCGTTTTCAACTTTTTTGATGTCGATAGCGACCACTAAACTTTGGCTTCCAAATTCATTAGCTATTTGAGTGATTAATTCCGGATTCAAAACGGCAGCTGAGTTGATACTGACTTTATCCGCGCCAGACTGCAATAACAATTTAGCATCTTCTACCGATTGAATGCCGCCACCAACCGTAAAAGGAATATTGATTTCTTTGGCTAATTGGGTAACCATTTCGGCTAAGGTTTTTCGTTTTTCTAAAGTGGCACTGATGTCTAAAAACACCAATTCATCGGCTCCGTTTTTCGAATAAAATGAGGCTAATTCCACCGGATTTCCTGCGTCTTTTAGTGCCAAAAATTGAACGCCTTTTACCACGCGTCCGTCTTTGATATCCAAACAAGGAATGATTCGTTTCTTTAACATAATTCGCGTAGATTTTCGATTGTAATAGTGCCTTCATATAAGGCTTTTCCGATGATGGCGCCTTCGCAACCGATGGTTTTTAGGGTTTCTAAATCGCCTAAAGTCGTAACGCCGCCGCTGGCAATTAAGTTCACTTTGGTCTTTGTTAGAATATCTTGGTACAATTCGTTTGATGTTCCTTGCAACATGCCGTCTTTAGCAATATCGGTACAAATAACTGTCGAAATTCCTTTGGCGATGTAGTTCGAAATGTATTCGATAACATCCAATTCTGAAGTCTCTAACCAACCTTGAGTTGCGATTTTTCGGTTTAAACAATCGGCACCTAAAATGATTTTTTCGCTTCCGAATTCGTTTAGCCAACTTAAAAACTCAACAGGATTTTTCGCCGCTATACTGCCGCCGGTGACTTGATTCGCGCCGTTTTCAAAAGCGATTTCCAAATCTTTACGCGATTTTAATCCGCCACCGAAATCAATTTTCAAATTTGTTTTCGTAGCTATTTGATAAAGCACTTTATGGTTAATGATTTGGTTCGATTTCGCACCGTCTAAATCCACTAAATGCAAATATTGAATACCGTGGTCTTCAAAATATTTAGCAACTTCCAACGGATTTTCGTTGTAGATTTTTTGGGTATTGTAATCGCCTTTGGTCAAACGGACGCATTTGCCGTTGATAAGGTCTATAGCCGGAATGATTCTCATAATTTCAAAAAGTTTAATAATAATTGTTCGCCAGCATTCGATGATTTTTCAGGATGGAATTGCGTGACATAAAAATTATCTTTTTGCATCGAAGCGCTAAATGGCAAGATATAATTGCAAACAGCGGTGGTTTCTTGACAGATTTCGGTATAGTAACTGTGCACAAAATAGAAATCTTCTTCGTTTGAAATTCCGTTATACAATTCCGAATTTAATCCTGAAATGTTGTTCCAACCCATGTGTGGCACTTTTAATTTGGGTTCAAATTTCTTAACGTTCGCTTCAAAAATCCCTAAACAGGTTGTATCGCCTTCTTCCGAAAACTGACACAATAATTGTTGTCCAAGGCAAATGCCCAAAACCGGTTGCTTGAGGTTTTTTATCACTTCGTCTAATCCTTTTTCTTTTAAGTATTTCATGGCTGAACTCGCTTCACCAACACCGGGAAAAATTACTTTTTCGGCCTGTTGGATTAGCTTTGGTTCATCGGTTACTATACTCGAATAACCCAATCTTTCCAAGGCATTTTGCACGGAAGAGATATTGCCCGCATTGTATTTTATAATGGCTATCATAAGATTCCTTTGGTGCTTGGGATGTTATTAGTTCCGTCTTTTTGAACCGCCATTTTTATGGCTTTGGCAAAGGCTTTGAAGATGGATTCGATTTTGTGGTGCTCGTTGTCGCCCTCGGCTTTGATGTTCAGATTGCATTTGGCGCCATCGCAAAACGATTTGAAAAAGTGCGAGAACATTTCGGTAGGCATTTCGCCAATCTTTTCTCGGGTAAATTTAGCATCCCAAACCAACCAAGAACGGCCACCAAAATCTAAAGCCACTTGTGCCAAACAATCATCCATTGGTAACAAAAAACCATAACGATTGATGCCTTTTTTGGAACCTAAAGCTTGGGAAAAAACGTCACCCAAAGCAATCCCAACATCTTCAATCGTGTGGTGTTCATCGACATACAAATCGCCTTTGACAGCAATGTTTAAGTCGATATTGCCGTGTTTGGCAATTTGGTCGAGCATGTGGTCAAAAAAACCTAAACCGGTGTTGATATTACTTTTCCCGTTACCATCTAAATTGATTTGAACGGTGATTTCGGTTTCTTTTGTAGTTCGAATAATTTGTGCTGTTCGAGGTTCTGCTTTCAAAAATTGGTAAATCGTTTCCCAAGAAGTAGTCGATAAAACCGCTCCTTCATTGGCTTCAGCCGAAATAAAAATCGCCTGACTACCTAAGTTTTGGGCCAATTGGACATCAGTGATTCTATCGCCTATGACAAAAGAGTTTTTTAAGTCGAAATTGCCTTTGACGTATTGTTGTAACAAAGCCGTTCCGGGTTTTCGGGTGGGTAAATTTTGCTCCGGAAACGAAACATCGATAATCACATCGGCAAATCGGATGCCTTCGTTTTCAAAGGCTTTCAGCATTTTATTGTGAGCCGGCCAAAAGGTGTTTTCCGGAAATGAATCGGTTCCCATGCCGTCTTGGTTGGTGACCATCACTAATTCATAATCGAGTTCTTTGGCGATGCGCGACAAGTATTGAAATACCTTCGGATAAAACTCGAGTTTTTCCAAAGAATCGACTTGAAAATCAATCGGCGGTTCCAAGATTAACGTGCCGTCTCGGTCTATAAATAATACTTTTTTCATACGGTTATTAGTTGTAAAGCATATAGCAATTGTTGATTTTCTCTAGGTGTTCCAATGGTAATTCGGATTGTGTTTTGAACTACTGAACTTCTATTTCGCGTGATGATTTGTTGCTCGATTAAACTATTGTAAACCGCAATGGCATTTTCCATTTCAACCAATAAAAAATTGGCTTCTGAAGGATAAATTTTGATTACAAAATCTAAGGCTAAGAGTGATTTTTTAAGCAATTCCCGTTCGACTTTTATCAAGTCAACATTCGCTTTAAAATTAGCTTCGTCTGCGAGCGATTTTACAGCAGCTTCTTGGTTTAACTGACTGACATTGTAAGGCGGTTTCACTTTATTCATTACCGAAATAATAGTTTCATTAGCATAAGCAATGCCAACGCGAACCGCTGCCAAACCTCTTGCTTTACTGAAGGTTTGCGAAACGATTAAGTTAGAATATTGCTTGATTTTGGAAACCAAAGAAGGTTGTTCGCTAAAGTCGATGTACGCTTCATCCAAAAAAACAATTCCGTTAAAGTTTTCAATAATGTATTCCAGATTTTCTAATGAATTTCCAGTCGGATTGTTGGGCGAACACAGGTATAAGATTTTCGCTTTCTGTGCCAAAATCGCTTCGGTGTTCAACTGAAAATTTTCGGTTAACGGAATCGAAATGAGGTCAACATTATTGATATTCGCATACACTTCATACATGCCATAAGTTGGTGGACAAATGATGATTTTATCTTCATTAGGTTCGCAAAAAACGCGTTGGACTAAATCGATAATTTCGTCGCTGCCGTTGCCGATTAGGATGTTTTCAATCCCAACTTTCTTCTGACTGCTTAAGATTTGTTTCAAGCGCCATTGGTGCGGATCAGGATAGCGGTTTAAATTGCCGAACGGATTTTCGTTGGCATCTAAAAAAATGCCTTGGTTGCTTTTATATTCGTCTCTCGCACTTGAATAAGGCTTGAGTGAAAGTATGTTTTTTCGAATGAGATTGGTGATATTATCCATTTTGTAATTTTTTTAATCGAATGGAAACTGCGTTTTTGTGGGCGTCTAATTGTTCAGCGGCAGCCATGATTTCAATGTTTGGACCAAGGTTTTGTATGCCATTTGAAGTCAATTTTTGAAACGTGATTTTCTTGACAAAACTGTCTAACGAAACGCCGCTGTAATTCTTGGCATAACCGTTGGTTGGTAAGGTGTGATTGGTTCCGCTGGCGTAATCTCCGGCGCTTTCACAGCTGTAATTTCCAATAAAAACTGAACCGGCATTTTCAATGAAACTGATTCTGTTTTCAGCCTCTTCAATGGCTAAAATCAAATGTTCGGGGGCGTAAAAATTACTGAAAGCTATGCCTTGTTGAATCGTGTCAAAAACGATGGCGCGACTGTTTTCCAACGCTTTTTCGACTACGGATTGTCGTGGCAAAATTGCTTTTTGTTTTTCGATAGCTGTAGCAACTTTCGCCACAATTTCTTCGGAATTCGTCACCAAAATTACTTGGCTATCGCCACCGTGTTCGGCTTGGGAAAGCAAATCGGAAGCAACGAATTCAGCATCGCAAGTGTCATCTGCAATGACTAATAATTCACTTGGTCCGGCCGGCAAATCGATGGCTAAACCTAATTGTTGCGCATATTGTTTGGCTGCAGTTACATATTGATTTCCGGGTCCGAAAAGCTTATCCACTTTCGGAATTTCATTGGTTCCAAAGGTCATGGCAGCAATCGCTTGGATACCACCGACTTTATAAATTTGCGTCACACCGGTTAATTGCGCCGCATACAAAATGGCCGGATTGATATTGCCGTTTTTATCGGGTGGCGAACATAGGATGATATTTTTACAACCTGCAATTTTCGCCGGAATGGCCAACATCAACACCGTGGAAAAAAGCGGTGCCGTTCCGCCCGGAATGTAAATACCAATAGTATCGATTGCGCGACTTTCTCTCCAACAAAATACGCCCGAAGTGGTTTCGATTTTGGTTGGGATTTCTTTTTGCGATTGGTGAAAGCGTTTGATGTTTTCGGCGGCAATTTGAATCGCACTTTTTAAATTAATGTCAATTTCAGCCACAGCTTTTTCGATTTCCGTTGTTGATGCCGTAAAATTTTCAATAGAAACACCATCGAAAATAGAAGTGTATTTTGCTACTGCGACATCACCATTTTTTTGAATGTCGTTAAAAATCGATTTTACAGTTTCGTTCAAATCGGCCGAGGAAACCGTTTGGCGTTGGGCCAAATCTTGCCATTGTTCTGGAGTTGGATTTATATATGTTTTCATTTTTTTAATTGAATTAGCGAATCATTTTTTCTATCGGAATAATGAGAATGCCTTCGGCACCGAGATTTTTGAGTTGCTCTATGATTTCCCAATAATCGTCTTCACGAATCACCGAATGCAAACTGCTCCAGTCTTTGTTAACCAAGGGCAAAATGGTCGGTGATTTCATTCCGGGAAGCAACGAACAAATATTGTCGATGGCGGAATTCGGTGCATTTAATAAGATGTATTTGTTTTGTTTTCCTTCTTGAACCGATTGGATTCGGAATAATAATTTATTAAGAATGGCTTGGGTTTCTTCTGTCAGATTTGGATTGGCAATGAGTACGGCTTCGCTTTTAACCACGGTTTCGACTTCTTTTAAACCATTCATCAACAACGTGCTTCCGGTGCTGACAATGTCGAATACAGCATCGGCTAAACCTATACTAGTGGCTATTTCGACGCTTCCGCTGATTTCTTCGATATAGACTTGGATGTTGTTTCGATTGAAAAAATCGATTAAGATTTTAGGATAACTGGTGGCGATTCGTTTGTCTTGGAAATAACTTAAATCGGTATAGTTTTCGTCTTTCGGAATAGCCAAAGACATGCGGCAACCGGCGAAACCTAATTGTTGAATCACTTTTACGGCTTTGCCTTTTTCCCAGACTTCGTTTTCGCCTAAGATTCCAATGTCAGCAACACCTTGTTCTACGTATTGCGGAATATCATCATCGCGCAGAAACAAGATTTCAACGGGAAAATTTTGGGCAACGGCTTTGAGTTTTCGTTCGCCATTGGAAATTTTGATGCCACATTCTTCGAGCAATTGTAGTGACTTTTCGCTTAGTCGGCCACTTTTTTGAATCGCAATTTTTAAAGTACTCATTTTTAATTGAGAATAAAATCTGAGTATATCGCGAAGTGTATAAATACAAAAAACCCGTCTTGATATACTCAGACGGGTTTTTAATTATGTTTTTGGATTAGCTACAATACATCATTAACTCGCCTGGTTGCAAGAATGATGATGATGGAATTGAGCAATAATCGTGTTCATGTTTTTATTTTGATGGAGCAAAACTAGCCATAACTTTCTTGTGAAATGTTATTTTTTATAAAGTTTAACATTTGTTCAGAACATTTCTTAGCGTAGGATTCTACTAAACAGTGCTTTAATGAATAGCATTTTCGGGCAACGCCAAATGACTTGTAAATCTTCGGCAAAGGAAGTTTCTTCGTCTAAAAACTTAAAGATAACGGCGGGATTTCCCTTTTGAAACATGGCTGAAAAAATAGTTGAGCCCAACTGGTTTTTTTGGTCTAAAATATCCAAAAGCAGTAAATCGTAGAACCAAAATTTATCGGTTTTGTGAAACTTTGTTAAGTCGTTTTCTTTAGACAAAAATGACACTAAAGCTTTCGATTTTTTGACAGTATTTTTAAAAGTATAACCCGTACTGGCTTTCGTCCAACCGCCGGCAGAACCAATGTTTAGAATATTTTTTGAATTATTTTTCCAAAAAGGATAACAGGTCATCGGGATATTGCCTTGTTCTTTTTCGATTAATTCGTATTCGGTGATGCCTAACTTCTGAATGTAGTTTTGAATTTCCGATTCGTATTCTTCCATTGGCAATAAGTTTTTGGAGAACAAAGTATATTCCAATAAAGCTTCGGTTTCGGAAGTCGGCAACACATACATGAATCGCGTATTGCCTTTTTGCTCGACTGAAAAATCCATGAAAGTAGCACAATCGGCAGTAAAAACTGGTTCCTTACTTTTGATAAACCAACCGATAAAATGCTGGTGTAAAAAAGGATATTTAGTTTGATTTTTAACTAATTCCGTGTTGAAAATCGAGTTGAAAATTTGGTTACAAGTAAAACTTTCTTCGGCTGTTTTCACGACACAATGATTTCCCAGTTCTTGAAAATCGAGTACTTTCTGGTTAAGGAAAGTGATGTTTTTTGCTTTGGCAATCAAGTCGAAAACGCGTTGGTAAAAATCCAAGCCGTTGACCATTTTGTATTGGTACGGATTTAAGTTTAGTTGTCTTTCAAAGGATTCGTTTTTGAACCAAGCTGAGTTCCATTTGGCGGAAGCCAAATCATCGAATAAACCTTTATCGTCCCAAAAACACCAAGTGCGATCGTTCGTTTTTTTGGAGTTTTCGTCAATCAACAAGATGGATTTGTCTTTGAATTTTCCGGAAAGAACCATTTCATACACCGTCATTAAAGCGGATAATCCTGCGCCGGTAAAGATGTATTGAAAATGCTGCATCGCTGAGTTTTGACCCACAAATATACTTGTTTTATTTGTGCTTAGGTTCGTAAATTAATCTTAAGAAAGTACTGAATCGCTCATTCTCTCTTTTGATTGGGATTCCGGTTACTATACCAATCAGTAAATTCTCGGCGATACCAACTCTCATTTGTGGTCGAATAATCATATCGAAATCGCTTTGATCCATTTGTTTGTTGAATTCGATTCCTATGAAATTCCGCGTTCCATCAATCATATAATGAAAGTTTGAATTGATTTGCCAAAGCGTATTCGTTGTATTGTCTTTGAAATGATGTTCGAAAAGCGGACCGGTGTATAACAACGTGTGGAAATTTTGTCCCCATCGTTTGGCTGCAACAAAAAATGGATTGTAGACGTTTCCTGTAAAAAGAGGGCTGTTTTTATAGTTGTTAAATTCATTCATTTCGAATTCGTGAATGTAACCTACAGCGAGTGAAGTTTTGGCTTTCTCTGAAACTAAAAAGGTATATTGAGTAGCCAATTTGACACTGTTGAGTTTACTTTGTGGTGCCAAAGTGTTTTGCTCAATCGGATAATAAAAGGAAAATGGAAGTTCTACTTCAAAACCCAATCGGTCGATGGGCGCCCATTCATATTCAACTAAGGCGTTGTATATATCATAGCTTTTGTTGTCTGTAATTCCGAAGCCGAGATTCCATTCTTTTTCTCCTTTTCGAGCCCCTAAATCTCGGATTAAATCGATATACAATGGTTCAGCATGCAGGATTTTTGCCGGTTCTTTTCTCTCCTCGACTTCATGAATGTAAAGGCTGTCTAAAAGATTGTTTTTTTGTTCTGTATTTTGGGAATGCGTAATAAAGCAGGTCAATAAGCCTACCATAAAAAGTGTGTTTTTCATTTGAAGGAATTTAAAATTAACAATAGGAATTTGCTCTTTATTTTAATTAAAAAAGAGTAAGTTGCTTGAATGTTAAATTAAACTTCCGGCGGAGGTGAGGATTTTTTGTAACAAGGTAGTTTTGCTTTTTGGGTTGTCCAAAAGGAAAACGATTTGGCAAAGCTCGTTTTTTCTTTAGAAGTTTCCACAGTTACATTGTTTAAAACAAAGAAATCGAGGTGGAAATTTTTTTTAGTCGAAGATTGTTCATTATTGTCATTATCGTCCATCTCTTGGATTAAGTTGTCGTAATTCAAAATCTTTTCAATTACAATCTCCACGATACTTTCTTGGTCGTTAAAAGACAAATCTTCAGCTTTATAGGATACAACATCGGGCGCATCAACACTAATGTTGAGGATATAAGCAGCCATGAAAAAACATAGCGTTCTTGTTATTTTAGCCCGAATGATTATTGGTATCATGCCGCAAAAATAAACGGAGATTGCAGACAAAACTGTTTATTAAATGTTAATTAATACAAAGTATATCTCAGTCCAAGAAATCCTCTGATGCCTTGATTGGGCGCATAAACATAACTCGGATCAAAGGTTAATGCATAGGGATTTGAAGGTGTTGCCATCACGTTTCCGTTGGTATCATAAGTTACATTTTCATCAAAAGGATCTTCCGCTCGGGCAATTAAAAACGGATTTCCTTTGTTGGGCGTCCAATTCAGAAGGTTTTTGATTCCGGCGTAAAATTCAAAGTTTTGGAACTTCTTATAAGTAAATTGGATGTTTTGCAAACTCCATGGTTTTGAGTATTCGGCTCTCGGATCAAGCGGTCCTAGAAGTGGCAATCGCATCGTGCCATAAAGGTTTCCGGTGTAGTCAATAGACAAAAACCAATTCGGAATGTCGTAGGTTATCGCCCAATTCATGCTAAATTTTTCTGTTAAAACCGGCTGTGTTTTGATGCCGTCTTTCACGTTTTTTGGGTCTAAAAAAGTAAATCCAACAATTGCTTTAATCCCATAAGGTGTAACCAAATCAATATTACCGCTCAAACCAACAGATTCGGAATAACCATTGAGATTTTGATAAATAATTTGGTTCGGATTGGTGTCATAATCCGGAATGATTTGATTGGTAAAATAAGTATACCAAGTCGAAAATTCAAAGCCCAAGAAAGTAGCATCGTCAAACCTGATTTTCTTCAAGTAATTGAAATTAATATTATATGATTTTTCGGACTCTAAGTTTTCTGTGATGATTACATCTCTTGAACCGGTTAAAGCGGCGTGTTCTTCGGTAAATAAATTGACAATTCTGAATCCTGTTCCGGCGTTAATTCTGAAAACATCATTCTTAGTCGGATTCCATTTGTAGGCAATTCGGGGTGTGAAAATGTGGCCGTGATTGTTGTTGTAATCATATCTTACGCCTAATAGTAGATGTTGTGTTTCGGCTAATTTGATTTCATCTTGAACAAACGTGCTGTAAATATTGGTTTTTTCAGCAGTAATTGTTGCCGTTGTATTGTCATTGTAATATTGGTGACGAAAAGCAGCGCCGAAGAGCAAATTGTGGTTTTCCAGTTTTTTGTCCCAAAGGTATTGCCCGAAAGCAATTTTTTGCTGTGCTAAATACAAAGTCGTTCCGTAAACCGAATTCTGATCATGCGATGTAGCCGAAAATGATAAAAACATGTCTTCTTTTGTAGGCAATTGATACTTACCGAGCAATTCAAATCTTGTGGTATAAATGCTTTCGCCATAAACTTGATTTCCACCTCGAAAACTTTTGTTCCATTGCATTTCGCCGCCCCAACGGTCTTCGTAAAAAAATCTTCCGGCGATATTGAATTCTTTTTGACTTTTTCGGATAAAATTCCATTTGTTAAAAATGGAGATTCTTTCCTGAAGCGTCACATCGGTAAAATTATCATTATTGTTGTCTATTGGACTGTTGTAATTGTAATAATTCAGCCCTAATAACGATTCTGCCTTTTGTCCAACATTGGCTTTAAAGCCTAAATCGATGTTATTCTCCAACCAAGAAGTAGAAAAAACATCAGCGGAAAACAAGGGTGCATTTTTGGTTTTTTTGGTGATGATGTTGATTAATCCGCCAACGGCTTCACTGCCGTACAAACTCGAAGCCGGACCTTTGATAATTTCAATTCTGTCAATCAAAGAATTCGGAATTCCGGATAAGCCATAAACGGTAGAAAGCGCACTTACGATTGGCATTCCGTCAATAGTTACCATTGTATATGGGCCTTCCAAACCATTGATGTGAATGTCTCCGGTATTGCAAATGTTGCAATTCAATTGTGGTCGAACGCCATTGACATTTTGCAACGCTTCAAAAATATTGGAAGTTGGGTTTTTTTTCAAAAAAGCGCTCGTATAAATTTCTACCGGAACCGGAGTTTCTAATCGCGATACCGGTTTTAAAGTTCCCGAGATTACAATTTCATCTAAAGATTCTGATTTTGAGTTTATGGGAATCGTATCGTTTACTTGAGCTGACAAACAAGTAAAAATGAACAAAATCGGTATTAAAAAAACATTTTTCATTAAGCAAAATAAAAATTTAGACAAAACTAAAAATTAATTTTTAGTTATATTAAAAAAATAAAATATATTTGTAAAAAAACAAGCATGACCACATCCGAAGAAAACTACATTAAGGTTATTTATCACCTATCGTTGGTTTCTCCCAAAGGCGTAAATACTAATGCCATCGCCGGAATGTTAGAAACCAAAGCGTCTTCGGTGACCGATATGTTGAAGAAACTTTCTGAAAAGGATTTGGTATCATATCAAAAATACCAAGGCGTTAATTTGACCGAAAATGGGTTGCTTTCAGCCAAAATGATTGTGAGAAAACACCGTTTGTGGGAAGTTTTTTTGGTCGAAAAATTAGCATTCAACTGGGACGAAGTGCATGAAATTGCCGAAGAATTAGAACATATCAAATCAGTAGCACTAATCAATAAACTAGATGCTTTCTTAGGCTTTCCGGCTTTTGATCCACATGGTGACCCGATTCCGAATGAGAAAGGTGTGATTCAAAAAGTGAACAAACTATTGCTTTCGGAAGCCGAATTGAACCGTGAATATTATTGCATTGGCGTTAAAGATTCGTCTTCTGAGTTTTTAAAATATTTAGACAAACAAAAAATAGCTTTGGGTTCTGTTTTTAAAGTGATAGAAAAAGAAAGTTTCGATGATACTTTGACGGTGGAAATCAATGCGCAAGAGAAAATAATTTCTAATAAAATTGCCAATAATTTATACGTTCAATAATTATGTACCAATCAGTAATCGACTATTTTGAAAGTATTGACCCTATTTTGGCGGCTTTTTATGCGACCATGTTTACTTGGTTTTTAACTGCATTGGGCGCTTCGTTTGTATTCTTTTTTAAGAATATGAACCGTGTAGTGCTTGATGGAATGCTCGGTTTTACCGGTGGCGTGATGATTGCGGCCAGTTTTTGGAGCTTGTTATCACCTGCAATAGAAATGAGTAAAGGCGAAGGTTTTGTGAAAGTAATGCCGGCTGCAATTGGATTTTTATTGGGTGCGTTGTTCATTTTTGGTTTAGATAAAATTCTACCGCATTTACATATTAATTTTCAAGAAACTGAAGGAGTAAAATCGCCTTGGCAACGAACAACTTTATTAGTTTTAGCCATCACAATGCACAATATTCCAGAAGGTTTGGCGGTTGGTGTTCTTTTTGGCGGAGTCGCTGCCGGAATTCCGGAAGCCTCAATTGCCGGAGCCGTAACTTTAGCCATTGGAATCGGAATTCAAAATTTTCCGGAAGGAATTGCGGTTTCCATGCCGTTACGCCGTATGGGCATGAGCCGTTGGAAGAGTTTTATGTACGGTCAATCTTCAGCGATTGTAGAACCTATTGCTGGAGTTTTAGGCGCAGTTGCCGTAACTTTTTTCACGCCATTATTGCCATATGCTTTAGCTTTTGCAGCTGGTGCGATGATATTTGTAGTAGTAGAAGAAGTAATTCCGGAAACGCAACAAGATAAGAATACTGATATTGCTACTTTAGGATTAATTGGCGGATTTATTGTCATGATGACTTTGGATGTTGCTTTGGGTTAATGGCAACCACAATCATCTTTACTACAACCTTTTTTGTTCTTTTTTTTACCAATGAATTTTTGGGCCAAAAAGCCAATGGCAATTCCCAAGGCAACATAAACTAATATTTCTTGGATATTCATCTTATTTCAAAAATTGATACGCAATCAGCGCGGTTAGATAAGCAAATCCACTCATAAACACCAGTTGAATGATTGGCCATTTCCAACTGTTGGTCTCTTTTTTTACAATGGCCAACGTACTGATACATTGCATCGCGAAAGCATAAAAAAGCAAGAGCGAAACGCCAGTAGCAAAATTGAAAACTTTTCTACCGTCGGGATGGACTTCAGCATTCATACGGTTTTTGATAGTAGATTCTTCATCACCATGACTTCCAACACTGTAAATTGTGGCTAAGGTTCCAACGAAAACTTCACGCGCGGCAAACGAACTCACCACGGCAATCCCGATTTTCCAGTCATAACCCAAAGGTTTAATAACCGGTTCTATCGATTTTCCCATAATCCCGATATAGGAATTCTCGAGTTTATGTGAACTAATTTGGTCATTTAGATAGTCTAAATCGTCCAATCTGTTTTTTTGTTTAACTTTTTTAATCACCAAACTTTCGGCATTGTCAAATCCTTTTTTCGGTCCGTGAGAACCCAAAAACCAGAGGATAATCGACAAGGCTAAAATGATTTTTCCGGCACCAAAAACAAAGGCTTTCGTTTTTTCAATTACGTTAATCGCCACGTTTTTAAACAACGGTAATTTGTAACTTGGCATTTCTACCACGAAATAGGATTTGGTTTTCAGTTTTAAAATCTTGTTCAAAAGATAAGCCGAGAAAATCGCCATTCCAAAACCTAAAAGATACAATACCATCAAGGTTGCGCCTTGCAAACTAAAAATACCGAATAATCTTTTTTCGGGAATAATTAAAGCAATCAAAATCGCATAAACCGGTAAACGCGCCGAACAAGTGATGAATGGTGTGACTAAAATCGTAATCAATCGTTCTTTCCAATTTTCAATATTTCTAGCACTCATAATCGCCGGAATGGCACAAGCGGTTCCTGAAATTAAAGGCACAACGCTTTTACCAGACAAGCCGTAGCGGCGCATGATTTTATCCATAAGAAAAACTACGCGACTCATATAACCACTTTCTTCGAGTACCGAAATGAATAGAAATAAGAAAGCAATTTGCGGGATAAAAATCACGATACCGCCAATTCCGGGAATAATGCCTTCGCTGATTAAATTGGTAAATTCGCCCGAAGGAAGATTGTTTTTGGCATAACTCGCCAAATTGGCAAAAGTGCTGTCAATAAATTCCATCGGAATACTCGACCAATCAAAAATCGATTGGAAAATCAGCAATAAAATCCCAAAGAAAATAACGTAACCAAAGATTTTATGCGTTAAAACTTTATCCAATTTAGACCGAAAATCAGTAGCGTTTTCAGGATCAATCTTTTGACCTATTTTCAACGTTTCATTGATAAATTGGTAACGTTTGATGGTTTCTTTTTGTTGTAAACGCTTTAATTCGGAGTGCGATTTGGCAAAGGAACTTTGGATTTCTTTTCGTTCCAAATTCAAGAAATTGACATCTTGGGTAATCACTAACCAAAGTTTGTATAACAATTGATCAGGAAACGCTTGTCGAAGTTTGTCGAAATATTCCACATCAATGCTTGATGCGTTCAGACAAGGTTCGGCCGAAATATTTTTATAGTCAACGATAGTGTTTTTCAGCTCATCAATACCAACGCCTTTACGGGTGCTGACCAAGACGATTCTAGTTTTTAACTTTTCTTCTAAATAAGGAATGTCTAGCGTAATCCCTTTTGCCTTCATTCGGTCAGTCATGTTGATGACCAAAATAGTTGGAATTTCTAAGTCTTTTATTTGGGTGAAAAGTAAAAGGTTTCTTTTAAGATTTTCAACATCGGTAACCACAACAGCAACATCAGGGAAAAGTTTATCGTTTTTGTTGAGTAATAATTCGATGACCACATTTTCATCAATTGAACTGGCATTCAAACTATAAGTGCCGGGTAAATCAAGGATATTGGCTTTGACGTTGTTGGGTAATTTGCAAAAACCGAGTTTTTTTTCAACAGTAATTCCGGGATAATTCCCCACCTGTTGGTTCAATCCGGTGAGTTGATTGAACACCGAAGTTTTTCCGGTATTTGGGTTTCCAATAAGCGCTACGTTGAGGTGCTGGATGCTCATTTTTGATTAATTGTCACGGATTTCGACTTCAATATCATGAGCCGTTTCTTTTCTTATGGCCAAATGAGAACCGTTGTTTACATTGATATAAATAGGATCGCCAAACGGTGCTATTTGAATAATCTCGATGTCATTATCCGGTAAACATCCCATTTCTAAAAGTTTTAGCGGAATTTTATCCAAATCAACATAAGTGATTACAGCTTTGTCTCCAATTTTTAATAAATCAACGGTGGTTTTCAATGCTTATTTAGATTGAATTAAGATTACAAAAGTAGCGATAAAAAAAGAATACTAAGTGATAATTGTCAGTTTATGCATTCCAATATCATTTTTTGCAGAATGCCGATGTATATTTCATTAGTTCAATTTCATTGGGCTATTATGAAATAACAATCGGTATTAACTAATTTTTATCGTCTTCCAATAACCAGTTTATATCTTCGATTAATTTTTTAATATCTTCTTTTTTAGTGCCGTCATAAAAACCGCGAACACGTCTTTCAGTATCTACAAGGACAAAATTTTCGGTATGAACCATATCGTAAAGTTCATCGGGCTTGCCTAATTTCACTGCTAAATAAGATTTTCGCGCCATGGTGTAAATATCTTTTTTATCACCAGTAACTAAGTTCCATTTAGCATCAACAACACCATGTTTTACCGCATATTTTTTCAAAACCGGAACACTGTCAATTTCTGGCGTTACGCTGTGTGACAACAGCATTACTTTTGGGTTATTCAAAAATGCCTTTTGCACATCCACCATGTTTTTACTCATTACAGGACAAATCGAACCGCATGTGGTAAAGAAAAAATCGGCGACGTATATTTTGCCTTCATAATCTTTTTGGGTGATGGTTTTGCCGTTTTGATTGGTAAAAGAAAAGTCAGCTATTTTGTGGTATTTCTCCACATACTGAACCGTGCTGTCCACCAATTCCGGATTGACATCCGCCGGATTGTATATCGGGAGCGATTTGCTTGGTTTTAAAACATTGTAAAAAAGCGAAACGGTTATGATGGAAAAGATGACGAAAGTGCCAATAAAGATTCGGTATTTTTTAATAAAATCAAGCATTCTTTTTTTTTAGCAAAAATACAAAAGCTAAGCCAACGATTCTTGTTTTTGGGACTAATCAACCCTTATAATTTTGTTAAAAATGTATTTCTAGAATGATAATCGATAAATTTGTATAAACTAACAAAATTTCAATCTTTATGAAAAAGAATACCATAACAAAAACCCTGTTAACTGTGGTTTTATTGGCGGGCGTTTTGCCAATCAATGCGCAAGAGAAAAAGCCCGGAATTGATTTGTCTTTGATGGATAAATCAGTCAGACCCAATGATGATTTCTTCAACTTTGTTAACGGAACTTGGGTAAAAAACACCGAGATTCCGGCAGACAGAGTTCGTTGGGGCAGTTTTGATGAATTGCGTCAAAAAACCGATATCGATGCTTTGGCCATTTTGGAGGAAGCTTCAAAAAATCCGGCTTATAAATCTGATACAGACCAAGGGAAAGCCATCAATCTTTATCGATCCATTATGGATACTGTGGCTCGTAACAAAGCCGGGATAAAACCTTTGAAACCTTATTTAGATAAAATCAATGCTGTAAAAAATGTAGCCGACTTGCAAAAGTTAATGATTGAAATGGCTTCAAAAGGCGGCATTGGATTTTTTGGTGTTGGCGTAGGAACCGATGCTAAAAACAGTAACCGAAATGTGGTGAATGTCGGCCCGGGATCTTTGGGATTGCCTGACAGAGATTACTATGTTTCAGAAGATGCCGATTCAAAAGAGAAAAGAGCAAAATATGTAACTCACGTAACAAGAATGTTACAATTTATTGGTGACAAACCGGAAGTGGCTAAGAAAAATGCAGAGAAAATACTAGCCTTAGAAATTACCATGTCTAAACCAAGATTAGACCGAGTTGAAAGAAGAGACCGAAGAAAAACTTACAATCCAATGACAGTGGCCGATTTGCAAAAATTAACGCCAGCCATCAATTGGGATGGTTATATCACCGGAATCGGATTGCCAAAAGTAGATTCAGTAATTGTATCGCAACCCAGATATATGGAAGCGTTGCAAGGTGTTTTTGCCGAAAATAAAGTCGAGGATTGGAAAGCTTACATGCGTTGGACGTTGTTAAACGATGCTGCAAGTAAGTTATCAACCACTATTGAAAAAGCCAATTGGGATTTTTACAGCAAAACATTAAGTGGCGCAGTAAAGCAAAGACCATTGAATGAGAGAGCGCTTCAAGTAATTAATGGCGCAACGGGTGAAGCTTTGGGTAAATTATATGTAGAGAAAATGTTTCCGGTTGAGGCCAAAATCAAAGCGGAGAAAATGATTCGAAATGTTATTAGAGCTTACGAAATCAGAATTAATAATTTAACTTGGATGTCGCCGCAAACCAAATTGAGCGCTATCGAAAAGTTGAATAAAATGACGGTCAAAATTGGCTATCCCGACAAATGGAAAGATTATTCGGCATTGACCATCAAAAGTGCAGCAGAAGGCGGCAATTATTTTGACAATGCCATGAGTATTTCCAACTGGAATTTCAAAAGAAATATCGATAAATTGGGCAAACCTGTAGACAAAACCGAATGGGGAATGTCGCCACAAACGGTAAATGCTTATTTTAATCCTTCGAATAATGAAATTGTGTTTCCTGCCGCTATATTACAACCGCCATTCTATGATTACAAAGCAGACGAAGCGGTAAATTATGGTGGAATTGGAGCTGTTATCGGTCACGAAATTTCACACGGATTTGACGATTCAGGCTCAAGATATAATGCTGACGGGAATTTAGTCAATTGGTGGACAGACGAAGACTTGAAACAATTTACAGCCTTAGGAAATGCTTTAGCAGATCAATATTCGGCTTTAGAACCGCTACCGGGAATCAAAGTGGATGGGAAATTTACGTTAGGGGAAAACATCGGTGACCTAGGCGGAATCAATGCGGCTTACGATGGTTTACAATTGTATTTAAAAGAAAACGGCAATCCGGGATTGATAGATGGTTATACTCCGGAACAACGTTTGTTTATTTCTTGGGCAACCATTTGGAGAAGCAAAATGCGTGACGAGGCGATAAAAAATCAAGTAAAAACAGATCCACATTCGCCTGGAATGTATCGTGCTTATGTACCGTTGTTGAACTTGGAAACTTTCTACCAAGCCTTCAACATTAAACCGGGAGACGGCATGTATATTGAGCCGGATAAACGTGTAAAAATTTGGTAATCAAAAAAAGATTAAAAAACCTCAAGTTTAAGCTTGAGGTTTTTTTTATGAATTTTTATAATTCTGGTTTTTGAAAAGTATAAGTTAAAAAGGTCTTTATTTTTTGGGAAGAAATTGTTTTTCCGACAGCAATTTTATGGTTGTCAAACTCCGGTAAAGGCAAGTTGAATTCTATTGATTTTTGCGTATAATAGTCTTTTCTTGTTGGATGAAAAGGCGCAACGGCATTAAAAGTTTCACCAAAAAAATCTTTATCAATCACTTTTTCGATAATGCCGATACAATCCACCTGATGAATTAAATTAATGGGCGCATCAGGATTTTCAAGGTTTTGTCTTCCGGCTAAAAAGCGTATCGGATGTCTGTCTTCACCAATCAATCCGCCAAAACGAATAATGGTGGTTTTGAAGCTGGAATTGTTTTGCAAAAGATTTTCAGCTTCCAATAATTGCTTTCCGCTTTCGGTATCAGGTTGTCGTTTCGATTCTTCAGTGATGATGGAATTATCATCTGCATAAACCGATGTTGAACTCACGAAAAGTACTTTTTCAACCGATGATTTTTCTATGAAAGGAATCAATGTTTTTATTTTGGCTACAAAATTTTCAGTAGAATTTCCTCTTAATTTGGGTGGAATATCAATAATTAAGATTTCAGAATTGGACAGAAAGGAATCAATGTCTCCACTAATTTCGTCTTCCGATAAAGCAATTTGAAAAGGGTCAATTCCGGCATTTTTCAATATCGAAATTTTTCCGGCAGCAGTCGTTGAACCTTTCACCGAAAACCCTTTTGCCAATAAAGATTTTGCTAAAGGCAAACCCAACCAACCGCAACCTAAAATGCTGATGTTTTTCATTGTTTTTTGAAGCCAATTTGCTTTCTGTCTTTTTGCGTTTTATCTGTTTCTTCTTTTTGAAGCAAATAGTTTAAAGCTTCATAAATATCACCGAATTTCTTATCGTATTTTGTTTCTAAAATATTTAGTTTATCGTTAAAGTCTTTGTGTTCAATAGCGTGTTTTCTAATTAAAACAAAAGTCCGCATTATAGCTATATTTACATTTATAGCAACATCTGAGTTGAGAATACCGCTTAACATTGCTACACCTTGTTCAGTAAAAGCATATGGAATTGCTTTTTTAGGACGTTTAGATGATGATGTCGTCACAATTTGTGATGAGATATTTAACCATTCATTTTCTGTCAATTGAAACATAAAATCTATGGGAAATCTTTTGTAATTTCTTTTAACGGCTTGATTTAGCACTCTAGTTTCGATTTCATATAATTCGGCAAGATCAAAATCAAGCATTATTTTTTGTCCTCGCAATTCGTATATCTTAGATTGTAGTGTTATAATGGCCATATGTTATTTTATACCTCATAAATTTATTTCAAACTATCAACAGCAACCGTTAAACTATCTCTTTGCGCTGTTCTTCCAATCGGATAAGGTTTCGGATTATCCACCAAAACAAGAGAAGGTTTTACTTTTTGACGAACAATTACAGCGTCATTTAAAACAAAAGGCGTTGGTATCATCCAATCTTTTCTTTTGGCCATGGAAAACAATGGATTAGTCATCAAATCAAAGGAACTTTCCACCAAATTCAAATCCAGTTTTTGATTGGACGCTATAGAAAATTCTAATTCTAACGGAATGTTATCCACTACATAATAAGTCAATAATTTACCATTGGTTTTACTTGAAATATTACTAGAGAAATTTATCGATTTTACACCGTTGGCTTTCAGATTATTAATTTGAATATTGTTGGCGTTAAAGACATCATAGCGATTTACTTTTCGGTTTGGCGTGATTCTGATTCGGTACAAACGTTGGTTGCCTTGTAAGGTATCGCGCAAGAATTCGATCGTTGGCTTGGCTATATTTTTAATTGGCGCAGTCGCCATAAAAGTATATTGCGAACCATATTTGCTGTACAATTTATTGGTATTTAAAGCCTCGCCACTTTTTGGATTGTCGCCTAAATAGCCTTTTGTCCATACGTCTAAATTAACATCATAAGTAGCCCAATGTGCTTTCTTGGTGTCAGCATCTAAAATATAAACCAAGCTGTTTGGTTTGGCTTTACCATAAGTATAACCTGAACCTTGATGTGCTTTGATAAATAAGCCAATCGACAATAAAAAGAAGACTAATGACCAAATGCCCTTTCGGGAAAACGAACCAAAAATAGGCAACAACAAACTAAAAGCTAAAACAGTCAAAATCGCGCTACCAAAAAGGATTTTCAATCCCAAACCTATTGGAAACATTTGGATAAATGGTACTATGATGATTAATGTCGGAATCGCCAATAAACAATTGATAAACCAATTAGACTTTTGCGTCAACACAAAAATGCCTAACATTAAGGCGCTCGAAAGCACCGGTATAATTAAAAATCCGGCTCCGGGTAATTGCAAAGCGATGCCGATATTGATGAGCAACCAAATAAATAATGGCGCTATCATTTGGTTCATTTCCGGATGGCGTTTGCCGTTGTTTTGGTAGTATAAAAAGCAAATCGCCAACGTCAAACTCACAAAAGCATAAATATAATCGTGACCATTATAAGTAAATCCGTGAAGAATGTCTTGGTATTCGGGATAAAAATTGAGCAATAATTTCCAACCGATATAAGTCAACAAACCAGCAGTAATTAAGGAAGCCAAAAGTGGAATAAAACCTTTAATAACTTCATCCATGCGTAAAACATGTTTGCCCATTCCGATAAATAGGAACAATAAAACCAATCCGAATCCGATAATAACCATCGGTAAAATCCAACCAAAAGGATAACTCAAAAACCCAAATGGAACATTGAAATAAACTTTATCATCAGTAGAATTTAGGTTTTTTAAATCAGCATTGGCAAAATGTTTCAAAAGTGGAAACAAATAAGTGCCTTGATGGGCCAGGGTTTTTGGGTCTAAATGTTCAAATTTGTCTTGTGAAGTATGATAGTCATAATGGCCGTCAATAAAAGCAAAGTTGAATCCTTGAATTTTTCCTTCATCTCTGAAAACGGTCAGGTCAGTATCATTTGGCAACATTTTGTATATGCTGTACATCAAAGAATTCGACACTGGATATTGTACTTTTCCCTCGCTGAAAGCTTCGACCATTTTGGCATTGCCTTCATTGGTTTCCATCAACATATAACTTGGTCCTGACGAACCACGTGCTTCAAAATTCAACACTAAACCAACTGCTGAAGCCCATTGGTGTTGCGTCACAAAAAGCGCAGCGCCATTTAATCCTAATTCTTCAGCATCACTAAAGAGAATGATGATGTCATTTTTGTGGGGTGTTTTATTGTGTAAAAAAGCACGAACACTTTCGATAATTGTTGCTACTCCGGAAGCATCATCGCTGGCGCCATGGGAAACCGAATGTGGCGCACTGTCGTAATGAGAAAGTAATAATAATGATTTGGTATTGGCAGTCCCTTTAATTTTGGCCAAAATATTTTTCGACTTCACTAAAGTGCCTTTTTCAGTCATGGTAAAACCTTCTTGCAACGAAGTTTCTAACCCTAAATTCTGCAATTCTTTCTGAAGATATTGGGCAACTACTTCATGATTTTTGGAGCCAACATAATGTGGTTTTGCAGCCATCGCCTTGACTGTTTGCAAAGCTCTTGTGGTAGAAAATTCGGAAAGTGGCGCTTCCGTTTGGTCGTAGCTTTGAGGCATCATAAAGTAAAAAACGCCTGAAATAACAGCTGCTAAAAAAAGAAAGCTTAAGAGTGATGGTTGGTTGTTTTTCATTCTTGGCTAGTTGATTGTTCAGAACAAGAATTACAATTCAAGCTATAATTTCTCATTTTGTACTGGGTAAATTTACTAAATATCTTTTTTAACCAACACATAAAAATCATTGTCTAAAAGCATATACCCTTGGTCATACACGAAATGATAAGTGTTTCCGGTTTTCGTACTCAATATATTGGTCATATAATCAAAATCAAACCCTTTACTCAACAGTTTGGTTTTCGTTGTTTTCGATTTACCTTCCACATTCAATTCTGAAAGAATGCGGTAATTTTTGCGCAACTTGTTGTTGATGTTTCGCATGTAGTTAGTACTATCCTTGTTGATTTTGTTGTTGTAGGCATTGCGACAGCCATCGCTACAGAACTTTTTGTCCTCCCGACCTACAATTTTTTCGCCACATTCTAAACAGTTTTTATGCATACGAATCCTTTTTAATGAAACATTATTTCAATTTTTTAATCTGGTACAAATCGTGTCTTCTGTCTTTTAAGATTCTGACACTTCCGTGTTCGTGTAGTTTTTTCAGTAAATCTAAATCGACATCTACAATTAAGGTCATTTCGGTATTTGGTGTTGCTTCCGCTTTTATTCCATTGCTAGGAAACGCAAAATCAGAAGGTGTGAAGACTGCGGTTTGTGCATATTGGATGTCCATGTTGTTTACTTTGGGTAAATTTCCAACACAACCGGCAATGGCTACATAACATTCGTTTTCAATGGCTCTGGCTTGTGCGCATAGTTTTACGCGGGTATAGCCATTTTGTGTGTCGGTAAGGAATGGAACAAATAAAATCTCCATGCCTTGGTCTGACATTAATCGGGATAATTCAGGAAACTCGACATCGTAACAAATCATGATGCCAATTTTTCCACAATCGGTGTCAAAGGTTTTGATTTCTGAGCCGCCTTTCATTCCCCAATACTGCACTTCATTTGGCGTGATGTGAATTTTGGTGTACATTTCATAAGTTCCGTCTCTTTTGCATAAAAAGCCAACGTTGTATAGAACGCCATCTTCCAAATAAGGCATACTTCCGGTGATGATGTTGATGTTGTAGGAAATGGCGAATTCTTGAAATCTTTTGCGAATCGGTTCACTGTAATTGGCTATTTCTCTAATAGCATCTGCTTCGGATAAAT
The DNA here is from genome assembly GCF_046293665.1 of Flavobacterium sp. GTDB lineage: Bacteria > Bacteroidota > Bacteroidia > Flavobacteriales > Flavobacteriaceae > Flavobacterium. The sequence continues at coordinate 537,218 of NZ_JBKBOL010000001.1, forward strand.
GATTGAAATCGGCCATCAAAGGCGCGATGAAAAGTTCGGGGAAAAGCGCAAAGTCACTTCCGTAGCCCGAAACAACGTCAATAAAAAACTCCGATTGTTCAAAAAGGGCTTCCAAATTAGCTAAAGGGCGCATTTGCCATTGTACTAAACCGATGCGAATTACGCTTTTTCGGGTGTTGATTAGTTTTGGGCTTTTGTCATAATAGATATTGTTCCATTCGAGTAAAACTGCAAATTCTTTGGAGCTTTTGTCTCCGGCGAGATAATTTCGCATGATTTTGATTACGTGGAAATCATTACTCAACTGAAAGGAAAGTACGGGGTCATAAATTTCTTTTTGGCGTACTTTATCGATGTAAATTTTTGGGGAAATTTCTTCAGAATATTTAGTATAATTCGGAATTCTACCGGCAAAAACAATGGCTTTTAGGTTCAATTGTTCGCACAATTCTTTTCGGGTGTCATATAAACGTCGTCCTAGGCGTAAACCTCTGTATTTAGGATGAATGAAAACATCGATTCCATATAATACATCGCCTAAAGGATCATGGGTAGAGAAAGTATAATTTCCTGTAATGTCGGAGTAGTTGTGGTTTCTGTTTGCAGTATCTTCATTTACAATAAGTGAAAGTGCAGAACCTACCACTTTGCCATCTACTAAAATCACTAGCTGTCCTTCGGGAAAAATGGTCAAAAGTTTTTCAATATGATGTTCTTTCCAATAAGCGTTTTCTAGTTCGCTGTAGGCTTCCATCATTGATTTTTTTAATTCTTTGTAATCTTCGATGCGTAAATTCCGTAGCTCAACTTTGTTTATTTCCGTTTGCATAAATTCCTAATTTTTATAAAGGTAGGCAAAATTATTTCCGTTTACAAACGGTTACAAATAATTACAACCGAAAGTAAACGGTAAGAAACCGACTATTTTTTCTAAACCGTCACAACTTTGCCTCGTTGATTTGAAACAACAGTCAACAGGAAAAAATAATTTTAACATTAACATTTAAATTTTTAAACGCCATGAATGCAATTAGAAACAGAGTTCAGTTGATCGGTCACGTAGGACAAGAGCCGGAAGTAAAAACCTTTGACGGAGGAAAAAAAGTAGCCAACATTACTATCGCTACCAATGATTATTACACTAATGATAAAGGTGAAAAAGTAGAAAACACCGAATGGCACCGAGTAACCGCTTGGGGTAAAACGGCTGAGATTATTGAAAAGTATGTGACTAAAGGCAAAGAAATTGCCATTGACGGAAAACTAACCCACAGAAGTTATGATGATAAAGACGGAACCAAACGTTATATAACCGAAGTGGTTGCAAATGACATTTTGTTGTTAGGTAAATAAAATGCGTTCCTAAGAATTCCTCATTTTGTAAATCAGAATGGGGAATTTTATTAGGTAGTAGTTTCAACAAAAATTAACAAAGATGAACATTAAAGTGTTTAATATTCGTTTAGCAAAAGAGTTTTGTCAAGAAGACCAAACTAAGATGAACGCCTTTTTGGATAGTGTTGAAGTAAAGTTAACTTCAACAAATTTTGTAACGACCGGAAAAGTAGATTATTGGTCGGCTGTAGTTTTCTATTCTCCAAAGGTCTTGGGGAAAAGCAAATCGGAAAATAAAACTACTGAAGATGAATTGTCACATGAACAAACTAAGATTTTCAATGCTTTGAGAGTATGGAGAAATGATTTAGCTCAAAAGCTTGATTGGTCTTCTTTTCGAATTTGCCATAACTCGCATTTAATTGCAGTTGCTCAATCCAATCCGAGAACTTTAGAAGAATTAGAACGGGTTTCAGGATTTGGCAAAGCCAGAACAGAAAAATACGGAGATGCTATTTTAGCAGTATTGAACGCGTTATAAAAGTAACTTTAATATGATTGGAAAGACAAGTAAAACCTGGGTCTTTTTATTTTATATTTCGTAAAAAATTAACTCAAAATAGAGAAAGTTGTCAACACGAAAACGTTTTCGGTGATGATTTTAAAATAAGACTATAACAATCAATAGATAATTTAATTACATTTATTTTGGTTAATCTGTCAAACCAAACCCAAAATGAATAAATTAAAGTTAATATTGATTTTACTAACAGCTGTATTTACAGTCAATTTTGGTTGGGCACAAGTTGGAATTAACACTACAACACCATTAAGTACTTTAGATATTAATGGCAATTTATCGGTTAAAACAATTACACTTGTGGGAAGTGGTGTGGCAACGGATATTAGTGATGGTGTTTATATTTCTATTAATCCACAAGCAACGGATCAGGAGTTCAGATTGCCAAGTGCTGTTACTTATCCAGGCAGAGTTTACATTATTAGGAATATTAATAATACCGTGACTGCAATGTTGACCTCTTCCGCCGGTATGTTGTTTCCAAAAGGATCTACCACCGGAAGCACACAAATCTATATGTATGAAAATAGTAAAAGAAGCGTAATTGTAATCAGCGATGGTTCCAATTGGACTTACTTTGACTAAATAAAAAAGCCCTCAATGTTGAAGGCTTTTTATTTTATTCAGTTTTTTAAGTAAATCAAACATCGGACACCTTTTGCATCTTTTATCCTCTGATTTCTTATATTTTTCACAACAGTCAGACTTGCAATTTTCAGCAATTTTGTGTGTTTTAAGGAGTAGTTTTTTATGCTTTTTTTCCTTGTCTTTGGACTTATTTTTCTCTTTCTTGCTCACCTTACATCATTTAATCATAAGTACGTTTTAAAACAATTTAAGGTTTTGCATCTAAAGAAACAGAACTGGTTACCACCAATTGTTGAATGTCACGGTCAAATAAATACAAACCACCGCGATCTTCTCCAATCAAGTTGATTTTGTCTAAAATAGTTTTAGCTTGTGCTTCTTCTTCTATTTGTTCAGCCACATACCATTGCAAGAAATTGTGGGTAGCATAATCTTTTTCACCCAAAGTAATATGAACCAATTCGTTGATAGAGTTAGAAACAAACAATTCGTGTTGGTACAATTCTTCAAACATTTCTTTAAATGTTCCAAATTTTGTTTTTGGTGCTTTTAATTCGGTGATGTTGGCATGCGAACCTCTTTCGTTTACATATTTAACCAACTTCAACATGTGTTGGCGTTCTTCATCAGATTGGGCATACATAAATTGGGCAACACCTTCTAGTCCTTGAACTTCAGCCCAACAAGCCATTGATAAATAAATTTGTGATGATTCCGCTTCAATGCGAATCTGATTGTTAAGTGCCTTTTCGATATTGGTTTGTAACATGATATTTCTTTTTTTGGTAAAGTTAGAAAATTATTCGTTTAACAACTCTTGCAGTAAAGTTAAAAATTGACCAACATGATAGCCGTCTGCCAAACCATGATGAACGTGAACAGAAATCGCCATGGTTTTTTTACCGTATGCTGAAACCATTTTGCCAAATGAAATTTTCGGACAGCTATCGGGCCAAGTAAAACTTCTTGCATGTGAATAAGAAGTAAAGTCAATCCAAGGTAAAGCTGAAAAGTGAATCAAATTTATTTCGAAGTCTCGAGTGATTAATCCGGTTGTGTTTTGAACTCGTTCAATTTCTTTTTTGGTGATTTCGGCAAATACATTTAAGTTTTCGTCATATTCCATTAAGGAAAAACCAAAAGTTTTGTCTTCTCTCAAAATCGTAGCCGAAGCATCAATTCGGTCAAAAATATATACTTCATTATCAATAATTCGGTAACGAAAATTTTCCAAAGCATTGACGGCGATTAATGTTTTGTGCAAATAATAAGTAAAAAAAGAGACGCCTAATTCTTTGGCTTTTGCATAAGCTTTGGTACAATCAATTCTGGTTGTAACGCCAAAAAATGGTTCTTCCATTTGCTTGAAAAACAAGAAATGTTCCTTTCGGTTCCAAGTCTCGAGATTTAATTTGTGCTTCATGGCTGAAGGTTATCAATCCTAAAGATCGACAGTTTTAAATATAATAATCTGCGAATCTGCGGTGATTTTATTTCAATAAAATAGGCAAAACTTCAGTAATTTTTTCGAAAGTAGAAAAGTTAGGATGTTCTACTTTATGGCTGATTTTTTCATGTTCCCAAGTCGTATGAAACGGAATATGAACCGCATAACCGCCGATATTCAATACCGGTAAAACATCTGATTTCAAAGAATTGCCAATCATAAAAAACTCCTCAGCTTTGATTTCCAAACGCTTTAACAAATCTTCATAATCTTTTTCTTTTTTATCCGACATCACTTCGATATGGTGAAAATAATGTCCTAATCCGGAATTGTGTAATTTTCTTCTTTGGTCTAATAAATCGCCTTTTGTTGCGACAACTAATTTGTATTTACCGTTCAAAGCCGCCAAAGTTTCTTCAACACCATCCAATAATTCGATAGGTTTTTGAAGCAATTCTTTGCCGTATTCCGTAATCTTTTCAATGGTTTCGATGGAAATGGTGTTGTTTGAAATTTTCATCGCGGCTTCAATCATCGAAAGGATATAGCCTTTAATGCCGTAACCGTATAATTCCAAATTGGCAATTTCGGTTTTAAACAATTCTTGTGACAAACCTTGATGCGACAAATAATCGCTCATCAAAGCACAGAATTTTTCTTCTGTTTCTTGAAAATACGGTTCGTTGACAAACAAAGTGTCGTCAGCATCGAAGGCAATTACTTTTAGGTTCATATAATTTTATTTTACCGCAGATTCGCAAATTAAATTTTACAATCAAAAATGAAATTTGCGAATTAGCGGTTTTATTTTTCTAACTAATCAAAGCGCCATTGTCCACACCATCACCATCAGGATTGACAAAAACCAGTTTGCCTTCAGCGTTATTGGTCATCAAAATCATGCCCTGGCTTTCCACACCGCGCAAAGCTCTTGGTGCCAAATTCACTAAAACCGTTACACGTTTTCCAACGACTTCTTCCGGTGAAAAATGTTCTGCAATTCCGGAAACTATGGTACGAACGTCAATTCCGGTATCAACTTTTAAAACTAAAAGTTTATTGGCTTTCGGCATTTTTTCCGCTTCTAAAATCGTTCCCACGCGCAAATCCAATTTGGCAAAATCTTCAAAGGTTGACGTTGGTTTTTGTGGTTCGGTAACTTGGTTTTCCATAACATTCGCTTTTTTGGTGGCTTCGAGTTTGTCTATTTGTTTTTGGATTTCGGCGTCTTCAATTTGGGCAAAAAGTATTTCGGCTTCGCCAATTTGGTGACCGGCCTGAATTAATTCTGAAGTTTCTGCAACCGAATTCCAACTCAAGTTTTCCAATTTTAAAATTCTTGATAATTTACTTGACGTAAATGGTAAAAAAGGTTCTGCTAAAACTTGTAAAGCAGCTGCAATTTGTAACGCCACATACATTTGGGTTTGCACGCGTTCCGGATTGGTTTTCACCATTTTCCAAGGTTCTTCGTCGGCTAAATATTTATTTCCCAATCGCGCAACATTCATCAATTCGCCTTGCGCTTCTCTGAAACGGTAACGCTCAATGGAACTCGAAATTACCGCAGGATACGCTTTTAATTCGGCTAAAGTTTGTTCGTCAACTTCACTAAATTCATTTGGTGATGGAACTATGCCGTTGTAATATTTATTGGTTAAAACCACTACACGATTGATAAAATTCCCAAAAATAGCCGCCAATTCATTGTTATTTCTTGCTTGAAAATCTTTCCAAGTGAAGTCGTTGTCTTTGGTTTCAGGTGCGTTTGCCGTTAAAGCGTAACGCAATACGTCTTGCTTTTCCGGGAAATCGATTAAATATTCATGCAACCAAACCGCCCAGTTTTTTGAAGTCGATAATTTATTGCCTTCCAAATTCAGGAATTCATTCGCCGGAACATTATCCGGTAAAATGAAACTGCCTTCCGCTTTTAACATCGCCGGGAAAATGATGCAATGGAAAACGATATTGTCTTTCCCGATGAAATGAACGAGTTTAGTGTCGTCTTTTTTCCAATAATCTTCCCAATTTTTGCCTTCGCGAGCCGCCCATTCTTTGGTCGCAGAAATATAGCCAATTGGAGCGTCAAACCAAACGTATAATTTTTTGCCTTCCGCGCCTTCAACCGGAACATCGATTCCCCAATCCAAATCACGCGTTACGGCACGAGGTTTTAAACCGTCGTCTAACCATGATTTTACCTGACCCAATACGTTGGTTTTCCAGTCGTTTTTATGTCCAACTAATATCCATTCTTTTAAGAAATCATCATAACGATCTAAAGGCAAAAACCAGTGTTTGGTTGATTTTAAAATCGGCGTTTCTCCGGTGATGGTTGACTTTGGATTGATTAAATCAGTCGCATTTAAAGTCGAGCCACAACGCTCGCATTGGTCGCCGTAAGCTTCAGGGTTTTCACATTTTGGACAAGTTCCGGTTACGAAACGGTCGGCTAAAAACTGATCTGCTTTGGCATCGTATAATTGCTCGGTTACTTCTTCGATGAAGTCGCCGTTGTCGTATAATTTTCTAAAAAATTCAGAAGCAGTATCATGGTGAATTTTAGCCGATGTTCTCGAATAATTATCAAAAGAAATTCCGAAATCAATAAAAGACTTTCTGATGATACCATCGTATTTGTCAATTACCTGTTGCGGTGTAATACCTTCTTTTTTGGCTTTCATCGAAATGGCCACACCGTGCTCGTCGCTTCCGCAAATGAAAGCCACGTCTTTTCCTTGTAATCTTAAATAGCGCGCATAAATGTCTGATGGCACATAAACTCCGGCCAAATGACCGATGTGAATTGGTCCGTTAGTATAAGGCAAAGCCGCGGTAATAGTATATCTTTTTGGATTTTCTAACATATTCTTTGAAATAGACTGCAAAAATAACTTTTTAGCTACGAAATCTCGAATTAATTTTCGGATTTGTTTACTTTTGGTACAGCCAATTTACAATCATTTTTGATTCATGCGAATCCTTTTAATCTTAGTTTCACTATTTACATTTTCTTCTTATTCCCAAAAAAAGATGATTACACCACCATATCTTCAAAAAGGCGACACGATTGCCATCGTTTCCACCGCTAGAAAAAATATTGATGATAATTTAAAACCGACGATTGACCTACTTGAAGGTTGGGGTTTGAAAGTTAAAATCGGCAACACCATTGGTTTAGATTATTACCAATTGGCCGGAACAACCGAACAACGAACCGCTGATTTTCAAGAACAAATGGATAATCCGAATATCAAAGCGATTTGGTGCGTTCGTGGTGGATATGGAACGGTAAAAATCATTGACCAATTAGATTTTACGAAGTTCAAACAAAACCCAAAATGGATTATTGGTTTTAGCGATGTAACCGTTTTGCACAGTCATTTAAACCGAATGGGCATCGAATCTTTACATGCGATTATGCCGGTGAGTGTGGCAAGAGCCACAGATGACGCGAAAAATTCACTTTGCACCGCATTATTCGGCGAGAAACTACAATACACTTTAGATTGTGATGCTTTGAATCATTTGGGCAAAGCCAAAGGCGAATTGGTTGGCGGAAACCTATCTATTTTATATAGTTTGTTAGGTTCTGAATCTGCGATTGAATGTAATGATAAAATTCTTTTTATAGAAGATTTAGACGAATATCTATACCACATCGACCGCATGATGATGAATTTAAAACGAAACGGCTGTTTGAGTAGTTTGAAAGGAATCATTGTTGGTGGCATGACCGACATGAAAGACAACGACATCCCATGGGGAAGAAATGCTTTGGAAATTATTGAAGACACGGTAAAAGGATTAAATATCCCTATCATTTATAACTTTCCGGCCGGACATATCAGAGATAATAGAGCGTTGATTTTTGGCAGACAAATTTCGATGGAAGTTACGGCTGAGACCAGTAAAGTAGTTTTTGAATGATCTTAAACATTAAGAAGTTAAGAAAATTAAGGGTTTCATTAAGACTTAATTTTTCTTAATGTAAAAACTTAACTTCTTAATGGTTAGTCGCAATACAGGAAGGTAGAATCAATATGGCTGAACACAACGAACTGGGCAAATTTGGTGAAGAATTAGCAGTAGATTTTCTGCAACAGAAAGGCTATTCCATTTTGGAAACCAATTGGACTTTTCAAAAAGCCGAGATTGACATTATTGCTCAAAAAGAAAATACGCTGGCGATTGTTGAGGTAAAAACGCGTTCCACAACCGACTTTGGGTTGCCACAAGATTTTGTTAAACCCAAGAAAATCCAATTGTTAGTCAAAGCCGTAAATGAATATGTGACGTCAAATGATTTGGATGTTGAAGTTCGGTTTGATATTATCGCCATTTTTAAAGAAAACAGCCAATACAAAATAGAACACATTGAAGATGCTTTTTATCATTTTTAGATTACATTAATTTATTTTTGGTTATTTATTTGATGAGTGAATATCAATAAACAAATACTAAAATTTATAATAAAAAATAGTTTTGAATTGAATTTCAATAACTTTACAAAAAACTATACCCAATAAGCTATGAAAAATGTTTTACTCTTTGCTGCTTTTTTGCTTTCTATTTCAACGATGGCACAAAATAAAGTAGCGGAAAAAGTAACCAATTTGCAAAAATCAAACGCTGATTTTAAAGCAATTTCGGTTTTGTTGCCAACTCAAAATACCATCAATCCGGAAGTGAATAAAGTGGTTGATGATGCTACGTTAGTAACTTTAAATTTGACCAAAGTCAATGAAGTGGTAAGCAATAGATATGGTGCTATCGAACTAGAAATTCCATATCAAAACCAAATCATTTCAGTTTTGTTATACCAATCCAATCCATTCGTTGAAGGGTTTCATGTAGACACTGATAAGGGTAAAAACATTCCCTATGAAAAAGGAGTTCATTACCGCGGAATTATAAAAGGAAATGCGAATTCTGTTTCGGCTTTTAATTTTTTTAACGGAGAGTTTAACGGAATCATCTCGAGTTCCGAATTTGGGAATTTAGTTGTTGGGAAATTAGACAAACCCAATAACCAAACCGATTATATTGTTTACTCCGATGCTAAAATGAAGGTTTTGAATCAATTTGCCTGTGGTGCTAAAGAGGAAGAATTGACTGAAATTGCTAACAATGAGGCCAATAGAGATGTTAATACTGAGAAATGTGTTGCCTTTTATTATGAAGTTGATAATAATTTGTACTTAAGTAACGGTAGTAATGTTACTACTACCACCAATTGGATGACTTCTGTTTCCAATAACGTTCAAACCTTATTTGAATTTGATGGAATTTCTACCGGACTAAAATCTATTTTTATTTGGACTCAGTTAGATCCTTATAACGGAATCGGAAATTCCTCGAGTACATATTTAACTGCATTTCGCGACACAAGAACAATCTTTGATGGAGATGTTGGACATTTAGTAGGTATTGATGCAGGATCGTTAGGAGGTGTTGCTTATTTGAATACTTTGTGTACACAAAATAATTATGCTTATTCTGATGTGAATTTTGCTTATTCAACGGTTCCTACTTATTCTTGGACGGTTCAAGTAATTACCCATGAGTTTGGACATTCACTTGGATCACCTCACACGCACCGATGTTCATGGAATGGCAACAATACTGCGATTGACGGTTGTGGACAACAAGCAGGATATACAGAAGGAACTTGTCCTCAAGGGCCAATTCCGGTACCTGAAGAAAAAGGAACTATCATGAGTTATTGTCACTTAATTTCAGGAGTTGGGATTAGTTTTAACAACGGATTCGGACCACAACCGGCCGAATTATTAGTCAATAATATAGACAGTAAATCGTGTTTGAGTGTAGATTGTATCAATACTTGTATCAACACCGTTACAGCTATAACAGTAACCAATGTTACGACTGATTCAGCTTTCATTACTTGGACAGATATCGGGTCTAATACAACATGGCAAATTTCCGTTACCCCTGCAACAGCAACAGCGGTTTGGAATACAGTACAAACCAATAGTTACAGTGTTTCCGGTTTAAATGTTAATACTTATTACAGAATCAGAGTCAGACCATTGTGTACGGATGTTACTCCGGCAAGCAGAGATCAAATATTTGCTACCCATGCAACAGATTATTGTAATAATACTTTGTTTACAGATTCAGGAGGCGTTTCATCAAATTATACAAACAATGAGTCTTGGACCAGAACCATGGTTCCGTCTAATTCGGGATTGAAATTAAGGGTTACTTTCAATAGTTTTAATGTAGAAAATAACTGGGACTTTTTGTATATCTACAATGGACCAGATGACACCTATCCCGATTTAACATTAGGCGGTTTAACGGGTACTGCACTTCCAAATCCATTTAATTCGACAGCAGCTGATGGTTCATTGACCTTTAAATTTTATGCTGACCAAGGTGTAGTAGCTTCGGGTTGGAATGCTACCATTACTTGTACCGGAACTCTGGGAGAAGTAGAAGCAGATTTTATCGATTACAGCTATTATCCTAATCCAACCAACGGAAAAGTAACTATAAATTCAAAAGATCCAATCTCGGAAGTATTGGTTTACAATGTCCAAGGCCAATTGTTATTCAATCAAAAAATGAATGAAATGACTACGAATGTAGATATGTCATCGTTTGCCAACGGAACGTATTTCTTCAAGTTGAAAATCAATGGAGTTGAAGCCAATTTCAAAATTTTGAAAATGTAGTTTTAGATTGAACCATATAAAGTCATCTAAGTTTTATATAAGAAGAAGGCGTTCAGATTAGTGAACGCCTTTTTTACTTCTATTTCCTTTTATGGCTTAAATGGTTCAAAACCTATTTTCTTATTTTCTGTAGTGTTTTGAATTAAACGGAATAATTATTTTTTCATCAATTCCATAAACTCTAAAGCTCGGGAAATTGATTTTACGTTTTCAAAAGTGAGCAACAATCGCAAACCGTTTTTGGTTTCTTTCTCTTTCATTTTACAAATATTACCATGTTGCTGTACAAACTGTAACATGTGTCGGAATTGCTTCGAATTGTAATAAGCCGATTGTTGGTCGGAGACAAAATAACCAATCAGTTTGCCTTGTTTCATGACGATTCTTTCGATACCTACATGCGTGGCAATCCATTTGATGCGGATGCTGTTTAACAATGCTTTGGCTTCTTTGGGCAACGGTCCAAAACGGTCAATCAGTTTATTTTCGTAGGCAATTAATCCTTCTTCATTTTTAATAGTGCCCAATTCATTATACAAATTCAATCGCTCCGAAATGTTGTTGATGTATTCGTCAGGGAAGAGTAATTCAAAGTCGGTGTCAATTTGTAAATCTTTTACATATTCCTTGTTTTCGTCTTCGTTTTCTTCGCTGTATAATTCTTTGAATTCGTTTTCTTTTAACTCTTCAATGGCTTCGTTCATGATTTTTTGGTAGGTTTCAAAACCAATTTCGTTGATAAAACCACTTTGTTCTCCACCCAATAAATCTCCGGCACCGCGAATCTCTAAATCCTTCATCGCAATGTTAAAACCACTTCCTAATTCGCTGAATTGTTCCAACGCCTGGATCCTTTTTCGTGCATCTTCGGTCATGGCCGAATACGGCGGACAAATAAAATAACAAAACGCTTTTTTATTGCTTCGTCCTACGCGACCACGCATTTGGTGCAAATCAGACAAGCCGAAATTATTCGCATTATTGATGAAAATCGTATTGGCATTCGGGACATCCAAACCACTTTCGATAATAGTTGTGGCAACCAAAACATCAAAATCACCATTCATAAAGCCAAGCATCAATTCTTCTAACTTCGTGCCTTCCATTTGACCGTGACCAATGCCAACGCGTGCATCGGGAACTAGTCGCTGAATCATACCGGCAATTTCTTTGATATTCTCGATTCGGTTGTTGATAAAAAACACTTGACCATTTCTTTGAATTTCATACGAAATCGCATCGCGTATCAACTCTTCATTAAACCCAACCACTTGCGATTCGATAGGATAACGATTCGGCGGTGGCGTTGTAATTACGGATAAATCTCGAGCGGCCATCAACGAAAATTGTAGCGTTCTCGGAATCGGAGTTGCTGTCAAAGTCAAGGTATCGACATTCGCAGCGATAGTTTTGAGTTTGTCTTTTACGTTAACGCCAAACTTTTGTTCTTCGTCTACAATCAACAATCCTAAATCTTTAAACTGTACATTTTTGTTGACCAATTGGTGTGTACCAATGATGATATCTAATTTGCCGGAAGCCAATTCTTCTAAAGTTTGGGCTTTTTGCTTAGCAGTTCGGAATCGATTTAAATAACCGACTTTCACCGGCATGTCTTTCAAACGCTCTGAGAAAGTACGGTAATGTTGGTAGGCTAAAATGGTTGTTGGTACCAAAACAGCCACTTGCTTACTATTGTCCACTGCTTTGAAAGCGGCACGAATGGCAACTTCCGTTTTCCCAAAACCTACATCGCCACAAACCAATCGGTCCATCGGACGGTCTTTTTCCATATCGGCTTTAACGTCTTGCGTGGCCGTAATTTGGTCGGGCGTATCTTCGTAAATAAACGAGCTTTCTAATTCTTTTTGCAAATAACTATCGGGTGCAAATTGGAAGCCTTTTTCCAATCTTCGCTTGGCGTATAATTGAATTAAGTTAAAGGCAATGTGTTTGACACGGGCTTTGGTTTTTTGTTTTAAAACTTTCCAGGCGTTGGAACCGAGTTTGTAAATCTTCGGTGGTGTTCCGTCTTTACCGTTGTATTTCGAGATTTTATGCAGCGAATGGATGCTGACGTAAACAATATCATTATCGGCATAAACCAGTTTGATGGCTTCTTGCGTTTTGCCTTCGACTTGTATTTTTTGCAGTCCGCCAAATTTCCCAATACCATGATCAATATGCGTTACATAATCGCCAACAGAAAGCGAATTCAGTTCTTTTAAAGTCAGCGTTTGCTTTTTAGAATAACCGTTTTTAATACTGAATTTGTGGTAGCGCTCAAAAATTTGATGGTCGGTATAACAGGCAATTTGGTTTTCTTCATCGATGAAACCTTGGTACAAAGACGAAACTATCGTATGGTATTGCTTGCGGATATTCTCATGATTTTCTTCATCTAAACTTTCAAAAATATCATGAAAACGATTCGCCTGACCTTCATTGGCACAGTACAAATAATTAGTATAACCGTTAAAATGATTATCGCTCAAATTGTTCAATAACAAATCAAATTGCTTGTTAAACGAAGGTTGAGGTTGTATGTGAAATTCAAAAGTTTTAGCCGTTTTGAACAACGGTTTGTTCGATAATTCTATGATGGAAAAATCTAAGGCTTTGCGCAAAAATCCTTCTTGGTTTAAGAATAAATGTTCGGGCGAAGCGTGTTTGACGTCTTTAGACAATTTGTCAAAAGTTTCGATGGCTTTACCGAAAAGTTTGTCGAGTTGCGAAGTCAGAAACTCGGTGTTTTCAATGCATAACACGGTTTTATCGCTGATGTAATCGAGGAAACTTTCGCGGTTTTCCTTGATGAATTTGTTTTCAAGATTTGGGATGATGGTAATCTTGGTTTGCTTTTCTACCGACAATTGGGTGGCCACATCAAAGGTTCGGATACTATCAACTTCATTGCCAAAAAACTCAATACGATATGGATTGTCATTGGAAAAAGAAAACACATCCAGAATTCCGCCACGAACAGAAAACTCGCCCGGTTCAGTGATAAAATCTACTCTTTTGAATTCGTATTCGAATAACACTTCGTTGATAAAATCGATGGAAACATTGTCACCAACCGCAACTTTTAAAGTGTTTTTGTCGAGTTCTTTTCGGGTAACTACTTTTTCAAAAAGCGCTTCGGGATAAGTGACAATTACGGCCGGTTTTTTACGGGAATTGATTCGGTTTAAGACTTCGGAACGCAATAATACATTGGCATTATCAGTTTCTTCTATTTGGTACGGACGACGATACGAACTTGGGTAAAACAGTACATCATTGGCACCAATCATTTGTTCCAAATCGTTTAAGTAATAAGCCGCTTCTTCTTTTTCGTTTAGAATTAATAAGAAAGGTTTCTCACTTTTCTTAAAAACAGCTTGAAATACAAACGACAACGACGAGCCCAAAAGTCCTTTTAACTGCACTTTAGCCAAAGGAGTTTCTAAACAGTCCGCTATTTGTTTGACCTTAGCTGAATGAAAATAACTTTTATATAAAGAGTTTTGGCTCAAATCTTATTGACGTGGTTTTAAATTTGGATCGGGCGTTGAAGGAATCGCTCTGCTCGTGTCTAACATGCGCAACATATCATTTTCACCATCTTCGATTTTGATGTTACTCTTGCGGGTAATTTCATCGAGCTGGAACTGTAATGAAGCGACTTCGATATTAATTTCTTGTACCAATTTCACAATTTTAGTGTCCGGAATCTGTTGTAGATTGATGAAAAGATTGATAGAGTTAATTTTGGTATTGATGGTGGCAATTCTGCTTTTAATTTCGGGAACAGAAAACATTGGCGGAATATTGTTATTTAAATCAGCTGCTTTTTTGGAAAGTGCTTTGGCTTTAGCTTTAAAAGCGCCAATACTGCTTTTGGGTTTTTGTCCCAATTCATTTAAAAACACACGCCATTCGTTCCAATTTGTGGTTAGCGACCGAGCGGTTTCATTAGCAAGTTGGGTGTTGAAATTCCAACCTTTGTTAATGTTGTTGAAAATGACTTCTTGTTTCTTGGCTTCTTTTTCTTGTTCCCATAGGCGGATTTTTGGGTCTTCTTGACAAGAGACCAAGCAAAGCAACATCAATAACAGGCCTGAAAAATAAATTTTCATCAAAAATGTTTTAAGTGGCAAAGGTACAAAGGTAAAAGGAAAGTTCAGTATGAAGTAGTTAAAGGCATTGTAATTTTTTGGAAAAGATTTTGTCCGATTAAAAGTTACGAAAACGTTATCTTTGCCGGACAAAACACCCGAGTCGCAGACGAACTGTATGTAGCGTAGCGGAATAAAACACACTAAATGAGTACTAAAATCCTAATTATTGGTGCTTGCGGACAAATTGGAACCGAGCTGACCAAAAAACTAAGAAACATTTACGGCGTTGACAATGTTATCGCTTCCGACATTCGAAAATTGAATATTGATATTGTCAACGAAGGCATCTTTGAAGTTGTGAATGCTTTAGATTACAATCAGATTGAACATTTAATCGAACAATACCAAATCACCGATGTCTATTTGATGGCCGCTTTGCTTTCGGCGACGGCTGAAAAAAATCCGGCTTTTGCTTGGGATTTGAATATGAATTCGCTCTTCCACGTTTTAAATTTGGCGAAAGCCAAAAAAATCCAAAAGATATTTTGGCCCTCAAGTATAGCGGTTTTCGGGCCTACAACACCAAGAATAAACACGCCACAATATACCATTATGGAGCCGACAACCGTTTACGGAATCAGCAAACAAACCGGTGAAAGATGGTGTGAATATTACCATAACATTTACGGTGTTGATGTGCGAAGTATTCGTTATCCGGGTTTAATCAGTTGGTCAACCGAACCTGGTGGCGGTACTACGGATTATGCCGTTGATATTTACCACAAAGCTTTGAAAGAAGGTAAATATGAATGCTTCCTTTCAGAAGATACCGCGTTGCCTATGATGTATATGGATGACGCGATTCGGGCGACGGTAGAAATTATGCAAGCCCCGAGTGAAAGCATTAAGATTCGCTCTTCGTATAATTTAGCCGGAGTGAGTTTTACGCCAAAAGAAATCGCAGCGGAAATCAAAAACCATATTCCTGATTTTACCATTTCGTATCAACCTGATTTCCGTCAGAAGATTGCTGACAGTTGGCCGGCTTCTATTGATGATACTGCAGCGCAAAAAGATTGGCATTGGAAGCATAAATTCGACTTGGCTTCGATGACAGTCGAGATGTTAGAGAATCTTAAGTAAGCATTCCCGATAAAGCAAAACGCTACCCAAAAGGTAGCGTTTTATACAATAATAAAGTGAGTTATTATTGCACTATTGGATCTCTTAAAGATTCCAATACTGCAACGATGTCGGTATACAATTGTGTATTAGATGCTACACCGTTTTGATTGGCTGCTGCTCCAACATAGCCAACAAATTTTGTGTAATTAGCATTGGTTGAAGTGGTGCCCATTCTTGGGTTCAAAGCCGGGTTGTGCGCCGTTACCATATCCAAACCTGAATAGGTATTTACCGCATTGGTTCCTCCGGTGTTGAATGAGAAGAAGTCGGTAAGGTTGTCCACCAAAATGGCTAAGTTGGTAGTGTTACCTGCGCCAACTTCAGTTAAAACAGGAGCAAAGTGTGCGCCTAAATTGCCTGAAGCTCCGGCTTGCACATCGGCAACAATTAAACCTACTGTGGTGTTGACTACTTTACGGTAACTTAAACGACCTTGTTCAATCATTTGTCCCGGATTGTCAGGATCGGCAACCATCGTTGTTCCTCCTAATCTCTCGTAGATGGAAGGTGTTGCCGGTGGAGATGAATCATCGTCACTGCAAGAAGTGAATACTATCGCTCCGAAGACTAAAGCACTTAGTGCTAATTTTGAAAACTTTTTCATAATGATATAATTTGAAGATTAATTAAAAATTCCTTGAATAAACTTACTGAACTTGTACTTATAGCTGTCCTTTTCCATCACCGGACAAACTTGTTTGGCGGCTAAACTCGGCGGAAGGATAAAACGTTCGGCTTTGTAATTGCCTTTAGACATTAATTCATCATAGACTTTTTTGGAGTCGGCAATGGAGTTGTCGTGAAAATAAACTACCACATTTCTTTTAACGATAATGTCGCTTTTAACACCTTTGATACTGTGAAGCTTTTCTTTAATGGCAACAGTACTCAGGGAATCAAAAGGTTGGTCAAAATCAATGCGACTGATTTGAATCGTGGCATTTTCTACTGGTCTGGCATTGGCAATATGATAAACCAAGATGCCGAAAAGCAACACTACTACTCCGAGTAGACTTAATGCTATTCTCTTTACGGTTTTGTTAATTTTCATATTCTATTTGTTTTTTGTTTCCCTCATGTACGAGGGGATTTAGATTTTGGTTTTACTAAATCAAAAAAAATCAAAAAAGCGCTACTTAAACCAGCAGCGCTTTTCTCAAAACAAAAACAAAACTAACCTGATATTTAGTGTAGGGTGTTGTTGTCTTTTTAGCTTGAATACTACAAGCTGTTTTTTAATACGGGAGCAAACAGGGCTATGTAATAAGCCAATAAAATCAGTGTAAACAGCACTATAAAAACTATAGTGCCGAACAAAGCATTGATTTTTTTGTTGATGTCCATAGTCATATAATTTGGGGTTCTTATTCTCATTTACGAGAAAAGAAAGACTATGGATTTGAAGAAGTTAGAAAAATTATTTTTTTTCTTTTAGTGTAGTAATGAGTTTGTCTTCAATAGGAGCTTTTACCTTTAAGACCTCTTCTATGTTGTCATTAGGGATGGTCATGGAAAGGACATAATGTTTAATTTTCCACTGGCCGTTAATCAAAACCATTACGCCTGAGCCACGACAGATTTTCATTTGGGTATTCAATAACTCGTCAAACCAAGCAGTTTTTTTATCGTCACTAAAGTAAATATTGCGTTCTAAAGCGGTGAAGTTCCAGGCTTTTCCTTTGTCGAAATAAGGTTTGGCAAACGCTTTAAAATCGGTTTTGTTCCAATTCTCGGTAGCGTCTGTGCCAATGAAGATAGATTCTTCGGCCATGGCATCAAAATAGTTGTTGAAATTGGCTTCAGCGGCGGCTTTGTGCCAGGCATCTAAAACGGTATTAATTTGCTCTTTCTCTTGCGCTTTTGCCAAAGAAAGACTGAAAGTGAAGACCAGAAGCAGTAGTATATTTTTCATTATCTTGTTTTTTAGACAGTTGTAATCAAAAGTAAATATACGATTTAGTGTTTATTTAGCCGATTACTTTTTGTAATTTTATAGGATGAATATACGGTTGGTTATGAAAGAACAACAATGGATTGGCGTTGTACTGGTTGTTTTAGTACTCGGGTTTTCTTTAACCGGATGGTATTGCGCCAAGAAAGAGCAGAAAACATTACTAACAGAAAGCAAGTTTCAACCGGAAAATGTTTCCTTGACTTTTGACAGCACTCAAGTAGCGGTTTTTTATGCCAAATACCCTAAGTTGGTCTTGTATAAAAAGCAAGCCGTTGAGCTCTATCAAAAAAACCAATACAACTTTATTTGGTATGACAAAAAAGGGCGCAAAGAAACCGCCGAAGTCATTTACAACAAAATGAATAACTTGTTTGAAGAAGGTGTTCAGGCGAAAGTTCCCTACAAAGATATTCTGGATGGTTTGTTCCAAAAAACGGCTGCGAAACCTAATGTGGATGTCGAATTATTTCTGACCAATTACTATTTCTATTATACCAACAAAGTGCTTCAAGGAATAGATGAAACTAAAGTAGAAGAGTTAGGTTGGTATTTGCCCCGAAAAAAACAGTCTTATGTTCAATATTTAGATTCTTTGTTGGTTGATCCGAAACTCATTGACAACAAAGAGCAAATGATTGGGCAATACTATAAGCTGAAAAGTGTATTACAAAAATACCGCACCATTGAAAAGAATGGCGGTTGGACAGCCATTGTAACTCCCGAAGATTTCAAGCAATTAAAGCCTGGTGACAGTTCTGATTTAGTGTTGCAAATCAGGAGCCGATTATTTTTGACTTCAGATATTGAAACCGATTCTAAAAGTGCTGTTTACGATGAATCTTTGGAACAAGCCATTATGAAGTACAAAAAGCGCAACGGGTTTTCGGAAGATAAAATTATTTTACCCAAACACATAGCCGAAATGAATGTGTCTATAAGTGACCGAATCAAAACCATCATGGTTAATATGGAGCGCTGTCGTTGGATTTCTACCGATTTGACTAAGTCTAAAGAACTCATAGTGGTTAACATTCCGTCCTATCGCCTGACGTATTTTAAAGAAGGAAAAGCAGCATTGATTTCAAATGTAGTGGTGGGAACAGCCTTGAATGAAACCGTTATTTTCAGTGGCATGATGAGTTATATTGTTTTTAGTCCGTATTGGAATGTACCAACCAGCATTAAGAACAAGGAAATTCTTCCGGCGATTAAAAAGAATCCTAACTATTTGGCCAAACATAATATGGAGTGGAAAGGCGAAATGATTCGTCAGAAACCCGGACCGAACAATTCATTGGGTTTAGTGAAGTTTTTGTTCCCGAATTCTAATAATATTTATTTACACGATACGCCTTCTAAGAACTTGTTCAGTCAGGAGAAAAGGGCTTTTAGTCATGGTTGTATTCGAGTGCAAAAGCCCAAAGAATTGGCCAACTTGATTTTGCAAGACGATCCGAATTGGACGCCTGAAAAAATAGAGGTTGCCATGAACGGCGGTAAAGAAAAATGGTATACCCTAAAGCATAAGATTCCGGTTTATATTGGCTACTTCACCGCTTGGGTGGATGACGATGGGTTAGTGAATTTCCACAAAGATATTTATGATCGCGATAATGCGTTGGCGAATTTGTTGTTGGAGGAATGAGGAAGTAGGGAGTTTTTATCGCTTCAAACCCGACATTTTTTACCATTAAGGAGTTAAGATTTTGCATTAAGTATTATTAAGTCTTAATGAAGCCCTTAATTTTACTTAACTTCTTAATGTTAATCTGCAACTCGCAACCTTTATTGATCTGTGGTTATGACCCTTAAAACTTCTCCCCGTGTTGTGACAAATCTAATCCCATGTTTTCGGATTCTTCGGAAACTCGGATTGGGATCATGATATTGGTTAGCTTGAACAACGCATAGGCACCGCCAAAAGTGAAGATAGAAACCAAAACCAAAGCCATCATGTGATGTCCGAAAACACTCCAGCCACCGTATAGTAAGCTTGCGTTTTCTCCTTTGGCAAAAATGGCTGTTAAAATCATCCCCATGATTCCGCCTACGCCGTGACAGGCGAATACGTCTAAAGTATCATCAATTTGTTTTAGTTTTTTCCAATAGACCATTTTGTTGGAGACTATGGCGCCTATGAAACCGAAGAAAATACTTTGTGGAATCGTGACATAACCGGCTGAAGGTGTGATTACTACCAATCCAACCACAGCGCCTATACAAGCGCCTAGGGCAGATACTTTTCTGCCGTTCATTCGGTCAAAGAATACCCAGCTTAGCATGGCCGAGGCTGAGCAAATGGTGGTCGTAGCAAAAGCCATAGCCGCAGTAGCATTGGCGGCCAAAGCCGAACCGGCATTAAACCCAAACCAACCGAACCAGAGCATTCCGGTGCCTAGTAGTACAAACGGAATATTCGTTGGGATGTGCTCGCTATTTTTTCTTTTACCTAAAACCAAAACACCAGCCAAAGCCGCGAAACCTGCACTCATGTGAACGACCGTTCCACCAGCGAAATCCTTTACCCCGAAATAGCTTCCCAAGAGACCGTTGGGGTGCCAAATCATGTGGCATAAAGGCGCGTAGATACAAACAGTGAACAAACAAATAAAGAGCAAAAAGGAGATGAAACGGATGCGTTCCGCGAGGGCACCGGTAATGATGGCCGGTGTTATGACAGCGAATTTCATTTGGAACAAAGCAAATAAAATGAAAGGTATCGAAGAAGCCATGGTTTTGTGCGGGTGCATTTCGACATAGCTAAAGAAAGCAAAGTCAAACGGGTTGCCAATGATGCCATAGTGCACGCCATTGATGGTTGGGCCAATCGGAGCGCCAAAGGATAGGGAGAAGCCAACGGTAACCCAAAGCAAGCTCACGACACCCAAACAGATGAAGCTTTTGAGCATAGTAGAGATGACATTTTTTTTGCCCACCATACCGCCATAGAAGAACGACAAGCCTGGGGTCATTAATAAAACCAAACAAGAAGCGGTAAGCAACCAAGCCACATCGGCGTAGTTGATGGTGTCAACGGCATTGAAAGCACTGTTGTTATCGGCTAGCTTTTCGGGCCAAAATAAACCGGTTAAGGCTACTGCAGTAACCGTCAGAAAGGAAAAAATCCAGCGCTTTTCTATTTTCATCTTTACTATACCCTTTAAAATTTAGGGTAAAAATAAAAAACAATCATTATATATCGAAATCAACACTATTAAAAATAGGGGTTATGATTGATTTTTATATAAAATCTAATGAAATAGAATTGTTTTTATGGAATTGTAAAATAGAGACTTTGTTTTTGTGAAAAGTATATTATGACGGTTCTTACCTTTTCAGAGATGCTTTTTGTATCTCTTTTAAATCACTTGATTTGAAATTGGTGGGTGAACCGGTGTAACTTGAGTAAATGATTTCTCCGCTAAGGGAGTTGGTTACCGTGACGAATTTCTCAGTAGGTGTTTTGATGAACAACAAATAGTAAAACGGCGTGGTGCTGTTGGTGATTTTGTCGTTGAGTTCGGCCAGGGGTAATAGTTTATAGGCTTGGGTAATCCCATCGAAAATTTCTTTATCGGGGTATCTTTTGCTTTCGTCGTCTGAGTTTTTAGGGAACTTGATCATCACATAGTTGGGGATGAAGAGTGTGGCGGTGCTCATTTTGAGGAGTTCTTCCTTGTTGGCTATTTCGGTTTTGGCTAGCGTTTCTGTTCCGTTGTTTAGTAGCGAAGTTAATTGTTGGAGGTAATTGGTTAGAACACCTGTGCCCCAGTTTTTGAAGTGACCAGCGGCATCATAATCCATTTTGTATAGGGCGCTTGGGTTGTTTTGGGCGTAGAAGTCGGCGAAGAGTTCTATGGTGGCTACCACAATTTTATCGGCTTGGTTGAAGTGTCTTCTTTTCTTGGGGTCGTAGGTGTATTTGCCGTTGGTCGTCCACAGTTCTAAGTAAATGCGGGTTTCGGTGGAAGCCAAGGTGCTGTTAGATGTAGTCATATTGGCGCCGATAGTTACAAAGCTGTTGTTGGGTGCAATGTTTTTCTCTACGTCGGTGTATTTGATGCACTCTACTTTGGATAGTGTCCAGGCTTTTTTGATGGCCGCCACATAAGCTGCTGCTGCCGGGGAAGCCGGATCTTTCATGGCGAAGAAGGTTGTGCCTTGTTTGATTTTGGCTACTTCGGCAGTGTTGGTAATGGTGATTTGGGAGAAAGCGCAAAGCGGTAGTAAGGCTATGGCTGTAAGGATTATGAGGGTGTATTTTGTTTTCATGTGGGTTGGGTTAGTTGGGTAAAGTTAAAGAAATTATTTTTTGGATAACAGATGATTTGTTATAGAGTGAGGTAAAATTAGAACTAGCCCTTCAACAGGCTCAGGGTGATAAATTGTAACAGATTTTAAATTGCGGATTTGATAATTTCGATGAGCAACAAAACTCAATTGATATAACGATTGTCATCCTGAGCTTGTTGAAGGATTTCTTTTAGAAGTGACGAATGTGGTGAGGATGAGTGATGCGGGGGTGGTTGAAGAGAAGATGAGGTTGGGTTTGTGTATTTTTTGTGAGCAAAGATTTTCTTTTTTGAGGTAATTAAAAAGAATTTTATAAGATAGGATAGATACATTTATTTTTATTTTTCAATTTTTTAATTTAGATTTGTAACCATTGTATAATGTTATATAACGTGGTTATGAATGAATTAATGACTTTATCAGAGGCTTCAGAGTATATAGGTAAAAGTAAAGAAACACTCAGAAGATGGGATAATGATGGTAAACTTCCTGCTGTAAGGGAGCCGATGAGTAATTATCGTTTATATAGAAAGGACGATTTGGACACCTTATTTGGAGGACTTTTAGATGTAAATGTAAAAGAGACCGTGTCTAATTTTGTTGAACCTTTTAATGATTACAAAGTCATTGAGCTTTTTGCGGGAGCGGGAGGCTTAGCTGTTGGAATGGAAAAAGCAGGTTTAAAATGTGTTGTTTTGAATGATATTGATAAGTGGGCATGTCAAACCTTGAGAAATAACAGACCTAATTGGGAAGTTCTTGAAGGAGATGTAAAGCAATTTAGTTTTACTGAATACAAAGATAAAATTGATGTTGTAACTGGAGGATTTCCATGCCAAGCATTTAGTTATGCTGGGAAAAAGTTAGGTTTAGCTGACGCAAGAGGAACTCTCTTTTATGAATTTGCTAGAGTCGTAAAAGAAGTTAATCCACCGATATGTATAGGCGAAAATGTAAGAGGTTTGTTGAGTCATGATAATGGTAAAACCCTAGAAGGCATGATTTCTATTTTGGATGAAATAGGTTATAGAGTAGTACCTGTTCAGGTATTAAAAGCTATTCATTATAATGTTCCTCAAAAAAGAGAGCGATTGATTTTGGTTGGTATTCGAAAAGATATAGATGTAAGTTATGAATATCCAAAACCATACAAACAAATTTATAATTTGAGTGATGCACTAAAAAAAGGAGATTTATTTGAATGTGATGTTCCTAAATCAGAAGGTTCGAAATATCCTAAAAGTAAAATTGAAGTATTGGACTTGGTTCCGCCAAAAGGATATTGGAGGGATTTACCATTAGAAATTCAAAAATCTTTTATGGGAGGAAGTTTTTATTTAGGTGGTGGAAAAACAGGTATAGCAAGAAGAATCGGTTGGGATGAACCTTGTTTGACTTTAACTTGTAGTCCGGCTCAAAAACAAACAGAACGTTGCCATCCTGAAGAAACTAGGCCTTTTACCGTTAGAGAATATGCTCGTATTCAAACTTTTCCAGATGATTGGAAGTTTTCGGGGTCAGTTGCTCAGCAATACAAGCAAATTGGCAATGCCGTTCCGGTTAATTTAGGAAAGGAAGTTGGCTATTCTGTAGTGAAGTTTTTGAATCAATATTATCAGGAGAAATAGCCGTAAGGTTATTTGTATTTAGCTTGAATTTCTACAGCTAATGCTTGAATTGTTTTTTCGACAACGTGACTTGCATCTACTTCTAAAGCTACATCACCCATAGCATCAATCAATTCAAAGTAAAAATTTTCGTCACCTGTTAAGCGATGCCAAAAATCTTTTCCAATGATTACAGGATATTGCTCTCCAATTTTCTTGTAATGAGAACTTAATTCCGATTCTTCACCATAGATTACTCCGACAACCATATCATCGATTCCAACATTTAGATTGTTAGTTCTGGCAAGGTTTCTTATTCCTTTAAAATGGTCTACAATTGTTTTTACATCGTCATAATTGATGGTGTTTGGTCCTGCTTTTAATTGGCAGTATTTTTTTCTACCATCAATAGCATCAAAAAACTCTATGTCTATCCCTGGTGTAGTAGAACCAAGCCCTTGGAAAAGTGAACTTACTAAACTTTGGATTTTCATACCAAAGGAAGTATTTATTGAGGAACCTAAAATACGAGGCAAAACTAAGGCACGAGCAATACTCTCAGCATCATCATTTCCAGTTAGAAAATTAGCTAGGTACTTAAAAAGAAATGGATTTACATTGTATTCGGATAGTTTGCTTGCTCTTTTACATGCACCTTCTATATGGTTTTGCACTATTTCAGTTCTGAAAAAGTTCTTGGCATTTTCTATAATTTGGTCTCTCTGGACTTTATCCATTTTATTTATATTTTCAATGTTCCGAAGTATAATTCTATTTGCTAAAATAGCAATTTAATTGAACATATTGTGTTTTTAAAAATGCAGGCAAACCAACTTGCACTAAAAAACCCCAACGTCTCCGTCAGGGTTTCTATTATAAAATGATTTCTTCTACCAAATCTTCACACGCTTTTCAGGCGCTAAATACAACGAATCCGTTGGTTTAATATTAAACGCTTCGTAAAACTCCGGGATGTTGCGCACGGTTCCGTTTACTCTGAAGAGTGCCGGTGAGTGTGGGTCGGAGGCAATTTGACTGCGTAGGGCTTCATCGCGGGTTTTTTCTAACCATACTTGTCCCCAACCTAAGAATACGCGTTGCATACCGGTGAAGCCATCCATTACGGGTGCTTCTTTGCCGTTTAGGGTGGCTTTGTAAGCTTTGATGGCAATGCTCAATCCGCCTAAGTCGCCTATGTTTTCACCTAAAGTAAAAGCACCGTTTACATTCAAATCAGGGAAGGCTTTGAAGCTGCTGTATTGGTCAACCAAAGCAGCGGTTTTCTTTTTGAATGCGGCTAAGTCTGCCGGTGTCCACCAGTTTTTCATTACCCCTTTGCCATCAAAGGCACTTCCTTGGTCGTCAAATCCGTGTCCGATTTCGTGACCGATAACGGCTCCGATTCCGCCATAGTTTACCGCATCATCGGCATTTAAATCAAAGAAAGGCGGTTTTAAAATGGCAGCCGGGAATACAATTTCGTTTAATGACGGATTGTAGTAGGCGTTTACTGTTTGTGGGTTCATACCCCATTCGGCACGATCTACCGGTTTGCCCAGTTTGGCTAAGTTGCGGTTGTATTCAAATTCGGCAGCACGTAAACCGTTGCCGTAGAAATCGTTTTTGTCAATTTTTAAGGCTGAGTAATCTCTCCAAGTATCAGGATACCCAATTTTAATCATAAAGTTATCTACCTTTTTCAAGGCTTCTTTCTTGGTGGCTTCACTCATCCAATCTAAGGTTTTGATGCTTTCTGCATAGGCTTTTAATAGGTTTTCCACCATAGTCACCATGCGTTTTTTGGCTTCGGGAGAGAAGTGTTTTTTGACATAGACTTTCCCTACCAATTCTCCTAAACCACCGTTAACCGTTTCGACAGCGCGTTTCCAATCTTCCTGAGGTTTTTCTACGCCATAAAGGGTTTTGCTGTAAAATTCAAAGTTTTGGTTGTCTAAAGCAGTGGTTAAATCACTGGCGGAACCGTTGATTACGCCCCATTTTAAATAGGTTTTCCAAGTGTCGAGAGGCGTGTTTTTGATGATGTTGTTCAGACTTTTGGTATAGTCCAATTGCGTCACGACTAGTTTCTTTTCTTGGTCAACACCGGCGCTTTTGAGCATGGCCGTCCAGTTGAAATCGGGCATTAAGGTTTTTAAGTCTTTTACCGCCACAGCATTGTACAGTTTTACAATATCGCGGGTGTCTTCTTTTTTCATGTGTTGGGTGGCCAAAGTAGTTTCCAACGCCATGATTTTTGCGGCACTTTCTGCAGCATTGGGCATATTGGTTAATTGGAACATCTTTTCGATGTGGGCTACATATTTTTGACGAACGTCGGTCATCTTAGCATCGGTAGACAAATAGTATTCTCTTTCCGGTAATCCTAAACCGCCTTGCCAAGTGATTAAAGTGTATTTCGTAGGATCTTTGAAATCGGTATATACCGAAACATTGAACGGAATGGCTACTCCAATGCGATTGGCTTTTCCGAAATAGGCGGCCAAGTCATCGTATGAGGCAATGGCGTCGATGGCTTTTAATTCGGGTTGGATAGGCGCTACACCCTTCGCATCACGGGCTTTTCTGTCCATAAACGAAGCATAGTAGTCCCCAATTTTTTGTTCGTCGGAACCTTCGGCATTAGTACCTTTAGCGGCTTCTTCGATGATGGCTTTGACGTCTTTTTGGGATTGGTCAACCAACATGTCAAAAGCTCCATAAGAGGCTTTGTCGGCCGGAATCTTGGCGGTTTTCATCCAAGCGCCGTTGACATAAGCGGCAAAGTTATCACCGGGTTTGACCAGCGTATCCATATTTTTTTTGGTAATTCCCGAAGTGAGTTCTTTTTGATTGCAGGAAGCCAAAAGAATGGCTGTCAACAGCAGAAGTGATGTGTTTTTCATTAAAATGGAATTAGTTTGTTTAAGCTAAGTTAGCTAAAATTAGTTGGTACTATTTAGATTTTGTTACACTTTATTACAAGGCATAGTTTAAATTAATGCTCCAACGGTATTTGGCTTCAACTCTTCCGGCATTTAGGTTTTGGTGAATCGGTAGCATAGCATTGGCTCCCAAAGAGAATTTATTTTTTCCGATTTCAAATCCGATTTTACTCATCAAGATATTACCGGCGGTGTTTCTTACTTTTTGGCTGTGCTGGTAATTGCTTTCATAAATTTCGCCCGCTATGCCCAGTTGAGGGACAATACTGAATGTTGAAGTTTCGTGAAAGTAGAAAAAAGTAGCCGCATAATTGGTTTGGTTCCCGAAGCGGTAGTTTTTTCGGTTTTCGGTTTTTAGGTTATAGTTGACCATAGTGTTGAGCCCGAAACGATTTTTTTTAATGACGTAGTCTGCGGTAAGCATATAATCCCAACTGCCGGTTCCCAATTGGTAACTTGGATTGACACTACCGTTATTGGCTTCGTCAAATTTGCCTAAAGGCATTTTGAGTCCGGCACCCAATTGTATTTTATGGTGGAATCGTGCAGAGTCATTAGTGGTTTGATGGATTTCATATAACCCTAAGAGAGTAACATCGCCTATGCCGGAAATGTTTTGTTTGCCCGAAGCTGTTTCTCGGTGGTGAAAGTGATAAGGTAATAGGGCAGAGATTTGGATTTTTTTGGTGATTGGGATTCTGCTCCAAACTTGAAGGGTATTGAAGGTTTCGTCATACCAAGGAGAGTTACTGTACAGGCCATCATTGCTTTGGTAGCTTTGGTAAAAGTAACGAATGCCTACAAAGTTGTTGTTGAGCATAGAAGCCAATCCCATGCTACCACCACTGGCTGAGCAACCGCAAGCATCGCAGTCATCGGCCACAGATTCCCAAAGCGGTACGGCTTTAAAAACGGGAGGTAATCGCAGGGTGTCTTTATGGGCGGCAAAAAGGCATTGGGAGGTCAGTAATAATAGTAAAAAGTATTTTTTCATTTGGATTAAAATTCGGCAAATTTTGGATTTGTTAAGTACTGTGTATCAGTTAAGGTTTTTAGGAAAGCAATGATTTTTGTTTTTTCGCTTTCAGTCAATGGAATTCCCAAAGTGTTGTTGTTTTGCAACAAAGGATCGAGTGTTGACGAGTAGATGACACCGCCGGCATAGTGATTCAATACTGCATCAAGGGTGTAAAAGCGACCATCATGCATGTAAGGCGCTGTTTTTTCAATATTTCTTAAGCTTGGTACTTTGAATTTGTGCAAGTCTTGCGGTAATTCGGTTACGCGATAGCGACCAATGTCATTGATAGAAGGGTTGACCGGCAAACCATTGTTTCGGAAAGTATTGTCTGTAAAAATATCGGTAGCATGACAAGAAGCGCATTTTTGATTGAACAGCGAATATCCTTGTAATTCTTCGGGGGTTAAAGTTCCGCCCGGTTCATTGCGGCGGTACTTGTCAAAACGGGAATCAGAGGAAGTGACCATGACCATGAATTGGCCTAAGGCTTTAAGCATATTCTCTGAATTGATTTCGCCATCATCAAATGCTTGTCGGAATAATTTTCGGTACTGGGCATCGCCTTTCATCATGGTAATGATGTTGTTTAAATTGCCATTCATTTCAATTTCACTTGTAAGCGGAATAATGGCTTGAAGGTCGAGATGATCCGTGGCGCCATCCCACATGAAAGTAGTTTGATAGGCCAAGTTTTGGATTGGCGGCGTATTGCGTGTTCCTATGCCATTGCCTACGCCATGGCTAAAGGTGTGTCCGTGGTGTGTAAAAGCATCTTCTTGAATGTGGCAAAATCCGCAAGAAACGACTCCGTCAGACGCCAGTCGTCCGTCGTAGAATAACTTTTTGCCTAATTCAAATCCTTTTTCGGTAAGAGGATTGTTGGCAAAATTATAGGCTACTGGGGGAAAATTAGAAGGGACATTAAACGCTAATGGTATGCTTTGGTATTCGGCACTTTCCTCGTTTGAACAACTCCAAAATAAGAGTACAAGGAAAAGCCACAAATGATGTGTTTTCATTTTTTAAGAATTTAAAAACAGCAGTCAACCATTGAGTTGACTGCTGTTTGTTTTTTAGTCGTTGTGTACGTGGTGTATTTCAAACATATTGGCAATATTTGCGGTAACCAAGGCTAATTTTGTCCCACCCATTACCATAGCACCTTCGGTAAAGTTGATTTTGTTGGTGCCATCAATCAGTTGTGCCAAGTCGGCCATGATGTGCACTTGTGGCGTGATGTTGGTTCTTACCAAAGCATTTTCCGGTAAGTCAAGCGTAACAGTCGCGTAGTTGTAATCAGTGCCTGTTTTTCCGGTGTGAAGCATAAAAGTTGTTTCGGTAGTTACGGAAGAAGAGGTAAATGAACCTTCAAAAGCAACAAATTTATATCCGGCACTCCAAGACCACATCATTCCGGCGGCTTGAGCTGTTGCTAAGAAGTTACCTTGTCCATCGGCACCTAATAAAAACTGTTCTTGGTCAACGCCAATTCCGAAGGAAACTTTAGTATAGTTAGCCGCAGGAATATTAGGAAGCGTAAGCAATGTTGATGCAGCTGAGGCTTCGTCAATAATAAAGTAACTTTCGCTTTTTGGAACGGTATAAGTAGAGCCGTCAGCTTTGGTTAGGACAATATTGCTTACAATATATTTGGCTTTGGACACTTTTATAACCTCACCATTGGTATTGGTATAAGTGGTGTTGAAAGCCAGATTAGCGGTTTTATATACGTTGTCAAATTCTAATTTTAAGCTTCCTTGACCTGTTGGGGCATTATTGTCATCGTTTGAACAAGCGGTAAAGGTTAATACCATAGCAAAAGCCGCTACTAAGTTTCTTACTAGTAATTTCATTTTTGTTTTTAATTAATTGATATATAAAGTTAGCCTGAAGCAATTGCTGCTTCAGAGATAATGATTGAGCGCATAGGCTCGAGGTTGCCTAAAAAAGGAACCAAAAAATAAACAATTATGAAATTACAGTGGGTGGATGAAAGACAGAACCACTCTTTAAGTGAAAATAAAGATTGGAATAGAGGTCGTCAACAGCATTTTTATACTGAAAATAAGATTGTGAGTAAAATAGGGTTTGAATTTCTTGGAAAAACAGAACTTCTGTTTCCTGAATTTGTATTTTTTTGTTAGGTGATATTGGTTTTTCTTCTTCGGCAGCTTTCGCCAATTCTTTCATTAATTGACACTTTCCGTTACACTTCAACTCCGGTTTGGCTTTGTTCTCACAAAGCACTTTGGAAATATAATCATAATTAATAATATAGTCAGCCACCGGAAGTATTGGTTTGAGGAGCATGACTAGTGCGACTATGATTACTATGTTTTTCACGGTGCAAAGATACAAAGGTAAAAAGAGGATTTTATATGACTATGGTTATATTTTTTATTCTTTGTATTTTATTAATACTATCGACAGTCGTCAACCTTTCTTTTGAGAACAATAGGCTCACCGAATTTTTATAATAAGCCCATAGCGTTATAAGTTTTACATTCTTCATTACCGTGTTTGGTTAGTAGTCAATGAAATTATTTTTTGGTACGCTCCATTAACAATTGTTCAATTTTTAAAGATTGATTCCAAAGCAAGATGTTTAAGGAAAAAGAAAAACAACTTATCGTTTTGATAGTACATAATCTACTGAATTTGTTACAGTTCGATAGTTTTATAACGGTTACCCTTGTTAATACTTAAGGATTTTGTTTAAAAATTACGAAATGATAATAATTCATAGCTAAAATTTGTTTATTATGAAATTGTTATTACTTTTATTAAAATATTTGTAAAATAATAATAATTTAAATGAAATATTCAGCAATTCAGAATTACATCAATGGGCGGTTCGTCCCTTCAACAACCACACAAACTTTAAACGTTATTTCTCCCTTAGATGGGAGTTTTTTATCTACAGTCCCTTTGTCGAGTGCAAAAGATTTAGACGATGCCGTGAAAGCCGCTCAAGCCGCATTTCCTGCGTGGAGCAAAACCCCAATTAAGGAACGCGTGCAAGTATTTTTCAGGTACAAGACTTTATTGGAAAAACACCTAAAAGAATTGGCTGAATTGTGTAGTGAAGAAAACGGAAAAACCTATGGCGAATCTGTAGCCGAAATAGAAAAATGTATCGAACTTACGGAATTCGCCACGTCTTTACCTCAATTAATCACAGGCGAATTGTTAGAAGTCAGCAAAGGCGTTGAATGTAGAACAGAGCACGTGCCGCTGGGTGTTGTGGCTTCAATAGTTCCGTTCAACTTTCCGTCGATGGTTCCCAATTGGACGATTCCGAATGCCATTGCGTTAGGCAATTGTATGATTATCAAACCTTCCGAAAAAGTGCCGTTAAGTTGTGGTCGTTTGGCCGAATTGCTAAAAGAAGCCGGTCTTCCCGATGGCGTTTTCAACGTAGTTCATGGCGATGTTGACATTGTAAATGCCATTTGTGACCATCCGAAAATTGAAGCGGTTTCGTTTGTAGGTTCTACCAAAGTCGCCAAGATTGTGTACCAAAGAGCCACCAATAATTTAAAAAGATGCTTGGCCTTAGGCGGTGCCAAAAACCACTTAATGGTCTTACCCGATGCCATTCCGGATATGACGGCGCAAAACGTAGCGGCTTCCATGTCGGGCTGTGCGGGCCAACGTTGTATGGCGGCTTCGGCTATGATAGGCGTGGGCAATGTAGATGCGATTGTAGCTAAAATATGTGACGAAGCGCGCAAAATTATTCCGGGTCAAAACCTTGGAGCGGTTATCAATAAAGAATCGCAAGACCGAATAGAAAGCTATATCAACCAAGCCGAAAAAGACGGCGCCAAAATATTAGTCGACGGCCGAAACACCAAAGTCGCCGGAAAAGAAAACGGCACTTATGTTGGGCCAACAGTAATCGATTTCGTAACACCCGAAATGAGTGTCGCCACAGAAGAAATTTTCGGACCGGTAATTTCTATCATCCGAACCAATACGGTTGACGAAGCTTTAGCCATCGAAAACAAAAATCCATACGGAAATGCCGCGAGTGTATTTACCCAAAACGGTGGCATGGCGCGTTACATCATCGACAAAGCCAGCGCCGGTATGATTGGCGTAAATGTTGGCGTTCCGGTGCCAAGAGAACCATTCAGTTTTGGCGGTTGGAACGAAAGTAAATTCGGCGTAGGCGACATCACCGGAAAAAGCTCCATCGAGTTTTGGACCAAATTGAAAAAAAGTACAATCAAATGGAATGCAGAAGCCGGTGTGAACTGGATGAGCTAATACTAAATTATGTTAAATGTTGAATGTTAAATGTTGAATTATTTAGGAGCTAATCCCGCTTTACATTACAATCTTTTTAGGATTGATTAATCCCAAAAAGGATTTCCATTGCAATCGGGGCTAGGGTTTTTGTGTAAAAGAGAAACCCATTCAACATTCAACATTTAACATTATCTAACGATCTGTTCGCTAGCGCTCGGGTCAAAATAAAAAATAAAGATGTTTACAAAAGAACAAACCTTAACCAAAGAACAAATCATAAGCGACAGCAAAGAGTTCAGTTTATTCTCTTGGTCGGCACAAGGAAGTGTCAATCCGATAGCGATAGAAAGAGCCGAAGGTGTTTATTTATACGACTACGACGGCAACAGAATTATCGATTTTTCTTCGGGCTTGATGTCGGTCAATATCGGTCACGGTGACCAAAGAGTTACGGATGCCGTGGTAGAACAAATGCAAAAAGTGAGTTTTGTAACGCCAAGTTGCACTACCGAAATAAGAGCGAAGTTATCTCGCAAGTTGGCCGAAATCTGTCCGGGCGATTTAAACAAAGCGTTCTATACTTTATGCGGAACGTCATCCATTGACAACGCTATCAAATTAGCAAGATTGTACACCGGAAGACACAAAATTATCGGAAGATACCGTGCATTTCATGGTGGTTCTATTGGTGGCATGACCGTTGGCGGTGACCCAAGAAAATTAGCGAATGATTCCCAACAAATGCCCAATGCGGTGCATTTAGATGATCCGTATTATTTCTTCGGGATGAAAGATTTAGATGAAACAACCAAGTTGAATCTAAGTTTAGAATACGTAGAAAGAGTCATTCATTTAGAAGGTAAAACCAATATCGCTGCGTTCATTTTTGAAGGCGAAAGCGGTTCCTCAGGTTGTTTGCATTATCCGAAAGGCTATTTAAAAGGCGTAAAAGCACTATGCGAAAAATACGGCATCCTATTCGTAGCTGATGAGGTAATGAGTGGTTTCGGGCGCACCGGAAAATGGTTCGGTTTCGAAAACCACGATATCATTCCCGATATGGTTTGTATGGCCAAAGGCTTAACCGCGTCTTATTTGCCATTAGGCTGTTTGATGGTTTCCGATAAAATTGCTGCCAAATTTGAAACAACACCGATGATGATTGGCTTGACTTATAATGGTCATCCGGTTGCCTTGGCGGCGGCTTTAGCCGTAATCAACATCTACGAAAGTGACCGATTAATCGAAAACACCCGAAAAATGGGCGCATATCTAGAATCCAGAATCGAAGCGATGAGAGCGGAACATCCAAGTATGGGAACGTTCCGAAACACCGGATTATTAGGTTGTTTAGATATCTTAAAAAACAAAAGCACAGGCGAATTAATTGCACCATACAACGCAGCCGGCGATGATTTAAAAGTAACGAATCAAATTGCGGCCAAAGTTCGCGAATTAGGGCTGTACACCTTTGTGCGTTGGGGCTACATTTTTATAGCACCGCCGTTATGCGTCACGGAAGCACAAATCGATGAAGGATTGGCGATTATCGGTGAAGCTTTGAAAATATCTGACGCTGCTTTAATATAAAAATTAACAATCAATAGAACTGAAATTCTTAAATAGTCACTGATTAAATAGATTACAAGGATTAAAAAAAATCTGTGAAAATTTATGTAATCTGTGTTCAAAAACCTTTTAAATGTCCGAAAACCTAAATCATACAAACTCGTCTTTGTATAGTGAAGACTTGGCGCCGGTTGCTGCCGAAAAGCGAACCTGGACCACCTGGAATTATGCTGCCTTATGGATTAGCATGAGTCTTTGCATTCCGACCTATATGCTCTCGAGTTCACTGATTGAAGGCGGTATGAATTGGTGGCAAGCCATATTGACGATTTTCCTGGGAAACACAATTGTCTTAATTCCTATGATTTTAAACGGACATGCCGGAGCCAAATACGGAATCCCATTTCCGGTCTTTGCCAGAGCGAGTTTCGGAACGATGGGCGCCAATATTCCGGCGCTACTCAGAGCGATAGTCGCTTGCGGTTGGTTCGGCATCCAAACCTGGATTGGCGGATTTGCCATTTACCAAATGATGCGTTTGTGGCTACCTGGCATAGAAACTTTACCGCAAGTTTTCCCTGATTCATGGGGTTTGCAAACCGGACCGGCCATTTGTTTTTTGCTGTTTTGGTTACTCAATATGTATGTGGTCTATTTAGGAGTTGACAGCATCCGAAAATTGTTGGTATTCAAAGCCCTCTTTTTACCGGTTGCCGCTTTAGCTTTATTGTTTTGGGCGATTAGCGCAGCTAATGGTTTGGGACCGATTTTAGAAACTAAATCCAAATTCACCAATTCGGTCGATTTCTTTCATTTCTTCTTTCCGGCCTTAACTGGAATGGTAGGTTTTTGGGCAACGTTATCCTTAAATATCCCTGATTTTACACGTTACGCCACTTCACAAAAAGCCCAAATCAAAGGACAAATTTACGGTTTACCAACTTCAATGACGCTATTTGCCTTCGTTGGAGTTGTAGTGACTTCAGCAACGACGATTGTTTTCGGTACTACGATTTGGGATCCGGTAATCTTGGCTGGAAAATTTGATAGTAAACTTTTAGTAAGCATTGCGATGATTGCGGTTGCGATTTCCACATTGGCGACGAATATTGCGGCGAATATTGTAAGTCCGGCCAACGATTTTGCCAATTTATCTCCCAGTAAAATCGACTTCAGAAAAGGCGGTTATATCACAGGAATTATAGGCATAATGATTTTTCCATGGAAATTAATTGCCGACCCAACGGGTTATATTTTTACGTGGTTAGTCGGCTATTCCAGTTTACTCGGACCGGTCGGCGGCATCATGATAGTCGATTATTATTTCATCCGAAAACAGACTTTAGTCGTGGATGATTTATACAATAAAAAGGGTATTTACAGCTTTTCCAATGGGTTCAACACCAAAGCAATTTGGGCGTTACTCCTCGGAATTCTCCCTAATGTTCCGGGCTTTTTCTTAACCATCAAAGTAGTAGACAACACCGTTTTTCCGGAATGGATTTCAAGTTTGTACCATTACGCATGGTTTGTAGGCTTTGGAATCAGTGGACTAGTATATTATATTTTAATGAAGAAAAAATAAAATTATGTTGAATGTTAAATGTTGAATTTTAAATGAGTCTAATTCAACATTTAACATTTAACATTTAACATAATAAGATTATGAGTGTTTTAATCAAAAACGGAAGAATCATAACCGCTACCGATGATTACCTAGCGGATATTTTTATAGAAGGCGAAACGATTTCGGCTATCGGCAAAAACTTAAATGTGACTGCCGACGAAGTAATCGATGCCTCAGGAAAGCTAGTAATGCCGGGCGGAATCGATCCTCATGTGCATTTGGATATGCCGTTTATGGGAACGTATTCCAGTGACAATTATGAAACCGGAACACGCGCTGCTTTGTATGGCGGAACGACTACTGTGATTGATTTCATTCTGCAAACGCAAGGCAAAAGTTTACAATCAGCCTTACAAGAATGGAAAGGCAGAAGCGACAACAATGCCGTGGGCGATTACAGTTTCCACATGGCGGTGACCGATTTCAATGATGAAACCAAAAAAGAAATTCAGCATTTTATAGAAGTCGAAGGCATTACGTCTTTCAAAACTTTTATGGCCTACAAAGGCGCCTTGATGATAGATGACCGCCAAATGGTTGGCTTAATGCAAGAAGTGAAAAAACACGGCGGCTTAATAAACGTTCACGCCACCAATGGCGATATGATTGATTTTTTGATTGCCAAATACAAATCGGAAGGCAAATTAGCACCACTATACCATTATTTATCCCAACCCGAAGTCACCGAAGCCGAAGCCAGCAGTCGCTTTGCCGATATGGCGGATTATACCGGTTGTCCCGGTTATATTGTTCACTTAACTTGTGAAGGCGCGTTGAACGCCGTTCGATTCGCCACTCGTAGAAACCAACACGTATTCGTAGAAACTTGTATTCAATACTTGATTTTAGATGCGAGTTTGTACGAACAAAATTTTGAAGGAGCCAAATGGGTGATGTCACCGCCATTGCGCGAAAAGAAAGACCAAGAAACTTTATGGGCAGGTTTGAATCAAGGATTGGTCAATGTAGTAGCCACCGACCATTGTCCGTTTATGTGGGAACAAAAACTAATGGGAAAGGATGATTTCTCCAAAATTCCAAATGGCCATCCGGCGATTGAAAACCGTATGGAATTGCTTTTCAGCGAAGGTGTAAACAAAGGCAGAATCACTTTAAATAAATATGTCGAAGTTGCTTCAACAAACGCGGCAAAAATCTTTGGTATGTTTCCCAAAAAAGGAACGATTGCCATTGGAAGCGATGCCGATATTGTACTATTTGATGCCAATGAAAAACACACGCTTTCCGCCAAAACCCATCACATGAATGTAGATTACAGCGGTTATGAAGGTTGGGAATTGACAGGAAAAGTAAAAACGGTTTTGCTTCGTGGTAAAGTGGTAATTGACAATAACGAATGTAAAGTGAAAAAAGGCTATGGCCAATTTGTGAAAAGAAATAAAGTAGACGGGAAGATATAAATTATGTTGAATTTTAAATGTTGAATGCTAAATGAAGTCATTCAACATTCAACATTCAGCATTTAACATAAAAAGTATGGCGCGAATTATTAAATCAGGCTTAATCCAATTGAGTTTAGCCAAAACCGAAGGCGAAGGCACGATTCCCGAAATCATGGAAGCGATGCTGCAAAAGCACATTCCTTATATAGAAGAAGCCGGAAGACAAGGTGTTCAGATTTTGTGTTTTCAGGAGATTTTTAACACGCCTTATTTCTGTCCCGGACAAGACAGCGCTTGGTACGCTTCGGCAGAAAGTGTTCCCGGTCCGACGACTGAAAGAATGCAGGTTTACGCCAAAAAATACGACATGGTTATCATTGTTCCGGTCTATGAAAAAGACCAAGCAGGCGTTTTGTACAACACCGCTGCAGTCATTGATGCTGATGGCACTTATTTGGGTAAATACCGCAAAAATCACATTCCGCAAACGGGTGGTTTTTGGGAGAAATTCTTCTTCAAACCGGGTAATTTAGGCTATCCTGTTTTCCAAACGAAGTATGCTAAAGTCGGCGTTTACATTTGCTATGATAGACATTTTCCCGATGGCGCAAGATGCCTTGGATTAAACGGTGCCGAAATCGTATACAATCCATCCGCCACAACCGTTGGGCAATCTCAAAACTTATGGAAACTCGAACAGCCAGCGCATGCGGTGGCCAATGGCTATTTTATGGGCTGTATCAATCGTGTCGGAATAGAAAAACCTTGGAATCTCGGACGCTTTTACGGAACGTCTTATTTCGTAAATCCATTGGGTGAAATTTTTGCCTGCGCTTCCGAAGACAAAGATGAGCTTTTGGTGGCCGAATTTGATTTGGATTTAATAGAACAAATCAGAAGTAAATGGCAATTCTACCGAGACCGAAGACCCGAAACCTATGGAGAAATCACAGCACCTTAGAAAGTAATTATGTTGAATGTTAAATGCTAAATTTTGAATGAAAGGCATTTAACATTCAAAATTCAAAATTTAACATAGAAAAAAATATGAGCATAAAAAATAACCGATTAACCCCAGCCGAATATCAAGAGAATTTCTCTGATATTCATCCGCCATTTGAAACCAGAGATGCAGCGGTGGTGGAAGCCAACCGTTGTTTGTTTTGTTACGATCCGCCTTGTATGAAGTCGTGTCCAACGTCCATCAACGTGCCCAAATTCATCAGACAAATCACAACAGATAATATTAAAGGTTCGGCACACACCATTTTTTCTTCCAATATCATGGGCGCCGGTTGCAGCAAAGTCTGTCCGGTAGAAAAATTATGTGAAGGTGCTTGTGTCTATAATTTGATGCACGAAACGCCTATCAATATTGCCAAACTCCAACGCTATTCAACCGAAAAAGCGATGGAAAACAATTGGCAACTTTTCGAAAGAAAACCTTCCAAAGGCAAAAAAGTAGCGATAGTAGGCGCCGGTCCTGCGGGATTGAGTTGTGCACATACCTTGAGCCGTGAAGGAATTGACGTGACCATTTATGAAAAGGAAAGCAAAGGCGGTGGTTTAATGACTTATGGCATTGCCGCTTATAAAGTAACGCCGGAATTCTGTGAAGATGAGGTAAATTATATTACTTCAATTGGTGGAATCGACATCAAATACAATCAAGAATTTGGCAAAGACGTTACTTTGGAACAACTACAACAAAACTACGATGCCGTTTATATGGCTTTCGGAGTTGGATTGGCGCGCCAATTAGATATTGAAGGCGAACATCTAGAAGGCGTGGAAGATGCGATAAAATTCATTTACGAATTAAGAGATAATGACTATTCCAAAATAGCTGTAGGCGATAAAGTAGCCGTAATCGGAATGGGAATGACTGCTATTGATGCCGCAACGCAAGCCAAAAGATTGGGCGCTTCTGATGTGACTTTGGTATACCGAAGAACACAAGCTGAAATGCCTTGTACTGAAAAAGAACTGGATATCGCCAAACTCGACGGCTGTAAAGTAATCTGGTTAGCATCGCCTAAAGAAATCAAAGGCGATAACGGGAAAGTGTCCCAATTGGTTTGTGATGTAATGAAACTGGGAGAACCCGATGCTAGTGGCAGAAGAAGTCCGGTTGTTTCGGGAGAAACATTTACGTTGGAGGTTGATATGGTCATCAAAGCGGCCGGGCAAATGCCTTTCCAATCGTTGGTTAATGATAATAACATCGAAAACAATAATGGTAAAATTACGGTAAGCGGAAAATCTGCTACAAAATCAGCCGGCGTTTTTGCCGGTGGCGATTGTGTCAACGGCGGACGAGAAGTAGTCGATGCAGTTCAGGCCGGAAAAGACGGCGCTGCAGCGATTTTGAAATGCATCATCAGTCCGGATTATATTATCGAATCCGAATTAAAACCAACCTTTAATAACTAAATTTATGTTGAATGCTAAATGTTAAATGTTGAATGAAAACAGAGAACAAAATAGTAACCTTAACTTTTGATTTTTCTATTGCCATTATCGGGCTGTATAAAACTTTATTAGACCAAAAAGAGTTTGTGATTTCTAAACAATTACTTCGAAGTGCCACTAGTATCGGAGCGAATGTAGAAGAAGCCAATGCTGCTCAAACTAAGAAAGATTTTATCGCAAAAATGTCAATAGCTTCAAAAGAGGCCAGGGAAACAAAATACTGGTTGCGGCTATTAGATAAAAGTAAACTGGTTTCCTTAGATTATTCAACTTATTTAATACAGATTGAGCACATCATCAACATTATAACCAAAATTGTAAAAACAAGTCAAACGTCTTTACAATAAGCCATTTAACATTTAAAATTCAACATTTAACATAATAAAATCATGGCAGATATATCAACAGATTTTCTCGGAATCAAATCTCCAAATCCATTTTGGTTAGCCAGTGCGCCACCGACAGATAAATTAATCAACGTGGTACGTGCTTTCGAAGCCGGTTGGGGCGGTGTGGTTTGGAAAACTTTAGGTTCTCAAGTCAAAAATGTTTCCTCTCGTTATTCCTCTGTAGAATACGGCAGAAAAAGAATCATGGGCTTCAATAACATCGAATTAATCAGCGATCGACCTCTAGAAATCAATCTAAAAGAAATTTATGAAGTCGTGAAAATGTTCCCCGACCGAGCGATGATTGTTTCGCTGATGGCAGACAATGATAGAAAGTCCTGGCACGAACTTATCATGAAATGTGAAGATGCCGGAGCCATGGGCTTTGAGTTAAATTTTGGCTGCCCACACGGGATGACCGAAAGAGGCATGGGAGCTGCCGTTGGTCAAGACCCCGAGATTGCCAAAATGGTAGTCGAATGGGTCATGGAAAAAGCAACAATTCCCGTAATTACAAAGCTTACGCCCAATGTACATTCTGTTGTTCCAACCGGAAGAGCAGCCGTTGAAGGCGGAACCAGTGCTTTGAGTTTAATCAACACCATTCAAAGTGTAACCGGAATTGATTTAGACACTTTAGTGCCCAATCCCTACGTAGCCGGAAAAAGTGTTTTTGGGGGTTATTGCGGTCCGGCCGTAAAACCTATTGCGTTAAAAATGTTAACTACGATTGCCCAAGATGAGGTAACTAACAAAGTGCCGATTTCCGGAATTGGCGGCGTGAGTACTTGGAAAGATGCTGTCGAATTCATGTTATTGGGTGCCACTTCCGTACAAGTTTGTACAGCAGCGATGACCCACGGTTTCCGAATTGTAGAAGACATGTGCGAAGGTTTAAACAACTGGATGGACGAAAAAGGATACCAAAAAACTACCGATTTCATCGGCAAATCCGTTGAAAAAATCACCCATTGGGAAGATTTGGACATCAATTACCATCACATCGCCAAAATAGACCAAGAAAAATGCATCCATTGCGGCTTGTGTTACATTGCTTGCGAAGATACTTCGCACCAATCCATCAACATCGAAAGAGGTGTTCCTTATAACAATTACACCATTAAAGAAGAAGAATGTGTAGGCTGTAATTTGTGCAAATTGGTTTGTCCGGTCGACAATTGTATCACGATGGAAGTCCACCGAGTGGCACCTGAGTATATCAATTGGAAAGATTGGCAAGAAAGAGGTTTGCCGTTAAATGACCACTAAAAAAATTATTTTGAATGTTGAATGCTAAATGCTGAATGATGGCATTGTTTTTCATTTAACATTCAACATTCAACATTTAACATTCAACATTCAACATAAAATGAAAATAAACGCTTCTCGATTACAACAACATTTCGAAGCCATGAGCTTAATCGGCAAAATTGGGGAAACCGGTACTTGCCGTCCTGCGCATACCGAGTTGGAAAAACAAGGTTTTGAAATTGCCGGTTCCTGGATGACCGAAGCCGGAATGACGGTTCGCATCGATAATTTCGGAAACCTAATCGGAAGATTGGAAGGCAAAAATCCTGAGTTACCCGTTTTAATGATGGGTTCGCATTTAGATTCCCAACCTTATGGCGGTCGTTTTGATGGCGTTGCCGGAGTTTTGTGTGCGATTGAAGTCGTGAAAACTTTACACGATAACGGCATCGTTCCTGAACGTAGCATCGAAGTGATTTCCTTTGCTGATGAAGAAGGTTGGCGTTTTAACAAAGGCTTATTCGGTTCGAGAGGCATTTTAGGTAAACTCGAAGAAGGCGAATTGGAACGAGCCGACAAAGATGGAATCACTCGCGGTCAAGCCTTAAAAGATTTTGGTTGCGATATCACAAAATTTAAAGAATCAGAATACCAACCCGGAAGCATTTTTTGCTTTTTGGAACTGCATATCGAACAAGGCCCGATTTTAGATTTGGCACACAAACCCATCGGCGTGGTTTCCGGAATTTCGGGACCGTTGTGGTGGACCGTTAAACTCAAAGGAATGGCAGGCCACACCGGTTCTGTTCCAATGCCGATTCGAAAAGATGCCTTAGTTGGTGCTGCCGAAATTATTGTTGCTGTGAATGAAATTGCTACACAAGTTCCCGGAAATCCTACTGTTGGAACCGTGGGAACGCTGAATATTTTTCCGGCATCACGAAATATTATCCCTGAAGAAGTAACGTTTACAGTTGATTTACGCGACATTGATTTAGACAGAAGAAACCGTTATGAGAAACAATTGCGCGATAGAATTCAAGCCATTTGTGCCAAACACCAACTCACTTACGAAATCTCAGAAGACACCAAAAGTGATCCAAGATATTGCGCCGATTGGATTAAAGAAAGCATCCATGATGAATGTCAAAAATTAGAATTAGACGAAATCGAATTGATGAGCGGACCTTTTCATGATGCATTGGCGTTGTCTTATGCTTGCGATTACGGCATGATATTCGTGCGCTGCAAAGACGGCATCAGCCACAATCCGCTTGAGTTTGCTTCCTATGAAGATTTGGCGATTGGCGCGAATGTAATGCTAGGTACGGTTCAACAAATTCTCAATCGATAAGGGCTTAACTCATAGGCTAAATGTTAGATTGACAAAAATATTTCTACCCATACGCGGAATTTTATTCCGAAGAGAGCAAGTGGTATATAGAGGTTGATACTTAAAAGCGACTTCTACAATCAATTGGTATGACATATATCATGCTTTTTGTGAAATGCTTTTTTAATATTCGCCCCTTATTAAAAAACGTTACCACATGAGTACTACCAACAACATTCATACTTTTCATATTCCTGTTATGGGATTGGCTTATACTATTGACAGCCCGATTCGCGTGGCGCAATATGGCATTTCTTCCGTGATTTCAATAACCGATGACGAATTGATAGAAAAGATGCGTGCTTTTTACAGTAAAAAGTTCAGTCTTCCCTATCAGGAAATTACCCAAAAATGTCATGATTACCGTGCGGAACGAATCAAACACTATTTGAATTTAGTCGATACGATTGTCAAAGACAAATTTGAAAGTTTCAAAAATGAATTGGCGGAAAACAAAACCGTTTTGGAAAATTACATCGCCATATTGCCTATTAAATCAGAGTTCAAAAAAGGGTTGCAAAAGTTCATTGACGAAGGTTTGTCGATGAAAGAATCGGTTAAAAATTATTTGGCCGAACACTTTTCTCCCGGCGGTATTGATGTGAACATTATGACCAAAGTGGACAAAGACAATTTTGACAAAAAGGAACAGTTGCCGGTTGAATTTAACGATGCTCATGCGTCCTTACGTGGTTTTGCTGAAAGCAATCTTACTTCATCAGTCGTGCTTTCGGCCGGAATGAATCCGAGGTTGTACAGTTATTTTGAACAATTTTCGGTGTTTTATCCGGATGCGAATGGCGAACTGCAGAAGAAAATTATTTTGAAAGTAAGTGACTTCCGTTCGGCTATGATACAAGGGAATTTTTTGGCTAAAAAAGGGCTTTGGGTGTCGGAATACCGCATCGAGTCGGGCTTGAATTGCGGTGGCCATGCTTTTGCTACCGAAGGCTTTTTAATGGGGCCGATTTTGGAAGAATTCAAAACCAAAAAAGACCAACTGATACAATCGGCACACGAGCTAATGGTGAAAGCTTTGGAAGCGAAAAATCTTCCTGTTCCGGCTCAGCCTTTAGATTTAAAAATAACGGCTCAAGGTGGTGTTGGCACCGGAGAAGAACATGATTTTTTGCTGAAAAATTATGGATTAGATTCGGTAGGTTGGGGTTCACCATTCCTATTGGTTCCCGAAGCCACTTCAGTCGATGAAGAAACCAGAGTGCTTTTGGCGAAAGCCAAAGAAGATGATTTTTACCTGAGTAATATTTCACCGCTTGGCGTTCCGTTTAATTCCATAAAAGGTATGAGCAATGACCTTTGGAAACAAAAACGCATAGACGATAACAAAGCCGGAAGTTCTTGCCCTAAGAAATTGTTGGCCTTAAGCAAAGAGTATGATGCGCAAGGCCTGTGCACCGCTTCTAAGAAATACCAAGACCTTAAATTGGCCGAATTGGAAGTCCAAAAAGACCACTTAACAGCATCAGCACTTCAGAAAAAACAAGCCAAAATATTTGAGAAATCGTGCTTGTGTGTTGGTTTGGCGAATGCTTCTTATATAGAAAACAACCTCGATGTTAAAGGGCAACAGCAAGGTATTGTGATTTGTCCCGGACCGAATTTGGCGTATTTTGACCAAGTGGTTTCTTTGGCGGACATGGTGAAACATATTTATGGCAATGCCAATGTGTTGGCCGATACTAATCGCCCGAATATGTTTGTCAATGAATTGAAAATGTATGTCGATTATTTGAAGAATGAATTGGACAACTATACCGAAGAATTTACCACGGCCCAACTCAAAAAATGGAATGCCTTTAAAAGTAATCTGTTGGCGGGCATTGAGTATTAT
Organism: Flavobacterium sp.; assembly: GCF_046293665.1. Taxonomy (GTDB): domain Bacteria; phylum Bacteroidota; class Bacteroidia; order Flavobacteriales; family Flavobacteriaceae; genus Flavobacterium. The sequence continues at coordinate 581,187 of NZ_JBKBOL010000001.1, forward strand.
ATCGATTTGTTTGCCAGTACTGATTTCTTTGGCAAAGACAGCAATACTATTCAAGAACAGTTGCAGTTTTACAAAGCGGCAGTAGAAGCGATTGAGATTCCGGTTTTGGAGCAAGTGTAATTTATGCTCCGGTTAAGGTTTCGGCCCTTTTTGTAATGAGAGTGGAAAAATAAAGTGTAGTCAATTATAGCATTTCAAAATCTCCTAAGAAATGCTATCTTTACTCTTCAATTTACCATCATGCCTAACCCAAACATTAGAATTCTTCATATCGACAGCAATCATCCATTATTGTGGGAGCAATTGGAACAAGCCGGTTTTCAAAATGAGGCTGATTTTACTTCCACAAAAGCCGAAATCGAAGCTAAAATTCAAAACTATCATGGGATTGTTATTCGCAGTCGGTTTAAAATTGACCAAGCTTTTTTGGACAAAGCCACTAACCTAAAATTCATTGCCCGAGTAGGTGCCGGATTGGAAAGCATTGATTGTGGATATGCCGAAGCTAAAGGAATTCACCTCATTGCAGCGCCTGAAGGAAATAGAAATGCTGTGGGCGAACATGCTTTAGGAATGCTTTTATCGATAATGAACAAACTAAATCGCGCTGATAGATTAGTACGCGAAGGCAAATGGATTCGTGAAGGCAATCGCGGCTATGAACTCGAAGGTAAAACCGTCGGGCTAATTGGTTATGGCAATATGGGTAAATCGTTTGCCAAAAAACTACGCGGATTTGATGTTACCGTTTTGTGTCATGACCTTCTGCCGAATGTGGGCGATGCCAATGCTAAGCAAGTTTCTTTAGCTGAATTACAAGCCCAAGCCGATGTGTTGAGTTTACACATTCCTTGGACACCTGAAACAGACAAGATGGTGAATTCGAATTTTATCAATGCTTTTGCCAAACCGTTTTGGTTAATCAATACCTCAAGAGGGAAAAATGTAGTTACCGATGATTTGGTGGGCGCATTAGCTTCCGGTAAAATCCTAGGTGCCGGATTGGATGTTTTGGAGTATGAAAAATTATCGTTTGAGAATCTTTTTATCGATAGCGAAAAACCTAAAGCTTTCGAGTATTTGCTGCAATCCGAAAATGTTTTATTAACGCCACATATTGCCGGTTGGACTTTTGAAAGTCATGAGAAACTGGCGCAGACTATAGTGGATAAGATTGTGCAGTTACGAATTACGAATTAGGAATTACGAATTGGTTTAAACAAATACTGAGCATAAATTAAAACTTTAGATTATGAACAAAGCTAGTTATTACCTAGTAGTGATTGTAGGCATCTTAACCTTCATTCAATTTTTCCCACATGCTTTTATGGGAATGCCGGCGGTTTTAGAACACATTCAAAAAGGAGAAATCCAACCCGTTGCGGCACAAGGCATGCAGATGATTTGGTTGTATTCTTCTATCATGATGTTATTGTCGAGTATTTGGTTGTTCTTTTTGGCAAAGCCAATAAAAGAAGGTAAACACGTAGCGAGATTACAAGTATTGTACATGAGTATTGGGTTTTTAGCCTTTGGATTGGGCTGTAGTTATATCGCTCAAGAGGTTTTTAATCCTTTATTTTTCTTCACGGTTGAAGGTATTTTGCTTTTATTGGCAGTGACTGTTTTTTACAAAAGAGAAAGCAATGAGCAATAAAGACCTAAAAAGAGTAACCGGTTTAGGTGGTTTTTTCTTCAAGAGTGAGAATCCAAATGCGATTAAAGATTGGTACAAAAACCATCTCGGCATTCCAACCGATCAATACGGCTGGACATTTTGGTGGAAAGACAAAGACGGCAATGATTGTTCAACCCAATGGTCGCCTTTTGAAGCCAAGACTAATTATTTCAATCCCAGCGAAAAGCAATTCATGATGAACTTTAGGGTTCATGACTTGGAAGCTTTGTTGAAAGTTTTACAAGAAGAAGGTGTAACAATCGTAGGCGAAATGGAGACTTATGATTATGGAAAATTCGGTTGGATATTAGATCCTGAAGGGAACAAGATTGAACTTTGGGAACCAATTGACGCTGCTTTTTTATAATAGTTTTTCAGCAATAGTATTATTTTATAAGAATTTTATATATTAGACCCATCAATAACAAAACCAACAAAACAATATTATGGAAGCACAAAAAGTGGACATGTTTATGATGATGAACGCAAAGTATTTTGAAAGTCATCATTTGAACGCTGTTAGAGAAAAATTATTAAGTCTTGACGAATCGAAATGGGGTTTAGTACAAACCCTTCAGTTCAAAGAGCCAACCACATCATTAATTGTATCACTTTTAGGTGGACAATTAGGCATTGACCGTTTTATGATTGGTGATACCGGAATGGGTGTAGCCAAACTGTTAACCTGTGGAGGTTTAGGGATTTGGGCCATTGTTGATTGGTTTTTAATCATGGGCGCTACTCGTGAGAAAAACATGGAGTCTTTCCAAAACACCTTTTATTAATAAATGACCCGAAATAAGTTATATTCTTTGTCGCTTATAGCTTGTTTGGCGGGATTTATTTATCTTTTTTACTCCATTCAAAAGGAACAACAAGAAACAGTTGGAGTGTGTATCATTAAAAATGTGACCGGTTATGCTTGTCCGTCTTGTGGTACCACTCGAGCTGTAACTTTACTTTTAGAAGGCAAAATTATCGATTCTTTACTGCTCAATCCCTTTGGAATAATTGTTGCTTTAATCATGACAATCTTTCCTATTTGGGTTTTGACCGATTTTTTTTTAAAAAAAGAAACCTTTTTTTTAGCCTATAAAAAAGCTGAAGCTATTATTAGAAAACCTTGGATTGCCATTGTTTTAATACTGTTAGTATTGCTCAATTGGATTTGGAATTTATATAAAAATCTATGATACAAGAAACCACTTTCCCTTACAAACCGGGCGAACACGAATGCGAAAAATCATCGAACAGTTATTTGATGTCTTTAGTAGCTTTAATCGCTGGATTACCATTGCCGATTATTAACTTATTGGCAACTTTCTTTTTCTTTTTAGCCAACAGAAAAGGCACTTATTTTGTACGTTGGCATTGTACACAAGCTTTATTGTCACAATTAGCGTTGTTGGGAATTAACAGCGCCAGTTTTTGGTGGACTGTTTCCATATTGTTCTCTGATGAGAAAGCCAGCAATGAATATTTTGCTTATATTTTCACGGTAATTATATTTAATTTGTTGGAGATTTTCTCCACTATTTATGCCGCAGTACAAACCCGCAAAGGGATACACGTCAAGTTTTTGTTCTTCGGAAATGTTACTAACTTAATTTGTAAACCATAATGATAAAAAAAACCATTTTTCAGGGATTAATTATACTAATGGGATTTGCCGCAGTATGGTTTGGGTTCTCCCAATTGGATTTCATGAAGTTTTTTCAAGTAAGAGAAAGAACCACTAATTTGGAAAATAAATTAGGTGATTTGATTTGGGCCGAAATATCCAATACCGAGGATATTGTAACCAATGACACTCTTATAAAAACATTAGACAGTTTGATAATTCCTTTGTGTAAAGCCAATGATATTGAACGCGATTCTTTAAAGGTTCATATCATCATCAAAGACGAAATCAATGCATTTGCATTGCCTAATAACCATTTGGTGGTTTACACAGGATTGATAATTGACTGTAAAAAGCAAGAAGCATTACAAGGGGTTTTAGGTCACGAAATTGCCCACATTGAGAAAAATCATGTGATGAAAAAACTCTCTAAAGAATTGGGGTATACCGTATTGATTGGAGCCAAAGGCGGAGCCGTAGCCAGAGAGATTTTAAAAACCTTAACGTCTTCTGCTTATGACCGAACTTTGGAAAAAGAAGCCGATATTACCAGTGTTGATTATATGATTAAAGCGAACATAGACCCAAAACCTATGGCCGATTTTATGTATCAAATGGCTATGGACAGCAACATTAACAAAGCCATGTATTGGATTTCAGATCACCCGGAATCGGAAGAACGTGCCAAGTATATTTTGGAATACATCAAAGGCAAAAAGCTCAAAAGCAAAGCCACACTTTCTGATAAAGATTGGAAAGCTTTTCAGGAACAAGTAAAATCAGAATAACCAAAAAGGCAACTCATTGAGTTGCCTTTTTTTATAGTAATTATTTATAATTCTTTTCTTTTCTTTCCAATTCTGCTTGAAATTCTTCCATTACAGGTTTTACAGTGCTTTCGGGTAAATCGGCTATTCTGATGTACATTAATCCGTCAACGGCATTATTGAATAGCGGGTCAACATTGAAAGCAACAACACGCGCATTTTGCTTGATGTATTTTTTAATCAAAACCGGTAATCTCAAACTGCCCGGTTCTACTTCATCAATGATTTTATCGAATTTATTTAAGTCCGATTCAGTTTCATTGAAAACAAAATCTTTGTCGGCATCTTTTAGTTTTACCTTGAATTCTTTTTTAGGGTGAATGTATTGCGCCACATAAGGGTCATAATAATGCGACTTCATAAACTCAATCATCAACGATTTGGAGAACTCCGTAAATTGGTTACTGATGCTCACGCCGCCAATTAAATATTTATGTTCAGGATAACGCAAAGTGGTGTGCACTATGCCTTTCCAAAGCAAGAATAACGGCATTGGTTTTTGTTGATAATCACTAACGATAAACGCTCTTCCCATTTCAATGGATTGTTCCATCATACCATATAATTCGGGTTCAAATCGGAATAAATCCTGAAGATAGAAACCTTCAATACCATATTTAGGGAATATTTCAGAACCTAATCCCATTCGATAAGCACCGGCAATTTGTTGGTTTTCATCATCCCAAAGAAACATGTGATGGTAATAATTGTCGTATTGGTCTAGGTCGATAGATTCGTTGGTTCCTTCGCCAACCGCTCTAAAAGTGATTTCGCGCAAACGTCCGATTTCGTGTAAAATATTCGGGATTTTATCAGCTGTAACCAAGAAAACCATGTAGTTTTTACTGTGTAACAATCGATAGTCGCCTTCTTTTAAAATTTCAACTTCTTCTAAAATTTTGTCGTGATTAGCAGGTTTTACAATCTGTTTCGGACTTTTAGGGGTTTTTAAATTGAGGTTGAGGTTTTGTGAACTCAACAATTTCGACTCATCATTAAATGAATTCGCCAACATATAAGTTTTTCGGCGTAAAAATTCTGAATATTCTTCAATGGTTTTGTGTTCGTTTTGTTCGGAGACAGAAATAGGTTTTCCGATACGAACTTTAATCACACGGTCTTTTTGCGTCAATAATTCTGAAGGTAATTTGGCTGTGCGAAGCGTCGGATTTATTTTAGACAGAAAGTAAAAAAAGCGACTGTTCTTCGCATGAAAATATATTGGTACTACCGGAACTTGAGCTTTTCTGATGACTTTAATGGCGCCTTCTTCCCAATCTTTATCCACTACCAATTGTCCGTCTTTATAAGTTGACACTTCTCCGGCAGGAAACATTCCCAGTGGTTTTCCATCGCTCAAATGACGTAAAGTTTCCTTGATTCCAATCACACTTGATTTAGCATCTTTGTGATTTTCAAAAGGATTAACTGGCATAATATAAGGTTTCATCGGCTCGATGCGGTGCAGAAGGAAATTGGCGATAATTTTAAAATTTGGTTCTCTTTCGAGCATTAATTTCAACAATAAAATACCGTCAATTCCGCCTAACGGATGATTGGAAATAGTGATGTAAGCGCCGTCTTTGGGTAATCGTTTTAAGTCATCTTCAGGGATTTCAAATTTGATTTGGAATTCGTCCAAAATGGCATTTAGGAATTCCACTTCGCTCAAATGTTTGTTGCGGTCGTAGATTTTGTTTAAGGTCGAAATCTTTAAAGCTTTCATTAATAGCCAGCCACAAAAAGTTCCGAAAACCCCATATTTATCAGCGTTTATTGCTTTTGCAACTTCTTTAGCAGTAACTAAACCCATGTATACCTTTCGTTTTTGAGTAAGAAACAAAGATAGTAATTCTGCTGAAATAGCTTCGAGAAAAAACAGAAAACAGCCGTTAAACTTTATTTTTTTATTATGTTTTTTGGGTTTCAAATGTTTGTGTTTTTACCTACTTTTGACCCAAGGTCTTTTGGCCGAATTGAACAGAGTTAAAAAACTAATGTAAAGCTTAATGAGAATTATTTCTTATAACGTAAACGGCATTCGTGCAGCAATTTCAAAAGGTTTTTTGAATTGGTTGCAACAGGCCAACCCTGATGTTATTTGTTTGCAAGAGATAAAAGCTACTGAAGATCAGATACCGTTACTTGATGTTGAACTTTCCGGTTATCCTTATCATTACTGGTTTCCGGCGACCAAAAAAGGATACAGCGGCGTGGCCATTTTGTCTAAAGTAAAACCGAATAATGTCGTTTTCGGCACCGGAATTCCGCATATGGATTTTGAAGGCAGAAACCTTCGCGTTGATTTTGATGATTTTTCGGTGATGAGTTTGTATTTGCCTTCGGGAACTAATTTTGAAAGATTGGATTATAAGTTCCAATACATGGATGAATTTCAAGAGTACATAGATGGTTTGAAGAAAGAAATTCCGAATTTGATTATTTGCGGCGATTATAATATTTGTCATGAAGCCATAGATATTCACGATCCCATTCGCAATAAAACCGTTTCCGGATTTTTACCGGAAGAACGTGCTTGGTTAGACCAATTCATGAAAAGAGGTTTCATAGATACCTTTAGATTTTTTAATAAAGAACCACATCATTACAGTTGGTGGAGTTATCGCGCTAATGCCAGAGCCAATAATAAAGGTTGGAGAATTGATTATTGTTTGGCCAGCGAACCGTTGAAAAACAGATTAACCCGAGCCGTGATTTTGCCGGAGGCCAAGCATTCAGACCATTGTCCGGTTTTAGTAGAAATTGATTAAACAATAACAATGAATAATAGTTGTCCAAATTGTCAGGAAGAGAATAACCCGGAGGTAAAATATTGTTCAGTTTGCGGGTATTTGTTACCTGTAAAGGAAATGGAAAAAACGGAAACTTCACCGTTTGGTTATAAACCAAAGAAAAAGATACATCCCATACTACTAGTAATTTTTGTAGTTTGTGTTTGGGCTGCTTTTTTTGGAATATATACTTTATTAAATCCATCAGTTGATGCACTAAATCCGTCAGTTGACGCGTCAAATCAGACAGTTGATGCAGAACTGGCCATGATAGCAGAAAACATGAACAGAGGTTGTCCTTTTCAGGTTGATGAAATAACGGTGTTGGTAAATGTTAAGGCATTGCCGAAAAAAACGATTCAATACAACTACGAGTTGAATGATATCACAAAAGCTGAAATCAATCTAGACACAGTAAAAAAATATGTTTTTCCCAATCTTTTGAAAAACACCAAGGAGAATCCGGAAGGGCAATCATTACGAGATAAACAAGTAACCTTCAAGTATAATTACTCAGATAAAAATGGAGAACACGTAATGGAATATGTGGTTACTCCGAATATGTACAAATAAACAAAATAAGATAACCTATGATAAAAAGAATAGTTTTAGGAGTAGTAGCATTGACCGTAATGTCTTCCTGTGTATCTAAAAAGATTTACAATGATTTAGAGAATAAGTACACCGATTTAAAGAAAGAAAACCGTTCGTTGGCAGATGAGGTAGATGAATTGCATAAAGCCAACGCCGAATTTGATTCGGTGAACAAATCATTGACAGCCGAATTGGCAAAGCTTAAAGCAGACCGAGACAAATTGCAAGCCGATTGCACGGCTACAACCAACAATTTAAAGGCTTTACAAGAATCGTATGCAGCTTTGGAGAAAAACAGCAACGATGCCTTGGAAACCAATATGAATAAAAATCGCGAATTGTTAGCCCAATTGGAAGCCAAAGAAAAAGCCATGGCTGCTGAACAAGACCGATTGAATAAATTGAGAGACGAATTGGCCGCAAGTACAAAGCGTTTGAACGAATTGGAAAGCATGATTGCCGCCAAAGATGCTGCCATGAAAAAGCTGAAAGATACGTTGTCAAAAGCACTGAATGCCTTTGAAGGAAAAGGATTGACAGTAGAAATGAAAAACGGAAAAGTATATGTTTCTATGGAAAACAAATTGTTGTTCCAAACCGGAAGTTGGGCTGTAGGTTCAGAAGGAAGAAAAGCGGTAGTTGAGGTTGGAAAAGTATTGGCTCAAAATCCTGATATTACGGTATTAATTGAAGGACATACTGACAACGACAAAATTTACGGTGCTATTGGCGGCGGAGTAGAGAACAACTGGGATTTATCGACTAAAAGAGCCACAGCGATAGTGAATATTCTGGGAGAAAATGCCGGAATTCAAAAGAAAAATTTAACAGCAGCCGGTAGAGGAGAATTTGCTCCTTTGATGAGTAATGATACTCCGGAAGGCAAAGCTAAAAACAGAAGAATTGAAATCATTTTGACGCCAAAATTGGATGAGATTTCCAAAATGTTGAATGAATTTTAAAATAAAGATACTAAGGTGTTGAGTGACTAAGGTTCTGAGTTTTGACTTGGAACCTTTTTTGTTGTCAACGATTCCAAAAAATGTGTTAATCGGTTAAAATTAACGCCTACAATATTTTACTTTTGCCCAGCGAAAAAGCGATACAAATGAACTACACTACGTTACCGAATACCGATATCAAAGTCAGCAAAATATGTTTGGGCACAATGACTTTTGGAGAGCAAAATACTGAAAGTGATGCCCATGCGCAATTAGATTATGCTGTTGATCAAGGTGTTAATTTCATTGATACAGCTGAAATGTATCCGATTGCGGCGCGACAAGCAACATTGGGTTTAACCGAAAAATATATTGGCTCTTGGTTAAAGAAATCCGGAAAACGAGATAATTTGGTCATTGCTACGAAAATTGCCGGACCCAATAGAGGTATGGAATACATTCGCAAACCGTTGAATTTTTCCAAGCAAAGTATTCACGAAGCGGTTGAGTTGAGTTTAAAAAACTTGCAAACAGATTATATTGATTTGTACCAAATGCATTGGCCGGAGCGTGTCATGAACATGTTTGGGCAACGCGGACTTTCAAAAATTGACGACCAATGGCAAGACAATTTTTTTGAGGTTTTGATTGTTTATGATGGATTAATTAAAGAAGGAAAAATTAAGCATATTGGTGTTTCTAATGAGAATCCGTATGGTGTGATGAAGTTTTTAAGTGAAAGCAAAAGACACAATTTGCCGAGAATTGTGACTATTCAAAATCCTTATTCTTTATTGAACCGTTTGTTTGAAGTTGGGTTATCTGAGATTTGTTTACGAGAAAATGTTGGCTTGATGGCTTATTCGCCTTTAGGGTTTAGCTTCTTAACCGGTAAACATTTGAATGGAATTCAGTCTGATTCCAGATTAGGTTTGTTTCCGCAATTCAGCCGATATTCTAATGAAAATTGCCATAAGGCTACCAAGTTGTATCAAGAATTAGCACAAGACCACGGATTAACTTTAACCCAAATGGCTTTGGCTTTTGTGAACCAGCAAGATTTTGTGATGTCCACAATTATTGGTGCCACAAAAATAGAACAACTTCAAGAGAATATTGCCGCTTTTGAAGTGCAATTATCTCCTGAAGTTGTTGCCGGAATTAACAAAATACAAGCGGTAATCCCTGATCCTGCGCCTTGATTATTTAATTTTTTCTAATGTGATGATTATATTATTAGGATAAAATTTATTTAGTATCAGGTTTATTATTCAACGGCTATTTGATGACTTTCTATTTGATCATTTATATAGATTTTTAATATGTAAATACCTTTAATCAGCCCATTAACTGAAAAGGTTGCTTTATTTTCTTTGATTTCAATTTTTGATTTTGAAATCCCTAACACATCAAATAGTTCACCTTTAATTATTGTTTCATTTTCTGGTTGAATGTCTTTGTCTCTTAAATCAATATTTACAATGTCTTTTGAAGGATTTGGATAAATTCTGTAAACAGATTGACTTTGTTTTTGATAAAAAGGAAGTTCAATAATTTCAAAAGGGAATTCAATCCATTCGCTCCAACCACAAGCATTTTTTGCTCTGAATTTCACCCCTGTTTGTCCGGTGCCCATAGGACAAATTTCGCGTGAGTCTTTGGTTCCAGTAAGCATAATTAGATTATTTAAGGGAATCCACTCCCAATTTGAATTGGTGTTAATTTCGGTTGGGGTTAGACCACCAAACACTGCTTTAATCTTATTGCTATCATTCAATTCAGGAATAGAATATGTAAAGTTGCCTCCGGGACTTAAGCAAAGACTTTGGGCAGTATTTGCGGTTCCGTAGGTAATTTCATTAAACGTTGGCGAACCAACCCAAATGTTTTTGATAAGAGTTTGACCGTTTTGAAAAACGGCTGTTATTGTGCCTTGACCGTTCCCCGTTCCTTTAACAACAATATTGTAACCAGATTGACTAATTAATTCTAAGTTTGGCGTAATCGACCAAGTTGTAACTCCGCTGGGAACTGAGCAAGTATTGGCAAAACTATAGGTGTTATTTGTGTTTAAACATATTTTTTCTAAACCAACTAACAGATTTGCTTCTAAAGGGAAGTATGGTGCTTGAGGTTGACCGGCTAATTCTTTAAGAAGCCAATTGACACTTTCTTTAGTGAATGAGGTGTGTTGGGTGTTTTTACCTAAACCAAAATAACTATCAAAGGGCGTTAAGTTATTGGTTGGACACTTTAAGTTTGTGTTTAAAGGATTTGCCCAACTCTGATTAGGTTGCAAATGACCCAATGCAGAAAATGAAGGGATGAAAGAATGTATTGGGTTAAATTCGTGCAAATACCATTCTGATCCGCCTAACATTTGACTGATACTATGAATGAAATTAGTGATTGATAAATTGTTTATCGACCAATTCGCTAACGGATAAGTTCCAGGTACGGGATTGGTGTTTTGAGTTGGATTAGCCAGTTCACTTTGAGCACCAAAATACCCGCCAGGAACATTGTCCATATTGCCTCTAGGGTTATAATTTGGTGCTTTGGTTGTTCTGTCATTAAATAGTTTTTTGAATCTAGCTATTTTTGTGTCTCCGCTACCACTAGTAGGAAGAAAATTAGCTTCCAAAGAAGCAATATGTATTCTGAATGTTATTGAGCCTAATGGTGAACTAATGTTTACTCTTTGAAAGCCTCTTAGATTTAAAACCTTTTCATTATCATTGGCAAAAGAGTAAAAAGGTTGTCCGTTAGATGTTATAGTTTCTTTTGATCCTGAAAGTGACCCATTGATCAAAGATATTTTTCTTAAATTCATAGGCCAACCATTTGAGTTACTGAGACCGTTCGAAAATTGATTGTTATAATGTTTTTGGAAAAATGAATTCCCTCTGTTATTTGGCATTCCTTGAGAAGTTGTTTGCGCATTTAAAAAGTTCTGATTAACCAAATGATAGTTTGATCCTTCTCTATGGAATTCGATTAATTGTTGTTGTGCTGCAGGAGAAGCCAAGTCTTTTTCATAAAAAGTTTTGGCTTCGTGACTACTGTTTTTTACTAAATTTAATAATGCTTGATCACCTAATGGGATATTGGCCCCAAGATGAGGGCTGTCAATACTTACCCATAAATAAGTGTTATGGGGAATATTGTTTTTTTCCATATAGGCTAGGGCATATCTTGAAATCTGTCCTCCCATACTAGGACCAATAACTGCGATATTATTGGTGCTACCATTATTGATTAGTAATTGTTTTGTTTGAATTAACAGTTTCACTAATGCCATTGCATTGCTTTCTATGTAATAGGCACCACCATCAATGGTAACAGTTTGACCATTTTGTAAATTGGTTGTAGTGTATTTTGGATGATTCACCATGATTATATCATATCCAAGTGATCTTAGTTGAGGCATTAGATTGACAGGTCCTTGAATATTTGAATTATAATATTCCATTAAATCTACCATGGCTCTATGCTTTTCAGAATCGAAAACACCATTGGTAGTGTTTCTTGAAGCGCAATCGGGAATATTTTCACAATCACAATCTTCTATCTTGCGTTTGTCACCTGGATCAAAACCATCAATAATGATTATTGGTTTTCTTATCTTTTTATCAGTATTGGTATTGCCATAAAATACTCGGTATTCAATTTTAGCTTTTATTGTTGGATCTCCCGCAACATATCCGGTAAATGGAATATCAGCCTGCAATTGAAAGTCTTGTTTATAGGGATCGGTTGCAAAACAGCCTACGGTGTTGTTTCTGGTAGTGCTATCCACTAATTGAAAGAAAATTTTACCATATGTTGTGAGGGTTGTATTGTCGGTATAGGTAATGGTGAATGTGCTTATTTTTTCACCGCTACTCGTGTAGTTTACCGTTATGTTTTGATTGGTCAATAGTTGAGAGCTTATTAGCGTTCTATTTATTCCATCACCAAAATTGGCCACTAAGGTTTTGATGTTTTTGGTTCCGTTTTTGAAATATAGATCATTCCTGATTTTATAAATTACTGAGGCGCCAGAAACATAATCTTTTGTTGGTGCAATGATACTGGTGTTTAACATGTAAAAAGGAGCCTTGCCACTAATTTGGACAAATTTATTAGTTGAAGTGTTGAATGTTAAACCTCCTTGACTTGGATTGTCTTCATTATAATTCAAGATGTGATACTGTGTATTCAGGATGGATAAATCAACTTGATTTTCTGCCGTAGTAGTGGCAATTAAATTTTTAAAATTATCGAGTGTAGTAAATTTTGAGCCATTACTTGCTCGATTCATTTCATCAAGTGCTTGTTGAAAATAATTAAAATTTGCCGTGTTGAAGGTTGCTGTAGAATTAAAGTTATAAATATTGGCAATTTGAATAACTCTTTCGTAGATGATACCGCTAGTGACACTAGTTTGGTTGATGTTCGATAGTTGCAGGTCTAAACTTATGTTTTCTCCGGCAGGAATTGTTTGTGCGTTAGCTTCAAGACAAAGTATTGAAGCTAGCAGAAAAGAATAGAATTTTTTCATACTTTTGTTTGCTTTTGGTTAGTAAAATTGTTTTTATTAATCTAGATTTGGGTTGCTATTCCCGTAGCAACCCTTTTTTTATGGAAAAACAGCATTTGGAATTGTTGCTCCATTAAAATCAAATCGTCCATTTGTTATTTCTATAATATCATTTGGGTTAGCGGAGTTCTTAACTCTACAACTGAATGTGCCAGATATAAATAAACTAACATTCGGGATCAATTGATATCTTGTTATGTTGATAGTGCCTGAATTTTCAAATGACCTGTAAAACTGATAACTATTAGTTGATTCTCTAAATACCCTACAATGTAAATAAGTATGATTAGCACCATCAATATTGTTCATTCCGTTTGATTCATTAATTGTGTAGTTTCCATATCCAATCTGTGGCAAATTTTGGATGTGCATCAAAATTTTAGCAGTTCTTTCACTTTTATAATCCCTTACCTCAATTTCTCTATATTGATTGTTTCCTGTTGGATCCCCGTAAATTGAAACCGCATTATCAGGACCTGACCAAGTTCCAGTTCCATCTCTTGGAATAAATAAATTGCCATCAATTAAACAACCAAAAGTATTGGCTCCTGTCTGTGTTATTGGAGGCAAGAGTGACTCAGGGTTTTTGTTTTCACTTTCATTGGAGCATCCCACTACAATAGCTAGTAATAAAAGGTTGATTAGTTTCTTCATAATTATGTTTAATTTATAGGTTGAAAATAATTTTTTTTAATCGACTTCACTTTGAGTCATATTAACTCAATCGATTCTATTTTGTTTTAAACAAAATAGAAATGTTAATCAATTAATGAATTGTGTTGTTGAATTAAAATATCTTATCTTACTTTTTAGGCATGATAGATTTTCATTAAGACTGAAGTGGTAATTGTCTTAATAAGGACAAAACTGAAATTTTGCAGATCAAATATAGGTGAAAATTATTACAAATAGAAATAATTTTACTTTTTTATCTTATGAAAATGAGTATCTGTGTTTGATGGTATTCTAAATACCTTCTGTTAGTGCATTAATTTATTACTCAGCTAATTTGAATATTAAATATTTTGAACATGTCTTTTATTTAGGTTTTACCCAGATCAGTTCTAGTTAATCAATCGATTGTTTTCACGATTTTAATTCAATCGTATTTTTAATCTCATTATCTCTTTAATGAATTTAATGTTGAGATAACCAATCAATATTTTTTATTATTTAACAAATTAAATCATTCAAAAGTATTTATATTTGTAGTAAATTTCTATTTAATTATGAATAATGTTAAACCAAAAATGAATAAATTATGGAAATTGGAATTAAGATTAAGCGATTACGGGAACGCGATAAAATTTCTCAAATGGAGCTTTCAACAGTATTGGGAATTTCACAAACCAAGCTTTGTAACATAGAAAGTAATGAGGATAAATCGATTGATTTTATCTTGATGAATAAAGTTTGTCATTATTTTAAAGTAGGTTTTAATTATTTTTTAGAAGAACAATCAACAACCTCTGATGTTTCAAATACACATGGGTTTTTGAATACAGATAGGCAAAATAATTTTCCAGAAAGTATAATTGCGCAAATCAATGCTTTGATAGAGGATAATAAATTTAAGGAGAAACAAATTGCAGAATTGTTGGCAAAAATTGCTATACTGCAAAATAAAAATGACCGTTTCAAAAACAATAATTTCTAATAATAAATACTCAAAAGTATCTTTTTCTGTGAGCCATCCAATATTTTTTCAAGTCGGTTAAAGAATTTTTCATTCACCATTGGACAACCTAAACTATTACAAATCGGATCCGATTGTTGTTCATATGGTACTTTGCTAAAGTAATGCAAAACGATGAAACGGTCAAAAGCCTTGCTGTTAGTTTTGTCTAAACCGAATAATTTATAGGCTTTTCCAAATTTTCCTATATAATGATGTCCGACGGAATATTTGCCCAATGAGGTAGTATTTGAATTGGGAATATTGCTAAACTTCAATTGGCCTTCAATTCCGGTTTCTGAACCTGAACCGTGCGCCACTAAACCTTGATCGATAATCTTATTCTCTTTTAAATTGTATACAAAAAAACGATTTTTACCCGAATTGATTTTCATGTCTATAAAGAAGGCAATATCATTATTATAGTCCGATTTCTTAGACACAAATGATTTTATACTGTCGACGTGATTTTTAAGTCTCAAAGGGGTAACTTCATTCTCAAAAACAGCGGGTCCTTTTAAAGTAGAATTGTTTTTATGCCCAAATCGATAGCCAAAATACAAAGCCATTATCGTAAAACAGCCTAAAAAGAGTTTTTTCATACCAAATTATTCCACTACCAATTTAGATTGAAAAGTATTTCCGGATTGATTTTTTACTTTAACCAAATACATTCCTTTGGCCATAGTTGAAATGTTTACGGAATTGATTTCGTGGTCATTCAAGTCTTGACTTAAAATGGTTTTGCCTGATAAGTCGATTATTTTTATTGATTTTAATCCGATGGCATGTTCGTTTTTTAGGAATAATTCTGTTTTTGCCGGATTCGGATACATTCGAATGCTGTTTTGAACAAAAGTATCTGTACTCAAAGATGTATCTATTAATTTATAAATCGTTCCTCCATTGGCCACGTAGAGTTCGCCATCTTTGTCTTCTCCAAAAGTGGTAATCACACCTGAAGTATCAAAAGCCCAAGTGATATTGCCAACGGCATCAACCCAACCAATTTCAGCCGTACAATAATCGGCAAAGAAATACTTATTGGCAAAATTCGGATAAGTAGTTCCGGTGTAAAAATAACCTCCTGTAATAGAACATCGGTTGGTTGAACCATGCGTGTACACGGAAAAAGGCGCAACTGTTGAGGCATAAGTAGGACACCCCGTAGTATTGTAAGCAACATTACCTTCATAACAACGCCAGCCATAGTTTAAACCGGTATTAGGTAAAGGGAATGCTGTTTTACTCACTTCTTCAATGGCGTTTTGACCCACATCTGCAATCCATAAATCGCCATTCAAACGGTTAAATGAAAATTTCCATGGGTTTCGCAAGCCTATCGCCCAAATCTCGTCATTACCTGCAATACCTACATAAGGATTGGTCGGAGGAATGCCATAAGGTGAAGCTGAATCTACATCTATACGAAGCATTTTACCCAAATTCTCATTGATATTTTGAGCGCGATTGCCCGGATCGCCTCCACTGCCGCCATCACCCATTCCAATGTATAAATAGCCATCAGAACCAAATTTTATAGAACCACCATTGTGGTTACTGAAAGGTTGTGTTACCGTCAACAAAACAGTTCCGCTTGTAGCATCAGCCACATTGGGATCAGTTGAAACGGAATAACGAGCAATTACGGTCGCACCATCGCCTGCACGAGTATAGTTGACATAAAAATAACCATTAGTAGCATAATTGGGGTGGAAGGCCAAACCCAATAAACCTCTTTCCCCACCGGAAACAATAGTGGTGCTTAAATTGATAAAAGGGGTTGTATTAACAGTTCCGTTTGCATTAACAATGCGGATTAAACCGCCTTGTTGTACCACAAACAAACGAGCATCATTGGCCGGATGGGCAATTTCAACCGGTGAAGAAAATCCGGTAGCAAAACTTTGAAGGCCGATGGTTTGTGCCCAAGCACAAGTCGCAAAAAGACCAAAAACGAAAGGTAGAATTTTTTTCATAGCTAATAGGTTTTTGGTAAAGTTAAAAATAAAACTATTACAATCAAAGGGTTATAAAAAATGCAACCCGTAAAGATTGCATTTTTAAGACGAAAACATCAATTCAGTTGCTGCAATGCGGTTTTAAATTCGGCCACTGAAGTTTTTTGGAGGTCCAAACCAACACTGGCATTTTTGTCAATTATGATTTCTTTTGTAGCGAAATAAACTTCACTTTCTACACAACTAAAAGCCATCAGTGTAGCTTTTCGGCCAACAGGAATTCCACTTAAAACCAGTTTATTATTTTTATCGATATGACCCGACATAATGGAATTGATGTCTTTGAAGACCAACCTGATTTCGGGTTTGTATTTTAAATCGATGTCGACCAATAAATCGGTTTTGTCTTTTATTTCGTAGAAACGATCACAGTTAATCCAACCCAATTTTGTTGAGGTTAAAATGGTACTGCCTATAGCACTCACTTTTTCTGCATCGGTTGTGGCTCTTTTAAAAGCTTTTCTTGTGCTTTTTCCGCCATAAATAGTATCTCTTTGTTCTCTTCCGTCCCAATAAAAAACCGCATAGGTAGACCAGTTTTCTTCTTCGGTTACTGTATAATTGTCATTTGTACTCCAATCAACGGTTTTGTCCTCTTTAGGATAACCATAAAATGTTTGCATGTCATTCGAATTGTCTTTAGAAGCAAACTCAAGGATCATTTCAGTTCCTTTTTTTAACTGCAATTCTTCGCCTTTTGAAGAGGCTTTTATATAAACCATACCGCCACTTTCGAGCATTATTCCGTTTGACATGGTATGTAAATTTGCTGCTACAACATCCGATTTTTTGTAGAATTCTTGGAGCTCAATATCGATTTTACCAATGGCAAATTTACCGTTGGCTTTTTTTAAAGAATTTTTAGGAATGGTAATTTTTGTGCCTTCTTTACCGATAATCGTAATGACTTCATTGGATTTTCCGGTGAAGAATTGACTTTCCTTTTGAAGTTGGTTGAAAATAGTATTGGTGAATTCTTTTTCGGCGAAGGTAAAAGTGATTTCCACTCTTCGGTTTTGTTGTTTGCCTTTATCACTGGCATTTTCGGCTACCGGTTTGTTTTCGCCTTCAAATTTCAACTGGATTTTTTCTGCCGGAATACCTTTGGCTACTAAATAATGGGATACTTCATTAGCCCTATTTTTAGACAAAGTGATGTTGTATTTCGAATCACCGTCGGCATCGGTATTGCCATTGAGTTCCACGGTTTTTAATTGAGCCAGGTCCAATTTTAACACTACTTCTTCCAGTTTTGACTTTGCTTTATCGGTCAAAATGAATTGGTCATAGTCAAAAAGTACAATTTCTTTATGGTTTTGAGCCGATGTGTACTGACTCAAACCACAAACCAAAAGAAGAAAAAAAATAGTGTTTTTCATATTTATAAATTATCAATGATTTTGTCTTTCGGGTATTTGACTTTGTAACTGAGGCGGATTTTTTTGGTTTCGTTAGGTTGTAATTTCAAATCCCAAGTCAGGATGCCGGTTTCGGAGTTGATTTTGGCACCGCTGCTTTCGGTCAATTCAATTTCGATGTCTTTATCCGGACTCAACGGATATTGGTCTTTTAACAACATACCGGCCGTTTCTTTTTTGTTGTTTCTGACGGTGATGTCGAAGGTAAAGGTTTGTTCCTTTTTAGAAGATAAGAAACGCGTGCCCGATTTGTCAACCACTTTTTCGCGTTTGATGGAAATCTTTTTGTCTCTTCCCATACTCAAATTCAAAGTGTCGGAAGTTTGGTTCGGATTTATTACGGTTTTGCCCACATACAATCCTTCGAAAATGATATTGGCTTCACCCGGCAACAAATTGTATTTAGAATAATCGCTGATTTCGGCTAAAAGAAACGCTTCTTTTTCGATTCTTGGCGCGGCATAATATTTATAAGTCGCCGGCAGTTGGATGTCTTTTAAAGCTACACTGTGCGGTTTGTTATTAGACAAAATATCATAAGGAATATCGATGTCGAAAGAAACATTGAGTTGGTTTTCAACAATGTTTGCGCTAACAGTGCTGTAGGCCGCAACACTTCTTTTATCTTTTTTTGCTGAATAGCCCTGAACAACAACTTCTTGTAATGTATTTGTTTTAAAATCTCCATTTCTGTAATTATTATCGTCATAAAAGCTTCCATACCTCAAAAACCATGCACTCAGCAAAGGCGCCTGATTGTTCTGATTCGGGTTGCCTGAAGACAAAGTTAGTTTTACTTTTTTCCAGTCGATACCGGTGTTTTGAACCACTTGGGCTTTATACATCATGTTGATAGGTGAAGTAATATTCTCGGCACGCAAGTCATAAAAAGGCGACCAAGAAGCAGAGTTGGTAATATAATTAATATCTAAATTCACCATACCGGCAATGTCATTCATTACTTGAACAATCAACTTACCTCTGGAATTTTTTTCTTCTTTTTTGGTGTTGATTTCGAGTTTGTCGTTGAGGTTTTTAAGTGTGGCTTTGAGTTTGGTTTCTCTTTCTCCCAAGGCTACAATGACATTATCCATTTCCATGCGTTTGGCTTTGTAGTAGTCAACCAGTTTTATCAATTCGGCTACATTTAAGCCGGTATTGCTGCCGCCAACATTTTGATAGGCATCCAAAAGCGCTATGGCTTGTTGGTTGGAGTAAGTTTCAATTTGGATTTTCTTGATTTCTTTGTTGACTAAAGTAATGCTGTCACGTACTTTTTTAATGGCCGGATTGGCCTCGTCGATTTCGTATTCCGAAATGTAATTCTGGGTAAACTGTACCGATAAAACCGTCACCGAACTAGGAGCGCCAATTTGAACAGTACTTTCATTCAAGTAATCGGCTACGTTTTTTATCACAATTTCACTAGTGCCGGCCGGTAAATTGACCGTAGTGTTTTGTGATAGTTCGGCAGCGTTGAAATAAACCGTTGCGGATTTGACTTTGGCGGTAGTAAAAATAGGTTTTTGCGAATAGCCAACGGCAGTAACCCAAAAGGCTAACAAGAAGAGTCTTTTCATGATAATTAAATTAAGGTCATACTACAGAGAGTAGTTATAACGCAAAAAGGTTGGAATTAGTATGAAATTTTCTAAAAATCAAAATCATCTACACTCAAACTATCATTTTGAACGGCAATAGGTTTTTGCCTTAAGTACATTTTGGCCGGTCCGGAAATATCCAGAGCAAAGTTGCCTATGGTATCACTTTCGGTAATAAGATTTCTTTTAAACATCAATCGCATCAGGAAATCGTTATGTTGTTGGGCATAAGGTTTGAATTTTTCGGCATTCTCTAAGCGAGACATGAATCCTTTGGGTTTAGGGATGATACTGGCTAAGAATAAGCACTGGTTTACATTTAAATCCTGAGGCATTTTGTTAAAATAAAAACGAGATGCTTCGCCAATGCCATAAACATTCGGTCCCCATTCTATAATGTTGAAATACACTTCGAGCATGCGCTCTTTTGTGCTGATGCGGTTGTTTTCTAAAATGTAAACCAACAGGATTTCTTCCAGTTTACGAGACAAAGTTTTTTCACGGGTTAAGAATACATTTTTGACCAATTGCATGCTAATCGTACTGGCGCCACGGGCAAATTTCTTGGTTTTGATGTTCTTAACAATCGACTGTTTGAAAGCCGAATTGATAAAGCCACGATGGGTAAAAAACGACGGGTCTTCACTAGTCAAGACACATTTTTGTAAATAGGGCGAAATCTGCTGTAAAGGGGTAAAATTGGGATTGGAAGCGCCCACTACAATCGGTCGTTGCGCCACGCCATTGTCAATCGCTCTGTACACAAATTCGCCGTTGATTTTGTTCAAATCGGCTTCTCCGTATTTGGTGATTTTTAAACCTTCGGGTTTTAGTTTGCTGTCAAAAATAATGTCGTTTGGTTTGTGGTTATTGTATGCAAAGTTAAGGGTATAACTAAAATCACCTTGCGCTTCCATTCCTTCGAAATGTCGGAATAATCCAGTTGGCAGAGAAGTAATGAAGTCATTCGCTTTCATTTTCGGAATGGTCAATTTGAACGCATAGACTTTGTCGGTTTCATTAGTGTATGAAACATGCGGATGACATTTGATGTTGTTCAATTGCACGGTCGATGTACTGTCTAAAGCCATCAATCTTGGTCCAATAATCCAACGGTAATCAAAGCGGGCGTTTTTGATTACGACGTCTTTACTTGCTATTTTTGGATGATTGACTTTTAAGTTTTGGATGGAAGAATATCCGTCAATATGCAATTTGCCGCTATTCATTGAAAGATTGTCTAAATTAAAATGAATCGATTTAAAACCGGCTTTCAGGTTGAATTTTTGGTCCAAATAAGGAAGGCGAATCGTATCGCTTTCCGGATTGAAAAACTCCAAATCGGCTTTTCGATCTCTTGGGTCGGCAAAACCGTTAATCGCCCATTGTTGGGAAAAACCATCCGAAGTAACTTGAATTAAAGTGTTTAGTTTTTTATCAGCCAAAGCCAATTGGTTAAAATCAAAAACTACTTTATGGCCTTTGTCGTTGATCTTAAAAGCAAAGCCTTTGACATGCATATCTGTTGGCACTAAGTCTAAAAGATTGGAAGAAATTCGGTTTAACAATTTGGCATAATTGACTTCGGCATTGTCTGTTTTCTCTTTTTTCGAACGCAGAAAAGCCTCAAAATTGCTGCCGTTTTTGGTTTTAACCAATTGAATATACCCTTTGTTGACTTCGAGTTTGCCCAACTGAATGTCGCCGACCAACAATTTCCAAAAACTAACACTGGTTTTCAATTCGTCAATACGAACCAATGTATCGGCTTTTTTGGGGACTAAAGTAATTTGTTGGAATTCGATATTCGTCAAACCATGAAATTCGGCTTTGGCAATGTTTAAGTTGCATTGGTAATCGCGCTCCATTTTGGCATCAATGCGATGGATGGCTTTCTCTAAAAGGGTATTTCGAAAAACAAAAACCAAAACAATCCCAAGCAGTGTAAGAAAACCGCAGACTTTAAGGATTCTGAATAGTAGTTTTTTGTTTTTTCGCTTCATTTATTCTGCTTTGTCAACTTCTAATCCAACACCAAGCACATTTGGGAGATAATCGGCTTGTTTGAAATCATGTGAAATGGTAATTTTATACTTTCCATTGGTGAGTTTGGTTTTGGTTTTTATTCGATAATCCAAATCACATACATCGCCTGAACAATCGGCTATTTGTTGCCCATTACTTTCTTTGATAGGCAAATCGACTGCTAAAGTTTCCCTTTGACCATCGGGATTTTCAATTACAAACTGAACAGGAATATTAGCAAATTGATAGTCATAGATATGGCTGAATTTGAAAACAAAGTTGTACAATGTAGTATTGTCTTTAATTTCAAACTCATATTGTTTAACATCGGATTTCTCCCAACGGTTATTTTCCGGCATCTTATCAAATTCACGGAAAGTACTTGAGGAATTACAGGAGATAAAAACAACCAGAAAAAAAGAAAAGAGTAGTTTTTTTGTTTTCATAAAAAAGAGAAGTTATTTATCTAAAACGCTGTTTTTCAACTTTTATTACTAAATCAAAAGTAATTATAGCCACAAGATTCCGGTTTATATAATTTAAGGAATTATTTATAGGATTTATGATTTACCCAAATAACTGTTCAACTACTTCTTCAATTTTAGAGACTAAAACCACTTTTATTCCGGGAAACTTTGTCGCAATCTTATTGTATTTAGACACAAATATGGTCGAAAAGCCTAATTTCTCTGCTTCTTGTATGCGCTGTTCTACTCGGTTCACCGGACGAATTTCGCCTGACAAACCGACTTCGCCTGCAAAACAAACATCTTTGCCAACAGCGATATCTTCATTGGAAGACAAAATCGCCGCGACAACCGCTAAATCAATCGCCGGATCATCTACAGATATTCCGCCGGTAACATTCAGGAAAACATCTTTGGTTCCGAGTCTGAAACCGGCGCGTTTTTCCAAAACGGCTAAAATCATATTTAATCGTTTGGCATTGTACCCTGTTGTACTTCGTTGCGGTGTTCCATAAACCGCTGTTGAAACTAGTGCCTGAATTTCTATCATCAACGGTCGCATGCCTTCTAAAGTGGAAGCAATCGCGGTTCCTGACAATTCTTCCTCGCGGTGCGAAATCAATATTTCGGATGGATTAGAAACTTCTCTTAAACCCGACCCTTGCATTTCATAGATTCCTAATTCGGCGGTAGAACCAAATCGGTTTTTGAGCGAACGCAGGATTCTATAAACATGATTTCTATCGCCTTCAAATTGCAAAACAGTATCGACCATGTGTTCCAAAATCTTTGGACCGGCGATGTTGCCGTCTTTGGTGATGTGACCGATAAGAATCACAGGAATGTTGGTTTCCTTGGCAAATTTTATCAATTCGGCGGTAGTTTCTCGAATCTGAGAAATACTTCCCGCAGTTGATTCTATATAATCGGTATGCAAAGTTTGTATCGAATCGATGATTACTATATCAGGTTCGGTTTCTACAATGTGGCGAAATATATTTTGGGTTTTGGTTTCGGTTAAAATATAGCAATTGTCGCTGTTCGGATTGATTCTTTCCGCACGCATTTTGATTTGTTTCTGACTCTCTTCACCCGAGACGTATAAGGTTTTATAAGGCAATTTTAAAGAAATTTGAAGCAACAACGTGCTTTTTCCGATTCCGGGTTCGCCGCCCAACAAGATTAACGAACCGGGAACAATACCGCCACCGAGTACGCGATTTAATTCGCTGTCAGTGGTGTCCATTCGTACTTCTTGGGTCGAATCGATTTCTTTGATTTTAAGCGGTTTTGAAACTCTTTTGGAATCAGAATTATCGAGTTTCCAGCTCGACTTTTCTTCCTTTTGGATAATTTCTTCGGCTATGGTGTTCCATTCTTTACAAGCATTGCATTGGCCTTGCCATTTGGCATATTGGGTACCACAATTTTGACAAAAAAAAGTAGTTTTGAGTTTCGACATTTAGGGTATATTTATTCTGATTTTTT
This sequence comes from Flavobacterium sp., assembly GCF_046293665.1. Taxonomy (GTDB): domain Bacteria; phylum Bacteroidota; class Bacteroidia; order Flavobacteriales; family Flavobacteriaceae; genus Flavobacterium. Next base: position 604,917 of record NZ_JBKBOL010000001.1, read on the forward strand.
TTCTTCGGCGGGTGTTTCGGTTGCCGGAATTTCTTCTACCGGTTCTTCTTTTTTGGCTTTGGCAGCACCTTTTAATGCATCGGCTCTTTCCAACATCATGTCTTTAGTCAAATCACCAATTTCTTCTTTTTGGAAAGCGGTTTGGTAACTTTTAATGGCTTTTTTAGAATCCCCTGTTTTTTCATAAAGTTGTGCCAAATGGTAATCGGCTAACATCGACTTAGGATAATTTTTTCGAGCCAATTGTGACAATTCATCAAACTCAACATAAGCTTTGTTTTTCAGAATAGCGGCTTCAATGGCTTTGAAATCATTGATTCTGATTTGCAATTTTAGTCCCAATGAATTCTCAAGTACTGCATATTTATCAGCTAAATATTTGACATAACCCGAAGGCAATACCGCAATTTTTTCTTGAAACTCTGTGGTGGAAATTGGTTGGTAAACGGCAAAAATTTGGTACAAAGCGCTCGGAATGGCATGTAAAACCAAAGAGTAATGCGAAGCGCCTTTGAACTCTTCGTACAGATAGTTGAGTTTCGGATTTTTTATTAGTTTGGCTGCAGCATCTAAAGCCTGAATGCGTGTTTTCATTTTTTTCATGTCACCATCTGCAGAACAATGGTAATAGAAAGTCGTTTGTTGCATGGCTGCTAATCGTTCCGGAATTTGTTCTTCCATTCCTTCAGGAAGTTCCGGGCTCATGGAAATATAGGCGTTGAATATGGGTTGGTCTTTGTATAAATAACAATTTAAAAATGCAGCAGTAGTGTCTAATCCGGCTGCGATTCTAAAGGGTGCGGTTCTAAAGTTTTTTTGAATACTCGGAATCAATTCCATGCCGACAAATTCAAAGAAATCAGCTCCTTTTTCAGCAGGTAAACCGGTAGTTTCATCAAAAGTACAATCGGTTTCACGTTCGTTGTTTTTGTTTTGACTAATGGCCACAATGATAACCTCAGGCAAATCATCCCAATAATAACCATAACTCAGTGCCCCTTGAAAGGCATCGAACAGAAAATCTCCATCAAAAAGCACCAATAAAGGATATTTTTTCGATTTGTTTTTGTCGTAAGAAGGAGGAAGGCCAATTTTGATTTCTCGGTCTTCATTGAGCTTTTTGGAGGTTATGGTGTCTGTGATGGTTCTTTGGGCCAATAAATTACCCGAACAAACAAACAGTAATAGAACAAACAGTTGTTTCATGGAATATGGTTTTTGGTTGAATAGAAATTGTTGCTAAAATGATTAGCAAGATAGTAAATTATTTATTTCTATTGAACAACGGAAGTAAAACATAGGAAATCAGACCGAGTAGAATGGCTAAGATGGTTTGAGAAGTCCAAACCAACCAGCCAAAGGCGATTCCGATGTCATTTGAAATACCATATAACGAGAAAATCAAAGCAATAGCAAAAGGATAAGCACCTAATCCGCCATTGGAAAACCCAACGGCCAAGCTGCCAAAAATAAAGCCCATGATTACAATATCAAAGCTGATTTCTGAAGTTTCAGGCAAAGCGAATATGGCCACATAAAACATGGTTAGGTATGAAATCCAGATGAAAAAAGAGTGAAAAAGGTATTTCCATTTCGACTTCATTTTTACCACGGTAGTCATGCCTTCAATTAATCCTGATAGTTTGTTCTTTAGTTTTAAGATAACAGGCCATTCGGCATAAATCCAAATCAGTAAAAAAACAATTCCTATGATTACTGCTGCGATACCGTAATATATCAAGGATTCTAGGGATACATTTTTACTAACTAAGAACTGATAAATTTTATCAAACTGCGAGACAAATCCAATAAAAACAAACAACAAGAAAATCAATAAATCAACAATCCTTTCGGCAACGATAGTTCCAAAAGCTTTGTCAAAAGGGACATTTTCGTATTTTTTCAAAAGTGCGGCACGGGAAATTTCACCCGAACGCGGTACGGTTAGATTCACTAGGTAGGAAACACTTACGGTAAAGAAATTGTTGTAAAATTTAGTATGGTAGCCCAAATGATTTAGTGCAAATTTCCAACGATACGCTCTTGACCAATAACCAACACAAGCCACCGCAAGCGAAAGTAAGATGTAAGCATAATTGGCTTTTTGAAAACTGACCTTTATTTTGTCAATTTCGTCGGGTTTTAGTGTGGTGTATTGATAGTAAATGATTCCGATTCCTATGAAAAGAGGAATAAGAATAGTGAGCCATTTGCTAATTAGTTTTTTCAAGTGATTAGGTCAAAGAATTGTCTTTTTCATTTGGAAAAACCAGCCAAGGTTTGAAGGTTTTGGCTTCTTCAAAATCCATTAAAGCATATGACATAATGATGATGATGTCGCCTTTATGAACTTTTCTTGCGGCCGGGCCATTGAGTGTAATGTCGCCTGAATTTTTAATTCCTTTGATAACATAAGTGTCAAAACGTTCGCCATTATTGACATTCACAATTGATACTTTTTCGCCTTCAATTAGGTTAGAAGCTTCCATTAAAGTTTCGTCAATGGTAATACTTCCTATATAATTCAAGTCGGCTCCGGTAACTTTTACACGATGGATTTTCGATTTTACTACTTCAATTTGCATGGGGCAAAGTTAAATTAATTTAGTGATATGGTGTCAATCAATCTAATATTGTTGACAAAAACGGCTATGAAAGCACGGTATTTTTTATTTTTATTTTTTCGAAGGCAAGGCAATAAAGAAGCTTCGTCGGCAATTTGGAAATACTCTAAGGCAAAGTTTGGGTTTTTCTCAAAAGTCTTTTTGACCCAATTTGTTACTTCGTTGGCTGATTTGGTGGCGAATAATTTCTTGGCTTGAGTAATGGTTTTATAGATAATTGAGGCTTCTTTTTTCTCGGTTTCAGTTAACCTTTCGTTACGCGAACTCATGGCTAATCCGTTGGCTTCTCTGAAAATTGGGCAACCAATAACTTTCACCGGCATTTTGGCTTTTTCGACCATTTTTTTAACAATCTGTAATTGCTGAAAATCCTTTTCGCCAAAATAAGCATTGGTTGGTTTGATGATTTCAAAAAGTCTTTTCACAATAGTACCAACGCCATCAAAATGACCTGGGCGAAATTGGCCTTCCATTTGGTTTTCCAGACCATCAAAATCAAAAGGCTGTGAAACAGTGTTGCCTTTGTAAATGTCTTCTACACTTGGTGCATAAACGATAATGTTATCGGAAACGGTCTTGATTTTTTCTATATCGGCATCTAAAGTTCGAGGATATTTGGCCAAATCTTCCGGATTGTTGAACTGTGTCGGATTGACAAAAATACTGATAACGGCTATCGAATTATTAGCCACAGCTTCAGACAATAAAGATAAATGTCCTTGATGAAGCGCGCCCATAGTAGGCACAAAACCAATGGAGGTTGCTGAAGTTGAAACAGAAGCTAAATGAGCAACTAATTCATTTTGATTGTTAAAAATGAGCATTGGCTTTCGGTAAATGAGTTGCAAACTTACTATTTTCATAAATAACTGCATAAATTTTTGTACTTTTGCCTGTTTTTTATTGCCAATAAATAAAGTAAAATAGATTATGGAAGATAAGAGGATATTGTATGTATCATCTGAAGTGGTGCCTTATCTGGCTGAAAATGAGGTTTCTTTAATGTCGTATGACGTTCCTAAAATGATTAATGATCAAGGAGGACAAATAAGAATTTTTATGCCAAGGTATGGGAATATCAACGAAAGAAGACACCAATTACATGAGGTTATCCGATTGTCGGGAATGAATTTAGTAGTAAATGATTTGGATATGCCCTTGATTATCAAAGTGGCTTCAATCCCGAAAGAGAGAATTCAGGTTTATTTTATTGACAATGATGAATATTTCAAACGCAAGGCAACTTTCAGCGATGAAGATGGGGTGATGTATCCGGATAACGATGAAAGAGCGATTTTCTTTGCCAAAGGCGTTGTAGAAACGGTTAAAAAATTAAATTGGGTTCCCGATATTATTCACGTTCACGGTTGGATGGCCGGTTTGTTACCGGTTTATATGAAGCATTACTACAAAGACGAAGCGTTATTTTCGGAGACTAAGATTGTGACTTCAGTTTACGGTCAGTCTTTTGACGGCACTTTGAATACGGAAATGATCAACAAAATAAAGTTTGATAACATTCCGCAAGACGCTATTCAGGACTTGGAATTGCCTAATTACGAAAACCTTATTAAGTCTTCGGTGATGCACTCTGATGCTGTGATAATCGCTTCTGAAGGCCTGTCGCCAAGTTTAACAAAATTTATAGAATCTTCAGGAAAACCTTTTTTACCTTTCGCCACGAAAGACAAATTTTCAGAAGCATACACCAACTTCTATAAGGAAATGCTTCCCTAAAAATAATTAATCAGATTTATGTTTAAAAAATCCTATTTACAACAGATTTTATTTGGCTTAACCGCCGTTTTGCTTTTTGCTTCTTGTGACAAAGACTTCAACGAATTAGGAACAGACATCGTTGGTGATGACCATTTTCTTTTTGAAAGATATACTGATGCTTCTGTAAAAGCTTACAATCAAAAATTGGGGCCAATCTCTTCTAATAATTTACCGATAAATCCACTGGGTTTTTATGAAAATCCTGCTTTTGGCACGACCCAAGCTAATTTTGTAACCCAAGTGCAACTAGATTCTGAAAATCCAAGATTTAACAATGTGGATCCTGAAGAATATGATCTTGATCCCACTGTAATTGACAGTATTATTTTAAATATTCCTTATTACAGCAGAGTAACTGCAGTAGAAAATGTTACAGTTAATGGAGTGACTGAAGTACATACTACTTATAAATTGGATTCTATTTATGGTCCTGAAAATTCCAAATTCAAATTGAGTGTTTATCAATCTAATTATTTTTTAAGAGATTTAGATCCTAGTCAATCCCTAGTAGAACGTCAGCTTTTTTACACTGATATGGATGCTGAAATTGACAATAACAAGATTCCGGTCTTGTTGAATGACGCACCTCTTTCAGGGAATAACCAGGATGGACATGAGAATACTCAGTTTTATTTTGACAAAAGAGAACACAAAACTTCAGCGTTGAATACTGCTACGCCACCTGTTTTAGTGGATACAAGATTTGCGCCATCCATGCGCTTGCATTTGAATAAAACCGTTTTTACTAATTTACTTTTGAATGCGCCAAGCGGACAATTAGTGTCCAATGCGGTGTTTAAAAATTACTTTAGAGGATTGTATTTTAAAGTTGAGAATGGAAATCCGGGACAAATGGCCATGATGAACTTCCAAGGTGGAAAAATCACGGTTTATTATAATGAGGACAAAAAGAAAACGGTAGATGGTGTTGTTTCTTATGAAAGAGAATTTAAAACGCTTTCTATGAGTATGACCGGGAATACAGTGAGTTTGCTCAATAACTCAAATGAAAATGTTGATTATTTAACTGCGGCCAACAGTAATCAAGAAGCGTCTAAGCTTTATGTTAAAGGAGGTCAAGGCTCTATTGCTGTTATAGATGTGTTTGGTCCGGATGCTGACAACAACGGAATTGCGGATGAAATTGAAGCCATCAAAGCCAATGGTTGGTTGATTAATGAAGCCAATCTTACGTTTTATATAGACAGAGGTGTGATGAGTCCCAATCAACTTAACAAACCTGTAGAGCCTAACCGCATCTTTTTATATGATTTAAACAATAGGAAGATACTAATTGATTATACCTTAGACAATAGCTCTAATACTGTTAACCCAAAACTAAACAAATCGGTTCATGGTGGAATTATTGAAAGAGAAAATGTTACAGGCGGTAGAGGAACCAAGTATAAAATCAGAATTACCAATCATGTCAGGAATTTAATTAAGAATGACTCAACGAATGTAAGATTAGGACTTTCAGTAACAGAGACTATTAATAATGTTGGTTTTTCGAAGTTAAGAACGGCTAATACTAATACACTATACGCCCCAAACATGTCGGTTTTGAGTCCGGTGGGAACGGTTTTATATGGAACCAATATCCCTTTCAATAGCGATCCCAATTCTGATTATGCAAAAAGATTAAAACTTGAAATTTATTATACCAAACCTGATTAATACCTAAAGTTATGTGTGGAATTGTTGGCTATATTGGTTACAGAGAAGCGTATCCAATAGTTATAAAAGGTTTAAAAAGATTAGAATACCGCGGTTACGACAGTGCCGGGATTATGCTTTGTGATGGCAATGATTTAAGCATAGCCAAAACCAAAGGAAAGGTTTCTGATCTGGAAGAAAAGTCCAAAGATTTAGCAAATTCCAAAGCCACGATAGGGATGGGGCATACCCGTTGGGCTACCCATGGCGTTCCGAATGATGTTAACTCGCATCCACATGTTTCCAATTCCGGGAATTTGGTAATTATTCACAACGGAATCATAGAAAACTATGAGCCATTGAAAAAAGAATTGCTTAAAAGAGGCTATACTTTTACCTCTGACACGGATACTGAAGTTTTAATCAATTTGATTGAAGAAGTTAAGAAAAAGGAAAATATTAAATTGGGAAAAGCAGTTCAAATCGCTTTAAACCAAGTGGTCGGAGCTTATGCTATCTGCGTTTTTGACAAAGAAAAGCCGGATGAAATTGTAGTAGCCCGTTTAGGAAGTCCGCTGGCCATTGGCGTTGGTCAAGATGAATTTTTTATTGCTTCTGACGCTTCTCCATTTATCGAATATACTTCTAATGCGATTTACTTAGAAGATGAAGAAATGGCAATCGTAAGATTGAACAGGCCCTTAAAAATCAGAAAAATTAAAGACGACACTTTGGTTGATCCTTATATTCAAGAACTTCAAATGAATTTGGAGCAAATTGAAAAAGGAGGTTACGACCATTTCATGTTAAAAGAAATCTACGAACAACCCAATGTAATCAAAGACACTTACCGCGGAAGGTTGTTAGCCAATCAAGGGATAATCCAAATGGCCGGTGTAGAAGACAATCTTGAAAAATTCCTTCATGCCCAAAGAATACTAATCGTAGCTTGCGGAACCTCATGGCACGCCGGGTTGGTGGCAGAATATATTTTTGAAGAATTTACCAGAATTCCGGTGGAAGTTGAATATGCTTCAGAGTTCAGGTACAGAAATCCAATTATAAATCCTTCTGACGTAGTGATCGCGATTTCCCAATCCGGTGAAACAGCGGATACTTTAGCGGCTATTAAATTGGCCAAAGAAAGAGGTGCATTTGTTTTCGGAGTTTGTAATGTGGTTGGTTCTTCCATATCAAGGGAAACCAATGCCGGAGCTTATACACATGCCGGACCTGAAATTGGAGTAGCGTCGACCAAAGCCTTTACCACACAAATCACGGTGTTGACCATGATTGCACTTCGTTTGGCCAAAGCCAAAGGAACGCTTTCAAATTCAGATTTCCATCGTTATTTGCAAGAGTTAGAAGTGATTCCGGAGAAAGTAAAAGAAGCTTTGGAAACCAATGAAAAAGCCAAAGAAATTGCCGCTAAATTCAAAGAGGCACCAAACTGTCTTTACTTAGGAAGAGGTTATAATTTCCCGGTAGCGCTAGAAGGGGCTTTAAAATTAAAAGAGATCTCATACATCCACGCTGAAGGTTATCCGGCAGCAGAAATGAAACACGGCCCGATTGCTCTTATCGACGAGCAAATGCCGGTAGTGGTAATTGCGCCAAAACAAGGCCATTATGACAAAGTTGTGAGTAACATCCAAGAAATAAAATCAAGAAGCGGTAAAATTATTGCCGTGGTAACCAAAGGTGATACACAAGTAAAAGAATTGGCCGATCACGTAATCGAAATTCCGGAAACTTCAGATGCATTATCACCCTTAATTACCACTATTCCTTTGCAATTATTGTCTTATCATATTGCAGTTTTAAGAGGTTGTAATGTTGATCAGCCAAGAAATTTGGCAAAATCTGTAACGGTTGAATAATTTTTTTACTACAAAAAACACCAAAAGGCGAGATTTATTCTCGCCTTTTTTTTGCTAATTATTTGTGATTTATTTAATAGAATAGACTTTTTGTATGTAAGCATAGTATTTTTTTTAGCATTTGCGTCAAAAAGTTAATAAAACCTTAAAAATGGCACGTATTGTTAAATTATCAATATTCAATCCGAATAATTAATTATTGCTAAAATGAAGACTATTTTTTTGAGGATGTAAAAAAAATATTTGTACTTTGGTTGCATAAACCAACAAAATATAAAACCAAATGAAGATTTATTTATTTATCCTTTCATTGTTTTTTTGCGGCATTACTTATTCGCAAACTTCAATTTCTGGTTCGGTAAAAGACAGCAAAAACCAACCAATTCCCGGAGCCAATGTTAAAGTGGCCGGTGAAAGTGCCGGAACAATTACTGACAGTGATGGAAATTTCAACTTAACCACGACCAAAAAACCTCCGTTTGACATTGAAGTGTCAAGTGTTGGATATGGTTCATCAACGGTAAGCGTGACTTCCAACAACCAAAATGTAAGCGTTTCATTGTCTGAGCAAGAAACACAATTAGATGAAATTGTAGTTTCTGCTTCCAGAGCACCGGAAAAGGTCAGAGAATCTCCGGTAACTATTGAGAGAATGACCATCAGAGACATTAAGAAAACTGCATCGCCAACATTCTATGACGGTTTGGAAAATTTGAAAGAAGTTCAAATGAACACCAGTAGTATGTCGTTTAAATCAATCAATACTCGTGGATTTGCTACAGTAGCCAATACGCGTTTTATGCAATTGGTTGATGGTATGGATAACTCTTCACCTTTATTAAATTTCGTTTTAGGTAACCTAATCGGGGTTTCCGATATTGATGTTGCCAGCGTGGAGTTACTTCCTGGAGCCTCTTCTGCCTTATATGGTGCGAATGCTTTCAACGGTATTTTGTTCATGAACAGCAAAAGTCCTTTCAAATACCAAGGCATTTCAGCTTATGTAAAATATGGAGCCACCAGTCAAAAAGCGGCCGGTTCTAACGATTATCGTGATTATGGTATCAGAGTAGCACATAAATTTGACGATTATTTCGCGGCCAAAGCCAATTTTACTTATATGAATGGTACCGAATGGTGGGCAACTGATTACGATGACAGAACAGTAGAAGGCAGAGACAGAAGTCACCACAACTATAATGGAATCAATGTTTATGGAGATGAAGCCACAACCAACATCAAAAGTGTAGGTCAAACATTAGTTGGCTTAGGGTTGCTTCCGGCATCTGCTCTAAACTTACTTCCTAACGAAAATGTTTCAAGAACAGGATACAATGAAGTAGACTTAACAGACAACAAAGTAAGAAATGCTAAAATTGATTTCTCCTTACACCTAAGACCTTTCGGAAACGAAAACCTTGAGGTAATTTGGCAAAGTAAATTCGGTTTCGGAAATTCAGTTTACCAAGGAGCCAATCGCTACTATTTGAATGGATTTTCCATGCAACAACACAAGTTGGAGTTAACCGGGAAAAACTTTTTCGTAAGAGGTTATTTCACCACTGAAGACGGCGGAAGTTCTTATGACATGCTTTTCACCGGATTGAACATCAACAGAGCTTGGAAACCGGATGCTACTTGGTTCGGTCAATACGCAGGTCAGTATGTTCAGTCTACTTTAGGCGGAGCAACACCTGAACAAGCACATGCTGCTGCAAGAGTTGTAGCAGACACCGGAAGATTTTTACCGGGAACTCCTGAATTCCAAAATGCCTTCAACCAAGTAATTTCTAATCCGGATGTTTTATCAGGGTCTAAATTGGTAGACAATTCAAAAATTTACCATTCAGATGCCAATTATAACTTTAGAGATTTAATTAAAGTAGCCGAAATCCAAGTCGGAGGTTCATACAGAAGATATGACTTAAATTCTTTCGGAAGAATTTATACGGATACCCCACAATTTGGTGGCATTAAATATGACGAATACGGGGTGTATACTCAAGTACAGAAAAAAATGATGGACGACCGATTGAAATTCACCGGTTCTGTACGTTACGACAAAGCTGAAAATTTTGACGGTAATTATTCACCAAGAGTTTCCCTAGTATACACTGCAGGTGAAGCTAAAAACCATATTTTTAGAGGATCTTTCCAAACCGGTTTCCGTAACCCAACTACACAAGACCAATATATAGGATTCAACGTAGGAAATGCTATTTTATTAGGATCAGCACCGGATAACTTGACGAGATATGAAGAAACATTACCGGTAACTTCTGCTTTAGGACAAGCTTTGGTTGGCGGAACTACCACAACAATTGATGGGAATAATGCTTATTATAATTCTTATACAGCTCAATCTGTTCAAGCTTTTGCAGCATTAGCATCAACTAACCCAGTAGCCGCTTCAGCATTATTAGTGAGAACCAATGTAGATTTAGTAAAACCGGAAACGGTTAAAGCATTTGAATTAGGTTATAGAGGCGAAGTAAAAGGATTCACTTATGACATTAACGGATATTATAATATCTACAATGATTTTATCGGAAACTTAACAGTTGTTGCGCCATTATACGGAACGGCACAAGATGCACCAAACCCATTATTAGGCCCAACAGATCCCGGAGCTCAATCAGTAGATGCTATAGCTACAGGAAATACAAGAGCTTTCCAATTGTACACCAACACTGATATTGAAATCAGATCACTAGGTTTTGGAGTTGGGGTGTCTAAAAAGTTACCGAGAAACTTTGAAGTTTCTGCGAATTACAACTATGCTCAGTTTGATTTTGACCAAGCCAAAGACCCAAGTTTTGAAGCCGGATTCAATACGCCTAAACACAGAGTTAAAGCCAGTTTCAGTAACGATAATTTATTCAAAAACTTCGGTTTCAACATTAGCGGAAGATGGAGCGATGAATACTACTGGGAATCTACTTTCGCAGATGGAATGATTGATGCGGTAACGGTTATCGATGCACAAATCAGTTACGGACTGCCAAGTTTAAAATCAGTGATCAAAGCTGGAGCAACAAACTTAGGCGGAAAAGAATACAGACAGCTTATCGGACCTGGATTAATTGGTCAACAATATTTCTTGTCTTTAACAATCAATCCATAATTCAAACCCAATTATTAAAATATAATAGTTATGATAAAAAATTTCAAATGGCTACTGTTGGTTTCCTTAACCTTTGTAGCATGTAGTAGTGATGAGGAACCGTTTGTTGACCCTAATTCAACAGACGGAACGCCGCTTACCGCAGGAACAGCCGATTTCTCAAAATACGTAGCACTTGGTGATTCCTTTGCTGCCGGTTTTTCAGACAATGCCTTGTTTATGGAAGGACAAAAAAATTCTTATCCAAATATTATAGCAACACAGTTTGCTCTGGTAGGTGGCGGAGATTTTACAAATCCTTTTATGAATGATAATATAGGTGGATTTAGTTCAGGAGGAGTGCAAGTTCCTGGATTTGGACCAAGATTGTGGTTTAATCCCTTGACTAGTAGTCCGCTGCCGGTTTCCGGTGTTTCTACTACAGATATTTCGACGCATTTGTCAGGAAGTTTTAATAATATGGGAATTCCTGGTGCCAGAAGTTTTCACCTGACTTTTTCAGGCTATGGAAGCAGCGCAGGGAATCCTTATTTTGCCAGATTTGCCTCATCACCAACAGCCACTGTGCTGCAAGATGCACTGGCCCAAAATCCAACTTTCTTTTCTCTTTGGATTGGAGGTAACGATGTGTTAGGATACGCCACTTCCGGCGGATTAAATCCGGCTGATATTACAGCGCCGGCAACATTTGACGCAGTGTACAATTCAATTGTAGGTCAATTAGCAGCCGGTGGAAGAAAAGGCGTTGTAGCCAATTTGCCATACGTAAGTACTTTGCCTTATTTTACAACAGTACCTCATAATCCGGTGCCGTTAGATGCTACAACCGCTGCTCAATTAAATGCCGGATATGCAGCATACAACAACGGATTGTTGTTCGCGCAATCCAATGGCTTATTAACGGCAGATGAAGTGGCCAGAAGAACCATTTCATTCTCGGCTTCAAGTACCAACAGAGTAGTAATGGTTGATGAATATTTAACCAATCTAACCGGATTCGGAATTCCATCTTACCGCCAAGCAACCAACGAAGATTTGGTAGTGCTACCGGCAAGAACTTTTATCGGAACTACTGTTGGCGGAAATCCTGCTCAAGTAAACGGAATTTCAGTTCCTTTAGCGGACCAATGGATTTTGTCTAAAGATGAAATTTTAGAGGTTAAAACAGCAACTGATGCTTATAACCAAACAATTCAATCTGCGGCAACTGCCAATGGTTTGGCTTTTGTAGATGCAAAAACAGTGATGGATCAGTTAAGCACAACCGGAATTGTAGCCAACAACTATACGCTTACTTCTGCTTATGTAACCGGAGCAACTTTTTCATTAGATGGGGTTCATCCAAGTCCAAGAGGTTATGCCTATATTGCTAATATCTTCTTGAAAGCCATCAATACAGCTTATGGATCTAATTTTAAAGGGGTAAATGTTGGAACTTACCGCATTTTATATCCGCAAGATCCGGCCAATTTCTAAACTAACCAATTTATATATTCCCAAAACCACCCGAGAAATCAGGTGGTTTTTTGTTTGTCACAAGGCTTAGTTAGCTTTTAATTGCTAATTCGTCAAAAAATAAAGAAAAAAACTCACTTCAAATATTGATTTTTCGAAATAGAAATTTTACCTTTGCGCTCTGAAAAAAGAGGTGTTTTTCTCAAACCTAAATAGCTATTTAATAAATACATAAACAATGTCTAAAGCAATAGGAAAAGTTTCGCAAATCATCGGTCCGGTAGTTGACGTAGTATTTGATACTAAAGATGTTGAGTTGCCAAAAATTTACGACTCATTAGAAATCATTAACAAGAATGGTTCAATTTTAGTTCTGGAAGTTCAATCACACATTGGTGAAAACACAGTTCGTACGATTTCCATGGACTCAACCGACGGTTTGAGCAGAGGAACTGAAGTAAAAGCTACTGGTGCGCCAATTCAAATGCCAATCGGTGCTGACGTTTACGGACGCTTGTTCAACGTAATTGGTGATGCTATCGATGGATTAGGAGATTTGCCAAAAGCAGGGAAAGATGGAATTTCAATCCACAGACCGGCTCCGAAATTTGAAGATTTATCAACCTCTACAGAAGTTTTATTCACCGGAATCAAAGTAATCGATTTAATCGAGCCTTATGCTAAAGGTGGTAAAATTGGATTATTCGGTGGTGCCGGAGTTGGTAAAACCGTATTGATCCAAGAATTAATTAACAATATCGCCAAAGGTCACGGTGGTCTTTCTGTATTCGCAGGAGTAGGAGAAAGAACCCGTGAAGGAAATGACTTGCTTCGTGAGATGTTAGAGTCAGGCATTATCAAATACGGAGAAGATTTCATGCACTCTATGGAAAATGGAGGATGGGATTTATCTAAAGTAGACAAACCGGGTATGAGAGAGTCTAAAGCGACTTTCGTATTCGGACAAATGAATGAGCCACCTGGAGCTCGTGCTCGTGTAGCGCTTTCAGGATTATCTATCGCTGAGTATTTCCGTGATGGAGCTGGTTCTGACCAAGGAAAAGACGTTTTATTCTTCGTGGATAACATCTTCCGTTTTACCCAAGCAGGTTCTGAGGTATCAGCGTTATTAGGACGTATGCCATCTGCGGTAGGTTACCAACCAACCTTGGCTACTGAAATGGGTGCGATGCAAGAGCGTATTACGTCAACCAACAAAGGTTCGATTACTTCTGTACAAGCTGTATATGTACCTGCGGATGACTTAACCGATCCGGCACCGGCAACTACTTTTGCTCACTTAGATGCCACAACAGTATTGTCTCGTAAAATTGCTGAGCTTGGTATCTATCCTGCGGTTGACCCGTTAGATTCTACTTCAAGAATCCTTACAGCTCAAATCTTAGGTGACGAGCATTACAACTGTGCACAAAGAGTAAAAGAGATTTTACAGAAATACAAACAATTACAAGATATCATCGCGATCTTAGGGATGGAAGAGTTATCTGAAGAAGATAAATTAGCCGTATCTAGAGCACGTCGTGTACAACGTTTCTTGTCTCAACCTTTCCACGTAGCCGAGCAGTTTACCGGTATTCCTGGAGTATTGGTTGATATCAAAGACACCATCAAAGGATTCAACATGATCATTGATGGAGAGCTAGATCACCTTCCGGAAGCCGCTTTCAACTTGAAAGGAACTATCGAAGAAGCCATCGAAGCTGGACAAAAAATGTTAGCAGAAGCATAATAAGAATTATGAATTGCGAATTACGAATTATCAATTTTCGTAATTCGTAATTTTAAATTCGTAATTAATTAAAATTATGATTTTAGAAATAGTATCACCGGAAGCTACCTTATTCAAAGGCGAAGTTACTTCGGTTTCTTTACCGGGTGTGAACGGTTCTTTCCAAGTATTGAACAACCACGCGCCTATCGTTTCTATCCTAAAAGAAGGTACCGTGAAAATCGCTGCCGATAGTTTTAAATTGAGCAAAGAAGTAGCCGAGAAGTTTACCAAAGTAAACGACCAAAACTACACTTTGGAAATCAATTCAGGAACTATTGAAATGAAAGACAATAAAATAATTGTGTTAGCCGACTAATACGATTCAGCATAAAAGAAGAAGCCCAGCAGTAATGTTGGGCTTTTTTATTGGGAGCTGTTTCCGGCTTTCCACTATATCTTTTTATTTCGTTTGAAAAACGAAATAAAAAGGATGCCGTTGCAATCCGGGCTAATCACTATATTTGCTTCAATGAAACGTTTTCCATTATCATTATTCTATAAGCTCAAAGAAAGAGAAAAAGCCAACGCCTTGCGAAAGCTACAGGATTACTGCTACAGTATCCAAGTTGATTTTTCTTCCAACGACTATCTGGGTTTTGCCAAAAACCGTGATATCTTTGAAGAGACACATCAATCTCTATGTGCCAAAGGAATGAGACAAAACGGCGCCACCGGTTCGCGTTTGATTTCAGGAAACCATGATTTGTACGTTAAAACAGAATTATATCTTTCAAAATTCCATCAAAGCGAAGAAGCTTTAATTTTCAACTCAGGTTACGATGCTAATGTAGGTTTCTTCAGTGCCGTACCACAACGCAACGACATCATTCTATACGACGAACTCTGCCACGCTTCCATCCGAGACGGCATCCAAATGAGCCACGCCAAAGCCTATAAATTCCAACACAATGATATTGAAGATTTAGAAAAACTAATCATAAAATTCAACATTAGCTCCGCTCAGTTCGCCTCCGGCTCGGGTCAACATTCAACATTCAACATTTATATTGTCACCGAATCGGTCTTTTCCATGGACGGCGATTGTCCCAATTTAGAGGAACTTGTTGCGCTTACCGAAAAGTATGCAGCATATTTGGTTATAGACGAAGCACACGCACTCGGCGTTTTTGGTAGTCCCGAAACTTCGGGAGGAGAAGGTGTAATTCAAAGTTTGGGTTTACAAGACAAAGTCTTCGCCCGAATCATGACCTTCGGTAAAGGATTAGGCTGTCACGGCGCGGCCATTTTAGGCAGTGCCGAATTGAAAAGTTATCTGGTCAACTTTGCGAGAAGTTTTATTTATACCACCGGTTTATCACCTCATAGTGTGGCTACGATTTTACAAGCCTATAAACATTTGGGAAAAGATAAAGAAGTGTTGCAACAACTTAAATCTAACATCCTTTTCTTCAACCAAGAGAAACTGAGGTTGGGATTAAAACCTATGTTTGTCTATTCTAAATCAGCCATACAATGCGCCATCATTCCCGGCAATGACAAAGTAAAAAGCATCGCCACACAACTCCAACAAAATGGTTTTGACGTTAAACCCATTCTTTCTCCAACCGTACCCGAAGGACAAGAACGCCTGCGCTTTTGCTTGCACAGTTATAATTCTGAAAAAGAAATTACACAGGTGTTGGAATTGTTGAGTACTTTTGTGTTTTAATTATGGAAGAAGAAAAATTTCAATTGCTCAGACGGTTTCAATATTCAAGCGAAGCCATCATTTATCAAGGAAAATTAGAAAGTCACGGCGTGGAAGTTTTTTTACGCGACAATCACATTGTTGATACAAATCCGCTTTACAGCAATGCCGTTGGCGGTGTGAAATTATATGTAAAAACGGCAGACGTTGATAAAGCCAACGAAATTTTAAAGGAAATAAGTCCATATTCTATAGACGATAATAGTCAACCCATTCAATGCCCAAATTGCGGTAGCGAACAAATTGATATGATGACCTCAATAAAGGGATGGAAGTCATTTTTATACTTTTTTATTTTGTTCTTTCTTTTCTTGTTCCCTTTCAAAGCAAGGCACAAATATAAATGTGAGGTGTGTAAACACGAATTCAATTAATACCATGAAAATATTCATCACAGGAATCGGTACCGATGTCGGCAAAACTGTCGCATCCGCAATAGTCACCGAAGCCCTAGAAGCCGATTATTGGAAACCCGTTCAAGCCGGAGATTTAGACCATTCCGACAGTCATAAAGTAAGAGCATTGGTCTCTAATGGTAAATCTGTTTTTCACCCAAATGCTTATGCACTCAACACACCGGCGAGTCCTCATTTGGCAGCAGCCAAAGACGGCGTGCGCATCGATATCAGTAAAATAGTCGAAACCAACCCCGACAGTTATCGGGAGAAAAATCATTTGGTGATTGAAGGTGCCGGTGGCGTTTTAGTGCCGTTAAATGATTCCGAATGTGTCATCGATTTAATCCAAAAAGACCATAAAGTCATTGTCGTTTCCCGTCATTATTTAGGCAGTATCAACCATACGTTACTGACTGTTGAAGCTTTACAAAACCGAAAAATAAAAGTAGCCGGCATCATTTTCTCAGGCGATGAAAACAAAGCTACCGAAGATATTATCCTTAATAAATCAGGCGTTAAATGCATCGGCCGAATTGACAACGAACCCTATTTTGACTCAAATGTAATTTCTTATTACGCCGATAAGTTTCGGGAGAATCTATTAAATTTATAGAATATAGAATATAGAATATGGAATATAGAATATAGAATAGTTTCGGTAATAGCCTTTTTGTCTATTTTCTATTCTCTATTTTCTATTCTCTTTTTTCTTTTTTCTTTTACAACATAACATATGAACCTTTCAGAAAAAGACCAACTCTACAACTGGCATCCTTACACCCAACACAAAACCACCGGCTTGTTACCCGCCATTGTTAAAGGCGAAGGCGCTTTGCTTTGGGACGATAACGGTAAAGAATTCATTGATGCCATTGCGTCTTGGTGGGTCAATCCGTTTGGACATTCCAATAAAGTGATTGCTGATGCGATTTACGAACAGCTAACGACTTTAGAACACGTTCTATTCGGTGGTTTTACCCATAACAAAGCGGTGGAATTGTCTGAAAAATTGATTTCCATTTTGCCTGCTAACCAAAAGAAAATCTTCTTTTCCGATAACGGTTCAACCGCAGTCGAAGTAGCCCTAAAAGCCGCATTGCAATTTTACCACAACCAAGGCGAACCACGCACCAAAGTCATTGCGTTTGAAGATGCCTTCCACGGCGATACGTTTGGCGCCATGGCTTCCAGCGGGATTACTTTTTTTACCGAAGCCTTCAAAGGATCGTTGCTCGAAGTCGTTCGAATTCCGGTGCCGACAGTTGGCCAGGAAGAACGCAGTTTGACCATTTTGCAAGAGTTGGTCGCTACCAAAGCATACGCCGCCTTTATCTTCGAGCCTTTAGTGCAAGGCGCTGCCGGAATGGTGATGTATGAAGCCGAAGTGTTAGATAAAATGATGGCCATTTGTAAAGAACACCAAGTTTTTACCATAGCCGATGAAGTCATGACAGGTTTCGGGAAAACCGGTAAAACTTTCGCCACCGATTATTTGGTCAACAAACCTGATATGATGTGTTTGTCAAAAGCCTTAACCGGCGGAACCATTCCAATGGCAATAACCACTTTCAGCCAAGACATCTTCGACGGGTTTTACCATGACGATGTCAATAAAGCCTTGTTTCACGGACATACTTTTACCGCCAATCCAACAGGTTGTGCTGCGGCTTTGGCCAGTATCGGTTTGCTCGAAACGGCCGAAATACAAAACAACATACAACGCATCAATACCCAACATTTGGCTTTCGCCCAAAAAATGAAAGCGCATCCAAAAGTCAAAACCACTCGTGTACTCGGCGTTATTTTCGCCTTAGAAATCAAAACCGATGGCGCCGAAAGTTACTATGGTTCGATGCGGATGAAACTCTACAATTTCTTTATTGAAAACGGTGTGATTTTGCGCCCGGTTGGAAATATCGTTTACATCTTACCGCCGTATGTTATTTCAGATGAGCAACTAGAGAAAGTTTATAGGATTGTTGAAGAAGCGGTGGAGATGGTTTAATTTTTAACCGCAAAGGTCGCAAGGTTTTACGCAAAGGTCGCAAAGACTTAGCGTTCTTAGCGCCTTCTTGGCGAACTTAGCGGTTAAATTTTCACTCCAAACTCCCAACTCCAAACTCCCAACTCCAAACTCCCAACTTTCCCCAAGAATAACTACCTTTGCCGCACAATACGCTACCATGTTGAAAACCAAAATTGCCATTACTTCTTTAGCTTCTGTTTCGCCTTTGGGAAATAATCCGGATGCGATTTGGGCCAATTATCTTTCGCCTAAAACTTTAATTACCACAGAGGATTTTAACGGTAAAAGCGAAT
This sequence comes from Flavobacterium sp., assembly GCF_046293665.1. Classification (GTDB taxonomy): domain Bacteria; phylum Bacteroidota; class Bacteroidia; order Flavobacteriales; family Flavobacteriaceae; genus Flavobacterium. The sequence goes on from NZ_JBKBOL010000001.1 coordinate 623,652, forward strand.
TTGTGGCAACGATTCCAACCGAAATCAGAAAAGAAATTGACGCCTTACGCAAAGAAGACAGTAAATACAAAGCCTTAGACGAAACGGTTTTACTAGCCATATTGACTTCGCGCCAAGCCATAAAAAATGCCGGTTGGCAACAAGGCGATGACTTCGGAATTAACATTGGTTCGTCTCGTGGTGCCACACAATTGTTTGAAAAATACCATCAGGAATTTTTAGCCACCGGTAAGACCGCGACACTAACTTCGCCAACCACCACTTTAGGAAATATTGCTTCTTGGGTAGCGCATGATTTAAAAAGTGCCGGCCCCGAAATCTCGCATTCTATTACCTGTTCAACGGCTTTGCATGCGGTGCTCAATGCCGTGGCTTGGTTGCAATCGGGAATGGCGACTAAGTTTTTGGTGGGCGGCAGTGAAGCACCATTGACCCCTTTTACTTTGGCCCAAATGCAAGCGTTGAAGATTTATGCGAATCCAAATGATTGTCAGCCTGAGCCTGCCGAATGGCCTTGTCGCGCTTTCGATTTAACCAAAACCAAAAACAGCATGGTCTTGGGTGAAGCCGCTTCCGTGGCTTGTTTAGAATTGGGCGAAAGCCAAAATGCCTTAGGTTACATCATCGGAATTGGCTATGCTACAGACGATTTAGAACACAACATTTCCATCTCAAAGGAAGCAAAGTGTTTCCAAAAATCGATGGCGATGGCTTTGGGAAATACGCCTTTGGCCGAAGTCGATGCCATTGTCATGCACGCCCCGGGAACCTTAAAAGGCGACACTTCAGAATACAAAGCGATACAAAAAGTCTTTGGCGATAATGTACCCATGCTCACCACCAACAAATGGAAAATAGGCCACACTTTCGGAGCTTCGGGCATGCTGAATATTGAATTGGCACTGCTGATGATGCAACACCAAACCTTCATCGGAATTCCGTATATCGAAGAACTCAATCCGCGCAAAGCGATACGAAATGTGCTGATCAATGCTGTCGGTTTCGGCGGGAATGCGGTGAGCGTGTTGGTGAGTAGAGCGTTTTAAGTCGCAGTCGCAGTCTCAGTTTGCAGTGGGATTGCTTAACTGAAAAGACCGCAAAACAATTGACCACTTCTTTGTGAATCTCTTTTTTTCTCCGTGAATCTCTGTGGAACTAACAATCTTAACCACAAAAGGCACAAAGAATAAGCAAAGGCATAAAGAATTCTTTTGTGACTATTGAACTCTTTTGATTCTTTTGTGGTTAAATCTTTTCACCGCAAACTATTCTCCAAGTTCCTTCATCTTCTCATAAACCAAATGACTTTCCCAACCTCTTCGCAACAAGTAATCGCAAAACTTCTTGTTCTTTTTGGGTCCTTTTCTTTCGGTCAAACTGTGCCAATGGCGTTCGGCCAGTTGGTGAAAAGTTTCCTGGTATTGTTCTTCGGTGATTTCGGTAAGTGCGGCTTTGATGTTGGGTGCCGAAATGTGTCTTTGCTTAAGCTCATTCACAATCCTGATTTTGCCCCAAGATTTAATGCGGTGTTTGCCTCGGGCGAAACTTCGGGCGAAGCGTTCTTCGTTGAGGAAATTATGTTGCAGTAGATGCACTACTATCCCATCAATCTCCTCGCTTTTCATGCCGAGTTGGTACAATTTATCCACTACTTCCTGATGACAGCGCTCTTGGTAGGAACAGTAATATTCCAGTTTGAGCGTAGCTTCGGCAAGGGTTGGTTTATCGGTCATGTTGGTATTGAGTGAAAGGCAAAAGTAGGTTTTTTTTGGTTGTCTGTTGTCTGTTTTCTGTAGCCTAAACTGTGACTGTGACTGCGACTCGAAGTAGTAGCACAAAGTTCACAAAGTTTCAGCACAAAGTCAATGAAGTTTTTTTATCCTCACATGCTGAAAACTGCTACTGTGACTATGACTGTGACTTTTTGTAAAACAAATCAACCATAATTATAGCCCATGTTGTACTTATGTTGTAGTGCATTATAAGAAATAGCTTTCATAAACAAGGCTAAAGACTTTAAATTGAAAGCAATACCCTGAATTGTTCAAAAATATAGCGTTAAGTTAATAATTTCTTAAGCCAAACTCCTTGTAATTTAGTAATTTAGATGTAGTTTTGCATGCCCTTTTTTCTACCGGTTTTGACTTGACCTTTCTTGTTGCGTCAAAATCAGACTAATGACTATGAAACTATTATAAAAATTGTATGAAACTTAAATTATTTTTGGTTGCCTTTTTGGTTTTAGTGTTGAATGCGGGTAGTGCTTTTGGGCAAGTTTTTAGCGCTACGTATGATTTTGCTTCAGTAACCATGACTTCAGGAACTACTGATCCAACGCCTGTGCCTACAGCAACAGGTGTGACTTTCGGTTCATTTACAGCGACTGGATTATCAACAAATCCAATAGCAGCAGCTAGATTTGGTTTTTCAGGATATGATACAGGCGCAACGAATGGTAGTGATACTTTTTCCGGAGCAATTAACACTGGCAAATACATTCAGGTTACCATAACTCCCGCAGTTGGTTATAATTTGGATATCAATTCAATTATATTTACTTCGCAACGTTCGGGAACTGGACCTAGACAATATGCAGTTCGTTCAAGTGTAGATGGCTATGGTGCAAACTTGCCTGCCAGTATTTCGCCGGCAAATGCTAATTTATCTGTTGTGGCTACCAATATATTTCAAACTCTTGATTCATCATCTTCAGCTCAAAATGGAAGTGTTATTACTCTCGGTGCTGCTTATGACGCGCTTTCCGGAGCGGTTACCTTTAGATTTTATGGCTGGAATGCCGAAGCAGCAGGAGGAACTTTTGGTATTGATAATGTTGTTATTGACGGCGAAGCTATTCCAACCGGACCATGTTCCGATCCTTTAACCCAAGATGCAACTCCGGTAGTGACCAACAGAACCGTTGGTGGTGCCGACATCACTTGGACTGAAGCCGTGGGTGCTTCCGGTTCAATAGTGGTTATTACGCCGATAGGACAAACCGTTGTAGCACCGGTTGATGGAACGAGTTATACGCCTAATGCCAATTGGGCTTCTGCCGGACAAATTAACACCAACAACAGAGTCGTTTATAGGAATTCTGCCGGAACCGTAACCGGTCTTTCGGGTTTAACCGCCGGTACCGAATATACAGTCACTGTTTATGCTTATAACGGAACCGGAACCAACATTTGTTATAATACCGCTTCACCGGCTACTGCAACTTTCTTTACATTGGCTACAGAACCAACGGCTCATTCGGCTTCATTAACTTGTACCCCATTAGATGCCAATTCAATTAGATTGAATTTTAGTGCGGCCAGTACCATTCCAAACGCCAGAGGTTATTTTGTACTGTACAGCACCGGTAGTGCCCCAACGGGTGTTCCTACCGATGGTGCTTTTCACAATGCGGGAACTGTTTTTGGGGATGCCACGGTTCACGGCTCATTCTTGGGAACCGCAACTACCACTTATATTGCCGGCGGTTTGACAACAGGAGTTACTTATTATTTTTCGTTGGTGCCTTTTAGTATGAATGTGGCGAATGATTTTGCTACCATCAATTACCGAACAGCAGGTGCGCCGGTTACATTTTGTACGCCAACGGCAGCCGAAATCAATGTTAGAGGATTTACCGGCGGAACAAACAGTATTACCAGTGGTACTTTAACCACTACTAGCGGTTTAGACAACACGGCTTTCGGTAATATAAATCTAGGGTCAAATATTACTAAAGATTACCAAATTCAAAATACAGGATCGGCCGTTTTAAATTTAACCGGCGCGCCATTAGTAAGTATTGGCGGCACTAATCCGGGAGATTTTGTAGTCACTACAGTTCCGGGAACCAATACGATAGCGGCAGGCGGTAGTACTACTTTTATCATCACTTTTACACCACAAGCGGCAGGACCGCGTTCTGCTATAGTATCTATTGCCAATAATGATTCGGATGAAAATCCTTATACTTATCTCATCAACGGAACCGGTGTTTGTTTGGCTACAGCCAATACGATTACACCTACTTCAGGACCTGTTGGAACAGAGGTTACCATTACGGCTACTACTAATAATTTAACCGGCGCAACCGTAGTTATTGGCGGTGCCAATGCTACTCCGGTAACCCAAGTGTCTTCAACGCAAATTACTGTTTTGGTGCCAACCGGAGCGTTTAATGGTTCCGGAGCTTTGATTACTACCAACGCTCAAGGATGCCAGGCTTCTAATTCTTTTACGGTAATTGGCAACGCGACTACTACTTGTCAAGGCGGAAGTACTGCTTCAGATTTGTTTATCAGCGAAGTAACTGATGCAACGGTAGGCGGTTTGTCTTACATTGAAGTTTACAATGGAACCGGAGCTTCAGTAACGCTGACCAATTATGCCTTACAGTTTTTTGCTAATGGTTCAGCAACTTCCTATACAACAGTTAACTTTTCAGGAACATTGGCCAATGGCGCGACTTATACGGTGAGTACTTCAACGAGTGGCTCTGAATGTGCTATTGCCGGAGGAAATGGTTCATTAGCTAATTTAATCACTGCCATTTCAGGGGTGAATTTTGCTGATGGAGCAGATATTACCCAAGGCCATGACCATATCGCTTTATACAAATCGGGTGTTAAAATTGACAGTTGGGGAACTTATATGAACCAAAGTTGGGCAGTGCCTTTGAATATTGGTGACCGAGGCGCCGACTTCAGAAGAAAAAATACCGCTACAGTGCCAACCACCGCTTATTCTAATGCCGATTGGGATGTTACAGATTGGATTGGTAGTGGTGCAGGTTCTTGTTCAACCAATGATTATTCCAATATAGGCGTTTATAACTTTTTGGCCGGAACGCCGCCAACAGTGACAGTACAGCCTTCTTATACGCCAACTTGTAGTGGAACCACCTTATCAATAGCCGGTTTAGAAGGCTACAATGGTGTTGGTGACACGATGGAACTGACTTACCAATGGTATGCCGTTGCGCCAAGTACAGCCACATGGACAGCTTTGACCAACGCCGGATTGTATTCGGGAGTGACTACGGCTACTTTGACTATTTCAAATGTGGCGACTTTAATTGGGTATCAATTTTATTGTCAAATCAGAGAGAATGCCGATACTTGTTTTACCGCCACCAACGCCGTGAAAATTATTGCCGGATCAAGCACTACTTGGCAAGCGAGCAATAGTTGGTCTAACGGAGTTCCTACGCTTGACACGGCTGTAATCATTGACCATACTTATGATACCGCCAATGCGTTCTCGCCAAGTTTTAATGCTTGTTCAGTTACGGTTAACAATGCCAGAAACGTAATAGTAAGAGGCAATAACTATATATTGATTAAAGAAGCAATAACGGTTACCGGCACAGGAACAGCTACTTTTGAGAACAATTCGAGTTTGGTTCAAATAAACAATGTGACCAACTCGGGCAGCATTACCTATAAAAGACTCGCCCAACAAAGACGTTCGGATTATGTGTATTGGTCTTCCCCGGTTGAAGGGTATTCGTTGAGCACGCTGCCGTCAGACGGTTACAAACTTACTTGGAACACAACGGTTAACAACACCAACGGCACCCAAGGAAACTGGCAGTTTTATTCGAGTACAATGAATTTAGGGAAAGGCTATATCGTGGGCGGTCCGTCATCGTTTAACAACACATCGAATCAGGATTTTGAAGTACCGTTTTTTGGAATACCAAGAAATGGAGACATACCGGTGACCATCAACAGAGGGGCTTATGAAGGGCCAAATTATACCTTAAGTACGGGAGCCTTAGTAACTAATTTAGACGACAACTGGAATTTGTTAGGAAATCCTTATCCGTCAGCTATCAGTTGCCGTGATTTCTTGTCCAATAACAGTTCGGTTTTGACCGGAGCGCTTTACATTTGGACACACGGAACATTGCCGTCTATTTATACCGGAGATCCTTTTTACCAGGATTTCATTTCTAATTATGATCCAAATGCCGATTACTTGCCGTTTAATTTAACAGGGAATTTGGCCAATCCTAATCCGGATTACCACATTGGTGCCGGACAAGGTTTCTTTGTAGTAATGCAAGACGGCGCTGAAGGAAGTGCGACAGTTAATTTTACCAATACCTTAAGAAATATAACTTATGGTAACGTTACAGGAACTAATTTTTACAGAAATGCCAATAACGCAACCAATGAAGTGCAAGCCGAACAGTTTAACAGAATTTGGTTGGATATAGTAAAAGAAGGCACGCCAAAACCGGTAAGAACGATGTTTGGTTATGTTGATGGCGCAACGATGGGACGAGATCACTTGTATGATGCCTTGACTAAAAATGACAATACTTTAAAATTATATACAGTTTCCGGCAACGATAAATTTGTGATACAAGGACGTTCGTTACCTTTCAACGAATTTGATTTGGTTCCGTTAGGGGTTGATGTTATTCAGAGCGGAAGTTATAAGATAGCCATCGGAATGGTTGACGGATTGTTTACAGAGACCAATCAAAGAATTTATTTGGAAGACACTTATTTAAACATCATTCATGATTTGCGCCAAGCACCTTATCAATTCACGAGTGTTTCGGGGATATACAATGACCGATTCATTATTCGATACACTACGAATGCGCTGGGCAATCCTGATTTTGACACCTTAAACAACAGTGTAGTTGTAGCCGGTAATAATGGTGTAATGACTATAAAATCATCTTTGCAAACCTTAGAAGAAGTAACGGTTTATGATGTGTTAGGCCGACAATTGTTCAACCAAAAGGGAATTGGCGCCAACAACTTAAGCGCTTCCAACATCTCCATGAGCCAACAATCATTAATTGTCAAAATTAAACTCGAAAGCGGAACGATAGTTACCAAAAAGGTACTAATCAATTAAACAAAAAGGCTCAGCATATTATTTGTACTGAGCCTTTTTTTTGGGTTATTTGTTAGTGTTGGTAATGGCTTTTTGGTTTTTATACTGTATCCATTTTTCTCCTTTCCATTTGCGCATGAGATTGTCAAAGTTCCGCATGATAAATACATTATAGGCGGCTTTGGATAAATGGGTTACACTTCTTGGAAAAGCCCTCAAACTCATAGAAAACCCCGGAGTAACGTATTTCATATAATGCCAATATCCTTCGGGCATGTAGAGCATTTCGCCGTGTTTTAAATCGGTTACAAAACCTTGGGCTTTTTTCAAAGCCGGCCATTGGTCAAAATCGGGATTGTCAAAATCAATATCTTCTCTTGCAATTAAGGCGTGTGGCACTTTGTACAAATAAGGCGTTTGGTTTGGGGCAAAAAGCACGCATCTTTTTTTTCCGTGAAAGTGAAAGTGCAAAATGTTAGAATAATCGATATCGTAGTGCATAAACACTTTTGAGTTTTCTCCGCCAAAAAACAGCATGGGCAGTTGTTTGACCAATTTCAAGCCAATGTCGGGCCATTTAAAATCGTCTTTTAAAACCGGAACTTCTTTTATTAGGTTGTATAAAAAAATCCTGTAATTGGTAGGTTTGGCGTTGAGTAAGTCGATGTAATCGCTCATTTTCATTTGGGCATGGGCTTCGTTGAATCCGTCTTTGTGCGAAACCGGACGGTCATCATAAAGCGGTACGATTTTATCGCCGGCTACTTCTTTGATGTATTCCAAATGCCACTTTTGGTATGCAGGCCAATCGGTGGTGAGTTGTTCAATAACCACCGGTTTCTGTTTTTTTACATAGCGGTTGTAAAAATCTTCTTTTGAAATGGTTTTTACGCGTTCAATTTCTGTTAGAGTTAGTGACATAGACTGTAGCGGTATAAAATAAAAAAAGCTCCCAGCAAAAAAGATGCTGAGAGCAAAGTTATAAAAAGGTTTAGAAAGTGTAAACGTTTAGGGAAAAGTTAACTATTTTCCTTTGGTCGACGCTTCTAAATTGCGTTCAATTTGATGTCCCGGTCTAGACCATTTTGGTTTTTCGCCTAAAGCTTGGAATTGTGAGTCTTTGGCTTCTACCGTGGTAGGTTGCATGATTTTGATGAATGGTTTTTGCGGAATCAAACCAAGAGTTTCAAACATTTTCATGTCTTCGTTCACATCAGGGTTTGGGGTAGTCAATAGTTTATCGCCTGCAAAAATAGAATTGGCACCGGCAAAGAAGCACATGGCTTGACCTTCGCGAGACATTTCGGTTCTTCCGGCAGACAAACGCACTTGGGTTTCCGGCATTACGATACGCGTTGTGGCAACCATTCGAATCATTTCCCAAATTTCAACCGGTTTTTCGTTTTCCATGGGTGTGCCTTCAACCGCTACTAAGGCGTTAATTGGCACCGATTCCGGTTGCGGATTTAAAGTTGACAAAGCAACTAACATTCCTGCACGATCTTCGATGCTTTCACCCATTCCGATGATGCCGCCGCTACAAACGGTAACATTGGTTTTGCGCACGTTTTCGATGGTTTGCAAACGGTCTTCAAAACCTCGGGTTGAAATCACTTCTTTGTAATAATCTTCAGAAGTGTCTAAGTTGTGGTTATAGGCGTATAATCCGGCTTCGGCCAATCTTTGGGCTTGGTTTTCGGTTAGCATGCCTAATGTGCAACAGACTTCCATGTCTAATTTGTTGATGGTTCTTACCATTTCCAAGACTTGGTCAAACTCTTCGCCGTCTTTTACATTTCGCCACGCAGCACCCATACAAACTCTGGAAGAACCGTTAGATTTGGCTCTTAAGGCTTGTGCTTTAACTTGGCTTACGGTCATTAAATCATTTCCGGTTATGTCCGTATGATAGCGCGCCGCTTGTGGACAATAGCCACAATCTTCGGGACAACCGCCGGTTTTTATAGAAAGTAAAGTAGAAACCTGAACGACATTCGGATCATGATGCTCACGGTGAATGGAAGCGGCTTCGTAAAGCAAATCCATTAACGGTTTATTGTATATAGCGATGATTTCGTCTTTAGTCCAGTTGTGTTTTGTAATACTCATAGGTGCTATTTTATATTGCACCAAAAGTAGGTAATTTGTCTTTAAGTTACAATAAGCTAGGTTGTGATTGCGCTATAATTATTTATTGGCGGCAAAATCTTTTCTCCAAAACTGCATTGCTACAAAAACCATAATGACAGCCGAGGCAATTCCTTCAAACAAAACACCGATACAGTATTCATTTGCGGTTGGTTCTCCACCAAATAAAAATTCTTCGGAAAGATTATCAATATAAGTATTGCCACCTCTAATGTAGATGTAAGTGAGCAATCCGGCTACGCTGAGCAGCACACCGACAATTGCGGTTATTCCGGCAGAAAGAAGATTAGTGACATAGCCTGTTTTTCCTTCTTTGATGTTTGATTTTAAGGTTCGAGCCACGCCATAAAACACAAACGCAGCATTAAAAGCTCTCAAATAAAGGATGTTTGACAGCTCGAAAAATTCCATGATAAAAAAGTAGAGGGCGATTCCAACGAAAATTAAAATCCCGTTTAGTAGTTCTTTTGGCAGTTTCATCGTGATAGATTTAAGTGAGTAATCAAAAAAAGTGTCTATCAAATTTAAGAAATTATCTTTGAAACAGTAATAATTTAACAGAAAAGAAAGTTTTATTTTAAAAAAATAAACGAAAATTTAAATTTTCTATAGCAAATTTATGTGGTTTAAAGCTGTTGATTTATCCAAGGCCAATTGTTTTTTGAGCGCGTCTAAAGACTCGAACTTTTGTTCGTCACGCATTCGTTTCAGTAGCGAAACGGTTATTTCTTGATCGTAAAGGTCTTGGTCAAAATCGAAGAAATTAATTTCTATGGTTAAAGTTACACCGTCAACGGTTGGTCGGTTGCCGATGTTCATCATACCGAAGATTGTTTTGCCTTCAATGATACTTTGGGCAATGTAAACGCCGTTTTGCGGAATGAGTTTATAATCTTCTTCGATGTTGATGTTGGCGGTTGGGTAACCAATGGTTCTGCCGAGTTGTTTGCCTTTGGTAACGATTCCGGTTAAAGAATAATCATAACCTAAATAGTTGTTGGCCAATTCGATGTTGCCTTCATTTAAAGCGGTTCTGATTTTAGTTGAGCTGATGGAAACTTCATTGATTTCTTGGGCCGAAATTTGCTCTACTTCAAAGCCATACGCATTGCCGAATTCGGTCAAATCATTAATGTCTGCTGTTCGGTTTCTACCAAAGCGATGGTCGTGACCGATGATGATTTTCTGTAGCTTGAAAGTATCTACCAAAACTTGTTTGACAAAATCCTCAGCGGTTAATCTCGAAAAATCTTTGTCGAAAGGATGAACCACCAGATGGTCGACACCTAAGTTTTCTAACAGCGTTATTTTTTCTTTGAGTGTGTTGAGTTGTTTCATTTCGGTTCCTTCCTGCAATACCATTCGCGGATGCGGGAAAAATGTCAGTACTAAGCTTTCGCAATCTTGAGATTTTGCGGTGGCAATGATTTTTTCTAAAATTTTTCGGTGTCCCAAATGCACGCCGTCAAAAGTACCAATAGTGACTATGGTAGGTTTATGGGCGACAAAAGATTTTATGGAATGGACTATTTTCAAGAAGTAACGGAATGTATTACTGCAAAAATATGTTTTACAAATTAAATACAATAATTTTTCAAGCTATAATACACAAAATCTGTAGTTATTGTACAAAACCACCATCAAAGATTTATAAGTTTGTTTTAAAACTTAGAGGCATTTTTTTTCGTAATTAAGATAAAGCAACAAAAAGAATAGCGTTTGTTTTTAACTTGAAAAGTATAAAAACACTAGGCATTAGATTGTTAAAAAAATAAAAATAACAAACTATATGTTAAATTTAAATCGAAATCTTTCAAAAAAACTGTACAGAGATTTGCAATCTATTGAAAGATAATTATCTTTGGCTACTTTTAACTATCAAGAAAATACCATGAAAAAACAGTACTTTTTATTCATCCTCTTTTTTTCGGTAATCCAAGGTTTCGCTCAAGGAAATTCAACATGGAAATTACTCAGTAATGATAAGCTTATTACTGCCGAAAAAGTTAGAGAAACCGATTATTCAGACAATCAGAAATTATTAGAATTCAATGCCGTTGAATTCAAGCAATTGTTGGTTAATGTAAACGATTTGGCTTCAGGACTTCCGGGAGTTGAAATCTCACTTCCAAATATAGAGGGGAAATTGGAGAAATTTAGGGTTTGGGAATCCTCAAACTTTGCCCCTGAATTGCAAGCTAACTTTCCTGAAATCAGGGCTTATGTCGGAAAAGGAATCACTGATCCGGCCGCTACTTTAAATTTTAGTTTTGCGCCTTCAGGCATTCAAACCATGATTTTCAGAGCAGGTTTAGGATCAGAATTTATTGAGCCTTACACCAAAGACAGATCTGTTTATGTAGTGTTTGATTCTAAAACTAGAGCGCGAGGTCAATTGCCTTTTGTATGTTCTACAGAAGATGTTGCTATGGCTGATAATTTACAAAGAAACAGTAATGTGACTATGGCCAACAATCAAATTTACAAAACCATGCGTTTAGCAGTATCTTGTAATGGAGAATATGCAGTTTATCACGGAGGAACGGTTGCTTTGGCTTTAGCGGCTATTAATGCTACTATGACACGTTGTAATGGTGTTTTTGAAAGAGATTTAGCGGTGAAATTAATCCTTGTCGCTAACAATAACTTGGTGATTTATACCAATCCGGGAACGGATCCTTATACGACTATGGGGAATTGGAGTCCGCAATTACAAGCGACTTTGACCTCACAAATTGGAGAAGCAAACTATGATATCGGTCACTTATTCGGAGCAACTGGAGGCGGTGGTTTTGCAGGTTGTATCGGATGTGTTTGTGTAGATGGTCAAAAGGGAAGTGGTTATACTTCTCCGGCTGATGGTGTGCCAATGGGAGATACTTATGATATTGATTATGTAGCGCACGAAATGGGTCACCAAATGGGTGCTAACCATACTTTTTCACATACTGCAGAAAACAATGCCGTAAATGTTGAGCCTGGAAGTGGTTCTACCATCATGGCTTATGCCGGAATTGGTGGAGGTGGAACTGATATGCAAGGGAATTCAGATGATTATTTCACATACAGAAGTATCCTTCAAATACAAACCAATTTAGCCGGAAAGACTTGTCCGATAAGTACCAGTATAGTTGATACCAATCCAAGACCAACAGTAACTGTTGAAGGAACTAGTTTTACTATTCCGGTGGGAACAGCTTTTAAATTAAGCGGAACAGGAACTGATACAGCCGGTCAAGTTTTGACTTATACTTGGGAGCAAAATAATGATGCTACTACTGTAGGTGCAGCCGCTTCATTGCCTTCACCAACAAAAACAAATGGTCCTAATTTTAGATCTGTGGTTCCAAGTGAAAATCCGGTAAGATACATGCCTAAATTTTCAGATGTATTAAATGGTAGTTTAGTAAACGCTTGGGAAACTGTTTCTACTGTGGCAAGAACTTTGAATTTTACTTTTACAGCCAGAGATAATGCGCTCGGAGGCGGACAAACGAACACCGCTGCAACTACGGTTAACGTGGTTAACATTAGTGGTGCATTTGCTTTCACCAGTCCAAATGCGCCGGTTTCATGGCAATTGGGTTCTACACAAACCATCACATGGAATGTTGCCGGAAGTACTGCAAATGGGATGAATACCGCTAATGTTAACATTTTAATCTCAACAGATGGTGGCACCACATTTACAACTTTGGTAGCCAATACGCCAAATGATGGAACTGAAACCATTACAATGCCTGTTACACCAACACAAAATTGTAGATTATTAATAGAAGCTGTGGGGAATATTTTCTATGCAGTTAGTAAAAATATTACTTTAGGATATGATTGTAATGTTGCCAATGAAACGCCTGGTACAGCAATCGCTGACGGATTAGGGGCTAACAATCCGGGAGCAGCCGCTGTTCGCACTATCAACTTCCCAAATAATGTTACGATTAACAATATGAAGGCTTCTTTCAGTACAGGTCACACTTGGATTGGAGATTTAGTAGTTAAACTAAAACACCCTGACGGTACAGAAATTAATCTATGGAACAGAACCTGTAACAATCCGCAAAGAACTGGAATGAATATTATTTTTGCTGATGGTTCACCGGCACCGGTTTGTGCCAGTCCGACAGCAGGAACTTATAGTCCGGCTCAAGCCTTATCAGCTTTTAACGGAAAACCTTCTAATGGAGTATGGACTTTAACTGTTCAGGATTTTTACAATGGTGATACCGGAACTATTGCTTCATGGGGAATTGATTTCGGTTGTACTTTAGATAGCCAACCATTTGATATCGCTGATTTAACTGTATATCCAAATCCAAATAATGGAAACTTTACCGTTCAGTTTGACAACCCAATTTCTGAAGAAACCAAGATTGAGGTATATGATATGAGAGGTAGAAAAATATTTGAAAACGCTTATACAAACCAAGGGGTATTTAATGAGAATATTCAATTGAACAATGCTCAATCAGGAATTTACTTATTGAATGTTACTGATGGTAACAGAAAAGTAGTAAAACGAATTGCTGTTGAGTAAACGAGTAATAAATTAAAAATAGTTTCAAAAGGAGTGAATTGTGAAATTTTCTCCTTTTTGAGCTTACAATGTTTAAATAATTAAAAAATTGCTAAATGAAATTAAAATTTTCCTTACTGTTGTTAGCTTTAGTTCAAATTGGTTTTGCCCAGCAAAGAACTTGCGGAATGGAACAAAAGATGCAACAAATCATGAATGATCCTGCCGCTAGACAACAGTATCTTCAACAACAAGCCAAATTTGAAGTAGAGCTTCAAAAACTGTCAACACTCAATAGAAACAGTAATACAGTTAATAATGTTCAAATAATTAGAATTCCGGTTGCAGTTCATTACCCTTCTGCCGGTGCGGTATCTGAATCAGTGAAAACTTGTTTAAGAGCGTTGGCCCAAAATCAAATCAACATTTTAAATGCAGATTACAATGCAATGAATGCCGATATTGTCAATTTTACAGAAGGTGATGCCGATTTCTATCCGGGGATTTCAGTTGGCAATTTAGGCGTACAGTTTGAATTGGCTACTCAAAATCATCCTGCAGGAACAGGATTGACCAATGGACAGGTGGCTGTCACTTTTGGTACAGATTTCTTATCCGGTGCTGATTCTGATGCAACTTGGGCAGGTTATATGAACATGGTAGTTAGAAATGAAGGGAATTCTATTTTAGGGTATTCGCCTCTTGGTGGTTCTCCGGGCGCAGGTCATACAGTGGTGATTAACAGATTTTGTTTTGGATCTGGTTCGGGTTGTTCCGGATATGTTCCTGCAGCACCTTTTAATTTAGGAAGAACACTTACCCATGAGTTAGGGCATTTCTTTAATTTAAATCATACCTTTAACAATGGTACCTGTAGTACCAACACGAACTGTAATACTCAAGGCGACAGGGTTTGTGATACCCCTGAAGTAGCTGAAGAGTCTTATGGCTGCCCGTCAGTAGGAACTGTTGGAAGTTGTTCATTTGAGCAGTTTGCGCTTACCATGAACTACATGGATTATGTAGATGATGCTTGTATGTATATGTTTACCTTAGGACAAGAAAACAGAATGAGAGCTTATTACAATGCTATTGCCGGTCAATTTTCTACTACAGCTTTATCTAACAATGAAGTGTTGGCTAATAGCTTTAAAGTTTATCCAAACCCAAGTAAAGGTAGCTTTACCATCGAGTTCAAAGAGTTGACCAATAGTTATTCGGTTGAGGTATATGATATTACCGGTCAGGTTATTTATGATAATAACTTTGAATTGGCTTCAAGCTTAGTGCAAACGATCAATTTAGAAAACACCAGTAGCGGAGTTTACTTTATCAATATTAAAAGTGATAACGGCCAATTGGTAACTAAAAAAATTGTTATCGAGTAATCGTGTTTTATTTATAAACAAAAAGCCATCATTTCTGATGGCTTTTTTTATTTTCCGTTGAAACTGTTCATGGTGTTGTTCAAACCGGCAAGAGCAAAGGATTCTATGATTTGTTTGGCCACTTCGTATCGTTCCGGGAGTTTGGCTTTTTCGTCTTCGTTCCATTCGCCTAAAACATAATCTACTTGTTGGCCTTTTTTGAATTCATCACTGATACCGAAACGAAACCGAGGATATTCGGAAGAGTTTAAAACCAGTTGGATGTTCTTCAAGCCGTTGTGTCCGCCATCGCTGCCTTTGGCCTTGATGCGAATGGTGCCAAAAGGCAAATTCAAATCATCGGTAATGATTAAGACGTTTTCTTTGGCGATGTTTTCTTTTTCCATCCAATATTGAACCGCTTTTCCGCTTAAATTCATATAAGTGTTTGGTTTCAATAGGATAAGCTTTCTGCCTTTGATAGTATATTCGGTTATCATGCCAAGCTTGGCCGTTTCAAAAGATAAATTTTCCTTTTGGGCTACGAAATCCAAAACTTTGAAGCCAATGTTGTGGCGGGTATTGACATATTCGGCGCCGATATTTCCAAGACCGACAATTAGGAATTTCTTCATTTGATTTGTGTTGTCAACTTTAGGGTTATTGCTAAAGAGTTGTGTTAACCATTTCATGAAGCAAAAATAAACTAATTTGAAGATGAGACAATTTGAAAATTTGAAAATTTACCAAGAAGCCTTTAGTTTACTATCTAGCCCCGATTGTAACGGAAATAACTTTGACAAAGTTATTGCAGTGAAAAGCGGGAATATGGAAACCAAGAAAGCCCTAACCTTTCGCTCCTAAAAAAAAGACATAAAAAAAAGCACCAGTGTGAACTGATGCTTTTAAGTATAAGGTATTGAAAATTATTTTTTCTTTCCTTTTGCCGGAGCTTTTGCTGCTTTGGCTGCTTCTTGAGCGGCTTTCATAGCAGCACGTGAAATCTTCACTTGCGCCACCACAGTGTTGTCCGGGTGCATCAATTTGAAGTTTTTTGCTTCTAATTTGGTAACGTACAATTTGTTACCCATTTGCAATTCAGAGATGTTAGCTTCAACAAAATCAGGAAGATTTTTAGGTAAAGCTTTTACTTTCAATCTTCTGGTGTTCAAACGTAAATCACCACCTAACAATACACCTGGAGAGGTTCCAACCACTTTCACCGGAACTTCCATAGTAATTTCTTTGCTTTCGTTTAATTGAAAGAAATCAATGTGTAAAATTTTGTCAGACACCGGGTGAAACTGAATGTCTTGAAGAATAACATTGGTAGTTTTTCCAGCCAAATCAACCACAACAGTATGTGCGTTTGGAGTGTAAACCAAGCCTTTGAATGCTTTTTCTTCTGCTGCAAAATGCACTGGTGTAGTTCCTCCGTAAATAACGCAAGGGACCATTCCAGCATCACGTAAGGCTTTAGTAGCTTTTTTGCCTACGCTTTCTCTTTCTTGTCCTTTAATCGTAATCGATTTCATTGTAAAAATATATAGTTAATAAATAAAATACTTTTTTGGGCGTTTCCCTTCGGGCCGGGCTTTCGGCTGCACGCGGTGCCTGCCTCTATCCCTAACGCAATATGTGCTAAACTTGAAATATAAAATTCTCTCGAGGCTTTTTATACCTGAAGCCCACTGGGCTTCCTCCTCTTAATCTCAAATCTAACGCAATCTCTGCTAAACTTCAAAATTTATTGTTCTTTTGAAGTGTTTCATGTTTCACGTTTCATGTTGGTCATAACTTGAAACTTCAAACCTGAAACTTTTTTTCTACATCAGGAATTTCCCGCTTATAGAGTTGTTGTGTTGCACCATGTGCATTACTTCGGCGAAGAGCGGTGCACAACTCACCACTTTTATTTTGTTCGATTCTTTCTTTAACGGAATAGAATCGGTTACTATTAATTCTAATAATTTAGAGTTCTCTATTTTTTCATACGCTTCTCCTGATAAGATGGCGTGTGTACAAATCGCTCTGACACTTATGGCGCCTTTCTCCATCATCAAATCGGCGGCTTTGGCTAAAGTTCCTCCGGTGTCGATCATGTCGTCTACCAAAATCACGTTTCTGCCTTTAACTTCTCCAATCAACTCCATCGTGTCAATCACGTTGGCGGCTTTTCTTTGTTTGTAACAAATTACTACATCTGATTCTAAAAATTTAGAATAAGCATAAGCTCTTTTGGAACCACCCATGTCTGGAGACGCAATGGTTAAATTGTCCAACTGCAAACTCTTTACATACGGTAAAAAGATTGTAGAAGCAAACAAGTGATCCACCGGTTTTTCAAAAAACCCTTGAATCTGATCGGCGTGTAAATCCATCGTCATGATTCTGGTGGCACCGGCAGTTTCCAATAATTTGGCTACTAATTTGGCTCCAATCGGCACACGAGGTTTGTCTTTACGGTCTTGTCTGGCCCAACCAAAGTACGGAATTACCGGAGTAATGTGTCGGGCTGAAGCGCGTTTCGCGGCATCAATCATTAACAAAAGCTCCATTAAATTGTCGGCACTCGGAAATGTCGAGCAGACAATAAAAACGCGCAATCCTCTTATGGATTCTTCAAACGAGGGCTGAAACTCGCCATCACTATATTTTGAGAACGTAACTTTCCCCAGCGGAACACCATAGTTAGTAGCTATTTGTTCGGCTAAGTGGACGCTTTGTGAACAGGCAAATATCTTTGCTTCGGGCTCTAAATGCGACATTGTAATTGTTGTTGTTACTCCGTTGCGCTCTATACAATTTGGTTATGACTGTTGTCTAAACTTCAAGTATTAATTGCCTCGGATGTAGTTAGTTAGTTGTTGTTCGTTTTACCGAGGTGCAAATTTAGAAATTAAATCCGACTCTGAAAGGATATTTTTAAGTATTTTTTGGTTTGTATGAAGAATTTTTTTTTACATTTGCACCCACAAAACAAGGATATCTTGTTGTTCGATGTCACTAATACACTTTCCTCGGAACTGAATATTTTTGAAATTTACATCGAATCTGCCCGGATGGCGACTTATTTAATTAATTTTTTCTAAAAATTAAATGTCAAAATCCAAAAGGAAATGCCCGGATGGCGGAATTGGTAGACGCGCACGACTCAAACTCGTGTTCTTAGGAGTGTGGGTTCGATTCCCACTCCGGGTACAAAACCTCTCAGTAATGGGAGGTTTTTTTATTGGTTGTAAGAAAGAAATACATTCTTAATAGCCCCGACAGGAGCAAACTACCCCCGATGCTTCGGGGTAGTGCGGATGGCGGGAGGATTAGTGTAATGAAGCAGGAACTTCCGCTCCTAAAAAACTAAAACCCCAAAATCAATTTGGCAATTGAAAAGTAAATTAAAATTCCGCAAATGTCGTTGCTGGTCGTGATGAATGGTCCGGTGGCTAAAGCGGGATCAATATTGAATCGGTGGAGCAATAACGGTACAAAAGTTCCGATAAGTGAGGCGATGATGATTACAGAAACCAACGCAATAGTGACAATCTCTCCGATGATTAATTCGACATTTAAAAGGAAATGACTGCCAACGAATAATATGGTGGCTAAGATAACGCCATTGAGCAAACTCAAAGACACTTCTTTAATCAAACGATTCCACAACGAACCGCTGATGGATTGGTTGGCCAAACCTTGTACGATAATCGCTGAAGATTGTACTCCAACATTTCCTGCCATCGCCGCGATTAGTGGTGTAAAGAAGAATAAATTACCATGATTATCCATCGCGCCTTCGAATAAACCCAGAACTCTAACACTGATAAAACCACCAAATAAGGCCAAAACCAACCAAGGCAAACGCGCTCGGGTTAAGTCGAGGATGCTGTCATCCGCTTCAACGTCTTGTGAGATACCGGCCGCTAATTGGTAATCTTTATCAGCTTCTTCTTTAATCACGTCTACGATGTCGTCAATGGTAATTCGGCCCACCAATCTGCCCATTTCATCTACAACAGGAATGGCTTCCAAGTCGTATTTTTGCATGATACGAGCAACATCTGTGTTGGGCATGTCCACTCGAACATAATCTACTTTTTTGATATAAACTTCGCTGATTGGGGTTTTGGTTGAAGTCGTCAATAAATCTTTTAAAGATAATCTTCCTTTCAAACGGTTTTCGTCATCTACGACATAAATCGAATGTACGCGAGTCACATGTTCCGCTTGGATTCGCATTTCTTTAACGCAAGTTAATACGTTCCAATTTTCATTGACTTTGACCAACTCTTTTCCCATCAAACCTCCGGCCGTATCTTCGTCGTAACGCAACAAATCGACAATGTCTTTGGCGTGTTCAACATCTTCTAATTCGGAGATTACTTCTTCTTTTTTGCTTTGCGAAAGCTCGGCGATGATATCCGCCGCATCATCGGTGTCTAATTCGTCAAGCTCTTCTGCGATTTCTTTGGCAGAAAGTCCTTTAAGTATTTTTTCACGCAAATCGTCTTCCAATTCGGGAAGAATTTCGGCGGTGATTTCACTGTCAAGGATTTTAAAAATATAAGTGGCTTCGGCAGTTTCGAGTTCCTCAAAAATCTCTGCGATATCGGCATGGTGCATGTCATTCAACAACACTTCCAACGCTTGGTCGTTTTTGTCGTGAATGAGTTGCTCGATTTGCGCTAAGAGTTCTTTGCTGATTTTAAACTGCATTGGCTTCTATTTTTTGAGTGAGTTCGATGAACTGTTCTACAGTCAATTGTTCCGGACGGAGGTCAAAGATAGTATCTTCTTTTAAATTATCCGAAAGGTTGAACGATTTTAGACTGTTTCGCAATGTCTTTCTGCGTTGTTGGAATCCGGTTTTGACTACGCTAAAGAATAATTTTTCGCTACAAGGCAAATGGAAATCGGCTTTTCGGCGCAAACGCAACACACCCGATTTTACTTTAGGTGGCGGATTAAAAACATGTTCGTGAACGGTAAACAAATACTCGGCATCGTAAAAAGCTTGAACCAAAACCGACAAAATTCCGTAAACTTTGCTGCCTTTTTTGGAACAAATTCTTTCAGCAACTTCTTTTTGGAACATCCCTGAAAACTCCGGAACTTGCTCGCGCAATTCTAAACATTTGAACACAATTTGGGACGAAATATTATACGGAAAGTTTCCGGTAATGGCGAAAGGTTGGCCTTCGAAAATTTCGTTGATGTTGTATTTCAAAAAGTCTTTGGAAATGATTTTTCCTTCCAGTTTAGGATAATGTGTGTTCAAATATTCCACCGATTCGGTATCGATTTCAATCACATAAGTCGTAGTTGGTCTTTCCAAAAGATATTTGGTCAAAACACCCATGCCTGGTCCAATTTCCAATACGTTTTCATAGCCTTGTAGATTTAGCGTATCGGCTATGTCTTTGGCTATGCTTTCGTCGGTTAAGAAATGTTGTCCGAGGTGTTTTTTGGCTTTTACTTGGTTCATTTTCCTGCTCGTTTGTCATTCCCGCGCAGGCGGGAATCCATTTTTAATTATTCCAATTTTCAGAAAGGTCTTTCCAATCTTTGTTTTCTTCTTCAATCAAATTTATTTTCCATTGACGATTCCATTTTTTGAGTTGTTTTTCCCGGTCAATAGCGTCGTTTATATATTGGAAAGTTTCATAGTACACTAACAAATTTACATTGTATTTTGCAGTAAAACAGTTTGGATTTAGTTTGTTTTTATGTTCTTCAATCCTTCTTTCGATATTGTTTGTCACTCCAATGTATAGCGTTCCGTTTTTCTTACTTGCCAAAATATAGAGGAAGTATTGACGGAATTGTTGCATCTTCTGTAATGTTTTATTTATGGATTCCCGCCTGCGCGGGAATGACAAAAACGGGGTTAATGGTCGCTTATCAATTCCAATTCCGTTCTGAAAGCCAACATTTTGTCGCCAAAAAGGCGATGTCCTTCTTCGCGCAATCTCGGGGCATCTTCCTCGTAATATTTTTGCAAGGTTTCTTTAGAATCTGTGCTATATTGAATGGAATAAGTCGTGCCGCCCATTTCTTCCTCGATTAAAACTTTTACCATTCGTGCCGAAGAAAATTTTCCGGTGGCCAAGACATCGCTAATGTGTTTTTCCTGCATCCATCGCATCCATTGGTCGTGAACGCTTTCGTGTATGTTGATGGTAACGTTATATAAAATCATGATAATTTGGTATTTGTTTTTTGACTGCCAACTGCTACTGTGACTGAATACTAAAGATTAGTGTCTCCACGAAGTTTCCGGTATTTATTCCTCGAGTCAACAAAGTAAATACTGTCTTCGTGCTTGAAGATAATTTCTTCATAAAGTGGTTTAGCCTTTTCGGCATCGTTTAAATTCATATTGTAAATCTCTGCCGAATAATAAAGCGCTTCGTCCCTATAAATACACTCTTTGTGATTGGCGATTATGGCATTATAGTTTTCTAACGCTTTGGTGAACTCGCCCATTTTTTCATAGGTTTTACCGATGCGTAGTAAAGTCACCGGTTCAATTTCTTCGCCTTTGTGTTCTTTTAATATGAGTTGGAATTGGGCTAAAGCTTGTGTTTTTTTATTTTGGTACAACAAGAAATCAGCACGGGCAAACTTCTTCAAAGCCACTTGAGTTGAATCTTCCACAGTATTGTCGCTGATGAGTAAAAACAAGTCTAAAGCATCATTGGCAATCAATTGTGACGTGGCTGATTTTAGGACTTTTAATTGGTGTGTTGCCCATTCGAAATCGCCTTTAAAATAACTGGTTTTGGCGGTTTTTAATTGGGCTTCTTGTCCGGTAATATCGCCACCCATGTCTTCTCCGACTTGGGAATAATAAATCAACGCCTGATTGTATTTTTCTTCTAACAAAAGAATATCCGCCAGTTGCATTTTGAGGGCTGCGGTTTGGTACCGATTGATAGGCATTTCCATTGCATTTTTCAAAATGGCTTTCGCTTTTTCAGGGTTGTTCAAATTGAAGGCAGTGAAATCGGCTTGCAATTCTAACAGGGATAAAGTGTATGGACTTACCCCAAATTCTTTAATGAGTCTGTCTAATTCGGCCGAAATGACAGCATAATCTTTATCGGTAGCGTGGTCAATTCTCATTTCAATTAAATAAGAATGTGCCTGAATCAACAACTCTAGATCGTTGGTGTTTTCCAATACAAAAGTCAAAATTTCTTTGGCCGAATCTTGGTCGTTGTCTTCGATGGCCATTTCGCCTAAATTGACAATGTTCCCAAAAGATTCCGGGTTTCTTTTATAGATAGCCTTTTGTTGGATAAACGCTTTACCGTATTCTTTTTGTTGCACAAAATACCAGCTTAAAAAATCATTCCAGAAGACATCTTGCGATTTTTGGGTTCTGATGAGTAAAGCCTTTTTTAGAGCCTCATTGAAATTAGCATCACCATCTTCGGTCATAAACCGCGACAATTGGTTTTGAATAACGGGTAGGTTTTGCGGGTTTTGATTGGCTTCCAGCAAATAGGTTTCAATCATCAAATCGGTTTGGCCTTTTTGCCCGTAAAGCATCGCCATTTGAAAGTTGAAACTCAATCTGGAGTCGGTTTCAATTGCGGTTTTATAAGCCAAAAGCGCATAATCAAACAAGGCTTTTCTTTCGAAAGTATAAGCCAATCCGTAGGCTTCATTAGCGTTTTTCTTGATTCTGTCTATCGCCTGATTGTAATATTTGTTGGCTTTGTCTTGGTTTTTTTGCAACTGGAAATTGAATCCCAATTCGATTAAAAGATTGCCCTGTTTGTATTTGTCAAGACGTTCTTGTATCGCTTTTTCGGCTTTGTCAAATTGTTGCAGCTGTTGGTAACACTCAATTAGTCTTTGGAAATAATTGGAATTGCCGGCTTGGGCTTTGAGTAATTCTTCATAACTAACCAACGCCTTTTCAAATTCACCTCGGTCAAAATAATTATTGGCCAATTGCTCGTTTTGAGCCGAAGCCCAAAGCGAAAGGAATAAGCAAAGTATGGAGAGCATTTTTTTCATGTGCAACAGTAAAACGAACAATGTACTAAAGTAACACTTTTTGTGCTCCTTTAGTACAATGAATTGTTAAAAAAGACTTGCCTGCCGATAGGTAGGTTAACTTATTTAGTTAATGATATCAAATCCGGTGTAAGGACGCAATACTTCCGGGATTACGATACCTTCCGGTGTTTGGTAATTTTCTATGATGCCGGCTAAAACTCTTGGTAAAGCCAATGAACTTCCATTGAGTGTATGCGCCAATTGGGTTTTGCCGTCTTTTCCTTTGAAACGCAATTTTAAACGATTAGCTTGGAAAGTTTCAAAATTAGACACCGAAGAAATTTCCAACCATCGGTCTTGAGCGGTTGAAAATACTTCAAAATCATAAGTCAATGCCGAAGCAAAACTCATATCGCCGCCACAAAGACGTAGGATTCTATAAGGTAACTTCAATTCTTGCAAAATGTTTTTCACATGTTCCACCATGCCATCAAGCGCTTCATATGATTTATCAGGATGTTCCACTCGTACGATTTCGACTTTGTCAAATTGGTGCAAACGGTTCAAACCACGAACGTGCGCGCCATAAGAACCTGCTTCACGACGGAAACACGGCGTATAACCCGTACACATAACAGGCAATTCGTTTTCTTGTAAAATCACATCGCGGAACAAATTCGTTACCGGAACTTCAGCGGTTGGAATTAAGTATAAATCGTCAACGCCAACGTGGTACATTTGGCCTTCTTTATCCGGTAATTGTCCGGTTCCGTATCCTGAAGCTTCGTTAACTAAATGTGGTACTTGAAATTCTTGGTAACCGGCTTCGGTGTTTTTGTCTAAGAAATACGAAATCAACGCGCGTTGTAATTTGGCGCCTTTTCCTTTATAAACAGGAAAACCTGCTCCGGTGATTTTTACGCCCAATTCGAAGTCGATGATGTCATATTTTTTGACCAATTCCCAGTGTGGTTGCGCGCCTTCGTGCAAAACCGGAATGTCACCTTCTTGGAAAACGTTTAGGTTTTCTTCGGGAGTTTTGCCTTCCGGAACGATATCGGCGGGAAGATTTGGTAGTAAATACATTTTTTGGGTCAATTCGGTAGCGAAGGCATCTAATTTCTCAGACAATTCTTTGCTGCTTTCTTTGAGCTGACTTGTTTTTTGTTTTAGGATTTCGGCTTTGGCTTTCTCACCATTTTTCATCATTTCGCCAATAGCGGATGATAATTTATTGGCTTCTGCCAAAGTATTGTCAAGAGCCACTTGTGTGCTTCTTCTGTTTTCGTCTAATTGGATTACGTCTTCTACAATGGCTTTAGCATCCATGTGTTTTTTGGCCAAAGCGGTAATCACTTTTTCTTTGTTCTCTCTGATGTAACTGATTTGTAACATGTCATTTTCTTTATTGCGCCCGCAAATTTAATGAAATGTTTGATAAAACCTTTCAGTTGCTGAAAAACTTACTTTTGGTAACCAAATTATAATCAAAGTGATAGGTTTAATTTATCATTTTTTTGACAGTTGTATAGCCTGATAATTGTTATATTCGCAAAAAAACAGATTGCTTGCTATGAAAAAGTGCTACATTTTATTATTTTTCTTTACAATTTCTTTTGTTTTTGCACAAGATGGCTTGCTGGAAACCAACAGAATTGCCGAAGCGGAAATGAAATCGGCTTCCCAATTGATGAGTTTTCAGGTTAATCCCAATACGGCAAACTACGATGTTACCTACAGTAAATTAGAGTTTACGGTAAATCCTGCCGTTTATTTTATCACCGGAAAAGTGACGACAACTTTCAAGGCATTGAGTGATATGACAACGGTGACCTTTGATTTAACGGATCAATTGACTGTAAGTTCGGTTAAACAAGGAACAACCAATTTAACATTTGTGCAAAATGCCAGCGATGAATTGGTGATTACTTTGCCAAGTACTTTAACTACCGGAAATTTTGCTACGGTTGAAATCAATTATTCAGGTGCTCCGGCTAGTGGTGAGCAGGCTTTTACCAGAAGTAGTCACAATGGTGCTTGGATTATTTGGACATTATCGGAGCCATTTGGTGCCAAAGATTGGTGGCCTTGTAAACAAGATTTGAATGATAAGATTGAGAGTGTAGATATATACATCACAGCGCCATTGCAATATGTAAGTGTGGCCAATGGTGTTGAACCGGAAGCTCCGGTTATCAATGGGGCCAATAAAACGACTCATTTTCAACACAACTATCCGATACCTGCTTATTTGGTGGCTATTGCCATAACCAATTATCAAGTGTATACTCAAACTGCCGGCATTGGACCTAATACGTTCCCGATTGTAAATTATATTTATCCTGAGAATTATGCTTCGGCAGTGGTTTCTTTGGCGCAAACGCCTGTGATTATGGATTTGTTTGAAAATTTGTTTGAACCTTATCCTTTTAGTGCCGAAAAGTATGGGCATGCCCAATGTGGTTTTGGTGGTGGAATGGAACATACGACCGTTTCTTTTATGGGGAATTTCAGTCGCGGTTTGATTGCGCACGAATTGGCGCACCAATGGTTTGGAAATAAAATCACCTGTGGTACTTGGAAAGACATTTGGCTGAATGAAGGATTTGCTACTTATTTATCGGCTATTACCATTGAGAATTTAGACGGATTAGATGCTTTTATCACACAAAAAACGGGGATGATTGACTTTATTACTTCTAGTCCGGCTGGTAATGTTTATTTAACCGATGTTCAAGCGACCAATGTGGGCAGAATTTTCAGTAGTCGATTGAGTTATAACAAAGGCGCGATGGTTTTAGAAATGTTGCGTTTTAAAATGGGTGACGAAGACTTTTTTCAAGCGATAAGAAATTACTTGGTCGATCCTAATTTGGCTTATAAATATGCCGTTACTACCGATTTGATAGCGCATTTGGAAGCTGTTTACGGACAAGATTTAACAGAGTTCTTTAATGATTGGGTTTACAATCAAGGGTATCCGACTTATAATATTACTGCTCAGAATTGGGGCGAAGGACAAGCCAAATTTGTCATTAATCAAACACAATCTGATCCTTCGGTGTCTTATTTTGAAATGCCGGTTCCGGTTAGGGTGTATGGTTCCGGTGGTCAGGAAGCTGATTTAGTACTGGAGAATACTTTTAATGGAGAAGAGATTATTGCCAATGTTCCTTTTGCTATAACCGCAGTAGTGTTTGATCCTGAAAGACATATTATTTCCAGAAACAGCAATGCTACCCTTGGCAATGAGAATTTTGACATGGCTAATGCTATAGTGCTTTATCCTAATCCTAGTGTTGATGTTTTACACATCCAAATGCCAACGGATATAGTTCTGGAAAAAGTCACGATTTACAATAGCTTAGGACAAAATATAGCTGAAAACAATACTTTGGACTTCTCTGTAAGTCATTTGTCCTCTGGAGTTCATTACTTGCAAATTCAGACATCTGAAGGGACTTATCATAAAAAATTCATAAAAAAATAATCTAAAACAAATATTATATGCACGAGTAAGGTGAAAACCTTACTTTTGTGCGTTTAAAAGAAACTGACAAATAAGAAATGGAAATTGCAATCAAATTATCTCAATTTTTACTGAGTTTATCAATATTAATTATACTTCACGAATTAGGGCATTTTATTCCGGCCAAATTATTTAAAACTAGGGTAGAGAAGTTCTACTTATTTTTTGACATCAAATATTCTTTATTAAAAAAGAAAATCGGTGAAACCGAATATGGTATCGGTTGGTTGCCTTTGGGGGGCTATGTAAAAATCTCCGGAATGGTAGATGAAAGCATGGACACGGAACAATTGGCACAAGAACCACAACCTTGGGAGTTCCGTTCGAAACCAACTTGGCAACGTTTGATTATCATGTTGGGCGGTGTAACGGTAAACTTTATTTTGGCGTTTATCATTTATATTGGGATGACTTTTTTCTATGGTGAAAAGTACATTAATAATAGTGAAGTGAAAGATGGTGTTTGGGTGCAAAACACTGAGCTTGAAAAAGCCGGCATCAAAACCGGAGATAAAATTGTTGCTATTGACGGTAAGAAAATTGTAAAGTTTGAGCCTTCTGTTAATATGGATGTTTTAATGGCTAAAACTGTTTTGGTTAACCGTAACGGAGAAGAAAAGACAATTACGCTTCCGCAAAACTTTATTGGTAAATTTATTGACGAAGACAAAAAAGGATTGATTGCTTTGAGAATGCCTTTTGTGGTTGGGGGTTTACAAGATGATTCTCCAAACAAAGAGTTGAAAGCCAAAGATATTTTTGTTTCCATAAACGGTCAGTCAGTGAGGTATTTTGATCAGGCTGAGCCAATACTTTCGGCAAACAAAGGAAAGCAATTGCCAGCGGTAGTGTTGAGAGACCAAAAAGAAACAGCAGTTACCGTGACGGTGAATAAAGAAGGTAAATTAGGCGTAGTGCGTGGTGCTATCAAAGAAGATAACCTTGAGAAATTAGGGTACTATAAATTCAGCACAGAGCAGTTTGGCTTTTTCGAATCTATTCCGGTGGGTATTGACAAAGGATTTGAACAATTGGGCAATTATTGGAAACAATTGAAATTGATTTTCAATCCAAGTACGGGCGCTTATAAAGGGGTTGGTGGTTTTGCCGCAATTTATAATGTATTCCCTGATTATTGGAGTTGGGAAGCTTTTTGGAGTATTACCGCTTTACTGTCGATTATGCTTGGGGTGATGAATTTATTGCCGATTCCTGCGCTAGACGGAGGTCATGTGATGTTCTTGTTGTATGAAATGATCTCAGGAAGAAAGCCAAGTGACAAGTTCTTAGAGAAAGCCCAAATGGTTGGTTTTGTATTACTTATTTCCTTGCTACTGTTTGCTAACGGAAACGATATTTACAAAGCAATCATAGGCAAGTAATATTTTTTAAAATTTTATTCGTTTTTATTTGCAAAAAATAAAATTCGTTCTATCTTTGCAACCGCTTAAAAGATATAACATCTTCCTCCTTAGCTCAGTTGGTTAGAGCATCTGACTGTTAATCAGAGGGTCCTTGGTTCGAGCCCAAGAGGGGGAGCAGCTTAAAAGCCCGATACAGAAGTATCGGGCTTTTTTTTAATTTCTAAAAAACAAATAAAATGAAAAGATTAAAATTAGTTTCGACAGTATTGCTTTTGACCTTATTGTCTTTGTCTTGTAGTTCCGACAGTGATTCGGCACCTAGTTGTGAAGAGGCAGCATCGGCTACTTTAGCGGCGGCTCAAGCGTTTCAGAATGCTACAGACGAAAATTTCCCTGAGTTATGTGAGGCATACAAAGAGGCATTGCAAGACCAAATTACGGCTTGTGGAGATACCACGGGAGATTTGCAAACTATCCTTGATGGTTTGGATTGTACTGTGCCAACAACAACCGGAACGTTGTCTGTGAATTTGGGTTCGGCACCAGTTGTATTTGATGTGATTACGGTTACTACTACCGGTACAACACGTCACGTTCACGGAGAAAAGACCAATACAACCTATCAAATTGATTTTGACGTGGAAGTAGGCCAAACGGGTACTAACAAAATCAACAATTTTCAACTTCGTCTTTTCAGCCAGATCTATACGCCTTTGATTCCTGCCGCATTCGGAAACGAATGGACTAACAACATCACCGTTAATTCTAGCACTTCAATAGTGGGGACTTTTCGCGGTGAGGTGGTGAACGCAGGCCAGACAAGCGTTCAAGATATGATTGGCGGTGTAGTGAATGTTGATTTTTGATTGTTTCCTTAAAAAGGAATGCCTAGGCATACGCGACTCAAGTTAGATTGATGGTACTGTAAATAAATAACTCCTGCTATCATCCGAAAGGATTTGCTGCGCACAGTTCGGTTTTTAGCCTCCAATTGGATTTGTAATCGTTGTATAATTTATAAAGAAAGCCTGATGCGAAAGTATCGGGCTTTTTTGTTTTTATATGATTGGGTCGGCAGGTCTCAATTCAGAGTTGGCAGGAGTCTTTTCGGAGTTGGCAGGTATCTTTTTGGAGTAGGCAGGTGTTCTTTCGGAGTAGGCAGATATCTTTTTGGAGTCGGCAGGTGTACTTTCGGACTTGGCAGGAGTCTTTTCGGAGTTGGCAGGTATCTTTTTGGAGTAGGTAGGTATCTTTTTGGAGTAGGCAGGTGTTCTTTCGGAGTAGGCAGATATCTTTTCGGAGCCGGCAGGTGTTCTTTCGGACTTGGCAGGAGTCTTTTCGGAGTTGGCAGGTATCTTTTCGGAGTAGGCAGATATCTTTTTGGAGTTGGCAGGTGTTCTTTCGGACTTGGCAGGAGTCTTTTCGGACTTGGCAGGTATCTTTTTGGAGTTGGCAGGTATCTTTTCGGAGCTGGCAGGTGTTCTTTCGGAGTTTTCAGGTTTGATTTTAGGAGTTGTAGTTGTCTTTTCGGGAATGGACATAAAAAAACCGAGGTGATTTGATTTGCCTCGGTTTCATTAACGGAATTTGTTTTTACTGAATTGTTTTAAATTTTAAAGCTACCGCAGCTTTGTAATAAGCATTAGCTCCTTCTACTGATTTGATGTAATCTTTTATAGGATTTACTAGGCTGAGTAGGTTTCCGGGATTGTAGTATAGGAGGTCATTACGTTCTTTGCGCGCGGTAATGAGGGCAAAGGTTTTATTGGCTGCCTCATCATTGAGGTTTTTGAGGTTATTATAGAAGTTTGCCAGTTTAGCAGCGGATAGTTCCTCTTCATTGGGTGCATAAGCCGGATAAGAGCTTAAAAGGCTTGTTAAGGTTTGGAGGTGCGTGGCTCGGCTGGTGTAGCTGAGTTGGGCATTAGAGATGGATTCTGTTTCGGCGTTTTCGAGGTTATCAGCCCTTCGGACGGGTTGGTCGCCTCGAATTTTCTTGACTATGGCTAAGACGTTTTCATTTTCGGGTGCTGACAGTCCCATGGAATAGAAACTGTTCTTGACTCTGGTCGCTCTTTTGGATAGGTCTCTAAAGGCGTTTTCGCGGTTGGCTACTGCGATTTAAAAGGTGGTATTTTGTCGGCTAGGTTTTGAATGCTGTCGGTGAGTTGGTCTCGCAGTGTGATGAGAGGGCTAATTGCGATTGTGGCATTTGTAGGTTGGTACAAAGGCCCCATTTCTTCTAATAACTGGATTAGGGCTGTGAAGTTGGCTACGTTTTTAGCATGCCCTACTTCTGAGGTTGATCTTCTGGTACTCATAATGTAAAAGTTTCATTAGAAATATTTTTATTACTCGCTGACACCCATCCGTTTTGGAAGGTTGTTTTGCCTTAGGAATAAGTGTCAAGTAATTTTTATTTCATGGAGTACCGATGGGTTGAACTTTTATTATTGACTGTTCTCTTTATAGATAACGCAGAAAAGTTTAAAATAGTATGCGTGCCTATTAAAAAAATAATAGTTTGCTTGTTAAATGGGGGATGGGAGGGGATTTTTTTTGAGGGTTGGTGGTTTTGGGAATGAAAAAACCCGCTGGTGGGCGGGGTGGGTTGAATACCACACGAAAGGATTCGTGCGGTAGCGGGGTATTTTAATTAGTAATTCAGTATTGCTGCTGAAAGTAGGCGTTTTTCCTCTACGTAGATATAAGATTGTGGGGCGCAAAATTTTTCTATAAAATCAATAGGATCAATACCGTTTTCAAACTTGCAAACTTTATCTATTACTATAGAAAAACCTATTTCTGCATCTTTGTAATAATCGAAAAAATCAGTTTCAGTTATACCACCAACTTTATTAAATGAACTCCATAAGTTTTTTGGAGAATCTTGGACAATCTCTGAAATTGTAAAGTACCCTATAATCATTTTTTCAGGCGATGAAGAATAGATAAAAATTTTATCTACAGGCCGTTTGAATTTTTTTTTCCGAAACTCTACTCTCTTGGTGCCTGAAATAATTGCTTTGGAATAAGTCGGTTTAATTGATAATATAACGCTTGTCAAAGTATCCTTCATTTTTTAATAATTGGTAATCTTGTTCAGATATTTTAGTAATTGTTTGTATTTTATTTTTAAAACTTTCTAACTGTTGGATTTTTTGTAAGGGAATTTTTTTGCTCAAATAAGTTATTAGTCTAAATGTTATAACATGTAATTCATCTTTCTTAATGAACATCTTTAATAAATCTTCTTGCGAAAATACGGTCTTTTTACTCACAATCTTTGAAAGCTCATCAAAATCTTTTACAATTTTTATTGTTTCTAATATTCCTATTGGCTTTATTGATTTGTTGGTTTGTGAAGAATAAAAAAGCAGAATGTCCCCTTTTTTTAAATTCTTTATTTTAGAGTTCGATATGTAAGCTTTTATAATTGTGTTTCCTTGTATTTCATTTACACTATCCGGTGAAGCATCAAAAATGGAGGGCGGTCTTAACTTACCATCTTTAAAAAGATTACTATAATAATTTGGACGTATAGGTATTGCAAATTTAGATATGGTTTCATCATCATGATAAAACGGATGAATGTCGATTGTATTCTCCTTCGTGTTTATAGCACTTTTGTTTAGGCACTTTATCATTCTGATTTCAATCAAACCTTGACTATTAGTAAAATTTTCACGATAAAAGCCAAAATAGTCAAGTAGTGTGATTAATTGTTCTTGCTTTTCGTATACGGTCAGATATAAATAATTTAATTTTTGATTAATACAATATTCAAACATTTTGTTTAGAAAGAGTTCCCCTAGTTTTATACCAAATGCAGTGTCAGCAACTTTTAGTGTGCAAATTTTCAGCACCTTTTCAAAAATGTTTGCTAACTTATGATCTTCAATGTTTTCAATATTATAGATTAGTAAAGCCTGTAATTCATCATCTACTATCAATGAGTAACACTTTCTGTTTGTTTGGACGCATTTTTTAAGCCAGGTATCAAAGTAGTCACCATAATCTAATTTGAAACTATCAAAAAATACGCTACTGAATTTATCTTCTATTTCTCTGAGACTATGCTCTTTTAAAATTGGATGAGTTGGAATTACTATTGTAAATTGTTCTTCAAGTAATTTAAGTATTCCAGATATATTTAAGACTTTAGAATTAATGCCAAGCTTTTTTGCACTTGTATGTATACCCTTGTCTTGTGTAATAAAATAGTCAACATATCCTCTGTATAATTGAAAAAGTTGTATATTATCTATCTCGTCATTCGCTTTTTTTGTTTTAAGATTAGATAAGAATTCTTTAGTTGGTTTAGCATAATCTTCAAGTTCTTGATACTTTTTAAGTTTAGAGATAGTGATTTGTTTTCTATTTGAATTTTTATCTCTACTAATATCAGCAGGAATTGCTTTAGGATGATAAATAATCTTGCAGTTGTTTTCTATAGCTAAACGATAAAAATTTGAAAAGGATGCTTCTATGATTCTATTGTCTTCTAGGTTAAGTAGGATGTTTGTGTCTATTAGAATTTTCAATATCTTATAAATTTTAGAATAAATTTAATTAATGTGTTTATTTCATTAATCCACAATTTCAGTACAATCTAAAGTCATTTTTAATAAGACTTTCACTGTTATTCTCTAGTTATTGAATGCTAATATACAAAAAAGATTACAAAAATAAAAATAGGTATTGAAAAACAAAAAACCCCAAACATCACTGCTCGGGGCTTTTCTATTTATAGTGATATCTATTATTTACTCACAACCAAGAACTCAGAACGTCTGTTTTGAGCGTGTTGTTCTTCGCTACAGTCTTTGCTGCAATCTACTTTTGGCTCTAACTCACCCATGCCTTTGGCAGAGATTTTTTTTGGTCAATCCCTTTAGGGATTTAATTTTGGTAGAAAAGATGTTATTTGATAAAAAATCCCTTTAGGGATGATATAAATTATATTATTACACATATACAATTTTCACCCATATGTCATCCCTAGCGGGATTTTGGGTTTGTTTGATTGATGAATTTTCTACCGACATTTCATCTCTACCGATATTTTATCCCTAGCGGGATTGGGTTTGGTTGATTGATGATTTTTTTGCGGATATTTTTTCTACCGATATTTCATTTCTACCGATATTTTATCCCTAGCGGGATTGGGTTTGGTTGATTGATGATTTTTTTTGCGGATATTTTTTCTACCGATATTTCATCTCTACCGATATTTCATCTCTACCGATATTTTATCCCTAGCGGGATTGGGTTTGGTTGATTGATGATTTTTTTGCGGATATTTTTTCTACCGATATTTCATTTCTACCGATATTTTATCTCTACCGATATTTTATCCCTAGCGGGATTTGGGATTGGGTTTGGTTGATTGATGATTTTTTTGCCGGGATTTTATAAGGGCTCTTTAAAAATATACCTTTCATCGTAATCAACCTCAAATAATTTTAAGAATTCTAAATATTCTTCCCGAAAAGTTTTTATTGAATGATGTTGCTCTTGATTATTAATATAGTTAATGACATTATTTACTTGTGACTTTGAATAAGAAAATGCACCATAACCTTGCTGCCATTCAAAATTGACTTTAAGAAACTTCTTTTCATTTATCCATTTTGAGGAATTTCCTTTGATGTCTTGTAATAAATCAGATAAGGATTGTGTTGGACGCATGCCAATAAAGATATGGATATGGTCGGACATACCGTTTATGGCTAATAATTTATGATTGTGGTTTTTGATTATTCCTGTAATATATTGGTATAATTCGCCTTTAAATGAAGAATGGATTAATGCATTCCGGTGTTTTACAGCGAAAACCAATTGAATATGAATTTGTGTGTAGGTATTAGCCATTTACCAATATATCATCCCTAAGGGGATTTTGTTCTTGTTTTATATTCGATGCGTTTTAAACCCATTGCTACCCATGTTAAACCCTAACGGGGTTATGAAATGTGTTTATTTTGTAGCACATTAATTTTTGCTAAAATAAGAAATGATGAAGTTTTGTTGTTACACTTTTTGTGTACATTTTAACCAAAAAACCCCAAACATTACTGCTTGGGGTTTTCTATTTTTTAGTATTATTTGATTACTTCGTCACAATCAAAAACTCAGAACGTCTGTTTTGAGCGTGTTGTTCTTCTGAGCAGTCTTTGCCGCAATCTACTTTTGGCTCTAACTCACCCATGCCTTTGGCAGAGATTCTGTTGGCCGCAATCCCTTTCGAAATGATGTATTGCGCTGTTGATTTGGCTCTTCTGTCTGAGAGTCTTTCGTTGTATTTGTCAGTTCCACGGTTATCCGTGTGTGATTTGGCTAAGATGACCATTTTCTCATTGTTTTTCATCACCTGAACCAGTTTGTCTAACTCAAAAGCGCCTTCTTGGGTGATGTTGCTCTTGTCGTATTCAAAATAAATTGGTTTCAATACAATTTCGGTATCCGTTACAATCACATCAATTGGTTGTAAGGCGGCTGCTATTTTAGCCGATGGTCCTTTGCTTGGTGTCACAGCAAAAGTATTGCCTTCGTAGCCGTCTTTTGACGCTTGTACTACATAAGGTTTGTCACACTCTACTCGGTATTTTACCTCACCACTAGCGTTTGACTTTTCAGTAGCAATAACATTCTTCTTGTCATCTAAGATGGCAACATTGGCATTTGATAAAATAGCGCCTGTTTTAGCATCGGTTACTACCACCGTTACATCAACACCACAGATTGGGCTCACCACTAAGATATCGTCATTTCCTGAGCGATTACTCGATAAGAAACCTACGTTTTTAGTGCCGTTGAAAGAAAATGCAAAATCGTCTTTCTCGGTATTGATTGGCGTACCTAAATTGGTAGCTTCTCCTCCTGATAAATCAATTTGGAACACATCGTATCCGCCTAAACCTTGTTTACCACTTGAGGCAAAGTACAATGTTTTGTTGTCATCGGCTATAAACGGGAAGCTCTCGTTGCCTTCGGTGTTTACTTTACTGCCTAAATTTTGTGGCTCTCCAAAACTACCATCAGCATTCACGCTTACTTTCCAAATATCATTTCCGCCTAAACCGCCCGGTCTGTTAGAAGAGAAGTACAACGTTTTGCCGTCTCTACTAAGTGATGGATTGCTGCTTGAATAGGTTTTGTCGTTAAAAGGCAGTGCGGTTAACTCACTCCACGAATCGCCATTTTTGGTAGCTTTAAACAAATACACCTGACTGAATCGGGCATTGTTCTTTTTGTCTTTCTCGTAGTCTTTCTCTTTGTAGCTCTCACTGGCAAAGTATGCCGTATTGCCATCGGCTGAGATAGTCACCGGACCATCATGCCATTTTGAGTTTAAAGACGCTACCACACCCGCATTAGTAATAGTGCCATCGGTATTGTAATCGGCTTTGTAAATGTCAAGGAAAGGTTCATCTGTCCAACCGTAGTTTTTTCTGGCACCGTTTCGAGCGCTGGCAAAATACAAACTATTGTCATAAAGCACGGCTCCAAAATCAGACTTGTCGCTGCTTACATCAGATGACTTTACGTTGTACAATTTGGTTTTGTCCAGTAATCTTGGTACGTAATTAGGGTTTTCTTTGAAGGCTTTGGCTCTTTGGTCATTAGGCGCTGCTGCGGCAAACTTTTGCATTTGCTTGTTGGCTTCTTCGTATTTTCCATTGGCTTTTAGCATTTGTGCATAACGATAGTAAGTCTCGGCATCCTGATTGGTCTCCGTGGCTTTAGCATACCATTTTGCAGCTTCTGCCGAGTTGAACATGTTGTAATTGGCATCGGCCAATTGTTTGTACACATAAGGGTCGGCTTTATCATTCTCAACAAGTTTCAGATAGGCTTTAGCAGCATCAACATACTCATATCTTGCGAATAGTTTGTCGGCGGCTTTGGTATCTTTATTTTGTGCCGAAAGCGAGAAACTTAGGGTAACAAAACTTAAGGCTATATATAGATTTTTCATTTTTTAGGTGTCTTTACAGGTTAGAAATATCTTGGTGAACGGGATACTTTTTTCGGGAAGTTCAAATCGAATAACAACATCACCTCGTGAGAAGATGGTGTTACGGTATTCAAATCGGAAACAATGTGGTCATAAGCGTACCCTATTCTTAAACTAGGGGTAATGGCAAAGTTGACCATGGCTCCGAAAGAGTCCTCTAATCTATAAGTGGCGCCTAATTCTAACTTATCATAAAGCATAAAATTGGTCGATACATCAACTGATGTAGGTGCGTTAAGCGAGGATTTAACCATCGCAAAAGGTTTGAATTTTAAATTCGGGTTGATATCAAACACATAACCTCCGGTTAAGAAATAGTGCAATTCTTCTGTTCCGTATTGTCTGCCGTCAAAATCTAAATATTTTGTCTTTAGCATGTTCGGTACCGAGAACGCTACATAGTACTTATCGGTGTAATAGAAAACCCCTGAACCCACGTTTAGGAAGGTTTTGTTAGGATTGCCTCCAGCAAAAACGCCATCATTGATATCAGGTAAGGTTGGATAGATGGTATTGAAATCAATTTTGTGCATGGTTACCCCGGCTTTCATACCAAAAGCCAAGCGGTGTTCGCCACCTAAGTTTAAGGTATAGGAGAAGTCGGCGTAGAAATTGTTCTCTTCCACCGGTCCAATCTTATCGGAGATGACAGAAAGGCCTAATCCAACGTTTCTGCCTACCGGACTGTGGATAAAGAAGGTTCCCGTTGTAGGCGCATCTTCTATCTCAACCCATTGCTTACGATAAAGGAAACCACCGGAAACCGCTTCTTTAGATCCGGCATACGCCGGATTCATCACACTCATGTTGTACATGTACTGAGTGTAATGAGGATCTTGCTGTGCTCTTAACTCTGTTACTGATAAAGCTAATATGGCAATGAAATATAGTTTCTTCATTTTGTCTTATTTTATTTTGAATGCAAATTTTGTTTGTCCTATTGTGCTTGGTTGGTTTTGTTTCATGGTTAGTGTGTGTTTAAGTGGTTATCTTTTTAGGGTGAAATGTGCTCTGAAAGTTTTTTCAACGCCATTTTCTATATAATCAATGGTGAACCAATAATCATCGGAGAACATCAGGCGGCCATTATAGGTTCCGTCCCAACCACCGGCGCCGGGGCTGGTTTGCTTGATGATTTTTCCGTAGCGGTCATAAATTACTATACGGGCATTGGCATTGACTCCTTTTATGTTCCAATGGTCATGATAGCCGTCACCATTAGGCGTAAAATAATGCGGATAGTTGATGATGGTTACGGTTGAGGTTAAATAAGTACAATAGGTTTCATCTACCACGGTAATGGTATGCGTTCCCGGTGAAACGGGAGCAAAGACGTTCGAAGACTGAAACGGACCATTGTCTAATTGGTATAAAAACGGACCGTCTCCACCAACAACCGTTACAGTAATTCGGGGATTATCGCTAAAAGTTTCCGATTGATTGATGATCAGGCTTTCACCGCGAATGGACTCGCTTACTACAGCAGAAACCAAACCGGAAACACAACCGGTTAAGGTATTGGTTGCGATAACACTATAAGTTCCAACCTGGTAAGCATTGTATGCATTGTTATTGGCATTTGGGATAACTGCGCTGCCATAATACCAAACGAAACTGTGATTGGCTGCAGGTAGGTTGGTAACTAAAGTATGAAATTGTGACGTCGGAGCACTTGCGCTACTCAAACAGATAGCACCATCAGTAATGGATGGATTTGGTATCGGATGAATGGTGATATTAATAGTTATCGGAAGACCTGCACAGCCATTGTAAGAAGGAGTAACAACATAAGTAACGGCTCCGTTAGTAGTATTGTTATTGGTTATGGTTTGTACAATCTGATCTCCTGTTCCGGTTGTTGCTCCTGTAGTGCCGTTTTGGGTAACGGTCCATGAGAAGGTGGTTCCGACGATATCAGCCGTTAGGTTGATGGCCGTAGTTTCATTGGAACAATAATTTAAATCTCCGTTGAAACCGGCTACAGGCGTTGGATTTAACGAAACCGAAGCACTGCCTGAGATTGATTGGCTACAGCTTGAAACTTCCGAAAGCGCGGCGCTTACCAATTGAAAAGTAGTGTTTGAGGCAATGCTTGGGGTAACTAAAGAAGCTTGTCCTGAAGCGTTTAGTGTTATGGTTTGATTGGTTCCTCCGTTTGCGTTATAAGTAATGATAGCATTTGGTGTGCCGGTAAAACTTAGCGTACTGGTTTGGTTGGCGCAAATGGTTGATGGACTCACACTGATGGTTGCTGTTGGTAAGGCGACTACAGTTATAGTAAAAGATTGTGATAAGGGTTGGACGCAACTATTGGCACCGGCTGAAGTAATGCTGATGAGTGTAATAATGGTGTTTGAGGTTACATTTGAAACTACTGCTGAACCATTGCCGTTGGCATCTAGAGTTATTGTTTGATTGACACCGCTATTGACGGTGTAAGTCACAGTGGCGTTTGGTGTTCCGATGAATGTAAGAGGTGCATTAGCCCCGGAACAAACCGAAGTTGTGCCTGAAACAGAGGCTGTTGGTGTAGAAAACACCGTAATCACCGCCGAGCCATTTAAGTTGGCCGTACAAGTGTTTAAGGTTACTGACACTAAATTGTAGGTGCTGTTGGAAGTTAAAACTGGTGTGGTAACGGAAGCTGAGCCGCTTGCGTTTAAAGTGGTTGTTTGATTTGCACCACCGTCAATATTATAAGTTACCATAGCATTTGGTGTTCCGTTGAAGGTAATAGTAGCGGTATTTCCGGTACATATAGAAGTAGTTCCTGAAAGGGTTGCTGTGGGTTGACTGACTATAGTTAGACTAACAGGAACTCTGGAACTATTGAGACAATTTGAGGTTAAATCATACGTTTCGGCGTAGTACGTTCCGGCGGTTGTTGGGGTAAAAGAAGTTGAGTTTGACAACAATAAGTTACCACCGGTTGCCGCATCGTACCAGTTGATTCCGGTTCCCGGACTTGCCGTAACGCTTAGGGTTGGAATAGGTTGGTTGCTACAAATGGTTTGGTTTCCATTGCTGACACTGTTTGTAGGCGGTGGTAAAAAAGAAATGGTAAAGCTGTTTGACAAGGTTGAACAAAAAGGGTTGCTTAAATTGGCAATATCTTGTGCTACTTTGGTTCTGTAATAGGTTAGCGAAGTCAAATTAGGTGTCGTATAGCTGGCGTGAGTAGCTCCGGGAATATCTACCCATGTGAAGCCGTTGGTACTGGTTTGCCATTGGTAAAAGTAAGGAGAAGTTCCGGTAGTGTTGGCTTGAAGTACAAGTGAAACCGGACTTTGACAGGTAACAAAACTATTTCCTGTTACCGATGGGCTTGTCACGGTGGTTAAATCACCACAAGATCTAAATTCGATGTCGTCTATGGCTAAGTCATTGCCGCAACCGCCTAAGCCGTTGTTTTTCATTTTCAGTACTACAGAGGTTTCATTTCCGGTAGTAAATACCAGAGCAAATTGTTGCCAAGTTGGCGCAAAGGTTCCCATGATATTTCCTGTGTTTCCGGAGCCTAAAAGAGTGGTTTCGGTGTCATTCCAAATTTCGAATCTGACATTGATGGGTATTTCACCGGCGCCACAAAATCCTGAGCCGGGATTGTAAACATTCATTACCCAAGCAGAAAATTCAAAAGTGGTATTAACACACAATCCGGTTACGGTTCTTTTATAAAAATCGCCCGAAGTACTTGCGTTGGCGTTTACAATTAAAGACTTTCCATTAGTGCCGTTAGTGGCATCGGGTGTATGGTCTAAGGAGTAATGCCAAGTGCTGTATAAATTTGTTCTGTAATAAAGGGTATAGCTTCCGTCGTTTGGATTTCCGGTTACAAAAGTATAATTGGTTGTTCCGGCAGGTAAAGCCGGTCCGTAGTTGGTGCCATTCCCGAAATTTTCAGTAAAAATAGGGTCGCCTTTACTTCCGCCACAGAATCCCAATTGAGAATAACTGTGAGAGGATAGCAGCAAAAGTAAAAAGAGCAATATTTTTTTTGGGTAATTCATTTATGTGGAAAATAGCAACCTTGAAGATTTATAAATTATAAACCATCGATTTATTGTTAAACATCAGATTAGGGCAAAAAGGAAGTTTAATTATTGTACTCTGTTGATATAAATCCAGCCGGTTTTGGTTTTGAGATCATTGAAATCAATTACGTAATAGTAAGTACCATCCGGCAATTTATCACCACCATCAGATTGACCAAACCATTCGTTTTCGTAATTGGATTTAGAGTAAACCGCAACGCCATATCGGTTGAAGATTTTTAGTTGTTTCACGTTATAGCCTGCCAAATCAAAGCTGTCATTTAAACCATCATTGTTGGCAGAGATTCCTTTTTGGATGCCGCAAGTTGGTGAAAGGACATTAATGGTTTCTTCAGCAGTACAACCATTTTGGGTTACTGCCAACTCATAAACACCCGGAGTAGCGATAACCACAGACAATTCATTTCCTATTGGAGTGTTTGAAGGATCAAACCATGCATAAGTTGAATTGGCAGGGTTGGTATCAACTGCAGTTAAAGTATAACTTACGCCATTACAACCTTCAGCTATGGTAAATTCCGGTAAAGGCTTAACTTCTATGGAAAGATTTGTAGCCGATGCACATTGTCCGGCTGTTGGCGAAAAGGTATAAGTTGTAGTAGCCGTATTGTTCAAAGCAGGCAGCCAAGATCCGGTAACGCCGTTGGTAGAAGTTGTAGGCAATGCGGATAAAGTAGTTCCAAAACAAATTGGATTAACTGCGGCAAAACTCGGTGTTAAGTTAGGGTTTACTGTAATGGTAAGATTTGCATTGGTCACACATTGTTGCCCTGCGGTTGGCTCAAATGTATAAGTGGTTGTAGCGGTATTATTCAAAACCGGCGACCAAGTTCCTGTATAACCGTTGATAGAAGTTGTAGGCAATGCATTCAAAGTTCCACCTGAGCAAATAGGAGCTACCGCATTAAAAGAAGGTGTGTTGGCCGGGTTAACGGTTACAGTTACTGTTTTTTCATACTGACAGGTTACAGTTTCTCTTAAAGAGATGTCATCTAAAGCAAAATCATTTCCAAAGTCGATAAAATTTCTATTATAGATGCGGATGGTTGCAGTGGTATTGGCACCGGAATTCCAGTTGTATGATACTAGTGTCCATAAGCAGGTTGAACCAGGTGCAGTGACAGGTGCTCCCAGCGATATGCCGTTAATGGTAACTTCCAATTGGGCTAAATTTTGAGGCGCAACTGATGCTACATAGTAAGAGAAAGTGTAATTGGTGTTGGTAGCAATTGCAACCGGATTTTCATTACCCCATGCTATGATGTTTCCTGTTGGGTCTGTTGATCCGTCAAACACCATTAAATTTCCACTACCGGTAGTGTGATCACCACAGGAAGCAAATGGGGCAAACCAAGCATTAGGATTGGTGACAATATTGTATGACGATTGAACTCCAAACGGATTCGGGTCATCTACTTGGGCATACTCTGTTATGAAAAGGGTATTGCCTTGTGTAAAGTCTCCATTTTGAATTAAATTCACGGGATTAGAAAGTGAGCCAGAGGTAACCGTGTAAGTTGTAGTTACTGTCGGACTAACGTTTTGTGTGGCACTATTTGGGTTAGTGATAGAAGCATCCGCAGGATTAGCCGACCAAGTATAAGAGCCTGTTCCTCCGGTTGCTGATAAAGTAGTTGATTCTCCGGAACAAATGGTTACCGGGCTGCTCAATTGTAAATTATTGGGCGCTGCCAATACAATATCAGTTTGCGTATACTGTTGTCCATTAGAATCAGAAACGGTCACCGAATAAGTTCCTTCGCCTAAACCGGTAAAGATTCCGTTATTGTTAGAAAGGGTTGCTGTACCGGTTAAATTAAAAGTGCTATATGGAAAAGTACCACCGGTTATGTTGACTGTGATACTGCCATCTGTCGTATTAGGACAAGTTGGATTGACAAAAGAATAAGAACCTACAAAAGGAAGACCTCCTTCAGTAATAGAAAAATCATCTACAGCGAAATCGTGACCTATAGTCCCGATGGTATTGGTTTTTAAACGCACCATTACATTGTTGGCTGTAGCCACAAAAGAATAAGATATTCGTTGCCAGCCTTCTGATGGTAAAGGAGCAAGCGTGTTTAAATTTGTTGGATTGACATTATTGGCATTAACAAAAAAGACACCGATACTCGCTCTGGTAGTATCGTCTGAAGTTACTGCATTGGAAACGGATTTAATCCAAAAACTGAAAGTATAGGTTGTTCCGGCCGTAAATCCACCAATAGCACCGCCGGTATTTCCGGTAGTCCAGAAAAATCTGTTGGCAAGTGTTGCCCCATCGATAACCAGCATGTTACCCGAGCCCGATGTGTGGTCTCCACCCGAAATATAATTGGTATTCATTATGGTTGGGTTAGTAGTTCTGCCATAAAAACCCGGATTACTGATTCCGTTAAGCGGATTAATCAAAGTATAATCATGCACTAAAAAACCATTACCACTTCCACCAGCTTCAAAATCGCCATTGGTTAATAAATTTTGAGCACTTAAATTATGGATTCCTACAATTGCCCACAAAAGGATAATTGGTGTTTTTCTGAAAAAGTATTGTACTATTCGTTTCATAATTTGTAAAATTTGTAGATTATAAAAATACCGTATGTTTTTTTACACATATTTACATTATATGATATAAAAACTATACAATTCTTAATTTTTATCTTAATGCACTCCCTATAATTTGTTTTGTTTCATCATTGGTTTGCCTTTTTTCGAAGGATTTTGCTAAATGTTGTAGTAATGTTAAGTTGTTTCAAACGTTTTCGTTGTGTTTTTTGGAAGGATTACACAAGAAAATACGTTATTATAGATAGGAACTTATCACAATCGATTCAATTGATTGGCTATATTTTCCTAATGAGTAGCGATGATGAGTTGTTAAAATGATTGCATTTTTGT
This sequence comes from Flavobacterium sp., assembly GCF_046293665.1. Lineage (GTDB taxonomy): Bacteria > Bacteroidota > Bacteroidia > Flavobacteriales > Flavobacteriaceae > Flavobacterium. The sequence continues at coordinate 666,408 of NZ_JBKBOL010000001.1, forward strand.
AGTCTTACCCAGGTTGACTATACACTTTTTATTACATAAGTTACAATGCCCCAAATAATCAATTTGTTGTCTTCAGATATTTTTATCGGTTGAAAAGAATCATTTTCCGGCATGAGATAGACAGCATCTTTTTCGACTTTGATGCGTTTTACAGTAAAATCTCCGTCAGTCAGGCAAACCGCAATTTTACCATTTGTGGGTTCCAGACTTCGATCAATGACCATAATGTCGCCATCGTCTATGCCGGCGCCAATCATTGAATGGCCATCGGCTTTGGCATAGAAAGTAGCCTCGAAATTTTTGACCAATACTTTGTCTAAACTGATTTGGCTTCCTTCAAAATCGGCTGCCGGTGAAGGAAAACCTGCTTTGATGCCGCCTTCAAAATAGGGAAGTGTTCTCGAGTTTTCGAAATCGGGTTTAAAAAAGGAGAGGTTGCTTTTTATTGACATTTAATTTTTAAGATTTGAGAGAAATCGGTGGTGTATTTATTAGACAAATGGTCTTGTTTCATTTTCCAAGTGCGTTGCAAATCTTGGTTGCCCAATCGTATTTTGCGTTCTCCGGTTTTTTTATAATAATCATCCATCACTTTCATGAGTTTTAAATGCTTTGGATTTTCTTCTTCAAAAAGGTGGAACTGCTTTTGGTTTTCGGGTATAATTTCAGTCACGATGACGCCGGCTTTTTTATAGATTTCACCTTCTTCAAAGACTTCTTTCAGCATTTTTACCGCCAAGTTACTAATGGTGATAGAAGAATTACTGGCAAAAGGCAAGGTTTCCATCTTATAAAAATTGTAACGTTGTCGATCGGTTTTGTATTTGTCTTTTCTTAAATACAAAATGACGCCATGACAACAAGATTTTTGTTTGCGTAGCTTTTCGGCACAAACGGTAGCGAAGGTTGAAACGCGTTCTTTCATTTCGTCTAAAGTGGTAATGTTGCCGGCAAAACTTCGGGTGATGGCGATGGTTTTTTTGTCTTTGGGTAAGTCCATTTCTAAGACCGACTTACCTTCTAATTCATATTTCAATCGCAAGCCTATAACGCCCATGGTTGATTGGATAAAAGCTTCGTTGTGTGGCAAAGTGAAATCATAAGCGGTATTGATGTTTTTCGCTTTCATTTTTTTAGTCAGGCGAAATCCAATACCCCAAACGTCTTCAATCTTGGTCCATTTTAAGGCTTTGTTGCGCTTTTCTTCTGAATCGATTACATAGACGCCTTGGGTTCTTTCGGGAAACTTACGGGCGATTTTATTGGCGACTTTTGAAAGTGCTTTGGTTTCCGCAAAACCCACGGATACCGGAATGCTTAGCCATTTCATAATGCGGCTTTTCATTTGCAGTCCATACTCGTGGAAGTTGGCTATTTTTACACCTTCAAAATTCATAAAGGCTTCGTCGATGCTGTACGGTTCTACATGTGGTGTAAAGCCTTCGAGTATTTTCATCACGCGATTACTCAAATCACCATACAAAGGATAATTGGAAGAAAAGACCTGAATGTTTTTGGCTTGGAGCTCTTGGCGTACTTTGAATTCGGGCGCACCCATGGGAATGCCGAGTGCTTTGGCTTCATCACTTCGCGAGATAATGCAACCGTCGTTATTGGACAAAATAACAATCGGTTTTCCAACCAATTTTGGCTGAAAAACACGTTCGCACGAAGCGTAAAAGTTATTGCAATCGACTAAAGCATACATCGTATAAAATTAAGGATTTTGTACCGGAACAAAAGTTAATTTTACCAATTGTTGATAACAAAAACCATCAAAATCAATCATGATGGTTTTATATTTTAAGAGATTGTATCAGGTTTTGGTTTGTTTCTCTTTTTGTTTTTGAAGTAGTTCCAAACTAGTGTTACTGTCATAAGAAGTGTCCAAAATAACGGAGTGGCAATTGTATAAACGGGTGTTAAAGTATCATAGCGCAAATACGGATTGGGATTGGTGTAATCTTCGGGAGTGATTTGCAGCCAATCTTGTACACCGTTATAAACATTGATTGACATTAAGAGGATAATAAAAATCCGTAGTATTTGAAGCGTTCTGTTTTCCGAACTTTTGAACGAAAGTAAACCAATTAATATGAAAAACGAGGCGGACAAATAACCTCTGCCAAAACCCCAACCAGTGTAAGGAATTAAAGAAGTTCTTAATTCTTTATTAATATCTAGATCCAAATAAAAACTGAAAGTGGAAATGGCAAGACAAAATATAAAGAAAGTGATAATGTCGTAAGGCAATTTTCTGAGAACCGTTGTTACACTCGAGTTTTCCATGTTTAATTTCTTTTTGCTATCCAAATATAGGATTTTATTAAAGACAACGATCCACAAAAAAACCATCAAAATTACTCTTGATGGTTTTTAGTATAATGAAGTAAGAAGTGTTTTTTAGTTCAATAAATTGGTTACAAATGATGGATAAAGTCCCATGGCAATATTGAGTAAAATCGCTGCAACTGCTACGAAGTAATAAACAAAAGGAACCGATTGTTTTTCTTCGGTAGTTTCTTTAGTGTACATCGCCAAAATCAGTTTGAAATAATAACCTACACTGATAATCGAGTTGATTACCCCAACAATCACTAAGAATAAATAACCTGATTTAATGGTATCGCTGAACAACATAAACTTGGCAAAGAATCCTGAGAATATTGGAATTCCTGCCATCGATAAAAGTGAAGCTGTTAAAATGGCTGCCATTAACGGATTGGTTTTGCCTAAACCGTTGAAGTTGGCCGTAGCTTCATTGTCTTTGTTGCGCGTTACATAAATGATTACGGCAAAAGAAGCAATTCCCGCTAAAGCATAAGCGGCAGTGTAATAAAATAAAGTACTTGCCGCAGTGGATAAACTTAAAATCGCCATTAACATAAATCCGGCGTGAGAAATTCCGGAGAACGCCAACATACGTTTTACATTGTCCTGACGCAACGCCATGATATTTCCGATGGTCATTGATAATATAGAAACGACAACAATCACCATTTCGAAAGTTGGGGTTAATGAGGAAGTCATGCTACTTAATATTTTGTATAAAGCAGCCATAGCGACTACTTTCGCTAACGTACTCATGGTTGCTGTTGTCATCGATGGCGAACCTTCGTAAACATCCGGTGCCCAAAAATGGAAAGGTGCAGCTGCGATTTTGAACAGCATTCCGATGATCATTAAAGTGATGCCTATTGGGAACCAAATCGGTAAACCGGCTCCTGAAGATAAATCTTTGATGGCTGCTAAGTCGAAATAGCCTGTCGCGCCATAAATCAAACAAATTCCGAATAAAATAATCCCTGAAGCAAACGATCCCATCAGGAAGTATTTCATTCCGGCTTCGTTACTTTTTACGTCCAATCTTCGGCTCGCGGCTAAAACGTATAAAGCGATTGATAATACTTCAATTCCTAAAAAGAACATGGATAAATTGGCAAAAGAAACCATAGCAACTGCTCCGGCCAAAAGGAATACTTTGATGGCAATAAAGTCGGATATTTTGGTTTGGTGTTCTTTATAGAAATCACCACTTAAGGCGACTAAGAATATCGTAAGTAAAATGAATAAAGAAGAAAAAGCGTTCGAGAATTTATCTACAGCAATCATACTTGCATAGTTGGAATCAATGCTTGGGTCAATCGCCCAAAGATTTAAGGATATACCTAAAATGGCAAGTAAACCTATTACAGTAACTGGAACCAGTAGTTTTCTAAAATTGAAAATTTCTGCCAACAGACAAAAAACTCCTAATGATACTATTGTTATTAATACTTGCATTTTATTATTTATTGATTACTTCTAAAATTTCGTTTAAACTTGGCGTTACCAGATCTACAATTGGTTTTGGATACAAACCGAAGAACAGTAAAAACGCAATGATTACTACAAAGGTAATCGCTTCGCTGGTGGTTACGTCTGCAAATACTTTCGTATTGGTTTCTCCTAGCATAACGTCTTGGAACATTTTCAACATATAGTAAGCCCCTAAAATAATCGTCGTTCCACCTAAAACGGCGAACCAAATATTCACTTGGCTCAAACTGTACAATACCGTAAACTCTCCCACAAAGTTAAAGGTTCCCGGTAAAGCCACAGAAGCTAATACCAAAATCATAAACATCGAAGTAAACTTTGGCGTTTGACTTCTGATACCACCTAAATCAGCAATAGTTCTCGTTTCATATCTTCTGAAAATCACTTCAGCCGCAAAGAATAATCCAACGATAACAAAACCGTGGGCAATCATTTGCGAAACCGCACCGCTTAATCCGTCAAGCGTTAAAGTATAACAACCGGCGGCGATTAAACCAACGTGTGCTAATGATGAGTAAGCCAATAATTTTTTCAAATCTTTTTGGCGTAAAGCCACTATTGAACCGTAAATTACTCCGGCTATACTCAACCCGATTAAGATTGGCATGTATTCTTTAGCTGCATTTGGCGCGATAGGCAATTGCCAACGGATAACGCTGTACAATCCCATTTTTAACATGATACCCGATAAAAGCATCGTTCCAACGGTTGGTGCTTTTTGGTATACTTTTGCTTGCCAAGTATGGAAAGGAATGATTGGAATTTTAATCGCATAAGCCAAGAAGAAAGCGAAGAAAATCCAACATTCTTCTGTAGCGGTTAAGTCTAATTGGTATAAATCTTCTAAAAGGAAGCTTCCGGCTTTTGAATACAAATAAGCAAAAGCGATTAGCATAAATAACGAACCTCCTAAAGTGTAGATGAAGAATTTCACCACCGCTTTTTTGCGTTCTTCGGCATCGCCGTTACCCCAAATTAAAGCGATGAAGTAAATCGGAATTAAAGCCAATTCCCAGAAGATGTAGTATAATAATCCGTCAGCAGCCAAGAATGTTCCCACCATGGCAAATGACATGAACAATACTAAAGCGTAGAAGTTTTTAGCGTTTGTAAAGCTATTTCCGAATGATGATAAAATAATCAACGGTGTTAAAGCTGTAGTCAATAAAACCATCGCCATGGATAAACCGTCGGCTTTGAAAGCTAAGGCTACTTTTGGGTTGGCAATCCAACTTCCGGTGAAACCGATATCAGCACCTTGGTTCAATAAGTTTAGCAAATACAATGACAAACCTAAGGCTGCCAAGCTGAATACCAGCGCAATTTTGGAAGCCAATTTATCTCCTGCAAAAAACGTGGCGATAGCACCAACAAGAAGTAATAATAATAGCGTAGTTACATCCATTGTGTAAAATTATTGAACTGTTTTAGTTGTAATAAATAAATAAGTTATGATGGCACAAACCCCAATTACAAAGGCAAAAAGGTATAAACCGATATTTCCGTTGTGTAATTTTTTCCCTTGTGTACCCAAGCCGTTAGCCAAACTTCCGAAACTGTAAACCACTTTACCTAAAGCCGGTTCCAATGTCGTACGGAAGAAATTAGCTAATCCGTTGATAGGTTTCACAATCAAGAAGGTATAAAACTCGTCTACATAATATTTATTGTAAATTGTTTTAGAAAATCCGGTGATGTCTGCATCTTGTTTTGGAACAAAACCGCCTTTGATGTATTTGGCATTCGCCCAAATTATTCCAACGATGGCACCGGCTAATGCGATTCCCATCAAAACAAACTCTTGCGTGCCTAAATGATGAGCTTCGTGCTTAGCGGCTAAAACCGGTTCTAGGAAATGGTTCAACCACATACTGCCCGGTAAGTTAATCGCGCCACCAATTACGGCTAAAATAGCTAAGATTATCAATGGAATGGTGATTAAACTAGGGCTTTCGTGTAAGTGGTGTTTTTGTTCTTCTGTGCCTCTGAATTCTTTAAAAAAGGTCAAATACATCAATCGGAACATATAAAAAGCGGTCATTATCGAAGCAATCGAAGCGACAACCCATAATACTTTATTGTGTTCAAAAGCGACCATTAAGATTTCGTCTTTTGACCAGAAACCTGCGAACGGGAAAATACCGGCAATTGCTAAGGTAGATATCATCATAGTCCAGAAAGTGATTGGCATCGCTTTGCGCAAACCACCCATTTTTCGCATGTCTTGTTCGCCATGCAATCCGTGGATTACTGAACCGGAACCTAGGAACAAACAAGCTTTAAAGAATGCATGTGTGATTACGTGGAATACCGCAACGGTGTATGCTCCTAAACCTAAAGCTAAGAACATTAATCCCAATTGGGAAACGGTTGAGTAAGCCAATACTTTCTTGATATCGTTTTGCAATAAACCAATGGAAGCGGCTACTAAAGCAGTGGCAGCACCAACAATGGCTATGATTTGTTGAATATCCGGTGTTAAATCGAATAAGAAATTCATTCTCGTAACCATAAAAATACCGGCGGTTACCATGGTCGCGGCGTGAATTAACGCAGAAACCGGTGTTGGACCAGCCATCGCATCGGGTAACCAAGTGTATAAAGGCAACTGTGCTGATTTTCCACAAGCTCCGATGAATAAGCACAAAGCCGCTACACCAAGCATTGCAGAATTTGCATTTCCGGCTGAAAGTGCAGTTCTTAATTCGGCGTAGTTTAAAGTAGAGAACAAAGCGGCAATAATAAACATTCCGATTAAAAAGCCTAAATCTCCGATTCTGTTCATGATAAACGCTTTTTTGGCTGCATCGTTATAAGGTTGGTTTTTATACCAGAAACCAATCAACAAATACGAACACAATCCAACGCCTTCCCAACCAATGAACATCACTAATAAGTTGCTTCCCACTACTAACGTAATCATGAAGAAGACGAACAAATTCAAATACGCAAAGAACTTATGCATATTCTCATCGTCGTGCATGTAGCTGATAGAATATAAGTGAATTAACGAACCAATTCCGGTTACGAATAACAACCACAATAACGACAATTGGTCTAATAAAATACCGAAGTCTAGTTTGAAATTGCTCACTTGAATCCAATCGAATAACGAAATTTCGAACGGTTTTCCGTTTTGGTTCAATTGGGCAAAAAAGCAGATGCTTAATAAGAACGAAACTACTACAGTTAATGTTCCGATAGCGCCTGATAGATTTCGGCTTACTTTTTTCCCAAAGAAAATATTGAAAAGAAATCCAACAAATGGAGATAAGAGTAATACTAAAGCTAAATTTGTTTCCATCCCGGGTTATCCTTTTAAATTCTTTAAATTATCAATATCGATTGAGCCTAAGTTACGGAATACCGCAACTAAGATGGCCAATCCTACGGCAACTTCTGCTGCAGCAACCGCCATCGAGAAAAATACAAATATTTGTCCTTCGGCGTCTTGGTGATACGTTGAAAAAGCTACAAACAATAAGTTCACCGCATTCAGCATGATTTCAATTGACATGAAAACGATGATGGCATTTCTGCGGTACAACACTCCGAAAACACCGATACAAAATAAAAGTACCGAAAGGAAAATGTAGTTTTCAATCCCTATTTCATTTAAAATATTGTTCATTATTTTTTCTCCGTTTTTTCTTTTTTAGACAATAAAACCACACCAATCATTGCTGTTAATAATAAAATTGAAGCAAATTCGAAAGGCACCATGTATTCGTTCAACAATATGGTTCCTAATTTTTTAATCGATTGAAAATCTTCACCGGTTGTATCATATTCACCCATTATGGTTTTTGAATTGATAAAAATAGTCACCAAAACAACACTAGTGATTATGAAAACAACGATAGCGCCAAGTCTGGTGATACGAGGTTTGTGGACTTCATCTTCCTTATTCAAATTCATCAACATGATGGTAAAAAGGAACAGAACCACAATGGCACCCGAATAAACTATAATATGAACAATGGCCAAAAACTGTGCGTTGAAAAGCAGGTAATGACCGGCTATTGAGAAAAAGCAAAGTACTAAATAAATGGCACTGTGTATTGGGTTTTTACTGTAAATGGTTAAAAACGCCGTAGCCAAAGTAATGGCTGCTAAAAAATAGAAGGTAATTAATATTGGCGACATTAGTTAGCGTTTTTAAGTTGAGCGTTCTTCATGGCCATGTCCAAAGGCATAACCAATTTATCTTTTCCGAAAATAAAATCTTCACGGTCGTAGTTTGCAGGAACCAATTCTTTAGAAATGGTTAGGTAAATAGCATCTTTCGGACAAGCTTCTTCACACAATCCGCAGAAAATACAACGCAACATATTGATTTCATAAATGGAAGCATATTTTTCTTCTCTGTACAAATGTTCTTCTCCTTTTTTTCTCTCTTCGGCCTTCATAGTGATGGCTTCTGCCGGACAAGACAAGGCACACAATCCGCAAGCTGTACAGTTTTCACGACCTAACTCATCGCGTTTCAACATGTGTTGGCCACGATAAACCGGACTGAATTCTCGAACTTGCTCCGGATAATGAATCGTAGCTTTTTTTCTGAAAAAGTGTTGGATGGTAATCCATAAGCCTTTGAAAATGGCAATCAGGTATAGTCTTTCTAAAAAGGTCATTTCCTTGTTGGAAACCTGCTTTTTATGGCCTGATAATGATATACTTTGTATCGATGTTGACATAATTTCTTTTCTTATTTAAAAGCTAAAATGCAAATTCCTGTTATTATAATATTGAAGATGGAAAGCGGGATTAAAATCTTCCAGCCTAAATGCATCAATTGATCGTATCTGAAACGTGGTATGGTCCATCTGATCCACATAAAGAAGAAGATGAAGAAACACAGTTTGGCAAATAAAGCGGCAATTCCGATGACGTTGGCAATGTTAACGCCCCAATTTTCGACTGCCCAACCCATTCCGGGATAGTTATAACCACCAAAGAATAAAACGGCAATAATGGTTGACGAGATAAACATGTTAGCGTATTCAGCAAACAAATAGAATCCCATTTTCATCGAAGAATATTCGGTGTGATAACCACCAATTAATTCCGATTCACATTCCGCTAAATCGAAAGGCGTTCTGTTGGTTTCTGCAAAAGCACAAATCAAAAAGATTAGGAACGACAAAGGTTGATAGAATACATTCCAATGGAATCCGTGTTGTTGCATTGAGATTTCTTTTAAACTCAACGTTCCGGTCATCATTAACAAGGCAATTATGGATAATCCCATGGCGATTTCGTAAGAAACCATTTGAGAAGCCGCACGAACCGCACTCATTAAAGAGAATTTGTTGTTCGATGCCCAACCACCAATCATGATGCCATAAACACCGATGGAAACTATGGCGAAAATGTATAATAAAGCACTATCGGTATCGGTTGCTTGTAGTTGAACTGTTCTTCCAAAAACTTCTAATTTGTCGCCCCAAGGAATTACGGCACTCGTCATTAATGCGGCACTCATGGCAACGGCAGGTCCAACAAAGAATAAAAATTTATTTTTAGTATTCGGTTCAAATTCTTCTTTGGCGAATAATTTCATTCCATCAGCAAGAGGTTGTAACAATCCTCCCCAACCGGCGCGGTTTGGTCCGACACGGTCTTGCAAATAAGCCGCTACTTTACGTTCGGCCCAAGTGGAATACATCGCCATAATCATGGTTACTGCAAAAACAACAACGATAACGATACTTTTTTCTATAATAAAGGCACTATCCATTTTTACTGCTATTTATTGGGTTACCATCTATTTTTTCGTTGTAATCAATCTCGGCCATGCTGATTTTTTTACGGTCGATGTCTCTACCTTGCAAGATGGCTTTTTCGGTTTCGATCACTACTTTTTCCATTTTACGAGTATAGTTATTTTGGTTGATAACTGAATCTTTCTCGAATTTTCTTGGTCCTTCAATTACCCAATCTGACACTTCTTTTTTGTCGAAACGACAAGTGTTACAGATAAAATCTTCTACTTCGTGGAATTCGTCTTTGCGAGCGGTTACTCTTTGGATTTCGTTACCAAACATCCATAAAGTAGTTTTTCCGCAACAACCCGGAGTAGTACATTCTCTGTGAGCGTTGAAAGGTTTGTTGAACCAAACTCTTGATTTGAATCGGAATGTCTTGTCAGTCAAAGCGCCAACCGGACAAACATCAATCATATTTCCGGAGAATTCATTGTCGATGGCTGCCGAAACACAAGTCGAAATTTGAGAGTGATCACCACGATTTAAAACCCCGTGAACTCTTTTGTCGGTCAATTGATCGGCGACTTCCACACAACGTTGGCAAACGATACAACGGTTCATGTGCAATTGAATTTTGTCACCGATATCTTCCGGTTCGAAAGTTCTCTTCTCTTCTATAAAACGTTGTTGTAATTTTCCGTGTTCGAAGCTTAAATTCTGCAAATCACATTCTCCTGCCTGGTCACAAACCGGACAATCGAGCGGGTGATTGATTAAAAGGAATTCGGTTACGGCTTTGCGCGCTTCAAAAACGCGGTCTGAACCTTTGCTGGCGACTTCCATTCCGTCTTGACAACCGGTTACGCATGACGCAACTAGTTTTGGCATTGGTCTTGGATCAGCTTCGCTACCTTTAGTAACGTCTACCAAACAACAACGACATTTTCCGCCGGTTCCTTCTAGTTTCGAATAATAACACATGGCTGGCGGAACAGATTCTCCACCAATCATACGAGCAGCTTGCAGGATGGTTGTTCCCGGTGCTACTTCAATTTCTTGACCGTCTATGGTTACTTTCATACCAATATTTCACTCCTACGGAGTTTTTGTTTTTATTAATTTGTTTTATTCCTAAAGATTGCTCTTTAGCCCCGATTGCAGCTGGCTGCCATGCAGCGCGGAAAGCGGGAAAATGGATGGCAAAAAATGCCCGAGCCATTCGCTCCTAATTTATTTTAAACTTCTTGTTTTGCCACTAAATGTTTTACTTTTTCAAAAGGCTCATTCACAAAGTGATCTCTATTTTTAATTTTTTCAGGGAAACGAATATGGTATTCAAATTCGTCTCTGAAATGACGAATCGCCGCAGCAACCGGCCATGAAGCCGCATCGCCTAGTGGACAAATCGTGTTTCCTTCGATTTTAGATTGGATGCTCCATAACAATTCGATGTCTTCTTCGCGTCCTTGTCCGTTTTCGATTCTCCACAATACTTTTTCTAACCAACCCGTTCCTTCGCGACATGGCGTACATTGACCGCAAGATTCATGGTGGTAGAAGCGAGAAAAATTCCAAGTGTTGCGAACGATACAAGCGCGGTCATCATAAACGATAAATCCACCTGAACCTAACATAGAACCTGTGGCAAATCCACCGTCAGCCAAACTTTCGTATGTCATTAAACGGTCTTCGCCTGCAGCGGTTTTGTAGATTAAATTCGCTGGTAAAATCGGCACCGAAGAACCTCCGGGTACCAATGCTTTCAATGGTCTGTCGGTTTGCATTCCCCCACAATATTCATCAGAATTGATGAATTCGTAAACGGAAACACCTAATTCAATTTCGTAAACGCCTTGGTTTTTGATGTTTCCGGAAGCCGAGATTAATTTGGTTCCCGTTGAACGCCCGATTCCGATTCCGGCATAATCTGCTCCTGAATTGTTTACAATCCATGGCACAGCTGCAATCGTTTCTACGTTATTGACTACAGTTGGATTTTGCCAAAGTCCTTTTACAGCAGGAAATGGTGGTTTCAATCTAGGATTACCACGTTTTCCTTCTAAACTTTCGATTAAGGCAGTTTCTTCACCGCAGATGTAAGCACCGCCACCGATTTGAACGTATAATTCCAAATCGTAGCCTGAGCCTAATATATTTTTACCTAACCAACCGGCCGCTTTTGCTTCGGCGATGGCTCTTTCTAAAATTTTATACACCCACATGTATTCGCCACGAATGTAGATGTAGGATAGGTTGGCACCCAAAGCATAACTCGACGTAATCATTCCTTCAATCAAAAGATGCGGAATGTATTCCATTAAGTAACGGTCTTTGAAAGTTCCCGGTTCAGATTCATCGGCGTTGCACACCAAGTGTCTTGGATTGCCTGATTTTTTATCTATAAAACTCCATTTCATTCCGGCCGGGAAACCAGCGCCACCTCGACCGCGTAAGCATGAAGTTTTAACTTCTTCGACTACTTCATCCGGCGTCATTTTTTTTAGGGCTTTTTCCACCGAAGCATAACCGCCTTCACGACGATATACTTCATAGGTTTTGATGCCTGGAACATTGATTTTGTCTAATAATATTTTTCTTCCCATGATATTATTTATCGTGTAAAGTGATTTTTCCGTCTTTGCAATCAGCGATTAGCTGGTCTACTTTTTCTTTGGTCAAATGTTCTTGGTAGAAATCGCCCAATTGCATCATTGGCGCATAACCGCAAGCGCCTAAACATTCTACGCCGCGTACTTCAAACATGCCATCAGCGGTTGGTTCGCCAATGCCTACGCCCAATTTTTCGCAAGTATAATCCATCAAATCTTCTACACCGTTTTGACAACAGGCAGCGGTTTGACAGAATTCGAACATGTACTTTCCAATAGGTCTTTGGTTGAACATCGTATAAAAAGTCACTACTTCGTATACTTCGATAGGCAATATTTCTAAAATCTCGGCTACTTTGTTTTGCAATTCGATGCTCAACCAATTGTCGTGAGCGTCTTGAACTTCGTGCAAAACCGGCAATAACGCTGATTTCTTTTTATCGGCAGGATAATGACTAATCAACTCATTGATGCGAGCCATCAAGGGTTCAGTAATGTTTATCTCTTGTTTGATATGTGATCTTTCCATAATTCTTAAGCGTCTAATTCGCCGGCAATTACATTTAAACTTGATAAAATAACGATGGCATCCGATAGCATTCCGCCTTTAATCATTTCAGTATAAGCTTGGTAATAGATGTAACAAGGTCTTCTGAATTTTAAACGGTATGGTGTTCGACTTCCATCGGTAATTAAATAGAAACCTAATTCTCCGTTGCCGCCTTCCACTGCATGATAGATTTCATCAACCGGAACCGGAACTTCACCCATCACAATTTTGAAGTGATAAATTAAGCTTTCCATGTTGGTGTAAACGTCTTCTTTTGGCGGTAAATAATAATCGGGAACATCAGCGTGAATTGGCCCTTCAGGTAATTTCGCTAAAGCTTGTTTGATGATGCTCAAACTTTCCCAAACTTCGGCATTACGAACACAGAAGCGGTCATAGGTATCGCCTGATTTTCCAACAGGAATATCAAATTCGAAATCTTCATAAGAAGAGTATGGTGCGGCTTTACGAACATCGTAGTCAATTCCGGCTGCACGTAAGTTTGGCCCTGTGAATCCGTAAGCCATTGCTTTTTCGGCAGTAATTGATCCAACATCAACAGTTCTGTCAATAAAGATTCGGTTTCTTTCAAATAGGTTTTCGAATTCTTTCCAGGCTACCGGGAAATCTTCAAGGAAAGTGTTTAGTTTTTTGAAGGCTTCATCAGACCATTCTCTCTCGAAACCGCCTATTCTTCCCATATTGGTGGTTAAACGAGCGCCACAAATTTCTTCGTAAATCTCGTATACTTTTTCTCTGAATTGGAATACGTAAAGGAAACCGGTATAAGCTCCGGTATCAACCCCTAAAATCGAATTACAAATCAAGTGGTCTGTAATTCGGGCCAATTCCATCACGATTACTCTTAAATATTGGGCACGTTTCGGCACTTCAATATTCAATAATTTCTCAACAGTCATCCACCAAGCCATGTTATTGATAGGCGATGAACAATAGTTCATACGATCAGTCAAAACGTTGATTTGGTAAAACGGACGATTTTCTGCAATTTTTTCGAATGCTCTATGAATGTAACCAACGGTTGGCTCGGCATCCAGAATTCTTTCTCCATCCATTAATAAGATGTTTTGGAAAATTCCGTGTGTGGCCGGGTGTGTTGGTCCCAAGTTTAGTATAGAGAGTTCGCTTCCGTCTTCGTTGCGGGTCTTTTCTATAACTTTAGCATATCGATGCTCTGGTGATAATAATAAATCTGACATATTTTCAATTACGAATTACGAATTACGAATTAAAGACAATTGCTTTTAAATGTACTGTGTAATTCAACTTAGACTTGTTATTTAATTTACTAATCATTAATGTTTTTCAAAATTCGTAATTCGTAATTTTTAATACGTAATTACAAATTTGCCGGTGTTCTTCCGAAGAAACGGTCGTCTTTATCGGTTCTTCCACTGTCTTCCATTGGGAATTCTTTTCGCATTGGATGAGAAACCATTTCATCCATATTCAAAATGCGTTTCAATTGCGGATGTCCTTTGAAATTGATTCCGAAGAAATCCCAGGCTTCTCTTTCCATCCAATTGGCACACAGAAATAAATCGGTTATGGTTTCAACTTCTGCCGCATCAGGCAAATAAGTTTTTACACGAATTCTTATGTTTTCAATCCAATTGTGCATTTGATAAACTACCGCAAATTGGTGTTCATCATCATTGTCCGGGAAATGAATTCCGGCTAAATCCGTTAAGAAATGGAAGTTTAAATCTTCTTGCTCTTTCAAAAAGCGAATCACTTCGTGGATAGTGCTTGGCGTGGCTTCGAAAGTGAAAATATCACGTTTCATCTCGAAATTCAGCACATTGTTGCCGAAAGCCTGCATTAATTTATCTTGTATATAAGCTGTTTCTAAAGCCATATTATAGGTTATAAGAAGCTAATAATTCTTTATATTCCGGTGAACTTCTTCGGCGAACCGATTCGTTTTTCACCAATTCTTGTAATTGCATTACGCCGTCAACAATTTGTTCCGGTCTTGGCGGACAACCCGGAACGTAAACGTCAACCGGAATTACTTTGTCGATGCCTTGTAAAACAGAATAAGTGTCGAATACACCGCCTGAAGAAGCACAAGCGCCAACGGCAATTACCCAACGAGGTTCTGACATTTGTTCGTAAACCTGACGTAAAATCGGAGCCATTTTTTTAGAAATCGTTCCCATTACCATCAGCATATCGGCTTGACGCGGAGAGAAACTTACTCTTTCCGAACCAAAGCGTGCTAAATCGTAGTGAGAAGCCATGGTAGCCATAAATTCGATTCCGCAACAAGAAGTCGCGAATGGCAATGGCCAAAGTGAATTAGCTCTGGCTAATCCAACAACATCGTTTAATTTGGTAGCGAAGAAACCTTCACCAACTACTCCTTCCGGCGGAGCGACCATATTTGTTTTAGAATCACTCATTTATAATTCGTAATTTATAATTATTTCATCATTTCGCTTTCGCTCGTGTCGCAATTAATTATTCCCACTCTAAAGCTTTCTTCTTGATGATATAGAAGAAGCCTACCAATAGCAGTGACATGAAAATAACCATTTTAATCATGCCTTCCATTCCCAATTCTTTGAAATTGATAGCCCAAGGGTAAAGGAAAATCACCTCTACGTCAAAAAGGACGAAAAGAATTGCTACTAAGAAATATTTTACAGAAAAAGGTATTCTGGCGTTTCCGACTGATTCAATACCACATTCGAAGTTTTTGTCTTTGTTTTTAGAGTGTCTTTTTGGGCCTAAAAAGCTAGAGCCGATAATGGTTAAGACCACAAATCCAACTGCTAAACCTGCTTGCATCAGGATTGGTAAATAATCTAATTGATTAGACTGCATAATGCTCAAAATTAGAAGTAAATTAAAATAGCTACAAATATACATCGCATTATTTAATTCGCAAAAATGAAAAGCTAAACGTTTGTTATTTCTTTCCTAAACAGGTTTATTTAAACCGATTATAAATAAGGAGCTTGGGTATAAAAAAACGCCCCGAAATTTTCGGGACGTTGAGTCATTTTAGGTAATCAAAAAATAATATATATTAGTCTTCGATAGCTACTACTTGAGCTGCTACTTTACCTTTTCTACCTTCTTCTTCTTCGTAAGATACTTTATCACCTTCAGCTAGACCTTCAGTTCTAACTCCGGTAGCATGTACGAAAATGTCTTTTCCTGTCTCGTCGTCAGTAATAAAACCGTAACCTTTTGATTCATTGAAGAATTTAACTTTACCTGTGCGCATTTTGTAATATAAAAATAATTAATAATGTCCAAAGATATACTTATTTGTAACATAGCCAACAAAAATCAAATAAAAAGTTAAATTTTTTTCAGAATTTTCAAATTATAATTAAATGATTTTCAGTACAGTATTTGAATTATTCTAAAAATGACAACAAAAAAAGCAATTATTTATAAATTTTTAAATAATTGCTTTCTTTGAAAATGCGAATATGATATTTATTGTGGTAAGTCTAATTTTATGTACAATTCTTTTAATTGTGCTTCATCAATGGCTGATGGTGCATCAATCATAACATCTCGCCCTGAATTGTTTTTTGGGAAAGCAATAAAGTCGCGAATTGTTTCTTGTCCGCCCAAAATAGCCACCAATCTATCCAATCCAAAAGCCAAACCACCGTGTGGCGGTGCGCCAAATTGGAAAGCATTCATCAAGAATCCGAATTGGTCTTGCGCTTGTTCCGGAGTAAATCCTAACAGACTGAACATTCTGCTTTGTAACTCTTTATCGTGAATACGAATCGAACCACCGCCGATTTCATTTCCATTCAATACCATATCATAAGCATTGGCGCGTACTTTTCCCGGTTCGGTTTCAATGAGTTTCATGTCTTCCGGTTTGGGTGATGTAAACGGATGATGCATTGCGTGGTATCTTTCGCTTTCTTCGTCCCATTCTAATAAAGGAAAATCTACCACCCATAACGGTGCAAACTCGTCGGGTTTTCTCAAACCTAATCTTGTTGCTACTTCCATACGAAGTGCTGACAATTGTGTTCTTGTTTTGTTAGCGTTTCCTGAAAGTACTAAAATTAAGTCGCCAGCCTTAGCATTCGTAGCTTCTGCCCATTTTTTCAAATCGTCTTGATCATAAAACTTATCTACCGATGATTTAAAAGTTCCGTCTTCTTCACATTTTACGTAAACCATTCCGGATGCACCGACTTGCGGACGTTTTACCCAGTCAATTAGGGCGTCAATTTCTTTACGAGTATATGAAGCACAACCCGGAGCGGCAATTCCAACTACCAATTCGGCCGAATTGAAGACAGGGAAATCTTTATGTTGGGCAACAGCATTTAGTTCACCGAATTTCATATCAAAACGAATATCCGGTTTGTCGTTACCGTAGGTTTTCATGGCGTAATCATAGGTCATTCTCGGGAATTCTGCTACGTCAATGCCTTTGATTTCTTTCAATAAATGACGCGTCAATCCTTCGAAAACGTTTAAAATATCTTCTTGTTCAACGAATGCCATTTCGCAATCGATTTGGGTGAATTCCGGTTGTCTGTCGGCACGCAAATCTTCGTCACGGAAACATTTTACGATTTGAAAATATTTGTCCATGCCACCTACCATCAACAATTGTTTGAAGGTTTGAGGCGATTGCGGTAAGGCATAAAATTGTCCTTCGTTCATTCGGCTTGGAACCACGAAATCTCTGGCACCTTCCGGAGTCGATTTGATTAAATAAGGGGTTTCCACTTCACAGAAATCCAAATCGGATAAATATTTACGCACTTCCATCGCCACTTTATGACGGAAAAGCAAGGAGTTTTTTACCGGATTTCTTCTAATATCTAAGTAACGGTATTTCATTCGGATGTCTTCACCACCGTCGGTTTCATCTTCAATAGTAAATGGCGGAAGAATAGAAGCATTTAATAAAGTCAGTTCAGACACCAAAATTTCGATATCACCGGTAGTCATATTCGGGTTTTTGGACTCCCGCTCAATCACAGTTCCTTTTACCTGAATTACGAATTCTCTTCCAAGCGATTTGGCTTTTTCGAAAACGGCTTTGTCAGTTCTTTGTTCGTCAAAGATTAATTGGGTGATACCGTAGCGGTCGCGCAAATCTACCCAAATCATAAAACCTTTGTCACGTGATTTTTGAACCCAACCGGCAAGCGTAACTTTCTTATTAATATGAGTGGCGTTTAATTGGCCACAATTATGACTTCTATACATTTAGAATAAATTTTTGGCAAAAGTAAAAAACTTATACCAATTAAACGCTTGAAGAGCCAAATCAAATTTAAGTTAATCTTTAATTTTTGAATAGACAAAACAAGTATATTTGGTATCTTAAAAATTAACACACACACTTATGAAGAAAATAGTTAGCTTTATTTTAACTGTAATGGTTTCCTGTTTGGCTATTGCTCAGGAGACTATGACTTTTCAGGCAGAGATTGCCAACAAAAACGGCAACACACTTTTTATCAATAGCGGTAGAGAAACCATTCAAAAAATTGAGGCAGATACAAAAGGTAATTTTAAAGCCACTTTTCCAATCAAAGAAGGATTGTATCAGTTATTTGATGGCGTAGAATATGCCAATTTGTATTTGAAAAACGGTTATAATCTAAAAATGACCATGGATGCTGCAAAATTTGATGAGACTATAGCATTTACTGGAAATGGTGCCGCAGAAAATAATTTTTTAGCCAAACGAACTTTGCAAGAGAACAGTATTGATTTTCAAACGATGTTGGAGTTAGATGCTGAAAGTTTCAAAAAAGCAACTGAAGAACTTAAGGCGACGCAAATTGCCAGTTTAGAAGCTTCAAAAATTGATGCGAATTTGGTAGATATGTTGAAGAAAGGAACCGAAGCCAATATTGGTCAATTGCAACAATATTATACCATGTCATTAGCCAAGAAAAAGATGAACAATGTGGCGGCGCCTAATTTTGATTTTGAAAATCATAAAGGTGGCAAAACCACTTTGGAAAGTTTGAAAGGAAAATACGTTTATGTAGATTTATGGGCCACTTGGTGCGGACCATGTCGTGCGGAGATTCCTTCTTTAAAGAAAATGGAAGAAACGTTTCATGGTAAGAACATTGAATTTGTGAGTGTTTCAATTGATGCTGAAAAGGATTATGAGAAATGGAAAACATTTGTAACCGAAAAACAATTGACCGGTACTCAATTGTATGCCGCTAAAGCGAACCAAACGGAATTTGTTAAAGCTTTTGAAGTAAATTCTATTCCAAGATTCATATTAATCGACCCAAAAGGCGTTGTTGTTGATGCAGATGCGAAAAGACCATCTGATCCAAGACTACAAGAACAATTGAATAAATTATTGAATTAAAATCAGTAAAACCAATACATGAGCCACCCAAACCGGGTGGTTTTTTTGTCTAAAAAATAAAATCCCAATGTTAAGTTTTCACTCAATGTTACCAAATTGTTAAGCAAAAGTTTTTTTATTGTAAATTATATTGTAGCTTTGTTATGTAATTATGAACAACTTAAACCTACGATTATGAAAAAGATATTGATTTTAGGAGCATTATTTATCTCAGGATTCACTTTTGCTCAAACTGCTAAGCCGGTTTTAGAACAAGAAGGAAACTTAGTAAAAGCGACCTATTACTATGAAAATGGTAAAGTACAACAACAAGGTTATTTTAAAGACGGTAAAATCACCGGACAATGGGTTGCTTATGATGAAAACGGTAATAAAAAATCTATTGGGGAATACACTAATGGTCAAAAAACCGGGAAATGGTTCTTTTGGAACAACAAATCATTAAGCGAAGTAGATTATGCTGATAGCCGTGTAGCTTCGGTAAAATCTTGGAAACAAGACGCTATCGTTAATAAATAAAAGTTAATTATTTAAAGTAAAAAAGGGAACTCAATTGAGTTCCCTTTTTTATTTGCAACTATCAAAATTATGCTTCAACAGTTTTTCTTCTTTCTCTTCGGTCACGCAACCAATATTTAGTTCGTTTCACCAAGAAGAACATTACCGGAACCATAACTAAGGTCAATACCGTAGCATAGGTCAATCCGAAGATAATCGTCCAGGCCAATGGTCCCCAGAAAATTACGTTGTCACCGCCCATATATAAGTGCGGATTTAAATCGGTGATCAATCCGAAGAAGTCAAAGTTCAATCCGATCGCCAACGGAATTAATCCTAAAACAGCGGTCAATGCGGTTAGCAATACCGGACGCAAACGCGATTTTCCACTTTCAATAATCACTTCTTTGATTTCCTCAAGCGATAAATCATCGTGACTTTCCACCGCTTTGTCGGCTACTTTTTTGTCTAATAACAAGACGAAGAAATCCATTAATACGATTCCGTTTTTTACCACAATTCCAGCCAAGGAAATAATTCCCATCATGGTCATCAGGATTACGAAATCCATATTAGCAATAACATAACCATAGAAAACACCACTGAAACTCAACAATACAGTGAACAAAATCACTATGGTTTTAGAAACCGAGTTAAATTGTAACACGATGATAATCGTAATTCCTGCCATAGCTAAGAACAGTGCATAAAGTAAGAAACTCTGATTTTTGCCTTGTTCTTCTTGTACGCCTGAGAACGAATAGGTAATGCCTTTTGGCAATTCGTATCCTTTTAATTCTGTTTCAATCTGTTTCGTAATTTCATCCGCATTATAACCGGTTATTACATTGGAATAAATGGTCATGATACGTTTGTAACCTTTTCTTTTGATTTGGTTGTACGTGTACGTTTTCTCTGTTTCAGATACGGCAGAAATTGGCACTTGCACGATTTGTCCGTTGTTTTGATTTCTGAAGGTCAACGATTGGTTGAACAAAATGTTCTCATTCTTACGTTGGTCTTCCTGCAATCTCACCACAATATTATAGTCGTCATCACCTTCTTTATAAGTTGAAATTTCCTGACCATATAAAGAACGACGTAAATTGAATCCTAATTGACCTGTGGTAACTCCGGCACTTCCTGCATTTACACGATCTACGCTTACTTCCAATTCCGGACTTTGTTTGTTGACATCAACGCTCAATTTCTCGATTCCGGGAATGTTTTTGCTGTTGATGTAGTTGATCATTTTATCGGCTTGCGCAATCATTTGGTCATAATCGGAACCGGTTAATTGTACCGAAATAGGATAACCTGCCGGCGGACCATTGGCATCTTTTTCAACCGTAACTATCGCTCCAGCTATGCCTTTTACTTTGCCGCGAATTTCTTCTAAAACATCGGAAGTGTTGATACCTTGACGGAATTTGAACTCCGAGAAGTTTACCGTAACTTTTCCTTTAAAAGGGGTTTCCGAAGCAGAACCGGCATCAACATTTGGATTTCCGGCACCGACACCAACTTGCGAAACGATACTTTCGGCTAAGAAGTTCTCGTTTGGATTTTTTTCATCAACATATTTGCTTAAAATATTGATTACTTGTTTTTCTACATATAAAGTAGCCTTGTTGGTTTTCTCGATATCAGTTCCTTGCGGATATTCGATATAAACAATAGCCTGATTCGGAATATTGTCCGGGAAGAACAATACTTTTCTCGGGAAAATACCTAACAAGATAAAAGATAAGAACAACATTCCGATGATGGTTACCAAAGCATACCAAGCATTTCTTCCGGTTAGGATTTTGGCCAAAAAGCGTTTGTACTTTTCTTCCATTCTAGGGAAAAAGTTATGTTGAAAATCTTGTGTCCATTGGTACAATTTCAATTTGTACAACCACATTAATCCTAATGCAATAAGCGCTAAGTGACCAATTCCTCTTCCTAATTTTGAATCGTATACATTACCGAGAATCACAAAAATAACCGCTATGATTCCGAAAACAATCGAATAGGTTTTGGCAGATTTGTTGGTTACATTTCGGTCTTCAATATCCATAGAACCACCGGTCATCGCCGCATTGACAATCATCGCCACGAATAACGACGCGCCTAATGTTACCGAAAGCGTCAACGGAAAGTAAATCATAAATTTACCCATAGTTCCAGGCCATAATGCAAAAGGTAAAAATGCCATCAAAGTCGTTGCTGTTGAAGAAATTACCGGCCAAGCGATTTCGCCAATACCGATTTTCGATGCTTGAATACGCGGCATACCTTTTTTCATATTGGCAAACACGTTGTCGACCACTACAATTCCGTCATCCACTAACATTCCTAATCCCATTACGAGTCCGAACAACACCATCGTATTTAACGTCATTCCGAAAGCAGAAAGAATTGTAAACGCCATCAACATTGACAATGGAATCGCCGCACCTACGAATAAGGAGTTTCGCAATCCCATGGTAAACATCAAGACAATCATTACCAACACAATTCCGAAGATAATGTGGTTGGACAATTCGTCTACTTGGTGTTCTACACGCGAAGATTGGTCATTGGTTAAATCGATTTTTAAATCTGAAGGCAAATAATTTTGTTTCGCCAATTCGATTCTTTCTTTGACTTGCTCAATCGCAGAAATCATGTTTTGACCCGAACGTTTTTTCACGTTCAACATCACGACTTCTTTTCCTTTTTCACGAGCGTAAGTCGTTTTCTCTTTTTCTTTGAAACTTACTGTGGCGATATCTTTTAGGTAAACGCTTCCGCCAAAAGATTTTACGATTACATTTTCTAATTCTTTCGGGTCTTTGATTTCTCCAACGATTCTAATGTTATTTCGAGAACCTTGCGAAGTTAAATTTCCACCCGAAAGTGTCATGTTTTCATATTTCACGGCATTTTGAATGTCGTCAAACGAAACCTGTGCAGCAGTCATTTTGAAAATATCAACGGCGATTTCAACTTCTTTGTCATCAACACCAAGGATGTCAACTTTTTTTACTTCGGCAATTTCTTCAATATCATCTTGCAGTTTTTCGCCGTATTTTTTAAGTTGTTGTGTGGTGTAATTTCCTTTTAAGTTGATGTTCAAAATCGGCACTTCTTCTGAAATGTTCAATTCGAAAACGCTAGGTTCAACTTTACTTCCGTTGTCCAAATTCGGCCAATCGGTGTCGGCTTTTACCACATCGACTTTGTCTTTGATTTTGGTTTTGGCTTCTTCAACACCCACTTTATCGCCGAATTCAACGATAATCATTCCGTAATCCTGAAACGAACTGGCGGTTATTTTTTCAATTCCACTGATGTTTTTGAATTCTTTTTCCAGTGGCTTGACAATTAATTTTTCAACGTCTTCGGCTGAATTCCCCGGAAAAACAGAAGAAACGTAAATTTTATTTTCGATAATTTCCGGGAAATCTTCACGTGGCATTGTTACATAGGCGATTAAACCGGTAATAACAATCAAAAAAGTGAAGATATACACAGTGACTCTGTTGTCAACTGCCCAACTCGATATTCCGAATTCTTTATTTTGGTGACTCATTTAATATTAGATTTTAGATATTAGATATTAAATTTTGGATATTTGATATCTAATATTTGATATTAGAAATTTAATTTCATTCCTTCCGAAATATTATTCACGCCTTCGGTAACAATAATGTCGTTTGCAGATAAACCACTAAGGATTTCGGTTACATTCTCAGCTGATTTTCCTACGGTTACCAATACTTTTTTGGCGGTTCCTGTTTTTCCATTACTGCCTTCAACGGTGTAAACGTATTTTGCACCTGTTCCGTCTTCTTGAACTACATTGGTTGGCACTACAATCGCATCTTTGTTAACATAATCAGTAATTTTTAACTTGGCTACTTGATTCGGACGTAATAAGTTGTCCGGATTTGGCACACTCACTTCGATACCAAAACTTCTGTTGCTTGGATTGATGAAGTTACCCACTTGACGAACTTTTCCTTTATACGTTTTGTTTAAAGAAGTTAAATACACATCTACCAAAGTGCCTACTTTCAATTTTCCGATATAAGTTTCAGGAACAGTTGTCGAAACATACATGTTGTTTAAGTTTACAATTCGCATTAAGCCTTGAGCGCTTGGTGCCACTACTTGTCCTTTTTCAACAAAAACTTCATCGATAGTACCGGTGAATGGTGCACGAATTATGGTTTTAGCCAATTGAGCTTTGATTTGTGCCACACTTTTTTGTGCCGAAATCATTTGCGCTTCTGCTTGCAAGTATTGAATTTCAGAACCGATTTTTTTGTCCCAAAGATTTTTTTGTCTTTCGTAAGTCGTTTTGGCCAAATTGTATTGGTTTTCGGCACTAGCCAACTGTGAACTCATTCCGCCATCATCAACGCGACCCAGGATTTGACCTTTAGCAACACTTTGTCCGGCTTTAACGGTTAGCGAAGTTAAAGTACCGCTGAATTCCGGTTGAACCAAAATATTTTCTTTGGTGTCAACACTTCCTTGAATGTCAAGATAATGAGTGAAAATTGTATCTTTTACAGTCAATACCGCAACTAGAGCTTCTTCTTTTTTAACGTCTAATGTTGCCAAAGCTTCTTCGATTTTAGCAATTTCTCCCTGTAAAGCTGTTTTTTTAGCTTGTAAAGCGTTTACGTTTTTGGCAGCAATCAATTGGTCAACCGGCTGCGTGTTTTCTTTATTACCACAAGCGTAAAGCACTACGGCTAAAAGAGATAGTATAATTGTCTTCTTCATAATGTATAGATTAGTTTTTATTGATGATTTTTTCAAGAGTTGCTTTTTTATTGATGATGTTTACCATAGATTGCAGGTAGTTTTGTTGTGCAGAATACAACTGTCGTTGTGCTTCACTGAAGTCAAAACTAGAGGACAAACCTTCGGTAAATTTGATTTGTTGCTTTTTTTCAATTCGTTCGGCCAAATTCAAATTGCTTTTGGAAGTGGCGTATTCTTCAATACTGAACTCATAGTCGCTTTTGGCTCTTTCGTATTCTAATTTCAACTGTTGTTCGGTTTGCGTCAATTGGGTTTTGGCTTGTTCTAAAGCAATTTTGGCTTGCTGTGTTTTGGCACTTCTCCCGAAACTGCTAAAGATTGGCACATTTAAACTTACTCCTAAATTGGAAAAGTTATTCCATTTTTGATCGCTATTGGCAAAGGTGAATTCGTTTCCAAAGGCATTGTAACCAAAGTTTAAAGCAGCACTCAAGGTTGGTAACGCTTTACTTTTTTGCAGCTTTAACTCCAAAGCTCTTTGCTCTTGAAAATTGGTAGCCATTTGATAATTAATGTTATTGTCAACCGTAAATCCACCTTGACTAAAAGCCAAATCTAAATTAGAAGTAGAAAGATTGTCTAATTTGTCGGTCAACGTTAATTCATCGTCAATGTCCATTCCCAAAGTGAATTTCAACATTTTAGTGGCTACCTCTAAAAGCCTTTTGGTATTGTTCAAATTGCTTTCGATTGAGGATAATGTAATTTGTAATTGTTCTACATTTTCTTCTTCAATTAAACCGTTTTTATAGGTTTCCTGTGTGTCAAAAAGCGTTTTGGATAAGGTCGTTTTGTTTTTTTCTAAAATAGAAATGCTTTCCTGCGCCAATAAAACATTACCGTAGGCATTCACTACCATTTCTCGAATTTCGGTATTGCTTTTTTGTTTCGCATTTTCATAGTATTTCAAATACGTTTTTGAGGCTTGAAGCGCTACGATATAGGAACCGTCAAAAATCAATTGGCTCAACGTTGCTTGGGCATTCATATTGTGTTTGGTGCCAAAAGCAAAAGTTAAGACTTCTGATGGGCTTCCGCCAAATGGTCCACCACCTGCTGCGCCTTGCTGGGTTAACTCAAAATTATTGATGTAACTCAGACCGGCATTAATTTGGGGTAAACCTGCGGCTGTGGTTTCCCATTTCTTTTGCTTAGCGGCAGCAATGTCTCGGTCGGCATTGAGGGAAGCATAATTGTTTTTAATGGCATAGTCAATAGCCTGTTGGAGACTAAAGGAATAACTTTGTTTTTGTTCTTGAGCTTTCATAAAGCCAATGGTCAAGAGCAAGATGATTATTAACTTGTGTTTCATAGATTGATGATTATATATTGGTTTTTAAATGTTTTTCGAGTTCAATAATTCCTTCGGCGGTAGCAATAGCTCGGGTATGGTATTCGAGCGCTTTGGCTTCGAGTTCGTAGGCATCTTTTTCCAACATCGTATTTTCGTTGATGGAAAAGATGAGCGTGTAATAAAATTTCACAGCCGATTCAATATCGGTTTCCTTGCGATATAAACCTTCGGCAATTCCTTTGACAATATTCTGACGGAACATATGACTGCAATCCTCAATTTCATTAGCCATCATTTTTTCGTAAATTTCAGGATAATGCTTTTTGAGTTGATAGGCCGGAGATTGATCAAAAGATTGAAACATCTGTTTGAACATTTCTCTCATTTGAAAATTTTCGGCAATGGCATTGTGGTTTTGAGCCATCACTTCATCCATCATAGTGTGAATTTTTTGATGCACTACCTCGGTACCTTCTTCAATTAGCTTTTCTTTATTGCTGAAATACTTGTAAATCGTTTTTTTAGAAATACACATTTCGCAAGCAATATCATCCATAGTAACGCTCTTGAAACCCAGTTTCAAAAACATATCCGTCGCTTTTTTGATGATTTTATCTTTCATGAGAATGTTAAAATTATGTCGCAAATGTATAATGGAAACTTTTAACACTAAAATAGTTTCCTAAGTATTAACGTAAATTTAACATTGGAAGAAAATAGGACGTTTTTGTAAAGCGGTGAGAATAACCTAAATTAGCCGAAAATATTTTTCATGCGCGCCATTTCCGATTACCAAAACATAATTACGACTCATTTTGACACATTAACTCTCGAAAAAGAGCCGAATAATTTATATGAACCGATTCGTTATATTCTCTCTTTAGGTGGCAAAAGATTGCGTCCGATTTTAACGCTAATGGCTGCTGAAGTTTTTGATACCGATTGCCAAAAAGCCATTCAAGCCGCTACTGCTGTGGAGGTTTTTCACAATTTCTCGCTAATTCATGATGATATTATGGACGATGCGCCGTTGCGAAGAGGAAACGAAACCGTACATGAAAAGTGGAATTTGAATACCGGCATTCTTTCCGGCGATGCGATGCTGATTTTAGCGTACCAGTTTTTTGAAAATTATGAACCCAATGTCTTTAGAGAATTGGCCAAATTATTCAGTAAAACCGCTTTAGAAGTTTGTGAAGGACAACAATATGATGTCGATTTTGAAACCCGAGACGATGTGACGATTCCGGAATACCTGAAAATGATTGAATATAAAACTGCTGTTTTGGTTGGCGCCGCGATGAAAATGGGCGCTATTGTAGCCGAAACTTCAGATGAAAATGCGAATGCGATTTACGATTTCGGATTGAATTTAGGCATTGCCTTCCAATTACAAGACGATTATTTAGATGCCTTTGGTAATCCGGAAACTTTTGGAAAGCAAGTTGGTGGCGATATCATCGAGAATAAAAAAACCTATTTATACCTAAAAGCTCTAGAATATTCAAAACCGGAAGAAAAAGAACAGTTGTTGCATTTGTTCTCTATTCAGCCTAGTGACAATACCGATAAAATCAACTCGGTAAAACAAATTTTCAACCAAACCGGAGCTAGTGATGCAACGCAAAGTGCGATTCAAGACTATACTTTAAAGGCGTTTGAAACCTTGGAACAAATGAATATCAGCGAAGATAAAAAGTTTGTTTTGAGAGCTTTTGGAGATAAACTAATGAGTAGAAATGTCTAATTTCGTTTCGCCTAGTAATACAGATAATTTACTTTCGGAAGCCGAGAAAGAAAACTTGTACGCCAAACTCATTGAGCAACTCAACAAGGATTTCAATTTTGCCAACGAACCAATTGATTTTCCGCAAAGTACTTCGCCATACGAGTTGAAAGTGCAAATCCACGAAAAAATCTATCGATTAATTCAATACAAATACGCAGAACTGCTCAATTTACTCTATATCATTGACGTACCTGAAGAAAACATCAAACAATTAGACGGTAGTGATACAGTCGAACTTGCTGAGCAAATCGCTTTTTTGGTGTTGAAAAGAGAATGGATGAAGGTTTGGTTTCGGAACAAGTATTAAAACTTGTCAATAATCATATTTAAAAGACCGCTGACAATTCCACTACCAAAATCACAAGCACCATTTGGATTAAAGGAATCTATTCTCGTTCCATCGAAATTATTAATGGGAAACGACTTGTGATTACTCAAATGATATCGGTCACTGACATTGACATAATGGTCATTCATTTGCGTCATCGGATTGTAAACGGTTAGCCAATACTTATCGGCATAACTTTTTTTGTCCGATAGATTCAAGCTAAAAGAAATGTCTTTCAGGTTAAAACTTGGCATACTAGAAGAAAATGAACCATTAGTTTTACCCAAAACTAAAGAAACAGTATTCTGAGAAAACCCAATAAAACTTAAAAGCAAAAACGATAAACAAAATAGCTTTTTCATAACTTAAAAATATACTCTGATAAACGGCATAAACGCATCGCCATACAAATCTTTGTCTTTGTCAAAAAGCAAATTGAATCGGGCGCCAATTGTAACATTATCGGCACGATAACCACCGCCAACATACAAACCGGTGTTCCAAAAACTTCTTTTTACGTTGTCGTACAAATCAGTATAAGTGGTGCTCACATGTACTTGCTCTACTTCTAAGGAAAGTTGAATTTCCTCCAGCGGATTAAATAAACCAATCACACTTCCGCCAACTACATTAGAAGAGTAAAAATTCTTTTGTTTCAATCGGCTGTATTGCAATCCTGTTCCTAAGGCAAAAAACTCATTGAAGTTGTAAATCGCACTCGGAGCAATTGTTATGTCAGTAAAGCCGTTCCCGATGGCCAAACCAAATCCGCCGCCAAATTGCACATGGTCCCAAAAACCACTAGTTTTGGCTTTAGGTAATGTATTTTCTTGCGATAAAACAGTTTGCGAAATTCCTAAAAAGGCAAGTAAAAGTAAAAATCGCATCGAATTTTGAATCGTATTCTTTTTCATCTAAAGTAGCGAGTTAAAATAGCGTTATAAATGTACTAAAAACATTGAAAGATTATCACAAATGTCATACTTTTGCAACTGATTTTCTAACACTAAGATTATTTACTGATAAAATCATGGATAGGTTTTCCTTTTTAAACGCAGCACACACCGAATTTTTTGCCGATTTATACGAACAATACCTTCAAAATCCCGATAGCGTAGAACCAAGTTGGAGAGCCTTTTTACAAGGTTTCGACTTTGGAATGACGACCTATAATGAGGAAAATGCTGTAGCACAAATAGCCGGAGCATTTACCGGTAATCAAGATTGTAGTATCGTTTCCGATAAATTGCAAAAAGAATTTAACGTATTAAGATTAATCGATGGCTACAGAACCCGAGGTCACTTATTTACCCAAACCAATCCGGTTAGAGACAGAAGAGTTTATGAGCCGAATTTAGACTTGCAAAATTTCGGTTTGTCTTCAGCCGATTTAGAGACGGTTTTTGATGCTGCCAAAATTTTAGGAAAACAACCATCAACCTTAAAAGAGATTCTTGCTGTTTTACAGCGTATGTATTGCCAACACATTGGTATCGAATACATGCACATGGAAAATCCGATTTTTGTCAATTGGGTTCAAGAAAGATTAAATAAAAACGACAACCAGCCTGATTTTAATGCCGAGCAAAAGAAACACATTTTAGGAAAACTCAACGAAGCGGTTTCTTTCGAAAACTTTTTGCACACCAAATATGTTGGGCAAAAACGTTTCTCTTTGGAAGGTGGTGAAAGTATCATTCCGGCGCTAGATGCGTTGATTGAAACAGCCGCCGAAAAAGGCGTAGAGCATTTCGTCATGGGAATGGCGCACAGAGGTCGTTTGAATACACTAGCCAATATCTTCGGCAAAGCAACACAAGATATTTTCTCCGAATTTGACGGAAAAGATTACGATAAAGAATATTTCGACGGTGATGTAAAGTACCACTTAGGATTAACCTCGGAAAGAAAAACCCAATCGGGTAAAAAAATCAATATCAATTTGGCTCCGAATCCATCTCACTTGGAAACCGTTGGTGCCGTGATTGAAGGAATTACTCGTGCTAAACAAGATAAATATTTCCCGGATGATTTCTCCAAAGTATTGCCAATCGCTGTTCACGGTGATGCAGCGGTGGCCGGACAAGGAATCGTTTACGAAATTGTGCAAATGGCGCAATTAGACGGTTACAAAACCGGAGGAACCATTCATATTGTGATTAATAATCAAGTCGGATTTACGACCAATTATTTAGATGCGCGTTCGTCAACCTATTGTACCGATGTGGCTAAAGTAACTTTATCGCCAATCCTTCACGTAAATTCGGATAATGCAGAAGCGGTTGTTCATGCCATGCTATTTGCCTTGGATTTCAGAATGGAATTTGGTAGAGATGTTTTCATCGATTTATTGGGCTACAGAAAATATGGTCACAACGAAGGCGATGAACCTCGTTTTACCCAACCATTATTATACAAATTGATTGCCCGTCACAAAAACCCGAGAGACATTTACTCAGAGAAATTAATCACAGCCGGAATTGTTGACGCCGCTTATGTTACCAAAATAGAGAACGATTACAAAGCCAAGCTAGATGAAAATCTTCAAGCTTCTCGTAAAAAAGATTTGACCATCATCAAACCTTTTATGCAAGACGAATGGGAAGGTTTTGTGCAGGTTTCAGATGACGAAATGTTGAAAAAAGTAGACACCAAATTCGACCAAAAGAAATTGAATGCCATCTTGGAAACCATTTCGACTTTACCATCGGACAAAAAATTCATCAGCAAGATTTCCAAAATCGTGACCGATAGAAAAACGATGTATGACAACAATACTATCGATTGGGGAACGGCAGAAACATTGGCTTACGGTTCGTTATTAACCGAAGGCTACGATGTTCGTATCTCCGGACAAGACGTTGAAAGAGGAACCTTCTCGCACCGTCATGCCGTAGTAAAAGTAGAAGATAGTGAAGAAGAAGTAATTCTGTTGAATGCAGTAAAAGATAAAAAAGGAAAGTTCAATGTATTCAATTCTTTCCTTTCAGAATATGGCGTTTTAGGGTTTGATTACGGTTATGCCTTAGCCAATCCAAACGCCTTAACCATTTGGGAAGCCCAGTTCGGAGATTTCTCAAACGGTGCGCAAATCATGATCGACCAGTACATTTCCTGTGGAGAAGACAAATGGAACAACCAAAACGGAATCGTATTATTGTTGCCTCACGGATACGAAGGACAAGGTGCTGAGCACTCGTCAGCACGTATGGAGCGTTATTTACAGTTGTGTGCCAGACACAATATGTTCGTAGCCGATTGTACGACTCCGGCGAATTTCTTCCACTTGTTGCGTCGCCAAATGAAGACTAAATTCCGCAAACCTTTGGTGGTATTCTCGCCAAAAAGTTTGTTGCGTCACCCATTGTGCGTTTCCACTCGTGAAGAATTGTACAACGGTCAATTCCAAGAAGTAATCGATGATGCTTCAATCGATAAGAAAAAAGTAAAAACACTAGTGTTCTGTACCGGAAAGTTCTATTACGATATTTTAGCTGAAAGAGAAAATTTAAACAGAAATGACGTAGCTTTGGTACGCATCGAGCAGTTGTTCCCGTTACCGGTTGAGCAATTGAAAGCGGTGATTGCAAGTTATCCGAATGCCGACGATTTCGTTTGGGCTCAAGAAGAACCAAAAAACATGGGAGCTTACAGCTATATGCTAATGAATTTCGACTTAGTGCCATGGCGTTTGGCTTCGTTAAAAGCTTATGCCGCTCCGGCCGCCGGAAGTCACACAAGAGATAGAAGACGTCATGCCGATGCCATCAGAATGGTATTTGACAAGAATTTATTCAGATAATTGTTAGGAGCTATTTCCCGCTTTCCGTTGCAATCTCTTCGAGGATTTCCACTACAATCGGGGCTAGAAAATAAAAACAAAACAAGAACAACACATAAAATTATAAACCATGATTTTAGAAATGAAAGTCCCATCACCGGGAGAATCGATTAAAGAAGTAGAAATAGCCACGTGGTTGGTAAAAGACGGCGATTACGTTGAAAAAGACCAAGCCATTGCTGAGGTTGATTCAGATAAAGCAACCCTAGAGTTACCGGCAGAAGCCAGCGGAATTATCACGCTAAAAGCCGAAGAAGGTGACGCAGTAGCCGTTGGCGCTGTAGTTTGTTTAATCGACACTGATGCAGCAAAACCAAGCGGTTCTGCTCCTGCAGCAGAAGCTAAGCCAGCCGCTGTTGAAGTACCAAAAGCTGAAGCTCCTAAAAAAGAAGAAGTAAAAGTTGCTCCGGTAGCCGCTACAACATACGCAGCGCAAACACCATCACCTGCAGCAAGAAAAATATTAGACGAAAAAAACATCCAACCATCTGACATCGTTGGAACCGGAAAAGACGGCAGAATCACTAAAGAAGATGCGGTAAATGCTGTGCCTTCTATGGGAACACCAACCGGTGGAAGTCGTGGATCTGAAAGAACAAAATTGTCGATGTTGCGTCGTAAAGTAGCGGAAAGATTAGTGTCTGCCAAAAACGAAACCGCTATGTTGACTACTTTCAACGAGGTTGACATGACCAATATTTACGCGTTGCGTGATCAATACAAAGAAGAATTCAAAGCCAAACACGGGTTAGGATTAGGCTTTATGTCTTTCTTTACTAAAGCCGTAACTCGCGCTTTACAATTATATCCGGATGTAAACTCAATGATCGACGGTCAAGAGAAGATTTCTTATGACTTCTGTGATATCTCTGTTGCCGTTTCAGGACCAAAAGGTTTGATGGTTCCGGTAATGAGAAATGCAGAAACACTATCTTTCAGAGGCGTAGAAGCAGAAATCAAAAGATTAGCATTACGCGCTCGTGACGGACAAATCACGGTAGATGAAATGACCGGCGGAACCTTTACCATTTCTAACGGTGGAGTTTTCGGAAGTATGTTGAGCACACCAATCATCAACCCGCCACAATCAGGAATTTTAGGAATGCACAACGTAGTGGAAAGAGCTATCGTAAGAAACGGACAAATCGTAATTGCTCCGGTAATGTACGTAGCCTTATCGTATGACCACAGAATCATTGACGGACGCGAGTCGGTTGGATTCTTAGTAGCGGTAAAAGAAGCGTTGGAAAATCCGGTAGAAATTTTGATGAATAACAACCCTAAGAAAGCTTTAGAGCTTTAGGGTTTCTACCTGCCTCGGATGAGGCGCCTATATATGTAAATCCCGTCTTGTTTTAAACGAGACGGGATTTTTTTAGCCCAAAGGATTAGTTAAATTTAAAAAAAATAACCTTCAAGAATAAAAGCTATAGGTTATTATTTATTTTAGCGCCTTAAAGTTTATCAGCAGTATTTTTCAGTTTTCCCCATGTCTAAAATTATCTGTCATTTTATAATATTATTGTCCTTTTCTTCGGTATTTTCTCAGGAGTTAAGTGAGCTCGAAATCAAAAAAACCCGAAGCATACAAGAGCATCTTATTGCCAATCCGGAGCAAGCTTATGCTGAAGCTTTGGAAATCAGTAATTCGGATAAAGAGTTATTCCGTTTTTTTGGCAACTATTATGTGGCCAATTATTTCTACAATAAATCTGAGTTTATTCATTCCAAGCAACTTCTCCTAGCACTTATTGAAAATATTGAAAAAAAAGATAATGCCACGTCAAGCAAAGTATATCAGGATTTATTGGCGATGTGTGTTAACAAACTTTTCTATATCCATAAAAATTTAGGAGAATACGACTTGGCTCTTTTTTATTTGGATAAATATAAAAAACGTTTACCTAATACTCCTTTTAACGAACAATATGGCTTAATAAAAGTGGCCATGGGTGATTATGTTACCGGGATTGCAATGTTAAAGCGAGAATTAAAGACCTCGCCGCACCTAAAGTTGGGAGTTGGTGAGAAAAAGGTAATGAATAAAAAATTGTTTGCAGACAAGTACAATTTCATAGGCGAAGCCTACCAACAGTATTACCTCCAATCAAAAAAAGCAGTTTATTTAGATTCCGCTAATTATTACTTCAATGCAGCAGCTAGAATGTTGCTAGAAGATAATTTTTACCCTGACTATACCAAAGTATTGTTGTACATGCGGGAAGCTAAGAGTGCAGCTTTGGCAGGAGATTATCACAAATCATTGTCTTTATACAGAAAAGGGAAAAAGTATCCGGTTCTTCAAGATAATTTAAGAACAGTGCAGGTATTTGATTTAGGAATGGCCGACTGTTTTTATCATACAAAGCAAGTGGATTCTGCCTTTTTCTACAGTAAAAAATACATAAAAAGTTATCCCTTGACTAAAGTTTCTAAAGAAAACTTGTTAATGGCCTATAACATTATGACACAATGTTATAATGAAAAAAAAGACAGCAAGAATGCTTATCGCTACGCCCAAAAAAGTTTAGCCTTAATTCAGTCTATTGAAAGCATTAAAAATAAATCTCTAAATTTTCTCCACAACTATGATTTAAATATCATTAAAGAGGAATCCAATAAAATCATTGCGGCCAAGAATTATTTTAAAATGTCTCTTTTCGGTATTTTGATTGTTTTAGGAATAGTTGTTTTCAGTTTTTATTATTATCATAAGAATCAGAAAGAAAAGCATTATCGATTTAAAAAAATCATTCAAGACCTAAAAGAATACAAAACCTCCAGTATTAATAAAATACGAATCAATACCACTGAAGCACAACCCAAGCAAACAATTGATGAGGAACTTATCGAAAAAATATCGTTAGGGTTAAAAAAATTAGAGCAGAAAGAAGCTTTTTTAGACCCGAATTTCAAATTGGCTTATGTGGCTAAAAAATTAAATACCAATACGGCCTATTTGTCGCAATACTTCAATCAAGTGATGCAAAAATCTTTTTCGGAATATACCCAAGAATTGCGCATCCATTATGTTCTCCAAAAGTTAGTTGACACACCACATTTTCGAAAATATACCTTGCAGGCCATAGCCGAAGAAGTGGGTTATAAAGATGCTAATACACTGGTTCGCGTTTTTAAAAAGCAAACCGGACTCTCTCCGAATTATTATATCGAAAAGTTAGAAAATACAAATTAAGTGTTTTAAAATCAATAAAATAGCACTGATTTAATCGACTGATTATTTATAAATAGTCCGATACATATATTGTTTCGGCAGTTCATTTCCAATAGTTTTGGACTTAAATCAACTCAAAATTAAAATTTTTGGAAATTAAATAAGATGAAAAAAAATGTTATCCTTTTAGGATTAGTATTGTTTTCTTTTGGAACTACTAATGCTCAATTATTAAACAAATTAAACAAAGCAAAAAACACAGCCAGTCAGGCATCGGAAGTGGTTGAAAAAGCCAGTGAAACCAAAGGAGGTAAAAAGAAAAAAGGCGGCGGAGGTTTCCCTACAGGTTTTAAATTGGATTGGACCACGTTCAAACAAACACCGGCGGTAACGTTTAACTCATTACTTTACGGAACAGGTTCTAGTCCGGGATTAATTAATAGTTATACAGCCACTTTTATTCCCAATAAAACAGTTGACGGAAGAACCGTTAATGCCTCTTCAGATCAGTCGGAATATTTAAGAATCAAGGTGTTCAAAGACAACCAATACATGAACTACTTTGAATATTCGGGAAACCAAGTTTTTGATGACGGAAAGAAAACAAAATTCAATGAACCAACTAGTCGCTACCAACGTGATGGCGAATGGGTAGGCCATTCGGAATCATTTATTACAGATTGGGGACCGGGCAATTACAGATTGGATTTTTATGCCGGAGACAAAATGTTTTATTCGTTTGATTTTGAATTGGTGAAATTGACTAATAATGATCCGTATGCGGCAATGAATGAAATGTATGTGGTTCGTGGTCCATGGAATAACTTCGCCTATTTGAATCATGCCGATAGCGGAAATCTTCTTTTCGGGTTTTATATCACCCACGAAGAATTTATGCCGAATCCATCAAACAGCAGAAAGACAAACAAGAGCGTAAAATGGTCGGTGAATATGTTCAAAGACAACAAATTGTATGCGCAACATTACGGTAACGGCCCAAATACAGCACAAGTAGAACAAGCCAAATGGAATGAAACGCAGTGTGCGTTCAAATTAGTAAACAAACCGGGTGAAATTAAATTTGCCGATTTAACCGATGGTGCTTACAGAATTGAATTGACCATTGAAGGAGAAGCCAATCCAAGACTTTACAAATTCACAGTTAAGGATAAAAAAATAGTTTTAATTCCGGAGCAAGACCGAACTAAGAATACCGATCCAACCCGTTTAATTGAAGGATGGAATGACTATTTTTGGTTGAAACTGGAAAAGTAGTCTACAGCGTAAAAGAAACAACCAGTTTTACTAGGACTAATGATGATTTCAGTTGAAAAAATCATAAGACTTGTTGAGTATTTATAATAATTGTGGTTAGCAGCCCGACTGAAAATGTCGGGTTTTGCTTTTTTTCATTGGCTGAAAAGACCTTTGAACTATAGAGTTTTTACCTTCTTTTGATGAGGCGAACCTGTATATTAAATCCCGCTTGGTTTTCTGAGCAGGATTTTTTGTTTATTTGCATACTGCGTTAGGGATTGGAGCAAGTACCGTGTACTGCGGAAAGCCCGACCCGAAGGGTAACGCCCAAAAACTAATCTATGAAGCAAAACAAAAAAGAAGCTGCGATAGGATTTATTTTCATCACGATGCTGATTGATATTACTGGTTGGGGAATTATCATACCGGTAATACCCAAATTAATTTCCGAACTCATTCAGGCTGATATCAGTGAAGCAGCAAAATACGGTGGTTGGCTGACTTTTGCCTATGCGATAACGCAGTTTGTTTGCGCGCCTTTGATTGGGAATCTGAGTGATAAATTTGGGAGAAGACCTATTATTTTAATCTCACTTTTTGCCTTTTCCATGGATTATTTGTTGTTGGCTTTTGCACCAACGATAACTTGGCTTTTTGTTGGAAGGATTATTGCCGGATTGACCGGCGCCAGTATTACCACAGCTTCCGCTTATATAGCCGATGTCAGTACGCCAGAGAACCGTGCTAAAAACTTCGGAATGATAGGTGCTGCTTTTGGTTTAGGCTTTATTATTGGTCCGGTGATTGGTGGCTTGTTAGGACAATTTGGTTCGAGAGTGCCATTTTATGCCGCCGCTGTTTTGTGTATGTTGAACTTCTTATACGGCTATTTTATTCTGCCAGAATCTTTGGCCAAAAAGAACCGCCGTGAATTTGAATGGAAGCGTGCTAATCCTATAAATGCTTTAATCAACTTGAGAAAATATCCGTCTATTATCGGACTGGTTATAGCCATTT
The DNA here is from genome assembly GCF_046293665.1 of Flavobacterium sp. Taxonomy (GTDB): domain Bacteria; phylum Bacteroidota; class Bacteroidia; order Flavobacteriales; family Flavobacteriaceae; genus Flavobacterium. The sequence goes on from NZ_JBKBOL010000001.1 coordinate 703,457, forward strand.
TTCTTTTGTATGTTGGTTCACATGCCGTTCACAGCAATTGGAGTTTCTTCACCATGTATCGCTTCAATTGGGATGAAAAAATGGTTGGTCTTTCGCTTGGAGCCGTAGGATTGTTAGTTGGAATCGTACAAGGCGGATTAATTCGTTGGACCAGTCCGAGATTGGGAAATCAAAAAAGTATTTATGTTGGGTTGTCTTTATATACCATCGGAATGTTACTTTTCGCTTTCGCTACTGAAAGTTGGATGATGTTCGTTTTTTTGATTCCGTATTGTCTCGGCGGAATTGCCGGTCCGGCTTTGCAATCAGAAGTTTCGGGTAAAGTTCCGGCTAATGAACAAGGAGAAATTCAGGGCACTTTGGCGAGTTTGATGAGTGCCTCGGCGATTATCGGCCCGTTAATGATGACCAACACGTTTTACTTTTTCACCCATGATGAAGCGCCATTCAAATTGCCGGGCGCGCCTTTTATTTTGGGAAGTTTCTTGATGTTGATTAGTACAATTTTGGCGTACTATTCTATGAAAAAGCACTTTATTTCAGGTAAAGGCAATGGTTATAATAATCAATAATCGCCTTTCCTTCCAATAAAACATCGGCACCAATAATTCCGTCAACGGGTTTAGCTTTGTATTGTTGCAGGGCTTGGTTTACATGAGTCATGTCAAAAATGACTAAATGAAGTTCTGAGGTTTTCCAACGGCCGATCTTTAAAAAGTTATTTTTAGCAATCTGAGTCATCATACCAGTTCCGCCTGCGCCCGATGCTTTGGTTTTGGATTTTCGGGCTTTTAAGCTAAATTTTTCAATACCCTCAAAACCAACACAACTATTTGAAGCACCGGTATCCAATATAAAATTCCCCGAAATACCGTTGATTGTTGCTTTAATTAACAAATGTTGTGTTTTCGAAACTTTAAAGTTGATTTTCTTGTACTTTTCTTTTTTTAGTAAATCCTGCAGATTTTTCATAGCGTTGAATTGGTTCTCAAATGTAATTCAAAAATCTATATAAACTTAGTAACTTAGCCACTCAGAAACTCAGCCACTTTTACTAATGATTTTAACCGATACACATACGCATCTTTATTCCGAAGAATTCCAAAATGACAGAACAGAAATGATTCTGAGAGCCATCGATGCAGGTGTTTCTCGCTTTTTTGTGCCTTCTATTGATTCGACGTATACCCAAAAAATGTATGATTTGGAAACCCAATTTCCCGACAATGTATTTCTGATGATGGGTTTGCATCCGTGTTATGTAAAACCTGAAACGTATTTGGAGGAATTGGAACATGTGGAAAAGGAATTGTCAAAGCGGATTTTTTATACCGTTGGTGAAATAGGAATCGATTTGTATTGGGACAAAACTACTTTGACCATTCAGCAAGAAGCTTTCCAACGCCAAATACAATTGGCAAAAAAACATAATTTAGCCATCAATATTCACTGTCGCGATGCGTTTGATGAAGTTTTTGAAGTTTTAGACGGTGAAAAGGCAACCGATTTATTCGGAATATTTCATTGTTTTACCGGTGATTTCGGTCAAGCCAAAAGGGCAATCGACTTGAATATGAAGCTTGGAATTGGCGGCGTGGCGACTTTTAAAAACGGAAAGATTGACCAATTTTTGCACGAAATTGATTTGCAACACATTGTACTCGAAACCGATTCACCTTATTTGGCGCCGGTGCCTTTCCGTGGCAAGCGAAATGAAAGTAGCTACACTAAATTGGTAGCCGAAAAATTAGCCCAGATATACCAAGTTCCACTAGAAGAAATCGCCCGAATTACTACCGAAAATTCAAAAACCATTTTTGGGATTTAACGAAGAAAACGTGATAAATTGACTTTTTTTTTGTTCTTTTGTTCATCAAAATTGAAAGATTAATGCAGAAATTCGATTCCATTCGTCCGTTTTATGATACTGAAGTGAATGAGGCCATTCAATCTGCAGTCAATCATCCGATGATGAAGGCTTTAATGGGTTTCACGTTTCCGGATGTGGACGAAGAAGTTTGGAAAAGCCAACTCAAAAAAACGCATTCTATTCGCGATTTCCAATGCAATTTTATTTACCAAGCGGTACAAAAAGTGCTTAAAAAAAGCTCAGAAGGACTTACAACCTCAGGTTTTGAAAAGCTTGAAAAGAATACATCTTATCTTTTTATTTCCAATCATCGCGATATTATTTTAGATACTTCTTTGTTGAATGTCGCATTATTTGACCATGGTTTGGTTATGACGGCTTCGGCGATTGGCGATAATTTGGTGCAAAAATCGTTTTTAAAAACGTTATCCAAACTCAACAGAAACTTTTTGGTCCAAAGAGGTTTACCACCAAGAGAACTTTTGGAAAGTTCTAAGTTAATGTCGGAATACATAGGTCAATTATTGTTGCGCGAAAATCGTTCGGTTTGGATCGCTCAACGCGAAGGTAGAACCAAAGACGGTAACGATGCCACACATTCAGGCGTATTGAAAATGCTCGGAATGGGTTCGGATGAAAAAAATTTGATGGATTATTTCAAAAAGTTAAAAATCGTACCGGTTTCTATTTCTTATGAATATGATCCTACGGATGCGTTGAAAATGCCACAATTAATCGCGGAAGCCAAAAACGAAATTTATATCAAAGAAAAAAACGAAGATTTCGTTACACTTTTAAGCGGCATCATAGGCCAAAAGAAACGCATTCATATTCATATTGGAGATGTTTTGGATAGCGAATTGGATGCAATAGCCTCTGAATTCGACAACAACAACAAGCAAATTCAAGCTTTGGCTCAAACCATAGACGATTCAATTTTGCAGAGTTATATGTTGTGGCCGACGAATTATATCGCTTACGATTTGTTGCACAAAACAGACCAATACGCTGCCTTTTACACTGAAAATGAGAAGTCACTTTTTGAAAGAAGATTGGAGATGAAAATCGACGAAAATAATCCGCAAATGTTGGAAAGTTTCTTGGCGATGTATGCCAATCCGGTGGTGAATAAATCCAAATATCAGAATGCAATCTAAACCCAATATATTGCTTATTTATACCGGTGGAACCATTGGTATGATGAAAGATTTTGAAACCGGCGCGTTAAAAGCTTTTAACTTTAAAAAGTTGTTGCAAAAAATCCCGGAATTGAAACAATTGGAGTGCAATATCGAAACGGTTTCTTTCGATAAACCCATTGATTCTTCAAATATGAATCCTCAAAAGTGGGTCAAGATTGCCTCAATTATCGAAGAAAATTACCATGCTTTTGATGGTTTTGTGGTGCTTCACGGTTCGGATACTATGTCGTATACCGCTTCCGCTTTAAGTTTTATGTTGGAGAATCTGAGCAAGCCGGTTGTTTTTACCGGTTCACAATTGCCTATAGGAGATTTGAGAACGGATGCTAAAGAGAATTTAATTACTGCCATACAAATAGCCTCTTTACAACAAAAAGGAAAATCTGTTATTCAAGAAGTTGGTCTTTATTTTGAATACAAATTATACCGTGGTAATCGCACTACCAAAATCAACGCGGAACATTTTAACGCTTTCACATCGCCCAATTATCCGCCTTTAGCCGAATCCGGTGTGCATTTAAATATTAATCCGAATGCAGTTTTACAAAAACAAACGGCCAAAAAATTATCTGTTCATAAAGAACTTGATGACAATGTGGTTATTGTAAAAATGTTTCCCGGAATCAGTGAATCGGTTTTATCGGCTATTGTGGCCATTCCAAACCTAAAAGGAATAGTTTTAGAAACTTACGGTTCAGGTAACGCACCAACCGAAGAATGGTTCATCCAAATTTTAAAGAAAGCCATCAAAAGCGGTTTGCACGTTGTGAATGTAACCCAATGTTCAGGAGGAAGTGTGAATATGGGTCAATATGAAACGAGTACACAGCTCAAGAAAATAGGCGTAATTTCAGGTAAAGACATCACGACAGAAGCCGCGATTACCAAATTAATGTATCTGCTTGGACAAAATGTGGCGCCAACTGTTTTCAAAACCATTTTTGAGACTTCTTTGCGTGGCGAAATGCAGTAATAAATTCCCAAACTAACTTTTTTTACTGAAAAAATTTGTTGTTCTTTGCAACTCCAAAAAAGAGAGGTGTCCGAGTGGTTGAAGGAGCAAGCCTGGAAAGTTTGTATGTGGGCAACTGCATCGTGGGTTCGAATCCCATCCTCTCTGCGATAAAAACCGAAGCGTTTGCTTCGGTTTTCTTTTTCTGAAAAAAATAGAAAGTTCACTTTCTAATTTTTTTCAAAAAAAGAAAACAGCCTTTGAAAAAGGCAAGGTTTCTATCGTCCAAGATTCCCCAAAAGGGCTCACCTTAGGTAATCCCAATATAAGTTCACTTTCTAATTTTTTTCATACAAAAGAATACAGCCTTTGAAAAAGGCAAGGTTTTTATCGTCCAAGATTCCCCAAAAGGGCTCACCTTAGGTAATCCCAATATAAGTTCACTTTCTAATTTTTTTTCATACAAAAGAAAACAGCCTTTGAAAAAGGCAAGGTTTCTATCGACCAAGATTCCTCAAAGGGAACACCGCAGGTAATCCTGTTATAAGTTCACTTTCTAATTTTTTTTCATACAAAAGAAAACAGCCTTTAAAAAAGGCAAGGTTTTTATCGACCAAGATTCCCCAAAAGGGCTCACCGCAGGTAATCCTTGGATAAAAAACGAAAATCCCGTTTTAAGGTAAATAATTGTATAATCAAACGAAATAATGTACATTCGCTATCGGATTAAGTCCAATAAACATGCGAATCAAACTCATTATTTCATTTTTTTTTATCACGTTGAGCTCTTTCGCTCAAGACGTTGAAAAAGACTTTGATGCGCCGGATTCGCTTTATCGCGAAGACCAGTTTTACCTTAATGTCACCTACAATACGTTACTAAAACGTCCCGATGGTTTAAAACAAAACAAGTTTTCTACGGGAATTGCTTTGGGTTTTTTAAGAGACATGCCTTTGAATGAAAAGAGAACTGTTTCTTTGGCAGTTGGTTTGGGTTATTCGTTGTCTATTTTTAATCAAAATATGGGGATTATTGATGTCAACAATGAAACCACTTACCAGATTTTAAATACCGATAATATCACTTTTTCTAAAAACAAATTGTCTTTGCATTACGTTGATTTACCTATCGAATTCAGATGGAGGAATTCAACGCCCGATAGTCATAAGTTTTGGCGAGTTCATTTAGGAATTAAGTTGAGTTATCTTTTTCATGACCAATACAAATTAGAATCTTCCCAAGGCAATGTTGGACAAACTAACCTTAAGGATTTAAACGATTTTCATTACGGTATTTATTTGACAACCGGTTGGAATACATGGAATCTTTATGCTTATTACGGTTTGAATCCCTTGTTTAAGTCCTCGGCTAAAATCGAAGGTCAGTCTATTGATATGAACTCGGCCAACTTTGGTTTGATGTTTTACATTCTATAGCCAAACGTAAAGCAAACCTATTTGTGGTAAGACGCCACACAAAAATCCTATCAGCAATTCTTTATTGGTGTGCGCTTTCATCACTAATCTTGAGGAAGCTACCAATCCGTTTAGAATAATAAAAAAGGCCACTAAATTTATTGTATTTATCTCATTTTTCAGGCTTAAGCCAATAATAAAAATGGTCAAAGCGCTAATGCCAATCATGTGAATGCTGGCTTTTATTTTGGCGTAAAGTAACAGAAAAGCAAAGATAGCACTCATAATTCCGCCCAAAAAGAAAAAGTATAAAGAAGGAAAACGGTCTACGGTAATGCTTTTTTGGATCAATATAGAAAGCAAGACGATATGCAGAAGCAAAGGAATTTTGCGATGTGAAATATCAGAGAGCATAATATTATCGATCTTTCCAAAGGTTCTCAGTAAATAGAAAAAAGCCATTGGCAACAAAAAAGTGATGATAACAATCTGCAAAAATAAAATCAGATATTGCGCCAGCGTAAAGTAACGAGCATCGAGTAGCACAAAAAAAACAGTTCCTAATAAAGGAATAAAAATGGGATGGAAGGCATACGAAAAAAAGGGCAGGATTTTTTTCAAAGTGATTTTGTTGCTAAGGCAAATATAGGAATTGAAGAAGAAATTTTTTGAAAGAATTTAACTATATTTGATAAAGATTTAAGTTTGAAAGCATGAAAGAAGATATCATTGTAACTGATGAAATTATAAGCAGTAAAATTTATGTAATAAGACAACAAAAAGTGATGTTAGACAAAGATTTAGCTGCACTTTATAATGTAGAAACAAAGCAACTGAAAAGGCAAGTCCGCAGGAATATTGAAAGATTTCCTGAAGATTTTATGTTTGAGTTAACTCAAAAAGAGCACGAGATTTTAAGGAGCCAATTTGGCACCTTAAAAAGGGGAAACCATTCTAAATATCGACCAATGGCTTTTACTGAACAAGGGGTAGCCATGTTATCAAGTGTTTTAAATAGCCCAACAGCCATAAAAGTAAATATTCAAATTATTCGGGTATTTACTAAAATCAGAGAAGTGTTAACCGATTCTTTAAGTCTGAAGTTAGAAATTGAAGAAATTAAAAAGAAACTTACCAATCATAATAAAAATATAGAACTCGTTTTTAATTATTTAGACGAGTTAATTGACAAGAAAGAAAATGCAGTTCCGAGAAAAGAAATTGGATACAAACCAAATGATAAGTATTAAATCTTCTTCCTCATCCTAGCCACAGGAATATCCAACAATTCTCGGTATTTCGCAATGGTTCTTCGGGCAATCGGATAGCCTTTTTCTTTGAGAATTTCAGCCAATTGATCATCCGGAAGTGGTTTAGATTTGTCTTCTTCTTCGATTATAGTTTTTAGAATTTTTTTGATTTCAAGCGTAGAAACATCTTCACCTTGGTCATTTTTCATCGCTTCCGAAAAGAATTCTTTAATTAATTTCGTTCCATAAGGCGTGTCAACATATTTGCTGTTCGCCACACGAGAAACGGTAGAAATATCTAACCCAACCATATCGGCGATATCTTTCAAAATCATCGGTTTCAATTTGGTTTCTTCACCGTCTAAGAAGTATTCTTGTTGGAAATGCATAATGGCATTCATCGTCACAAAAAGCGTTTCTTGGCGTTGGCGAATCGCATCGATAAACCATTTGGCCGAATCCAATTTCTGTTTGATAAATTGCACCGCATCTTTCTGTGAATGCGATTTGTCACGAGAATCTTTATAGGTCTGCAACATTTCCTGATAATCTTTGGAAACGTGCAACGTTGGCGCATTTCTGCCGTTTAAGGTCAGTTCCAATTCGCCGTCTACAATACGAATGGCAAAATCGGGCACAATTTGCTCAACAACCCGACTGCTACTGTCAAAAGAACCACCCGGTTTTGGGTTGAGTTTTTCGATTTCCTCAATGGCTTTTTTCAACCGTTCTTGGGTAATCTCGTATTTCTGAAGTAACTTTTCGTAGTGTTTTTTAGTAAAGGCGTCAAATTGGTTTTCGAGTATATCAATGGCCAATTCTACATATTCCGTAGGTGTTTTGTGTTTTAATTGCAACAATAAACATTCTTGTAAATCACGAGCACCAACACCCGATGGTTCCAATTCGTGAATGATATGGAGTATTTTTTCAACGACTTTCTCCTCAGTATAAATCCCTTGGGTGAATGCCATATCATCAACCATATCCGGAATGCTTCTGCGCAAATAACCGTCGTCATCGATGCTTCCCACCAAGAACTCGGCAATTTCTCGTTGTTCATCCGTTAAGATAAAAGTATTTAACTGATTGATTAAATCTTGATGAAAACTCACCGGCGCAGCAAAAGGCATTTCGCGGTCATCGTCATCATCGCTGTAATTGTTGGATTGTAATTTATAATCCGGTGTTTCGTCGTTGCTTAAATATTCGTCGATGTTGATTTCGTCTGCTTCAATGTTCTCGCTTCCTTCATAATCATCGTATTCATCATTGTTGTCAAACTCATCTTTCTCATACAATTCCTCCTCGTCTTTGCCGCTTTCCAAAGCCGGATTTTCGACCAATTCCTCTTTGAGCCTTTGTTCAAAAGCTTGCGTAGGCAATTGAATTAACTTCATCAGCTGGATTTGCTGTGGAGATAATTTTTGGGAGAGTTTTAGATTTAGGAATTGTTTTAACATAATTTATTTTGTTGTTTTTGTTTCAGGTTTTAGGTTTCAAGTTTGTAACCTGAAACTTTGAACTTGAAACTTGAAACTCATTTAGAACTCTGCATTTTGTGGCGTTCTCGGAAAAGGAATTACATCTCTGATATTAGTCATTCCCGTTACGAAAAGCACCAATCTTTCAAAACCTAATCCGAAGCCTGAATGCACAGCCGAACCAAATCGACGCGTGTCTAAATACCACCATAATTCTTCTTCATCGATGCCAATGGCTTTCATTTTTTCGACCAAAACATCATAACGCTCTTCTCTTTGCGAACCGCCAACGATTTCACCGATTCCAGGGAATAAAATATCCATGGCGCGAACGGTTTCTTTTCCGGGTTCGGTATTGTCATTCAGACGCATGTAAAACGCTTTGATTTTTGCCGGATAATCGAATAAAATCACCGGACATTTAAAGTGTTTTTCTACTAAGAAACGTTCATGTTCAGATTGTAAATCGGCACCCCATTCTTCTATAAGGTATTGGAATTTCTTCTTTTTATTCGGCGTTGAATCTCTTAAAATGTCAATCGCTTCTGTATAGGAAACGCGTTTGAAATCATTATTCAATACAAAGTTTAATTTTTCTAACAAAGCCATTTCGCTTCTTTCCGCTTGTGGTTTTTGTTTTTCTTCGTCTAGTAATCGGCCTTCTAAGAATTTCAAATCATCGGCACATCTTTCTACAGCATATTTAATTACAAACTTGATGAAATCTTCCGCCAAATCCATATTGTCAACCAAATCATTGAAAGCTACTTCAGGCTCAATCATCCAAAACTCCGCCAAGTGACGCGAAGTATTCGAATTTTCCGCACGGAAAGTTGGCCCGAAAGTATAAATCTGACCTAAAGCCATCGCAAAAGTTTCGCCTTCTAATTGTCCGGAAACGGTAAGGTTAGTATGTTTTCCGAAGAAATCTTTTTTGTAATCAATTTGTCCGTCTTCTGTTCTTGGCAAACTGTCGAGCGGCAAAGAAGTCACTTGGAACATTTCGCCTGCACCTTCTGCATCAGCTCCTGTAATTACAGGCGTGTTCACATAAACAAATCCTCTTTCTTGAAAATAAGTATGAACCGCATGCGCTAATACCGAACGCACTCGCATAATGGCCCCGAAAGCATTGGTACGCACACGTAAATGGGCATTCTCTCTCAGGAATTCCAAAGAGTGTTTCTTAGGTTGCATTGGGAATTTTTCCGCATCACAATCGCCTAAGATTTCCAATTGAGCCACTTGAATTTCGTATTTCTGTCCCGCGCCTTGGCTTTCTACCAATTTCCCAGTCAAAGCCACTGCCGTTCCGGTGTTGATTCTTTTCAAAGTTTCTTCCGGTGTGTTTTCGAAATCGACAACACACTGTAAGTTATGAATGGTTGAACCGTCGTTCAATGCGATAAATTGATTATTTCTAAAAGTTCTTACCCAGCCTTTTACGGTTACTTCATAGTTCGTTTTCTCGCTACCTAGTAGGTCTTTAACTTTTGAATGTTTCATTTAAATATCAGAGATTAAATTTTAAATATTTAGATTTTATAATCTAAACGCAAATATAAATTATTTATTGTTCTTTTCCATTTCAGTTGTTTCGTCGTCGTCTTTTTGTTCTAAAACATCAATTTTAGGCTCTATAAACTCTTGTTCGTTAGCTAACGATTTATTTAAGGTTAAGACCAAACAAGGTAGTAACATTAAATTAGATAACATACCAAAAAGCAAAGTTATGGCAATTAATCCACCAAGTGCTACAGTTCCGCCAAAACTAGAGAGCAGAAAAATAGAAAATCCGGAGAATAATACAACTGAAGTATAAAACATACTAACACCGGATTCTTTGATAGTGGCGAAAACCGATTTTTTAATTTTCCAATTGTGCTTGCCCAATTCTTGTCGGTATTGTGCCAAAAAATGAATGGTGTCATCAACCGAAAGTCCAAAGGCGATGCTGAAAATCAAGATAGTTGACGGTTTCAACGGAATGCCAAAATAACCCATTAAACCTGCTGTGATAATCAGAGGCAATAAGTTAGGAATCAGAGAAACTACTACCATTTTGAAAGATCGGAACATGAAAATCATCAATAACGAAATCAATAAAACAGCGAACAGCAATGAAGTAACTAAGTTGTCAAGCAAGTATTTCGTTCCTTTTTCAAAGACCAATGCTTTTCCGGTTAAGGTCACTTTGTATTGCTCTTCCGGGAAAATAGTTTTGATTTTGTCTAACAATTTGTTTTCCACTTTTTCCATGTTTCCGGTGCCAATGTCTTTCATGAAAGTGGTAATTCGAGCTACTTGACCATCTTTGCTGACGTAACTTTTCATCAAATCGGCATCTGAGTTTTTAGTCGAATTTTTAGCATAGGTTAAAATAAAAGCTTGTTCTTGTGAAGTTGGCAAAGCATAATATTCCGGGTTTCCGTTATAAAAAGCTTGTTTGGAATACTTGACCAAATTCACCATAGAAATTGGTTTCGAAAGTTCGGGAATGCTTTCAATAGTTTGTTGAAGTTCGTCCATTCGTCTTAGCGTGGACAATTTCATTACGCCTTTTTTTCGTTTGGTGTCAATGGTAATCTCCAAAGGCATCACGCCGTCAAACTCTTTTTCAAAAAAAGTGATGTCTCTAAAAAAATCGGTATTTTTAGGCATGTCTTCAGTTAAACTACCTGAAGTTTTAATTTGCAAGGCTCCAAAAATGCTGCAGAAAAAAAGCAAAATCGCTACAGTATAAACATAACGACGGTTGTATTTTACTGTTTTTTCAATCCAATTAATAAATTTCTGAGTGTAATCACGGTTTAAATGTTCTAGGTGTTTGGCTTTTGGAACCGGCTGATAGCTGTAGTAAATAGGGATGATGATCAAACACAAAAAGAACAATGCTACAATGTTAATGGCGGCAATCAAACCAAATTCTTTGAGCAGCTCACTATTGGTAATCATAAAAGTCGCAAATCCGGCCGCAGTAGTAAGGTTCGTCATCAAAGTTGCAGTTCCAACTCGGGTAATTACCCTTTGCAATGCGCGGGCTTTGTTACCGTGATTTTGAAATTCTTGTTGGTATTTGTTGGTGAGGAAAATACAGTTGGGAATACCAATAACAATCACCAAAGAAGGAATCAATCCGGTAAGTATCGTAATTTCAAAATTGAATAAGCCGATAAAACCAAAAGTCCACATGACCCCGATAATAACAATCAGTACCGAAATCAAAGTAGCGCGATGCGAACGGAAAAACAAGAAAAAGATCAGCGAAGTGATGAAAAGTGCTGCGCCAATAAACAAGCTGATTTCTCCCAAAATGCTTTTGGCGTTCAAAGTTCTGATGTATGGCATACCCGAAACTTTTAAATCAATACCGGTTGACTTTTCAAAAGCTTCAATTTTCGGAATAAAATTTTGGACTATAAAATCTTTTCGTTTGGGTGTATTGACAATTTTCTTGTCCATGTAAATCACCGAGCGAATGGTGTTGTTTTTATTGTATAATAATCCTTCGTAAAATGGAGTTTTTGAAAAGAGTTCAGTCCTGATTTCCTTTAAATAGTTAGCATCAGCGGTTTTATTCGAATTGATGAAGGGTTTGATTTCAAAGGTTTCCGTACTGTCGTTTTTCTGAATTTTTTTAATGTTATCAATGGAAACAACCAACTCGATTTCGGGTTGATTTTTGAGTTCATCGGTTAATTTAGTCCATTCTTTGAAAATTTTCGGGGTAAATAATCTCGGATCGTTAGAACCAATAACCATTACATTTCCTTCTTCGCCAAATTCTTTAAGAAAAGTATTGTATTCTTGGTTGACAATGTGATCATCGGGTAATAAGTTGGCTTCCGTGTAAGTGAAATGGATGTTTTTCCATTGCAAGGCTAAAAAGAGCGTAAAAAGACCGATGCCACTTATTATCGCAATTCTGTTTCGAAGTACAATACCTGCGATAAATTCCCAAAATCCAACTGTTATTTTCTTTTTCATGCCAATTTTAAAACGGTTGCAAAGGTAATTAAAACCGTAAAATTTTTAGGCTGATTGAGGCAAAGATTTCTCTAATTTAATGTCGATTTAGGAATACATTTTAAATAATTGTTATTAGCTGAAAAAAATGAAAAAAATTGATGACTTTTTAGCATCTTTGTAAGCATAAGCACAACTTTTTGGAATGAGAAATCTAAAGAACACTTTATTTTATTTATTGGTAACCGGTGGTTTTGGCTACTTAATGTATTGGATTATTGAGCAAGGAAAATTGTTGGAAATAGGCAGAAATATCATTTCGCCTTCTTCGACCGACAGTCAGTGGATTCAGTTTTTATCTTCTCTATTTCACAATTTGCAACATCCTTTAGCTTTGTTGCTTTTCCAAATCATCACCATTGTTTTAGTCGCCAGAATTTTTGGCTGGATTTTCAGAAAGATTGGTCAGCCTTCCGTTATTGGTGAAATCATTGCCGGAATTGCACTCGGACCATCTTTATTCGGGCTCTATTTTCCGGAGATGAAAGAAGCGCTTTTTCCGGTAGCTTCGCTTGGAAATTTGCAAATGCTGAGTCAAGTAGGTTTAATCCTTTTCATGTTTGTAATTGGGATGGAATTGGATTTGAAAGTCCTAAAAAACAAAGCCAATGACGCCGTGGTAATTAGTCATGCCAGTATTGTGATTCCGTTTGCGTTGGGAATTGGATTGTCTTATTTTATTTACCACCAATTTGCGCCGGCCGGTGTTGAATTTTTGGCTTTCAGTTTGTTCATGGGAATTGCCATGAGTATTACGGCTTTTCCTGTTTTGGCCCGAATTGTACAAGAGCGAGGCATTCACAAAACCCGATTAGGAACTATTGTCATCACTTGTGCTGCTGCCGATGATATCACTGCTTGGTGTATTTTAGCAGTGGTTATTGCTATCGTAAAAGCCGGAAGTTTTGTGAGTTCGCTCTACATAATCGCATTGGCCTTGCTTTATGTTTTGGCGATGCTTTTCGTGGTGAAACCTTTCTTGAAACGCGTTGGTGATTTATACGCTAAAAAAGACAACATCAAAAAATCGGTTGTAGCTATTTTTCTGCTGACCTTGATTGTTTCGGCTTATGTGACTGAAGTAATTGGGATTCATGCTTTGTTCGGAGCCTTTATGATGGGTGCGATTATGCCGGATATTTCCAGATTCAGAAATGTTTTTATCGAAAAAGTAGAAGATGTTGCGGTAATTTTACTCTTGCCGTTGTTCTTTGTTTTTACCGGTTTGCGTACGGAAATCGGGCTGATTAATGAACCTTATTTATGGAAAGTTACGGGTTGTATTATAGCGGTTGCCGTGGTTGGAAAATTCTTTGGAAGCGCTTTGGCTGCCAGATTTGTCGGTCAAAGTTGGCGCGATAGTTTAACCATCGGTGCTTTGATGAACACTCGAGGTTTGATGGAATTAGTGGTGTTGAATATTGGTTACGAATTGGGCGTGCTTTCGCCAAAAGTGTTTACGATGATGGTAATTATGGCTTTGGTGACCACTTTTATGACCGGACCGGCACTGGATATTATCAATTATCTTTTCAAAACAAAAGACATCATAATTCCGTCAGAAGTGAAAAAGAATTCGAAGTTTAAAATTCTGATTTCTTTTGGCAACAACGAAAAAGGGAAATCACTTTTAAGACTAGCCAACAGTTTGGTAAAAGGCCAACCGGAAGCTGCAAACGTTACGGCCATGCACTTAACCATGAGTGATGAAATGCACGCGTTTAACATTGAAGAATATGAAAAAGAAACCTTCGAACCCATTGTAAAAGAGTCTAAAAAGCTCAACCAAGAAATCACGACCATTTTCAAAGCCACCGGAGATATTGAAACAGATATAGCCGATGTGGCTTTAGAAGGGAAATATGATTTGGTTTTAGTAGGTTTAGGAAAGTCGATTTTTGAAGGCACCATTTTAGGGAAAGTACTTGGATTTACTTCTCGAATCATTAATCCGGACCGATTATTAGATAAATTCACCGGAAAAGAAGGCTTGTTTGAAAATTCACCTTTTGATGAAAGAACGCGTTTAATTATTTCTAAAACCAAAACACCTCTGGGTATTTTAATCGATAAAGATTTACAGCAAGTCGATAAAGTTTTTGTTGGGATTTACAGCGTAGGTGATGTTTTTCTGGTAGATTATGTGCAAAGATTGATGCAGAATAATAATGCTCAAGTTACTATTTTAGACAATAATGATCATACCAAAAACAATTTCCTTATTCAAAATTCCCTAGAAGCTTTAGAACAAAAACACGGCGATAAATTTGAGGTATTCCAACCTAAACAAGTGACGAAGCCATTTTTAGCAGAACAGGATTTGTTGATTTTCAGCCTGGAAACTTGGAAAAAATTAGTAGAAGAAGAAGTTTCGTGGTTACAGGATATTCCTTCGGTGTTGATTATTAAGCCGTAATTAAAACCCTAAATCCAACACAAAGCTCAACTTAATCGCAATATTGTCTTCCAATCGGCTCAATTGGTTTGGTCCGTAACGGTAAAATCCGGTCAGTCCGAAGCCTTTGTAAATTTGGTTCAACTCGATGCCTGATTCAAAGAACCCTTCGTTTAACGTTTTGTATTCGATACCGATGTGATTTTCCGGATTTTTCATATTTCCCCAAGCCATTCGCGTGACCAAAACCAAAGAAGGTTTTACTTTTTTGAACAATTCTACGCGTTTGAAGCCGTGTTTGAACTGCAGCATTACAAATTCGCTCGAGAAAAACTCATTGAAATACATCGTTTCAAAACTGTTTTTTCCGGCAATGGTGATTCTTTGCAACAAATTGTCTTTGGTCAAATTATTCGGCGAAGTATTGTACAAATGGGTTAAGGGTAAGGAACCAAAAACATAACCTCCTTGGACTAAAACAGCCGATTTTTGTCCGTTGAGGTATTTTTTTTCATAGTCAATTCGGGCGTCAATTTTACTAAATTCAAAGTCGTTATTGAAAAAGTTTGACAGCGATTTAGTGAATTGAAAGGTGAATTTCGGGTAACGTTTTTCAAACTCAATTTTGCCATTCGGCGTTTGCATATAATCGCTAAACGGATTCCATTGTATCGAAACCATCGCCGAAGTCATGGTGAATCTGCGGTATATTTTGTCTTCGTAAATAAAAGTATAGTCGAACAAAGGCGTAATGTCGCTTTGGGTGATTTGCCAGATGCTTTCGGTTTTCGGGATGATTTTAGTTTGGATATAAGCACGCCAAGTTTGGTGGTTGTAAAACGTACTAATATTGATCGGACGAGGATCATACAACTTGAAAACCCGTTTGTCAATGGCAAAATTAGTACTCGCAATCTCACGCACATCATCGGTAAATGTACCACCAATCCATGAGTTAGAAAAGTTCCCCACGCGAATCGCGCCGCCTAAATGGTATTTAGTGTCTTCATCTTTTAAGCCATAAGCGCTATAACCTTCTAAACGAAATCTTCTGGAGAATTGTTCGTTGGTTACCCCGCCAATTCCCAAACGAAAACCTTCATAATTGTTGTAACTTAACAAATAGCGTAAGTCAAAGTCAAACGGACCAAAAGGAAGATAACCATTGATAATTTTTCGACCGAATTTGATTTTCTTTTCAATCTTTTCTTTGGTCACTACGCTGTCTAAAACTACATAAGTCCGTTGACTCCGAAGGTCCAAACTGTCTTTCCGGTTTTCATTCCAAAAAACGTCATCTCTATTGTTAGCGTTGGGTTTGACCTCAATCGCGATACTAGATTTTCTGATTTTTAAATCGTTATTGATTTTCAAATCGTACACTTCCATTTCCGAAGTAAGATAAGTGAAATCGGAGACATTCTTTTTCGAATCGGATTCGTCATTTTCTGCGGCAAATTCAATTCGGCCATTCAAAATAGCCGTAGGTTCTTTGCTTTTTCCTTTAACGATTTTAAAATTTTTATGCATTGGAAACCAAAGATTTTCTTCGGGTAAAAAGTCAAATTCATGTTGGCCGGTAATATTCAAAACACTGCGAATGCGCATCACGGCTTTGGCAATGGCTAAGTTTTCTTTGTCTACATACAGCAAACCTTCCAAACCTTTTCGGGTGATTTTATTTTTGAAATAAATGACAATCACTTCACGATTACTGATGTGTGTGGTGTCCAAAATTTTGTAACGGTATTCTTTGAGTGCTTTGTTTGAAATTGGGCTGATGTATTTGGTTTCAAAGAGTTCATATTTGTCGTCATACACTGAAGAAGATTGCAAACTAAAGCCTAACAATTCATATATCGGTTCTTTAAAACCGGCCATTTTGGTACCAATGATTGTTTCTTTGAGAATGGGTTTTTCAAATTGAAACTGAGATACTTTTTCGGTCAGAAATAAATGTTGCTTGTCGATTATTTTTTTGAACTTGTACTCAGCTGAATCTATTTTAGCAATTTTATCTTTAGTAACCACATCAACAAAAAGCGTGTCAATTTTACCCGAAATCGAATCAGGATTGGCGCTTACTAATAATTTATTATAGGTTTTGTATTGAAAAGTTTTGAGCTTTTTCTCCGGATTGTTGGCATCTCTTCGTCGGATGACTTGCTTGATAATAGTATTGGCCGGATTTTCATTCGACAATACCACTTCCTTAAGCGTGTCAATTTCGGGTAAAAGTGAAATAGAGAAAAAGGTTTTGTTTTCGAAAATGGAAATTGTTTGGGTTGTATAACCTACATAGGAAACTTTTATAATTTCGGGCTGAAAAGACAATGTCAGACTGAATTTTCCATCGACATCAGATAAGGTTGCTTTTCCGTTTTCTGTAGAAATTGTAGCAAAAGGCAGTGCTTTTTTAGTTTCAGCATCTTTGACAATACCATTGACTTGAAATTGAGCCTGAAGCGACAAGGTGAAGAATAAAAATATAATTAGCAGTGGCTTCATTTGAAACGGATTGGCTCGAATTGCCTACAAAAATAGGAATAAAAAAATCCGTACGAGACGGATTTTAATATCGAATTAACAAAAGTTACACTTTCATGATTTCGGCTTCTTTGACAGCCAAATGTTCGTCAATTTTTCGGATATAGGCATCGGTTAGTTTTTGAACATCATCTTCAGCGGTTTTACAAATATCTTCCGAAGCACCTTCTTTTTCTAATTTTTTGATGTCAGTATTGGCATCCTTACGCGCATTTCTGATTCCGATTTTGGCATCTTCTGCTTCTGCTTTGGCTTGTTTTACCAAGTCGCGTCTTCTTTCTTCGGTCAAAGCCGGAACGCTGATGATGATGTTATCACCATTGTTCATTGGGTTAAACCCAAGATTGGCAACCATGATGGCTTTTTCAATAGGATGCAACATGTTTTTTTCCCAAGGTGTAACCGTAATCGTTCTGGCATCAGGAACATTGATGTTAGCCACTTGAGATAGCGGCGTTTGCGAACCGTAATAATCTACAAAAACACCACCTAACATTTGAGGCGTAGCTTTTCCGGCACGGATGTTTAAAAATTCTTTTTCTAAATGCGCAATAGAACCTTCCATTGATTCTTTCGTGCTGTCTAAAATAAATTCAATTTCTTCCATTTTTTTTAAAAAGTTTTTATTCCGCTGCGCTCCATACAGTTCGGCTACGCTTCGGGTCAGTCTCAGTCTCAGTTTTCAGCACAGATTACTGCGACTGTAAACTGCGACTGCTAACTATATTTTTACTACAGTTCCTATATTTTCGCCTTGGCAAATTTTTAATAGATTTCCTTTTTTATTCATATCAAATACCACAATTGGCAATTCGTTTTCTTGACTCAAAGTAAAAGCGGTTGAATCCATTACGTTCAATCCTTTTTTGATGACGTCATCAAAAGTGATGCTTTCAAACTTCACAGCATTGGCATTTTTTTCAGGATCAGCATCATAAATTCCATCAACGCGAGTTCCTTTTAAAATCACATCAGCATGGACTTCCACACCGCGTAAAACGGCAGCAGTATCAGTAGTGAAATACGGATTTCCGGTTCCGGCACCAAAGATTACAATTCTGCCTTTTTCAAGGTGACGAACGGCTCTTCTTTTGATATAAGGTTCAGCGATGGCTTCAATTTTCAAAGCGGTTTGCAAACGGGTTAGCATGCCTTTGTCTTCTAGGGCGCCTTGCAAAGCCATTCCGTTAATCACGGTAGCCAACATACCCATATAATCGCCTTGTACTCTGTCCATGCCATTACTGGCTCCGGCAACTCCTCTAAAAATATTTCCACCACCAATAACGATGGCAATCTCTACGCCTTTAGAATGTATTTCTTTAATTTCATCGGCATATTCAGCTAAGCGTTTTGGGTCAATTCCATATTGTCGGTCGCCCATCAGCGCTTCACCACTTAGTTTTAGAAGAATCCTTTTGTATTTCATTATAATGTTTTAGTGTGTTTTAAAAAATGAAACTTCGATTATAAAAACCGAATGTCCAACGGACATTCTCCTCTTAATATCAAAAGTGATGCAAATATAAACATATTCTGTTTTTGTATCGTATTCGTTAAAAATAATGTTTGGTAACATTTATCACTTTTTTATCCTCTTTGGTTTTGTAGCTTTGCGGCATCAAATACAATTTTTATGGAAGCCATTATCCAAGCCAGTTTGGTTAAAAGTTATACTTACACAGAATACAGAAATATAGTTTCATCACTTTTAAAAGAAGGAAAGTCAACCGGAAACGAACAATCAGAAGCGTTAACGCATTATTCTGAACTGAATGAAACGCGTATGAACCGTTTAGAGAAAACCATCAAAATTACTGATGAGTTCACGGAAAAATTAAAAGCATTAAAAGGAGAATACCTTTGGCTGGTAATTTCCGAAGGTTGGTGTGGCGATGCAGCGCAACTCGTTCCAATTTTCCACAAAATGGCGGAACTTTCCCCAAGAATCGATTTCAAAATTGTGCTTCGTGATGATAACAATGATTTGATGAATTTGTTTCTAACCAATGGCGCGAGAAGCATTCCAAAGCTGCTTATTCTGGACAAAAACACTTTAGAAGTTTTAGGCGATTTCGGACCAAGACCGCAAGGTGCTAAACAATTGATTTTAGATTACAAAGCTGAACACGGCGTAGTAGATGAAACCGCGAAAACCAATTTGCAATTGTGGTATTTACATGATAAAGGATTATCGACTCAAAAAGAAGTTATGGATTTAATGACTACTCTTGAGTTAACTGCTGTTCAAATTCCGCAGGACTAACACCATTTATCACATTATAATCGCCAATTTTAGTTCGGCGTAAAACGGATAAATAACCGCCTGAATTCAAGGCTTTTCCAAAGTCATAAGCTAAAGAACGAATGTAAGTGCCTTTACTGCAAATTACTCTGAAATCAATTTCAGGCAAAGCGATTCGGGTGATTTCAAATTCATGTATGGTGGTTTTTCGGGCTTGAATTTCAACTTCTTCACCGGCACGAGCGTGTTCATATAAACGAATACCATCTTTTTTGATGGCCGAAAACACTGGTGGTTTTTGATCGATTTCTCCAATGAATTGTTGAATTGCCGTCTGGATTAATCCAGCGGTTATATGTTCGGTTGGAAAAGTTGCATCGACTTCGGTTTCCAAATCATAAGAAGGCGTAGTCGCGCCAACAGTTATCGTTCCGGTATATTCTTTGGCTTGCCCTTGAATCTCAGTAATTTTTTTGGTAAACTTTCCGGTGCAAACAATTAATAAACCGGTTGCCAGCGGATCTAAAGTTCCGGCATGACCAATTTTAAATTTCTTAGGAAGATTGTATTTTCTTTTGAGAATGTATTTCAATTTGTTCACCGCTTGAAACGAAGACCAAGTCAAAGGTTTGTCAATCAAAAGTATTTGACCTTCTAAAAAATCTTCAGCCGTTTTCAATGTCTATTTGTTTAAAGAGAAATAAGCCAGCAAAATTACGCCTGCTACAATTCGGTAATAACCCCAAGGTTTGAAACCGTATTTTTTGATGATTCCGATAAAGAATTTAATCGCAATTATAGCTACAACAAAAGCCACAATATTCCCAACCAAAAACATTTTCAAGTTATCCGGAGATTGCGTTAGCAATTCATATCCTTTCAATTGAGACGTTTCATAAGTTTTTAGAAACAAAGAATAAGTTGTAACCGCCAACATCGTAGGAACCGCTAAAAAGAAAGAGAATTCCGCCGCCGTTTCTCTGGTCAATCCTTGTTGCATACCGCCAATGATGGAAGCTGCTGAACGACTTGTGCCGGGCATCATGGCCAAACATTGCCAAAAACCTATGGTTACTGCTTTCTTGATGGTAATGTCTTCCTCATTGGCCACTGTTGGAGTATGAAAACGACCATCTATGAAAAGCAAAACGATTCCACCGATAATTAGGACAATCGCAATGGGAATCGGATTGCCAAGCACGGCGTCAATTTTATCATCAAATAATTTTCCCAAAACCAAAGCCGGGATAACTGCACAAGCCAATTTAACATAAAAGTTGATTTTGCGGAAGTCAAAAAACTTTCTCCAATACAAAACCACTACGGCCAAAATCGCCCCAAATTGTATAGAAACCTGAAACAATTTAACAAAATCATCTTCCTGAATGCCAAAAAATGAGCTGGTAAAAATCATGTGAGCTGTCGAAGAAACCGGCAAGTATTCGGTTAAGCCTTCCACAATGGCGATAAGTATCGCTTGAATGTAATCCATTGGTTAGATTGTTAGATGATTAGATTATTAGATTGTTAGATTTTTGCTTTGGTTGATTGTAAAGGGCCAATTATCCAAAAATCTAATAATCCAACAATCCGAGAAGTTATTTACTTTTCTTAAATATCGAATAAATCGTAATCCCGAAACCAATCAAAACAACCGTTGGTGCTAAGCGAATTCTTTGAAAATTGAACACGGCATCGTTCCAAACTTTTGGGTCGTCGCTTCCGCCACCGCTCATCAGAATAAATCCAAGGGCAATCACGGCCATGCCAATTAATAATATTTTGTAGTTTACTTTTTCAAAAAGAAAATCCGGCTGTTGCTCGTTGTTTTTCATAAGGGTCTTTTTTATGTCTATTATCTATCCGTCTATTGTCTATTCTTTAATACAAATCGTCTGTTCTTAAATTCAAAAAGCGTTGCGTTGCAAAATAAGTACTAATCCAAGTAATCACTATGCCCATGAGCAAAACGCCCAACAACACTATGCCAATCGACAATTGGTCTTCCATAATGCCTAAATTCGGGAAGTTAAATTGGATATAAACTAACAAACCAATCAAAGCCAAAATCGCCAGAACAGCGCCAATAAAGCCAAGAATCACGCTAGTTTTGATAAATGGTTTTCTAATAAAGGATTTGGTCGCGCCAACCATTTGCATCGTTTTAATAATAAATCGGTTAGCATAAATCGATAGTCGTAACGAACTGTTAATCAACAACACCGAGACAAACGCAAAGACGCCTGTTACAATCAAAATCCACATACTGATATTTTTGATATTATCGTTGACCAAAGTCACCAATTGCTTGTCGTAAACAATATCGGCTACCATTTCATTTTTACGCAAACGGCTTTCAATTTTGGCGATTTCCACATTGTTTACAAAATCGGCTTTCAGATGAATGTCAAACGAATTCTGCAACGGATTCACACCCAAAAACTGCATAAAATCTTCGCCAATTACTTTTTTGTGTTGCATTGCCGCTTGTTCTTTGGAAACATATTCAAAAGATTTGGCAAATTTCGCCATTTTCATTTCTTCAGTAAAAGCTTTCATCACCGAGTCATTAGCTTCGTTTTTGAAGAAAACCGTCATCGCAATTTCTTCCTTGAAATTGTCAGATAAACGCTTGGAATTGATAACAAAAAGCCCCAAAGTTCCTAGTAAAAACAACACCAAAAAGATACTCAACACTACCGAAAAATAGGAGGTAATCACCCTGCGTTTCTGAAACTTTTCAAATGAATCTGACATAAACAGTAATTTTAGCCGTAAAAATAGTAAAGAAAATTGTTTAACGTACAAACTTTTAACTTAATTATATTAAATGTAAATTTGTCGCTTAAAAATTTTTAGGCTTGTCCCAAATTTAGTTTGGGAAGCGATTGGTTCGGGCGGTTTCAGCCAACCATTTTCCCGCTTTCCGCAGTATCTTTTTTGTCACGTCGAGCGTAGTCGAGACGCCTTATTTTAAAAAAGTATACTTGCTACAATCGGGGCTAAAAAATTAAACGCAATAAAAAACTCAGCAACTCAGTCACTCAGCGACTTAGCAACTTTAAAGATGACTCGAGCTCGAAGAGCGACAGCATGAGACCAATAAAAAACAATATAAAAGACGAATGAAATACTTCCACGAAAAAATCGAAGCCAAATGGCAACAGTATTGGGCACAAAACCAAACGTTTGCTGCTAGTAACAATTCCGATAAACCCAAGTATTACGTCCTCGACATGTTTCCTTATCCATCCGGAGCCGGTTTGCACGTTGGGCATCCGCTGGGTTATATCGCTTCCGATATCGTGGCGCGTTTCAAACGTCATAAAGGGTTCAATGTATTGCATCCGCAAGGCTATGATTCTTTTGGACTTCCGGCAGAACAATATGCTATCCAAACCGGTCAACATCCGGAGAAAACCACACGTGAAAACATTGCCCGTTACCGTGAGCAATTAGACAAAATCGGTTTTTCATTCGATTGGAGTCGAGAAGTGCGTACCTCAGATCCAGATTATTATAAATACACCCAATGGATTTTTATCCAATTGTATAATTCTTGGTATTGTACTAAACATGGAAAAGCATATGATATTTCTGCATTGACAGAAATTTTTGAAAATCAAGGAAATACAACTGTAGAGGCGGTTTGTGACGATAATATTCCTGTTTTTTCAGCGGCAGAATGGAAAAGCTTTTCAAATGAAGAACAACAAAAAATATTACTCCAATACCGATTAACTTACTTGGCTGAGACCGAAGTTAACTGGTGTCCGGCTTTAGGAACTGTTCTCGCCAATGATGAAATCGTAAACGGTGTTTCCGAACGCGGCGGTCATCCGGTCATCCGCAAAAAAATGACCCAATGGTCGATGCGCATTTCCGCTTATGCCGAAAGATTATTACAAGGACTGGAAACCATTGATTGGAGCGAATCGATTAAAGAATCACAACGCAACTGGATTGGAAAATCTGTCGGAGCAAGCGTAGACTTCGTAATTCCTAATTCGCAATTCGTAATTTCAGTATTTACGACCAGACCTGATACCATCTTCGGAGTAACTTTCATGACCTTAGCACCGGAACACGAATTGGTTTCCCAAATCACAACACCCGAACAAAAAGCAGCTGTCGAAGCTTATGTAGAAGCCACTGCCAAACGTTCCGAAAGAGAAAGAATGGCCGATGTCAAAACCATTTCCGGAGTATTCACAGGTGCATATGCTGAACATCCATTCACCAAAGAACCGATTCCGGTTTGGATTGGCGATTATGTGTTGGCAGGCTACGGAACCGGTGCCGTAATGGCCGTGCCTTGTGGCGACGAAAGAGATTATGCGTTTGCCAATTTCTTCAAAGGTCAAAAAGGCATGCCTGAAATTAAAAACATTTTCAACCAAGATATTTCACAAGAAGCTTTTGCTTCCAAAGATGGTTTTGAATTAGTCAACTCCGATTTCCTAAACGGTTTGGATTACAAAGCCGGCACGAAAAAAGTCATCGAAGAATTAGAAGCCATCGGACAAGGAAAAGGCAAAACCAATTACCGTTTGCGCGATGCCGTGTTCTCTCGCCAAAGATATTGGGGCGAACCATTCCCGGTGTATTATGTAAACGGCTTACCGCAAATGATTGATGCAAAATACTTGCCTATCGTGTTGCCGGAAGTAGAAAAATATTTACCTACTGAAGACGGGCAACCGCCATTAGGCAATGCAACTCATTGGGCTTGGGACAGTGTTCAGTGTTCAGTGGTCAGTAACCAGTTGATTGATGACAAAACAGTATTTCCTCTAGAACTCAACACCATGCCGGGTTGGGCAGGCAGTTCATGGTATTGGATGCGTTATATGGATGCCCACAATGACACTGAATTTGCCAGCCAAGACGCTTTGGAATACTGGGAAAACGTTGATTTATACATAGGCGGAAGTGAGCACGCCACCGGCCATTTGTTGTACTCGCGTTTTTGGAACAAATTCCTAAAAGACAAAGGTTTCGCCCCAACAGAAGAACCGTTCAAAAAACTGATTAATCAGGGAATGATTTTGGGGATGAGTGCATATATTTATGGTGTTTGGATTAGTTTTTCTTTTAAGAATGATGCAAGCACTCTAAACTCTAACAAAATAGCACAACCCGTTGATAGACCATTTTTCTATCTTTTAACGAAAGAGGAATATGATGTTATCGCTAAAGAAAATGATTATTCAGAAATCAATATTTGGTTAGAAAATAATTACCCAAAATATAAAAAAGCATCTCAAATAGCAAGTGGATTAGCTTATTCAACAACTCTAGCACATATAAGAGTTCCGGTTAATTTGGTTAATCTTTCCGATGAAATTTCTATTACAGAATTAAAAAATTATCAAGAACAATTTGATTCAATTGTAAATGATAAAGGAGATATATACAAAACTGGTAGGGAAGTCGAAAAAATGTCGAAATCTTTTATCAACGTCGTAAACCCGGATGATATTTGCAACGATTACGGCGCTGATACGTTGCGTTTATACGAAATGTTCCTTGGGCCGCTAGAACAAGCCAAACCTTGGAATACAGCCGGAATTACCGGAGTTTCCGGTTTCTTAAAAAAACTATGGCGTTTGTACTTTGATGAAAACACCGGTTTGACTGTCACTAACGACGAACCAACACCGGAAATGTACAAATCGCTCCACAAAACCATCAAGAAAGTAACGGAAGATATCGAGAACTTCTCCTTTAATACTTCAGTGTCGCAGTTTATGATTTGTGTAAACGAATTGGCGCAACTAAAATGCCACCACAGAGCGATTTTAGAACCATTAGCTATCGTCATTTCGCCTTATGCACCGCATATTGCTGAGGAATTATGGAGCCAATTAGGACACGAAGGATCAATCGCAACGGTAGATTTCCCAATCGTGAACGAGAAATACTTGGTAGAATCGGAAAAAGAATACCCGGTTTCTTTTAACGGAAAAATGCGTTTCACCATCAAATTGCCTTTGGATTTAACTGTGCCACAAATACAGGAAATCGTAATGGCAGATGAAAGAACCATCAAACAATTAGAAGGAAGAACACCCAATAAAGTCATTATCGTTCCCGGAAAAGTGATTAACTTAGTAGGATAACTTTCGAACCGACGAATAAAATAAAAGAAACCCAAACTTTTTTACAGTTTGGGTTTTTTTGTAACCAAAAGTCAACATCGCCGTATAACTGCAAAAACCAAAATCATGAAAAAACACGAAATCCACACCATTGTTGAAAAGGCAGGCTTTGCCAGCATGAAAGAAAGACTAACCGAAAAAGTAGAACACTTTCTTAATGAAAAAGCCAATGCCGGTTACGAAATTATCAGCGTTTCCTTTACCTATTACGAAGGCGCCGAACTCATTGCTTTCATAACCATTTGCAAATAAATGACAAGCTGTCATTGATTTTCCTTTGGCGTACAATTTGATGACCTTGTAGAAACTAAAATTTAGAAATCATGATAGGATATTATATTTTAATCGGCTTGATTGCCCTAGTCAGTTTTGCCGTAAGCTCCAAACTCAAGAGCAAATTCGCAGAATATTCCAAAATTAATTTGCGCAACGGCATGAGCGGTGCTGAAATTGCTACCCAAATGCTACAAGACCACGGAATTTATGATGTAAAAGTCATCTCAACTCCCGGTCAATTAACGGATCATTACAATCCGACCGACAAAACGGTCAATCTTAGTGAAGCCGTTTACAACCAAAGAAACGCTGCTGCCGCTGCCGTTGCTGCACACGAATGCGGTCACGCCGTGCAACACGCAACCGCTTACAGTATGTTGCAATTGCGTTCGCAGTTAGTACCGATTGTAAATGTTTCCTCAACGTTATCCCAATATTTAATCTTCGGAGGTTTAATTCTTGGCGCTGCAGCCGGACTAGGTTTCGGGTTTTACATAGCCGTACTTGGTTTGGTCTTAATGGCCATTGCTACCGCTTTTAGTTTTATCACTTTGCCGGTAGAATACGACGCCAGTAACCGAGCTTTGGCTTGGCTGAAAAACAAAAACATGTTGGGCCAACAAGAATACGCCGGTGCCGAAGATGCCTTAAAATGGGCGGCCCGAACTTATGTAGTTGCAGCGATTGGTGCTTTAGCCTCGCTGTTGTATTGGGCGTTGCAAGTGTTCGGTTCAAGAGACTAAAAACAAAATCCGTTACGAGAGTAGCGGATTTTTTATAATACCTTTCTCTCATCCCTTGAAAAATATGGTGTTTATTGCTTAATTTGAGTAATAGCAAAATATTTTTTATTAAGTTTGAGAAGCAAATACCACTACAATGCTTAGACTATACCCAAATGAAGTTTTTCGAGAAATCGAAATACCCGATGTATTGAAATTCAGATACGCCGTTTCCAACAGAGGCAGGCTGATTAGTTTTACAAATGATTTTCGCGACGGCAATGTTTTGAAAGGATCGAAAGCCGACGGTTACACCATGTTTCGCTACGTTAAAAGAGTAGATGGAAAAAAGGTGTTAAAAGGATTTTTTATTTACAAGTTAGTCGCCGAATTATTTATTCCGAAAACATCAGAAGACCAACAACACGTGTTGCATTTAGACTATGTGCGCGATAATGATTCTGTCAATAATCTAAAATGGGCTACCCATGAGGAAATGATGGAACACCGGAAGAAAAGTCCGCATGTCATCAAATCAATGCAGAAACTCTTGGAACACAACCTCAAATCCGATGGGAGAAAATTAACAACGACCAAAGTGATTCATCTAAAAAAGTTACTGAATAATCCCAATCAAAAGAACCGCATCAAAATGCTAGCCAAGCAATTTGGCATCAGCGAAATGCAGGTGTATCGCATCAAAAGCGGTGAAAATTGGGGACATATCAAGGTTTAATTATAAAAAAACAACCCGCTGCGAAAGTAGCGGGTTTTTTATGAGGAGCGAATGGCTTGGGCATTTTTGGAATGGCATTTCCCGCCATCCGTTCTGCACGGCGCCACTACTGTCGGGGCTAAGGAACAATCCATTTGAGTTTTTGCAAACGCCTAACTACAACTGAATCTGTCGTTCAATTTGCTGTTCTAAAGAAATAAAGGTTTCCGTTCTGGAAACGCCTTCAATGGGTTGCACTTTTTTGTTGAGCAGTTGCATCAAATGTTCGTTATCGCGGCAAATCATTTTGATTAAGATAGACCAGTTTCCGGTAGTGTAATGACATTCCAATACTTCCGGGATTTTTTTGAGTTCCCGAACCGCATCCGAATTACTCGAAGCTTTATCTAAATAAATCCCGATAAATGCCATAGTTTTATAACCCAAAACTTTGTTGTCTATAATAAATTTAGATCCCGAAATCACGCCCGCATCTTCGAGTTTGCGCAAGCGTTGGTGAATCGCCGCGCCGGAAATTCCGATTTTGTTGGCAATTTGTAAAATGGGTTTTCGGGCATCTTCCATTAAGTCGCGGAGGATTTCTTTATCGATGCCGTCTATTTCTATTTGTAGTTGATTTATTTTCATGGAATTTGTGTTTTTAGAACTAATAAAACAAGCTAAAGCTTGTATACCTCAAGTCCACCGGACTTGCTCCTCTTAATATCAAATCATCAATTTCTATTTGTAGTTGATTTATCTTCATGGTTAATATATTTAAAGTAAAAATAGTTATTTACCTTAAATTTTCAACCAAAACTATTGTTTTAAGTTTACCGCAAATTCGCAGATTAAAAAATAAAAATATAATCTGCGAATCTGCGGTGATTTTTTTTTAATTTCCCAATAACTTATCCGGATTGTAACCTACATAAGGCATTTCAGTTTCGTGGAAAACGATGCCATGAACCGCCAGCTCTTTCAAAATTGGTTCGTACACTTCTTTTTTTATGGGCAATTGTACGCCCGGCGTTTTGATGTTGCCGTTTAGGATTTGTAAAGTCGCCATAGCAACCGGTAAGCCTACAGTTTTGGCCATGGCAGTATAAATTTGGTCATCGCCTATGCAAACCATTTTGGAGTCGATTTGCTTGCGTTCGCCATCCAATTCATACCCAAATTTGTGGTACATCACAATCATGTCTTTGTCTTCGGGTTGTAATGTCCAACTGTCGTTTAAGATGCGTTCTAAAATTTGGGCCGGAGTCGCATTTTTGAGGCCAACAATTTTCTTTGGATTAAAAATATCGAGTTCCATTAGTTTGTCCCACATGATGTCGTCTTGTTCGATACCAAGCGCCATTCGGGTTTTTAATTCGACTGAGTCAGAGGCGTGAAATGGTAAAAACGAATTGATAAAATCGCGGTAACTCATGGTTTCCGAATTTTCCATTACATAAGCATCATCGGTCATTCCGAGTTGGACAAACATATTCCAAGCTTTGGAAAAACCAACTCTCCGGATGGTGCCTCGGTATAAAGTTAAGATGTCATCAAGTCCGTAAATGCTTCTGTATTTTAGGGAATCTCGATTGGCATAGCCTTCGAATTTTCCGTAACCTTCTACATGAAAGAATTCGGTTCTGCGGAACAATTTGTGGTACGGGATATATTTGTATTTGCCTTCTTGGATGAACTTTGCTGCGCCGCCTTGACCGGCTAACACTACGTTTCTTGGTGCCCAAGTGAATTTGTAATTCCACAAATTGGTATCACTTTCGGGAGCGACTAAACCGCCACAGAAGGATTCGAATAAAATCATTTTTCCGCCTTTGGCTTTGATTTCGTCTATGACTTTCATGGCGCTCATGTGGTCGATTCCGGGATCGAGCCCAACTTCATTCATAAAAATTAAGTTATTGGCTTTTACGGCCTCATCCAAACTTTGCATTTCTTCTGAAATGTAAGAAGCGGTCACCATATTTTTTTGGAAGGTTACGCAGTCTTTCGCTACTTCGATATGCATGTGTGCCGGTAGCATTGAAATTACAATGTCGGCTTTTTGAATTTCGGTTCGGCGTTGTTCTACGTTGTTGATGTCTAAGGCAATTGGCGTGGCATTCGGGTGATTGTATGTTTTTCTTCGGGCTAATTCTATAGACAAATCAGCGAGTGTTACATTTAAGTTTTCTTGAGGAGATTTTCTTAAAAGATATTTTATTAGGGACGATGCCGAGCGACCGGCGCCTATGATTAGTATGTTTCTACTCACGGTTAAAAATTGTTTTTTTGGTGTTCATGAATCTGCGGTTTCATGCGTTTGTTTGTTATTCACAAAGGTATGAATTTGAAATAAAAAAGCCCATCGTTTCGGATGAGCTTTTAATTTATTCTAAACCTTCTAATTCTTCGAGTTCTTTTTGGGCTTCTTGTTTGGTTGCTGTTTTTTGTTGTTCGAATTGGGTGTCGGTTGCTACTTCATCTTTTATTAGTAAAGTTTTGCCGAGAACCACTATGGAACAAAATGCAGCAATCGTCAGTATAATTTTTGGAAATTTTTTTTGGCTTTCTTCAGATTTTTTCAAAGTCAGTAAGCCAAAAATTAAGGCTAAACCTATAGGAAGAAAAGCAAGCGTATCCATAGGTAAGATTGTAAAAGCGATTCCAATTACTCCAAAAACACACGCTAAAATTATAAACAGTTTTCTCATGATTACGATAATTAAATTCCCGTAGCGGAAGTTAAAACCAATTGTCCGGTGCCGACAGGAATACTGAATTTCAATAAGGCCGGTACTTTTTTCTCATCGGCGGTTAGCCAAATTAAGTTTTTGTCTTTGCCGCGTAAGGCATCAGTTTTGGCGCCAATAGAGAGTTTGTAACACTCTTTTTTGCCTAAATTCCCGGCGTTAACGGTTTCTTTACCCATATATTTTAAAGTGACCGGAATTTGTTTTTCGTCGAAAACAATCATCAATGATTGGGTTTGTCCTATTTTGAATTTGCTGAAATCCATCGTTCTGACTTTATACAAAAGCGAAATCACATCTTGCGTTGAACCACCAATGATAAAGGTTTTTTGTGTTTCGGGCTTGTTTCTTTTTTTAACTGTGCTGTTTACCGTATTGCCTTTGAAAGCATATTTTTCTTTTTTGGTATAACCGCCTTCGTCTATGCTTCTTTTGTACAAGCTTGGTTTTAAATTCGCCGGATTGACGTAAGATTCGTAAATGTCTCGAATCTTAAAAAATGAATCCCATTTACTGTAGGTTGACAACTCACAGTTTAAATGCAAATAGGAATTTTTAGTCGTAGTAACAGTCTCGGTACTCATGGTTACCTGAGCCAATTGTGTCATTAAACCGCTCATATTATAAGAGCCTGCAAAAACCAGTTTTTCACCTGATTTGATGGTTTGACCATAAATGGCGTGGGCAAAGCTTAAAACAAAAATGGCAGTAACTATATAAAGTAATTTCTTCATGTTAAAAAAATAAGATGCAAATATAAAATTTTAAAAAAGGTAATCCCGAAACTTCGTGACAAAAGAAAAGTGAAATTTCTTTATTTCTAAGAAGATAACGGATAAATTTGCCAATTAGTATTCAAATCAAAACCAATGGAAAGAAAAATCACAAGTGTTGCTGTTGTAATGGGAATGACAGCAATTATTTTAGGGGCGTTTGGTGCTCATGCTTTAAAAAAACAGTTGACGGTTGATGAGCTAGTTACTTTTGAAACCGGTGTCAAATATCAGCTGTATCATGCGCTATTTTTGTTGTTTGTTGGGTTGACAACTTTGGTGACTGAAAAAGGCAAAAAAACCATCTTTCAATTGGTTCTTTTTGGCGTAATTTTCTTCTCGGGTTCGATTTATTTATTGGCTACCAAAACCATCAGTGGAATTGATTTTAAACCATTGGGAATCATAACACCTATCGGCGGAACCTTGTTAATATTGGGCTGGGCAGTTTTATTGTGGCACATACTAAAAGATAAAAGATAATATTTTAATAAAAAAAATAGTTTCTATAATTTAATTTTTACCTTTGTCGTCTGATTCATAATACAACACAAACTAAATTTTATGGAGAACTACGCTCAAATTACGAAATCGATTTCGTTAGAACAATACGGAATCAAAAACGTTCAAGAAATTATCCACAATCCTTCCTTTGAAAAATTATACAATGACGAGTTAAATCCAAACTTAGAAGGTTACGAAAAAGGGCAACTTACAGAACTTGGAGCCGTAAATGTTATGACC
The DNA here is from genome assembly GCF_046293665.1 of Flavobacterium sp. Taxonomy (GTDB): domain Bacteria; phylum Bacteroidota; class Bacteroidia; order Flavobacteriales; family Flavobacteriaceae; genus Flavobacterium. Next base: position 734,985 of record NZ_JBKBOL010000001.1, read on the forward strand.
GGTGTTTTTACCGGAAGGTCTCCAAAAGACAAATACATAGTTAAAGACAATATCACCGAAAATACGATTTGGTGGACTTCAGACAAAGCGGTAAACGACAATAAACCGATCAATCAAAACACTTGGGAAGCTTTAAAAGACACTACAGTTGACCAACTTTCAGGGAAAAAATTATATGTGGTAGATGCTTTTTGCGGTGCCAATGAAAATACGAGATTAAAAGTACGCTTCATCATGGAAGTGGCTTGGCAAGCGCATTTTGTAACCAATATGTTTATCCGTCCGACGGAAGAAGAATTGGCCAATTTCGGCGAGCCTGATTTTATCGTGATGAATGGTTCTAAAACGTCATTCAAAGATTACGCAGCCCACGGATTGAATTCAGAAGTTTACGTGGCTTTCAATTTAACCGAAAAAATGCAACTTATAGGCGGTACTTGGTATGGTGGCGAAATGAAAAAAGGCATGTTCGCGATGATGAATTACTATTTGCCATTACAAGGAATTGCGTCTATGCACTGTTCGGCCAACAAAGGAAAAGATGGCGATGTTGCCGTTTTCTTCGGATTATCGGGAACCGGAAAAACAACTTTATCTACAGATCCAAAACGCGAATTAATCGGTGACGATGAACACGGTTGGGACAATGAAGGTGTTTTCAATTTTGAAGGCGGTTGTTATGCTAAAACGATTGATTTAAGCAAAGAAAACGAACCGGATATTTATGGTGCGATTAAACGTGATGCCTTATTAGAGAATGTTACGGTAGATGCTGATGGAACTATCGATTTTAAAGATGGTTCGGTTACACAAAATACACGTGTCTCTTATCCTATTCATCATATTCACAATATTGTAAAACCCGTTTCTAAAGCAGGTCATGCGACTAAAGTAATCTTCTTAACAGCAGATGCTTTCGGTGTTATGCCGCCGGTTTCTAAATTAACTCCGGAACAAACACAATACTATTTCCTTTCAGGTTTTACGGCTAAATTAGCGGGAACAGAAAGAGGCGTGACGCAACCGGAACCAACATTTTCAGCCTGTTTTGGTAAAGCTTTTTTGACTTTGCATCCAACAAAATACGGAGCAGAATTGGTTAAGAAAATGGAAGAAAACAATGCTACTGCTTACATGGTAAATACCGGCTGGAACGGAACAGGAAAACGAATTTCCATCAAAGATACTCGTGCGATTATTGATGCTATTTTAGATGGTTCAATTGAAAAAGCGGAAACTAAAACAATTCCGGTTTTCAATTTGGAAGTGCCAACTTCTTTACACGATGTCAATCCTGCGATTTTAGATCCTAGAGATACGTATACTGATGTTTCAGATTGGAATGCTAAGGCAACCGATTTGGCCTCAAGATTCATTAAAAATTTCGCTCAATATACCGATAATGAGCAAGGGCAAAGCTTAGTAAAAGCCGGGCCGCAGGTATAACAAACAACCTAACCAAAGAAAAAGCCATTCGAAAGAATGGCTTTTTTGATTTTATCGGGTATGCTTTTTATTTTCCTTTATTGGCGTCAGCAATATATTTTTCTAAAGCCATAGTCATCGACGGAGTTTCCGGTGTTGGTGCTAAGATATCAATTCGCAGTCCGTGTTCTAAAGCTTCTTTTTGGGTAGTACTTCCAAAAACGGCAATACGGGTATTGTTTTGTTGGAAGTCAGGAAAGTTTTTGAATAGAGATTTGATTCCGGTTGGACTGAAGAAAGCCAAAACGTCATAATAAACATCGGCCAAATCAGACAAATCACTCATTACTGTTTTGTAGAAAGTGGCTTGTGTCCAATCAACCTTTAAATTGTTTAGGGTTTGTGGCACGTCAAAATTCAATTGGTCTGAAGCAGGCAACAAGAACTTTTCTTCTTTGTACTTTTTGATTAATGGCGATAAATCAACAAAGTCTTTTTGACCCACATATATTTTACGCTTTCTGTACACCACATATTTCTGTAGGTAAAAAGCAATCGCTTCCGATTGGCAAAAATATTTTAAATCTTCCGGAACTTTATAACGCATTTCTTCGGCCACTCTAAAGAAGTGATCTACTGAATTTCTACTGGTTAAAATTATTGCAGAATAGTTATTGAGGTCAATTTTTTGAGCCCTAACGTCTTTAGCACTAACTCCTTCAACATGAATAAACGAGCGGAAATCAACTTTTACCTTGTGCTTTTGTTGTAGTTCAAAATAAGGAGAATTCTCTACCTTTGGTTCTGGTTGTGACACCAAAATTGTTTTCACTTTCAAATTTGACATTCTTAATGTGCTAATTTTTTGTAATCAAATAATATATAAAATAGTACGGTGCTATTTCGAGTGCGCAAAGATACAAAATAAAATAAAACAACTTGCTGATGATTAAGTTTTGATAAATCTTCAATGAAACCAAATAAGAATACAAGTTTATTATTAAAATCACACCAATAACGCAAAAAATCAAAACATTTGATGAAGTATTGTTATAGAACAGGTAAATGTTTACCGGTAATAAGAGCAATCCTATAAAAGTTCGATAGCTTACTTTTTGTAAATTGAGTTGTTCTGTGAATTCTTCTATATTGAATGTAGTAGCGATTATCTTTTCAACTAAGAATTTTGAAAGCACAAAAACACCAAAGAAAGTAAATATCCTAATAAAAAGAATCCAATCGGTTTTAGAAACATAGCCAAAATGACTAAGAGCAATTTGAATAAAAAACGAAAAGGAAATAATTTGAACGATGAATAAAAGTATGGTAAATCCGCTCATTAAATGAGAAGTGTCTTTGTAAACCTTAATGTATTTATCCGAAACTAAAATCCTTAGGAAATCATTGAATCTGGTTTCAAATGCAGTTCGGGTAATGGCAATCAAAGCAAACGAAAATATAAAAAGATAGGTTGCCCAATCTTTCGCTTCTAAAACTCTCGGCACTAAAACATTTTCTATCATAATCCCGACAAAATTACTAATTTTTTATTTGTTAAATTATTATATAATTATTAAGATTCTGCGCTAATAAAAAGTTTATTTTTGCAACGAAGTATGACTACATCTTTATGAGCGACGGCATTGTAATTATTCCAACCTATAACGAAATTGAAAACATCGAAAGTATTATTCGAGCCGTTTTTGCTTTACCTAAACCATTTCACGTTCTAATCGTTGATGATAATTCTCCCGACAAAACAGCAGATAAGGTAATGGAGTTGCAAAAGGAGTTTAGCGACCAATTATTTTTAGCTTTAAGGAAGAAAAAATCAGGATTGGGAACAGCTTATGTTCACGGTTTCAAATGGGCTTTGAAAAATGACTATAAGTACATTTTCGAAATGGACGCTGATTTTTCACACAATCCGAATGATTTAGAAAAATTGTACGATGCTTGTCATAACGGTGCTGATTTAGCTATTGGGTCGCGTTATGTTACCGGAGTAAATGTGGTGAATTGGCCGTTGAGCAGAGTGTTGTTGTCTTATTTTGCTTCAGTTTATGTCCGAATGATAACCGGAATGAAAATTATGGATGCGACCGCCGGATTTATTTGTTACCGAAGAGAAGTGTTAGAAAAAATAAATTTGGATGCCATCAAGTTTATTGGTTATGCGTTCCAAATAGAAATGAAATACCGAGCTTTTGCCAAAAATTTCAACATACAAGAAGTCCCGGTTATCTTTACCGATAGAACCAAAGGGCAATCTAAAATGAGTGGCGCCATTATCAAAGAGGCCATCTTCGGCGTAATTTCGCTGAGATTTAGGAAGTTTTTAAACCGATTATAAAGTACCAAAAATGAATACCGTTTTAATTAAGAATGCCAAAATAGTAAATGAAGGAAAGGTTTTTGAAGGCGATGTTTTGATTGAAAACGAATTTATTGTCGAAATAGCCGATAGCATCAGTCCAAAATCTGCCAGTTGTAAAATCATCGATGCCGAAGGAAGTTATCTAATTCCCGGTGCCATTGATGACCAAGTGCATTTTCGCGAACCCGGATTAACACACAAAGGCGATATCGCTTCAGAAAGTAGAGCTGCGGTTGCCGGCGGAATCACATCCTTCATTGAACAACCCAATACGGTTCCGAATGCGGTTACCCAAGAACTTTTGGAAGATAAATACCAAATTGCCGCTAAAACTTCCTATGCGAATTATTCGTTTATGATGGGCGGAACCAATGATAATTTGGAAGAGGTTTTAAAAACCAATCCGAAAAATGTGGCCGGAATCAAATTATTTCTGGGTTCGTCAACCGGAAACATGTTGGTCGATAATCAAGAAACATTAGAGAAAATATTTTCGTCTACCAAAATGCTGATTGCAGTGCATTGTGAAGATGAAGCGACAATTAAAGCCAATTTAGAACGATACAAATTGCAATTCGGAGAAGATATTCCGGTCGAATTTCACCATTTAATCCGAAGCGAAGAAGCTTGTTATTTGTCGTCTTCTAAAGCGATTGAATTGGCCAAGAAAACCGGTGCGAGATTGCACGTTTTTCATTTGTCAACGGCTAAAGAAATGGATTTGTTTACCAACAAAATTCCGTTAGAAGAAAAACAAATCACAGCTGAAGTTTGTATTCACCATTTGTGGTTTTCGGATGCGGATTATAAAACCAAAGGCAATTTAATCAAATGGAATCCGGCGGTAAAAACGGCTGATGACCGAGAGGCATTGTGGAAAGCGTTGTTGGATGACAGAATTGACGTCATTGCCACTGATCATGCGCCACATACTTTAGAAGAGAAAAAGCAGTCTTATTTGAAAGCACCATCCGGCGGACCATTAGTGCAACACGCTGTAGTAGCCATGTTTGAAGCGGCTCATCAAGGCAAAATTTCGATTGAGAAAATTGTAGAGAAAATGTGTCACAATCCGGCAAAGATTTTCAAAATTGAAAAACGAGGTTTTATTAAAGAAGGCTATTATGCTGACTTAGTGATTGTCAATACCGGTTTACCATGGAACGTGAAAAAAGAAAATATTTTGGCCAAATGTGGTTGGTCGCCTTTTGAAGGCTATAATTTTAAATCGAGAATTACCCATACTTTTGTCAATGGAGAATTGGTTTATAAGAACTTTAAAGTGATTGAAAAACCGGTTGGAAAACGATTATTGTTTGACAGATAAAAAGATAAAAATGAAAAAAAGCATTTTAGTTGGTTTATTGTTGCTGTTATTCAGTTGTAATGATGCTGTTGAGAAGCCTAAAAACTTGATTGCGAAGGACAAGATGATTGACATTTTGTATGACATCTCATTGTTAGAAGCTATCAAGTCTCAAAATATTAATGGCGGAATCAGCAACAAAAATGCGAATGCGTATTTGTATAAAAAATATAAAATCGACAGTATTCAGTTTGCTCAAAGCAACAAATATTATGCTGCTGATGTTGAAGAATACAAAAAAATGTTTGAAGAAGTCAAAAGCAGATTAGAAGAGCAGACCAAAAAAGCCGGTGGTAATCCAATTGAAGGAAATACGCCGATAAATCCTGATGTACCTCAAGTGCAATAATCATCTTTTATCTAAATCAACCGCTTCTTGAATAACTGATTTAATGCTTTGGAACTCAAAATTCAAAGCATTTTTTATTTTCTCATTCGAAATGAATTCGGAAGTGAGTAAGGAATTGGCGCCATATTTTGTTAGGCTTCTTTTAGTTTTGAAGAAAGTGGCTGAAAACCAATCCAATCGCCAGGCCAAGGCGAGCATCCAAGGTTTGGCTTCTGTTTTTGGTTTTTTGACGTTTAATTTTTCAGCAATATTGAAAATTACTTCTTTGAAAGTCAGGTTTTCCGCTATGACAGAAAAGCGTTCACCGACAATGTCACTTTTCATCAATTGAACCATAATTTTAACCACATCGGTAACGCCGACATAGCCGGTTGAACCATTGGCGTAAAATGGAAAGCCTTTTTTAATAGCTGAAAAGAAAATACCACTGCCTTGATGCCAAAAGCCGGCACCAAAAATTACTCCCGGATTGACAATTACAACATTTAAACCTTCTTGTTGACCGCGCCAAATTTCCATTTCGGCACCATATTTTGAGATGGCATAATCGCTGTGCAAGGCCTCCGGATTCCATTCGGTTGTTTCTGTGATTTCTTTTTCGTGCGGTTTTAAGTCGCCCAAAGCGGCAATTGAACTCACATGACAAAGTTTTTTGATGTCGTAAGCCAAACAGAAATTCACAATATTGGCTGTGCCTTCGATGTTTACTTTTCGCAGTTGGTCTTCATCCTTTGGGTCATAGGAAATTAAGCCGGCGCAATGGTAAACGTACGCTATGTTTTGAAAGGCGATTTCCAAAGACGGAATGTCGATGATATCTGCTTCAATCCATTCTATTTTGGCGAATAGGGAATCTTTTTGGTAAAGTTGGAAAAGCGATTCTGTTTTTTTGAGGCCTTTTTGACTGCGATAAATGGCGCGTATGCCTACTTCATTTTCTGCCAAATGTAGTAGCAAATGGGCTCCGACTAAACCTGTTCCGCCTGTGACTAATATCATTTGGTAAAATTACGAATTATGAATTACGAATTATGAAATATTTTGACTAAGAATAGCATAACCTGAATAATAGCCCCGATTGGAGCTAGCTACCGTGTAGCGCGGAAAGCGGGAGCAAGAGTTCTAAAAAAAAGAAAAAGTAGTGCTCCTTAAAATTTTCAAATTTTCAAATTTTCAAATTGGGTAATTAACTTATCTTTGCGCTCATTAGAATAATTGTAAGATGAAGAATTTAGTAGCAGAATTGCAATGGCGTGGCTTGGTTCACGATATGATGCCCGGAACTGAAGAGCAACTTTTAAAGGAAATGACCACGACTTATATTGGGTTTGACCCAACGAGTGATTCGTTGCATATTGGGAGTTTGGTGCCGATTATTTTGTTGGTTCACTTGGAGAAATTTGGGCACAAACCGATTGCTTTAGTTGGCGGCGCGACTGGTATGATTGGTGATCCTTCAGGGAAATCGGATGAGCGAAACTTGTTGGATGAAGTTACTTTGGAAAAAAATGTGGCGGGAATCAAAGCGGTTTTGTCTCGTTTTTTAGACTTTAATTCGACAGCGGCTAATGCACCGATTTTGGTGAACAACTACGATTGGATGAAGGACTTTTCGTTTATCAATTTTGCGCGTGATGTGGGTAAAAGAATTACCGTGAACTATATGATGGCGAAAGATTCGGTGAAGAAACGTTTGAGCGCTGAAGGCGAAGGCATGAGTTTCACGGAGTTTACTTACCAATTGATTCAAGGATACGATTTTCATCATTTGTATAAAACCCATAATTGTTTGTTGCAAATGGGTGGAAGCGACCAATGGGGAAATATCACTACGGGAACAGAACTGGTTCGCAGAATGAACGGCGAAGGTGCGAAAGCTTTTGCGATGACTTGTCCGTTAATTACTAAGGCTGATGGTTCTAAGTTCGGAAAGTCTGAAGGTGGAAACGTTTGGCTGACTGCTGATAAGACTTCGGTTTACAAGTTTTACCAGTTTTGGTTGAATACTACTGATGTTGATGCCGAGAAATACATTAAGATTTTTACTTTTTTAGAGAAAGAAACGATTGATACTTTGATTGCTGAGCATCAAACAGCGCCTCATTTGCGTTTGTTACAGAAACGTTTGGCAGAAGAAGTAACGACGTTTGTACACGGAAAAGAAGCGTTTGAAAAAGCGGTTTTTGCTTCGGGCGCATTTTTTAGTCCGACTATGGATGATTTGAAGCAACTAGACACCAAGACTTTCTTGGAGGTTTTTGAAGGCGTTCCGCAAGCGGAAGTTGTGAAGGCTGATTTAGAAAATGGTTTGGATATGATTGCGGCGCTTTCGGCTAAGACAGGATTTTTGGCTTCGAATAGTGATGCGCGAAGAGAGTTGCAACAGAACTCGATTTCGCTGAACAAAGAAAAAGTAGCAGCGGATTACTTAGTAACTGAAAAGGATTTGATTAACAATCAGTTTTTGATGTTGCAAAAGGGAAAGAAGAATTACTACTTGATTAAAGTTATATAAATTGAAAAGGAACCCACTCGGTTCCTTTTTTTTATTCGCTTAAATCGATTTCGACTTTGTTGGATGTAAACCAGCCTTTGGTGAGTGATTTATCTTTTAGCAGCTCTTTTTTTTCTTCTTCTGAAAAATTGAAGAGCAGTTCTTCCGCCATTAAGTTGATGTGGAGTTCGAGATAATGTTTTTCTTTTTCCTCCAAATAATACTCAATATCTCCATTGCGGTGGTAACGATTTTTGTCCCAAACGATTATGGCTTCAAGGTTTTTGACTTCTTTAGGAGACATTTTTTGGATGTTGTTCAGGAAGTCTTCTTTTTTCTCTGATTGTCTTTGTTCGGGAGTCTTGTTTTTTATAAGAGCTGTAATGGAATCGGTGTATCGGTACATTTCTGCTTCATCTTTAAAATAAAGCATTTGTTTTTCTCCGGTAAAGATACTGCTGACATCAATAGCCGTTTCGTTTTCATAGAGTTTATAGTAAGGTATTGGCCTCAAAGAACCGGAGCCTATTGGGATAATATTTTTTAGGTTTAGAACAAAAGAAATGTTTTTGTTACTTGTATTGGTGATTTGGTAGTAGATGTTGAATTTCCTTCTGCCTTCCTCGGTGATAGATGTTGCAACAGAATCGATTTTTATTGCAATTGGTTTTGATTGGGCAAAAACGGTAATAGAGAAAAGTAAAAGGATTAGGTATTTCAAGGCTAATTTTTTTATATAAACGCAAGAAAATGGATTTTATTATAAAACCATTAAGTTACAACCGCGAATATCAGAATTGTCAAAACGACCTAATACTTCAAAGGAATTGTTGGTGTATTTTTTACCCAGATCTTGCGTAGCGATAAACGAGCAGGAATTGATATTGGCTAAGTCAATGACGTTTACACCGCCGGTTTTCCCGTAATCTACATACGTCAAAGCATCTTCAGTGTCGCGAATCAGAATTTGCATCCAAGCCGGACATTCGAAAATACCGTTGCCTAGAGAATACGCTTGAGACAATAATTCGGTCATTCCATATTCTGAATGAATGCTTGGAACACCGAAACCTTTACACAGTATTTCATGCAATTCTTCTCGGATGATTTCTTTGCGTTTGCCTTTCATGCCGCCGGTTTCCATGATGATGGTGTTTTTGAGTTGGAAATTTTGTTGCTCAATTAAATCCAATAAAGCATAAGTTACGCCAATCAGGATTACATTTTGCCCTGAATTATCGAGTTCTATCAATTTTGAAATTAACTCTTCATAATTGTGTAGATAAAACCCGCTGTGCTCATTGTTAGACAATTCGATTAAATCTTTCACCATATAAATTAATGACGAACCGCTGCGTTCCAAATAGGATGGAAGTAAGGCTAAAACGGCGTAGTCTTCGATATTGCCATAGAATTCGGAGAAAGCTAGGCGGTAACTTTGTTCGTAAAGTGAAATATCAGTGACCAAATGTTGGCTTGTAATCATTCCGGTGGTTCCGCTGCTGGTGAAGGTTTCTTGAATTTCATTAGTATTAGAGATGACATTATGACTTTTAAAAAACTGAATCGGGAGAAACGGAATTTGGGGTAATGATTTTACTTTTTGGACATCAGTATTTAGAAAATCACAGAATTCACGATAGACCAAGTTGTTTTCGTATTGGTAACGAAAAACCTTTAGCGCTATTTTTTCAAATTGCTTTTGGGAAGAAATCGTGAATAGGTCTTGTGGATCAATCAAGGGATAAATTTTTTACTTCGTACAGTTTGACCTAAAGGTCTCGAGTGGCAAAAGTAAGGAAAATAAAAAAGCCCTAACTTACGAAAGGGCTTTTTGATATCGCGATTAGCAATTAGTTGATTACTAATTTTCTGGTAGCCGTTTTACCTTCTTCAGTAATTTTAACTACATAAACGCCACCTCTAAGGTTGCTTACGTTGATTGCATTATTAGAAGTAATTGTATTTAAAACTTGTTTGCCTAAGATGTCATAAACAGTAACTGTTTTTTCAGCGTTAGCAGCAGTTTCGATAAATAAAGTTCCGTTAGAAACCGGGTTAGGGTATACTTTTAAACCTGAAATTTCATTTTGTCTTGTTCCTAAAGTAAAGTTAGGCGTTGTATCAATTCTCAACTCATCGGCGATGATAGTTGGTGTATTTGTCGCAGTATCTTGTCTGAACATGAATCCACCTAAATTAGCAAAAGCTGAGGCAGGAGTAACGCTTACTGTTGGTGCAGCACTACCACCGATAGTCGGGTTAACAAATAAAGACAAAGTATTTCCTGTGAAATCATAGCTTAATACAACGTATTGAACGTCTCCGGCATTGTATAAAGTCGGATCCCAGTCGCTTGGAGCTGCAGTAGAACCTAAACCGTATTGGTATTGTGTTCCATTTTTTCTAATCCATACTCTAGCATTAGTAGAACCTCCGTTTGCATCTGTAAACAAAGCAAAGTAAGTGTTGGCTAAGTCTGTAGTAACATTTGATAAATCACTGGCTGTTACTATAAATGAAGCATAAATATATCCGGTGTTAGTACTTGTAAATAAACTTCTTGATTCGGCTCCGGTTCCAACGAAGGTGATAGAATTTCCTGAAGCAGTAATTCCAGGATAAGCTAAACTTCCTGCCGCAATAGTAATGTTATCTCCTGTATTAACGATAGACCATTTTTGTTCAGCATTTAAAGATCCGCCAACAGTATAAGGGAAAGACTCTAAGTATGGTAATGTGTTTACCGGTTTACATTCTGGCGAAGCAACGTTTGATTCGTAAGAACAAGATCCGCTTGTGATAGTAACTGTAAGTGCTGTGTTTTCTGTAACTCCAGAAATAACAATGTTTCCGGCAGCCACACTACCAGGATTGTCTCCGCCAACAGTACCTGAAGAAGGCGTTATGGTATAACTTCCTGAACCACCACCGGTGTAAGAGATAGTTGCTGTATAAGTATCTAAGTTTAAAGTAGAAGCATCACAAGCCGTTGTTGGGATTCCCAAAGCTAAAGTACAAGAAGCATTAACATTGCTCAAACTCACATCATCAATTCTGATTTGTGCAGCTAAATTTGGCTGTGTAAATCTTATGCTTAAAGTAGTAGATGATGGAATTACACCTCCGCCAATAGTTACTAAGTTCCAACTTGTGTTGGTATTAGTAGTATAGGTCAAAGGAGTCCAGTTAGTAGCATCAGTACTAACTTCAACAATTAAACCGGCATTGGCAACACTGTTCGCTAAATAACCAAATTTCAATTGCAAGTTAGCCGAACTGTAAGCTGATGAGTTTATACCATCTATTTGAAAAAACTCAGCTGTAGTAGTGTTTGATAAAAAAACATTTACACTTCCTGAAGCACCAACATAACCTGTTGACGGAGTTGTTGTTCTCATGTCGCCTGTTCCTGTGTAGACAATTGGTGACGTAGCTTGAAATCCAGTATAAGCAGTAATTAACGGGTTTCCGCTGGCTGTGGTTCCCATGTTTTCAGTGTAAAACGTCTGTCCGAAAGAAACAGAAGTCATTACCAAAAGTAATAAAGAGTAGATTTTTTTCATTTTTTTAAATTTAATTAGCTTACAAATATAATGACAATATTTGTTAGCCAAAAATAAGATTGTAAAAAAATGATTAAATAAAAGTTAAAAAGACCAAAGATTAACTATCTGACAATTAGTTTTCTAGTGGTAGTGGTTTCTCCTTCGGTAATTTTGATAATATAAACTCCGGGAGGAATAGAGGTAATGTTTAATTCTTTAGAAGAAATGGTAGTCTGTAACACTTTTTTTCCTAAGACATCAAAGATAAGTATCTCTTTGTCAAGTGATGTTTTTGAAGTGATGTAGATTTTTCCGTTACTAACAGGATTTGGGTAGAAGCCAAGCGTTTCGCCTTGTTGCTTTACGTCTTGTGCCATTGACACCAGCGAAAACAATAAGAAGAAGGAAGCGGTTAAAAAGTAGTTTCTTTTCATGACTCTAATTTGGTTATTACAAAGATATAAAAATTATTTCAAATATTGTACCAAAAAAAACTCCTTCGTTTTAGGAAGGAGTTTTTATCAATAATCTTTTATTTTTATAAGTTTCTCAACCAACTTCCGCTTGTGAAAGGCGCTTGGTTTGCACCAACAGCACCAGCATTAACAGTTACCATAGAATCAATATTGGTGGTGTCACCAGAAATACCGTTTCTAGTTAAAGCTGTAAGGTAAGTAATACTTGCATTGTTTATTTTTAATGAACCATCTTGGAATTGCCCTAATTGGTTTCTTAAATCTACGCCATATCCAACATTTGTTACTTTTACGTTAGAGATAATACCAGCCGTTCCTTCTTTAAAGTTGAAAGCAGCTTTAGTGACATTCCCTGAGCCAACAATAGTTACATTAGATACCGTTGGGTTTGCTCTTGGAGAACTGTTAAATTCAACCGGTAAATTTGAACATTCAAAACCAAAATCTCCATTAGCTGGTTGGATAATCCAAATGTTGCTTAGTGTTCCTCTGTAACCTCTGTCCCAGTCGATATTGTCATCCTCACAACCGAAAGCCGCTAAATTTGTTCCATTAACTGATCCACCGAAAAATTCAAAAGCATCATCAGCTCCTTTGTAAGCTTGTAGGTTTTCTAAAACTGTTCCTGAACCAACACCAAAGAATGAAAAAGCATTGTATTCTGCAGTTCCACCTGTAATAGCAGCACCAGCATATTCAACTCTAACATATTTCAATGAACCAGAGCTGTCTGCATCATCAGTTCCACCATAAATTAAGCCACCAGCTTCAGCGATTTCAGTCCCGCCGGCAACGTTAATTCTTGCTTTTCCGTTCAAAATAATTCCTCCCCAAGCTCCAATTTGGTTTGATTGAGCAGTAAATACAATTGGAGAAGTTGAAGTTCCATTAGCAATTAATTTTGCTCCTTGTTCAACTTGCAAATAATTTGTTCCGGTAGCTTGATCAGCAGTAGAAACAGTAAAAGTTGTTCCTGCTTCAATGGTTAAAGTTGCTCCAGATTTTACTACAACAACGCCTTTTAAGTTATAATTTCCTGCAGGAACGTTTAAGTCAGTTGTAATGTTGCCTTGAAGAACAGAACCTTCTAAATTAGGAATTGTTGGCCCATCAGAATCATCAGAGGAACATCCGATAGTAAAACATAATACTACTAAAGCAGCGATTTTTAAGAAATTTGTTTTCATTATTTAATTGTTATATTGTTTTGACAAAAGTAATTTTAGCATTTCCAAAAGAGGTTAATCAAAAGTTATATAACAGTTACGTGTTAATGAAGTATTTGTAAACTAAATGTTATCAATAAAAAAGAGAGAACATGTTGTCTCTCTCTTTCTTAACTAACTAACAAAAATTTAAATATTTAGAAGGTATACGAAAACTCTAAACCAAGTGTTATACCTTGATTAAGTCTTCTGTGAATGTTGCTAAACTGACTCGGATTTGCAATGGGCTGTGTTGGATCTTGAGTAACCGAAATATTAGAATTTAATAAATTTTTTGCTGTAAAGTTTAATTGGTATTTTTTAGCAAAAGTATTTCTCCAAGTAAAGTCTAACATGTCTATGGTTTGTTCTTTAAAATCATCGGCAGAGGAATTCCCAACGGCATAAATTCTTTCACTAAATGTGTTGTAGATGAAAGAAACTTTTGATTCTACTTTATCGTTTTTAATTAAATCATATACTATATCTGTATTCAAAATGAAGTCAGAAGCACCTTGTAATGATCTGCTTTTTGATGTGATAAACTCGAATCCGGTATCGGGAGCTTTTTCATTTGATTTCATAAAGATGGCGTTAACCCCAATTGAAAATCTTTCCGCAAGTGGACTGTCTTCAAAGATTAAATCCATTCCGAAGTTGCTTTCTAATTCAATCCCATAAAGACTAGCTTCCTTGAAGTTAGCAAAATAAGTCAATGGTCCTGTAGAAGTTGAAATGAACAATCGGGTTATAGGATCTTGAATGTACTTTCCAAAAAGCGCAACAGCAAACAATGACGATTGATTTGGGAAATATTCATATTTCAAATCAGCATTGTAATTAATGGTATTTTTTATATCAATGTTACCCTGTGTAAAACTACCGTCACCATCTTGGTATCGAAATGGAAGAATTTCTCTAAATCTTGGTTTCGTAGAAGTTTTAGAAGCTGTAAAACGTAAATTAGTTTTTTCGTTTAACTCATATTTAGCATTAACTACCGGATTGAAATCAAAAGGATCATATTCTGATTTTCTAAATTTGCTGTTAACAGGATCAGTTTCTAAACGGTATTTAGTTTCTCTGAACATGTATTCAACTCTGAGGCCTAAATCAACTGATAATTTTTCCCAATTTCTGGAATAATTTACATAACCGGCATTGATGTATTGCAATGCTTTTACTTTGTATGTTGGGTCTGGTGTACTGGCGTAAAATAAATTGCCATTGTCAAAATTAGCATCAAAAAACGCTTGAGGGTTTTCCGTATCCATGTTGGTATCGGTCAGATTACCACCACCATTTACTCTGATTGTTCTGTTAAAAAAGTCATAAGCTGTGTAATCTCCATTGTATCCAAACTTGATGATGTTTTTAGCTCGGTTATCTACTTCACCACCAAATTGAATTTCGTATTCTACTTTACCATTGATGTTGATATTGTCTAATAGTGAATAAAATCGGAAAGGATTCGCACCGTTAAATGTTACAAAATCGGCATCTTCACCAACCCCTTCAGCAATTAAAATTCTTCTGTCAGGAGTATCGTTTTTTCCAAGTGTAGCCGCAATACCATATTCAAGAGTGTGTTTTTTATCTTTAAAATATAACGTTCCCAATTGTTGAACACCAAATGAAGTGTTTTCTACATACTTGGTGTCTCTCAAAAAGAAAGGCCTGTCTATGGTTATGAAATCGGTATTTTCACCTTGAATTTCTCCAATCTCACTTTCAGAATTTTGTAAGTATATCAAATTGAACATGAAGTTATACTTTTGTGCTTTTTTCAATTGAATACTTCCCAAGAATGATTTTTGGGTGTTGTATTTCCAACTGCCCACTTCAAAATCTTTAAAAGCATCACCGCTTGAGTTTAGAAAACGTCTTTCACCGGTTTGAGATAAATAATTGTTGCTGAAATTCACGTTGAAGATGTAACCAATCTTTCTGTCATTTTCTAAATCAAAAGAGTCAGAATTGGTAATACTTGTTCCAATGCTTAATGGTGCCTTTGTTTTGTTAGGACTCCAAGAAGAATTGAATAAATCTTTTGATTCAGATGAACTGGCTTCATATCCAATTGGATTTGATTCATCAAAAACATTCGGAATACTGCGATTATTACCTGAGTATCCAAAGAAATCAGCACCGCCTTCTTCTCCTGATTTAAAATCCTTAAAACTAGTTATGGTGTTTAAACCCGTTGTAATACTTATTTTGGTAAAAGGTTTAGAACTGATGTCTTTAGTCCAAATATTCAACGAAGCTCCAGCGAAATCTTGGTATAAGCTTGAGTTAAAAGTCTTGAAAACATCAATATTTCTTACGATGTCTGTTGGGATAAAACTCAGAGGTATCGTTTTTAAGTTTGGATCAGATGGGATAAAATTCAACCCGTTAATTTGAAGATAATTGTAGCGATCATCCAAACCACGTATAAAAATTCCTCTATCTGCTACTTTAGAAACACCGGAGATTTTCGCCACACCTTGTTCAACCGTTGACACTCCTTTTCTTTGCATTTCCTGAGCACCAATACTTTGCTTGATTTCGACTGCGTTTTTTTGTTCCAATAACAAAGCAGATTCTTTTTCACGACTTACAGTTTTTTGAATCACAACATCTTGTAATTGATAACTGCCGGAGCCTAATGCTTTATTAATAGTAAGTGTTTCTCCTGCTTTTACTTCAATTTTTTCCTCAATAGTTTCATAACCTACAAAGGTAAATTGAATGGTATAAGTTCCGGCTTCAACGGCTATTGTATATTTTCCGTTTTCATCTGTAGTAACTCCAATGGCTGTTCCTTTTATAATTACATTAGCAAAAGGCAAAGGTTCGTTGTTTAAATCTTTATCTGTTAATGTACCTGTGATCGTTCCTTTTGTTTGGGCTAATCCGATAACATTGATCAATAAAAAAGTAACAATTAATTTAAGTTTCATGTTGTCTTGTTTAATTTTGGTGCAAAGAAACTACCGTAGTGTAAAGAGCGTGTTACTTCATTATTACCATTGTGTTGACTATGTATTACGAAATTGTTAACAGATTAAATTACGGTTAACTCAAATTATATTGTATATAATCATTTTGTATTATCTTTACATTTACATCGACAAAAAACAATCGTGTCCACATGAAAAAAAAAGACATCAAGATTTTATTAGTAGATGATGAACAGGATATCCTGGAAATTGTAGGCTACAATCTTTCCCAAGAAGGATATCAAATCGTAACCGCTACCAATGGAAAAGAAGCGATTACCAAAGCTAAAAAAGAATTACCACAACTCATCATTATGGATGTGATGATGCCCGAAATGGACGGTATGGAAGCTTGTGAAAACATTCGAAAACTACCTGAATTAAGCAATGTTATAATTACTTTTTTAACCGCTCGAAGCGAAGATTATTCTCAAGTGGCCGGTTTTGATGCCGGTGCCGATGATTATATCACCAAACCTATCAAACCTAAACTATTGGTCAGCAAAGTAAAAGCTTTGTTGCGCCGATTGAAAAATGAAGAACAAAATACCGAAACCCTTAACGTTGGTGGTATAGAAATCAATCGAGAAGAATATAAAATCATCAAGGAAGGTAAAGAAATTGTTCTTCCAAGAAAAGAATTTGAATTGTTCTACCTTTTGGCATCCAAACCCGGAAAAGTTTTCAAACGCGAAGAAATTTTAGATAAAGTTTGGGGCAATGAAGTCATTGTTGGCGGAAGAACCATAGATGTTCACATTAGAAAACTACGCGAAAAAATAGGCGAAGAATTATTCAAAACCATCAAAGGTGTTGGTTACAAATTAGAAGTGTAAATGAAAGTCAATTTCAAGAAAACCTACCGTTTTGCAGTAGTTTCATCTTCCTATATTACGGTTTTTGCTACTGGTTTTCTTGGATTATTGTTGTGGTTTTTTTTTCACAAATTTGACTGGTTAATTTCTTTGGTTTTTGGTTTTTGTATTTTTACTTTTTCATTCTTCGTAATCCAATACCGCGTAGAACACTTTATTTACCGAAGAGTAAAAAAAATCTACGATGATGTTTCTCTTTTAGAATCGACCTCTTTCAGAAATCAACCCATTACAACCGACATGGCGACTTTAACCAAGCAAGTGAAAAAGTTTGCCACCGACAAAAAAATGGAAATCGAGACACTTAAAGTCCGTGAAGAATACCGTCGCGAGTTTTTGGGAAACGTTTCTCATGAGTTAAAAACCCCACTATTTACGGTTCAGGGTTATTTGGCTACATTGTTGGATGGCGCCATGAATGATAAAAATATCCGCAAAAAATATCTGGAAAGAGCCGAAAAAGGGGTAGAAAGACTAATCTACATCGTTGAAGACTTAGACATGATATCCAAACTAGAAACCGGCGATTTGAACCTCGAATTGTCTAAGTTCAACATCGTAGAATTAATTCAAAATGTCTTTGATTTACTCGAAATGAAAGCCGACAAAAAGAACATCATTCTCATGTTCGATCGAAAATACAATAAACCTATCAAAGTCTTTGCCGATAAAGAAAAAATACAGCAAGTATTGACCAATTTGGTCATGAACTCCATCAAATACGGTAAAGAAAACGGAACGACAGAGGTAACGATAGAAGATTTAGTCAATGATAAAATCATAGTCCGTTTCAGAGACAATGGCGAAGGAATTGAAAGTCAATACATTCCGCGTTTGTTTGAGCGCTTTTTTAGAGTCGATAAAAGCGGCGCCAGAAGTGAAGGCGGATCCGGTTTAGGTTTGTCAATTGTAAAACATATTATTGAAGCTCATGGCGAAAAAATATATGTAGAAAGCGAATTCGGAAAAGGTTCTGAATTCTCATTCACCCTTGAAAAGTATAAATAATTGCTTCCAATTAACCGGTTCATTCAGTTGCGGTAAACCTTTGTATAACGGAATTTCCAATAAATTTTCTATCCTAAATTCGTTTTGTCTGGCATAAGGTGCAATCCCGTTTCTTTTGAATCTTTTGGCCAAATATTCTTGCTCAAATTGTCCCGGAGTTGGAATAAAAAAGGCTTTCTTTTCGAGTTTGGCTAAATCCATTACAGTTGTGTAACCCGAACGACATAAGACTATTTCACTTTCGTTAAAAGCAGTTTCAATCTCAGAAGAAGTCATGAAGTTATAATAGGTGATGTTTTTGATGGTGTCGATTTTTTGTTCCTCTTCAACTTTTCCTTTGATAAAAATGATTTGTCCTTTATAGTTTTGAAGTTCGAAAGTTAGTTTTTCCTCCAACATAGTTCGCTGAGGTTCCGGACCGGATAGAATCACCATTAATTCGTATTTAGACTCCAATTCCTTTTTCTCCAAACGACTCAACGGGCCAAGATATTTCAATGACAAGTCACTGTCTTTTAAATGCCCTAATTTTCCGGTTAGATTCGGTTGTTCTTCCATATCCGGAATCCAACATTCGGTAAATTTACCCATGAAATATTGATGCAATTTGCTCGAAATCCAAGTGGTTTTTCCGGACAAAACATTCAATTGATGTGTCATGAAAATACTCGGTACCTTTTTGCTGTAAACCCCTAATCGGTTGTCAGAAATAATGCCTTTTAAGTCATATTGTTTAACCAAAGCTTTGACCACTTTCTTCTCTTCAAAAATTGCCTGTATCATTTTCGGACTGTTTTTAATCAGTTTCCATTTGAAATCCGCACCGTCTTTAGCGTATTCAATTTCGTAAGAAGGCAAAGCCAATGACTCTAAATGTGGAAATTCTTTTTGCAAAATTTTCAAGGCGATACCATCTGAAGCGATAATTGGTGTAAAGCCATGTTGTTCCAATTCGCGTATGATTGGAATGCAACGAGTGGCGTGACCTAAACCCCAATTTAAAGGCGCAATGAGTATGTTTCTTGGCATTATACTTTTAATTATTTATTCAAAATGCTGATAAACTGTTCCGCCAATTTATCTTCATATTCAAAATGATGTTCTTCTTCTAAGAAAGCATCATTCGGATTGTGTTTATACAATTTCCACTTTTTATTATTGTATTCCAAAGCGGTCAAATTTTCAATCCAATCGCCCGAATTCAGATAGGTTGTTTTGCCTTTTTCAGTTTCTACTAAAGTGATTTTCGGTTCGTGAATGTGACCGCAAATTACATAATCATAATGGTTTTCTATGGCCAATTCGGTACAAACATTCTCAAAATTAGTGATAAACTTCACCGCGGATTTGACATTGTCCTTTATTTTTTTGGATAACGAATAAGGTTCTTTATTGAATTTCGCCAAAATCCAATTCAAAAAACGATTGATTACAATCAGCATATCATAACCCCAACCGCCCAATTTAGCCAACCATTTAGCATGATTTATCGAAGCATCAAAAACATCACCATGGAAAAACCAAGCTTTTTTGCCATCTAAATCCAAAACCAGTTTATTGAGTAAACTCAAATTGCCAAGATGCAAATCGGTAAATTTTCTAAGGAATTCATCATGGTTTCCGGTTAGGTAATAAATTTTGGTGCCTTTGGAACTTAGCGAAATAATTTTCTTGATCACCTTCAAATGCGAAGCCGGAAAGTAAGATTTTCTGAATTGCCAAATGTCGATGATGTCGCCATTTAGAATCAGAATTTTGGGTTTGACGGATGATAGATAATCCAATAATTCCTTAGCATGACAGCCATAAGTTCCGAGATGAACATCGGAAATAACAACAACTTCTACTTTTCTTTTTTTCAAAATAAATCAGTTTTTCAAAGAAAGGATTTTTGGTAAACAATTAGGTTACTTAAACATTATCAAAACTTTATTTGTACTGACTTTAATTTCCTTAATTTTACCGAAAAATTTAAAGTTTGTGGGCAGTAAGAATAAATTAAAACGATTTAAGGAAAACGAAACTTTTCAAAATGTTTTCCAACCAACCAGAGAAGAAGTAGTAGGAGGTGAATTTCCGTTGAAAGGCAAATGGAACAGTGATTTCTTCAAAAACGATAATCCAATCATTATCGAGTTAGGTTGCGGAAAAGGAGAATATTCCGTTGGTCTAGCCGAAAAATATCCGGACAAAAACTTTGTTGGAATCGATATCAAAGGAGCAAGATTTTGGCGTGGAGCCAAAACTGCCGTAGAGAACGGCATGCACAATGTGGCTTTTGTTCGAACCCAAATCGAATTAATCGAAGACATTTTTGCGACCCATGAAGTTTCTGAAATTTGGATCACGTTTCCCGATCCGCAAATCAAATACAAACGCACCAAGCACCGTATGACCAATAGCGAGTTTTTAAAATTATACAAAAGAATCTTAAAACCCGATGGCGTGGTCAACTTGAAAACCGACAGCGAATTTATGCACGGCTACACTTTGGGATTATTACACGGCGAAGGTCACGAAGTTTTATATGCCAACCATAATGTTTATAAAAACGAAGGTGCACCTGAGGAAGTGACCGGAATCCAGACGTTTTACGAAAAACAATATTTGGAAATCAATAAAGCAATTACGTATATTCGTTTCAAAATCAAATAGATGACTTATATTTTGCCTCTTGTTTTGGGTTTTTGCATTTCGTTTTTGGCGGTTATACTTCCGGGTTTAATCAATATGACAGTGGCAAAAATCAGTTTGCAAGAGAGTAAAAATGAAGCGATTAGCTTTGCAGCCGGAGCTTCTACCATAGTTTTTTTTCAAACTTTTATTGCCGTAATGTTTGCTAGGTTTATAAGTGTTCACCAAGAAATTGTTGCGACTTTACAAGAAATCGGTATCTTTATCTTCTCAGGTTTGAGTATTTATTTTTTCTGGATTGCCAAAAAACCCAAAAAAATCAAAACCCATAAAACCATCAAAGGAAAATCCAATCGCTTCTTTTTTGGGATGTTGTTGTCAATGCTGAATTTACTTCCCATTCCTTTCTACGTATTTGCCAGTATGGGTTTAGCCGCCGCGGGTTATTTCAGTTTCGATAAAATCCCAGTTTCTTCTTTTGTAATTGGTGTAGTTCTGGGTTCGTTTAGCGTTTTTTATCTTTACATCGTTGCCTTCAAAAAAATTGAAAAAAAGACCGAATTTCTAATGCAAAATATCAATATCGTTATCGGTTCGGTAACGACTTTTATGGCCGTGGTTACGTTGATTAAATTGTTGTATCACTAATATGGAAGATAATTTTTTCGAAAGAGTTTACAACATTGCACGCCAAATTCCCGAAGGAAAAGTCACATCTTATGGCGCTATTGCCCGAGCATTAGGTACGGCGCGTTCCGCCAGAATGGTAGGTTGGGCCATGAATGCTTGCCACGGCAGAGATGATGTTCCGGCGCACAGAGTTGTCAATAGAATAGGCGTACTTTCAGGGAAACACCATTTTGAAGGCACCAATTTAATGCAACAATTACTCGAAAATGAAGGCATTGAAGTGATTGATAACCAGATTGTGGATTTTGAAAAGCATTTTTGGCAACCTGAGATCAGTTAGCAATAGGCAGTGGCAGTAGGCAGTTTTTGTAATTATTTCCTAATTTTTGAAAAATTTACAAATAATTGTAAATCTTCCTGTATTCAGTATCTTAATCCAACTATTTCTCCATAAACATTTTCAATCCCTTAACGATTGTTTCCAAACATTTCGTATTATCTTTGCAATCTAAATTCAGTTTAAATAAACACAACTGAAAAGCTTAATTACAATTCGAATGAAACTAGATAGAAAAGAAATCTTAGCAGCTTTAGAAACTATTACTATCGCCGGCGAAGGGAAAAATAT
This sequence comes from Flavobacterium sp., assembly GCF_046293665.1. Lineage (GTDB taxonomy): Bacteria > Bacteroidota > Bacteroidia > Flavobacteriales > Flavobacteriaceae > Flavobacterium. The sequence continues at coordinate 756,984 of NZ_JBKBOL010000001.1, forward strand.
GGTAGAAAGCGGTGCGGTAAAAAACGTACTGACTTTTGGTAACGAAGTCGTAGTCGATTTAGTAATTACTACGCCGGCCATGCACATTAAGAAACGCGCCGAAGATGACATCAAAAAATTAATCCACGAAAAATTTTCTCCGGATGCTGAGGTTAAAGTTAATATCAAAGTAGAAACTCCAACACAAAATCCGAACGAAATCAAAGGCAAAGCCATTCCGGGTATCAGTAATATTATTGCCGTTGCTTCCGGAAAAGGCGGCGTTGGAAAATCTACCGTAACCGCAAATTTAGCGGTGACTTTAGCCAAAATGGGTTTCAAAGTCGGAGTTCTTGACGCCGATATTTACGGACCATCAATGCCGATTATGTTCGACGTAGAAAACGAAAAACCAATTTCCATCGAAGTAGACGGCAAATCTAAAATGAAACCTATCGAAAGCTACGAAATCAAATTGCTTTCTATCGGATTCTTTACGTCACCAAGTCAGGCCGTAATTTGGCGTGGGCCAATGGCTTCTAAAGCGTTGAACCAAATGATATTCGATGCAGCTTGGGGCGAATTAGACTTTATGTTAATCGATTTGCCACCGGGAACCGGCGATATTCATTTGTCTATCATGCAATCGTTACCGATTACTGGCGCTGTTGTCGTAAGTACGCCACAAGCCGTAGCTTTGGCCGATGCCAAAAAAGGAGTTTCGATGTTTTTGTCTGACAGCATCAACGTTCCGGTATTGGGAATCATCGAAAACATGGCTTATTTTACCCCGGAAGAATTGCCAAACAACAAATATTACATCTTCGGAAAAGAAGGTGCTAAAAACCTAGCGGAAGATTTGCAAGTACCATTTTTAGGCGAAGTACCATTGGTGCAAAGCATACGCGAAGCTGGCGATTACGGTCGTCCGGCTGCGTTGCAAACCGCTTCGGTAATCGAAAAAGTTTTTGAAGAAATCACCAGAAATGTGGTTCAGGAAACCGTAAACAGAAATGAAAGTTTACCACCAACCGAAGCTATCAAAATAACAACCATGGCCGGATGTTCGGCAGTAAATAAAAAATAAAATTGATTTGAAGATTTGAAGATTTGAAGATGCCAAAATCATTTTCAAATTTCCAAATTCTCAAATTTTCAAATTAAATATTATGACAAACGAAGAATTGATTTTAAATATTGAAAAAGCACTCGACGAAATCAGACCTTTTCTGAATTCCGATGGCGGCGATATCAGTTTGGTTTCCATTGAAGACGAAAAGCACGTAAAAGTACGTCTTCAAGGCGCTTGTACTTCTTGTAGTTTGAGCATCAGCACCATGAAAGCCGGTGTGGAAACCACGATTAAAAAATACGCGCCACAAATTGAAACGGTAGAGAACGTAGCTTAATTGGGCGTTACCCAAGGGTCGGGCTATCCGTTGCAATCTTTTCAGGATTTGACAATCCTAAAAAGGATTTCCACTGCTATCCCTAACGCATCTGTGCTGAACATGACAAAAATCATAAAATATAAGTTCCGGTTTAAAGACCTTAGCGCCTTAAAACCTTAGAACCTCAGAACCTCAAAAAATGATTGAAACAGATATACTAATAATCGGTGCCGGACCAACCGGATTGTTCGCCGTTTTTGAAGCCGGATTATTAAAACTCAAATGCCACATTATTGACGCTTTACCACAACCTGGTGGTCAATTAGCAGAATTGTATCCCAAAAAACCCATCTACGATATTCCTGGTTATCCGGAAGTGTTGGCTGGTGATTTGGTTACGAATTTAATGGAACAAATCAAACAATTCCAACCCGGATTTACCTTAGGAGAAACCGCTGAAACCATTGAAAAATTGGAAGATGGCAGTTTCATCGTAACCACTAATGAAGGCACGAAACATTTGGCCAAAGCCATTGCCATTGCCGGTGGATTGGGAACATTTGAACCTAGAAAACCAATACTGAAAGATATAGAGTTTTACGAAAAAGAAGACCGAGGCGTTGATTATTTCGTGAAAGACCCGGAAAAATACAGAGGAAAAAACATAGTAATTTCCGGTGGCGGTGATTCTGCCTTGGATTGGAGTATTTTCCTTTCCGATGTGGCCGCTTCCGTAACTTTGGTACACCGAAGAAATGAATTCCGCGGTGCTTTAGATTCTGTTGAAAAAGTACAGGAATTGAAGTCAGCAGGAAAGATAAAATTAATTACACCCGGCGAAGTCATCGGTTTCAAAGGTTCTGAAAGAATCGAATCGGTAGATATTGAAGTCAATGGTGCTCGCATGAATGTAGTAACCGATTATTTTATTCCGCTTTTCGGATTAACGCCTAAATTAGGTCCTATTGCCAATTGGGGATTAGAAATCGAAAAGAATGCGATTAAAGTCAACAATGCTTTAGATTATCAAACCAATATCGAAGGTATCTACGCCATAGGCGATGTCAATATTTATCCGGGCAAGTTGAAGTTGATTCTTTGTGGCTTCCACGAAGCGACATTGATGTGCCAAAGTGTTTACCAACGATTAAATCCTGGTAAGAAATATGTGTTAAAATACACTACAGTTTCCGGTATTGACGGTTTTGATGGGACAAGAAAAGAGGCTGAGAAAGCTGTAGTAAAATCGATAGACTAAATAACAAACGTTGATAAGGTTTTTAAAATCGTATCGGTTTAAATTTAATTTTAATACTTTTGGATTATGGAAAATATAAAGATGGATAGGAATGTTGTCTCAAAATCTTCATTTGAGGAAGCGGATGATCATGTAACTTTTTATATTGATAAAACCCCATTAGAAAGATTGAATTATGTTTGTGATATCATTAATTCAATTTTTGATTCGAGTCCAGAAAAAAAAGTGGATAGAACAGTTTTTTCTTCAAGAAAACATGCCGAACTTATTTAATATTGATTTTTTAGAGTTTTTAGAACTTTTAGACAAATACAGTGTAGATTACCTACTGGTAGGCGGTTATGCTGTTATTCTTCATGGGTACGGAAGAAGTACAGGTGATTTAGATTTATGGGTTGACCAAACACCAGAGAACTATAATAAATTACAAAAGGTTTATAGAGATTTTGGCGCTCCAATATTTTCAATAGAAGATTTTGAAAACGAAAAAATAGATGTTTGGAGTATAGGAGTTGAGCCAAGAAAAATTGAAATACTAACTAAAGTTACAGGTTTACAGTTTGTAGAAAGTGTAAAAAAATGTAATTGGCTCGAATTAGAAAAAATCAAAGTTCCATATATTGATCTTGAAGATTTAATGAAAAACAAGAAAGCCACAGGAAGATTAAAAGATTTAGCTGATATTGAACAATTAAAAAAGAAAAATAAAGATTAATGCCGCAAGATGTTACAATAACCATAACTGATCGCGAAGGCATCAGTCACGAAGTACAAGCACCAACTGATATGAACATGAACATCATGGAATTGGTTCGTGCTTATGAATTGGCTCCCGAAGGAACGATTGGGATTTGTGGCGGTATGGCCATGTGTGCTTCTTGTCAGTGCTATGTTTTAAACGATTTTCCATTGCCTGAGAAAAGTGACGATGAACAAGCCATGCTTTGGGAAGCTTTCAATGTCAAAGACAACAGTCGCTTAGGTTGTCAAATTCACATCACTGAAGACCTTGAAGGATTGGAAATCGAATTGGCGCCTGAAGCTTAACTACAATCCTAATTTTACCTTCGCTGCAGGCAAAATTCTTTCTACAAATTTTGTATAAGCAACTGTCGAGGGATGCAAACCGTCATTGGCTACCAAATCAGGCTGTTGCAAACCCAATCTGGTGATGTCGGTAATATTGATAAAAGTAATGTCATTGGCAAGACAATAGTTTTCAGCGAACGCATTATAAGCATTTAATTGAGCCGAAATGTTAGAAGGATTTAAGGTGCCTTGTCCAAAAGGCGTATAAGCATAATCCGGAATGGAGATTACTACTACATTATTTTTATCGCCTTTGGCTTTAGCAATAGCCGTATTAACCAATTCAGGGAATTCTTGTTCAAATAAACTAAAAGGTCTGTTTTGATACTGATTATTTACCCCAATTAAAAGCGTAACCAAATCGTAATCATTAGCTAAGTTTTCAGCCGCGATTGCCGATTTTAAATTCGTTGTTGTCCAGCCGGTTTGCGCAATAAGTTTGATGGTAAAAGTGTCACTAAAATTGACATACTCCAGAATACTGTCTCTAAGTTGCTCGGGAAATTTGCAATCGAAACAAACGTTTTGACCAAAAGTATAACTGTCGCCTAGGGCTAAATATTTATAATTTACAGGTGCTATATTGCCATCATCAACGTCCGAACTACATCCGACAAATGATAAAACCAAACAGCAAGAGAACAGTATTTTAGCTATGTATCTCATGAATTATATTGTAATACAAGCAAATTGCTTTGGATTTAAGCCAATTCCAAACTCGCTTCAATTTTTTCTTCGATGGCATTCCAAAGTCCGATTCTTTTTTCCAAAGCTAAAATTGAAACTTCTTCGACTTCTTTCCACTTTTGGGTGTCATCCTGACAAAGTTCGCTAATCATTTGCATCGCCATTGGTCCGTGTTCGTCAGCATCTAATTCAATGTGTCTTTCAAAATAATAAATCAATTTGGCCAAATCGACATCCGGGAAATTTTGTTGGAAACTTTTTAAGATTTCGGTAAACATGTTCGGAATCAAATCTTCTCTGCCAAACGTAAACGCAGCGGCAATTTTATGCACTTTACCTTCTTCAATTACGCGGAAAGTAAAGTCTAAAAAGGCTTTTACTTCAGGATGTAAATCACTTTGTTTGATAGCAATAAATACATTTTTGGTATCGATTACGTTTTGTAAAAACACTTCTAACTCTTTGGTACAAGCGCCGCAACTTTGCATGGCTTCAACATACATTTCGAAATGACTTAATCGTTTGCCGTCTAAAGTTAAATCGCTTTCTTCTGCTAAAACAATCTCGTTAATTAAGTATCTAGTTTCCGGATTAGCCGAGGCAAACCAAGGTGTAGTTGTGCAAGTTAATTTGCTTTGTAACGCTTTTAACAGCGACATAAAATCCCAAACGGCATACACATGACTTTCGAGGAATTTTTGTAAATCGTCAATAGTTTTTACTTTTTCGTATAAAGGATGTTGTAGTAAAATGTCTTTCTGTGGTTGGATTTTCTCGTTGATGATAGATATGGTCATAGCTTTTTTTAGTATTTACGTATTGCAAAACCGTTGAGTTTTCAATACAACACAAAAGTAAAAATGCTTCCCGAAACAGAGAAGCATTTTGTATAAATTTTATTTATTGTTTAATCTTATTTAAAAGCTGGAATACCAGTAATATCGGCACCGGTAATCAACAAGTGAATATCGTGTGTGCCTTCATAAGTAATCACGGATTCTAAGTTCATACTGTGACGCATGATGGAATAATCACCGGTGATTCCCATTCCGCCTAACATTTGACGGGCTTCACGGGCAATGTTAATCGCCATGTCAACATTATTTCTTTTCGCCATCGAAATTTGAGCCGTTGTGGCTTTGCCTTCGTTTCTCAAAACTCCTAAACGCCAAGTTAACAATTGTGCTTTGGTAATTTCGGTAATCATTTCGGCCAATTTCTTTTGTTGTAATTGGAATGAAGCAATCGGTTTGTCAAATTGTATTCTTTCTTTAGCATAACGCAAAGCCGTGTCGTAACAATCCATCGCGGCACCGATAGCGCCCCAAGCGATTCCGTAACGAGCCGAATCCAAACACATCATTGGCGCTCCCAATCCGGATTTACCGGGCATTAAATTTTCTTTGGGCACTTTTACGTTGTCAAAAATCAATTCGCCCGTTGCCGAAGCACGAAGTGACCATTTGTTGTGCGTTTCCGGAGTAGTAAAGCCTTCCATCCCGCGTTCTACGATTAAACCGTGGATTCTACCTTCTTCATTTTTCGCCCAAACTACGGCTACGTCTGCAAATGGTGCGTTTGAAATCCACATTTTGGCACCGTTCAACAAATAATGGTCGCCCATGTCTTTGAAGTTGGTGGTCATGCCGCTTGGATTCGAACCATGATCAGGCTCGGTCAATCCGAAACAACCCATGAATTCTCCGGTGGCTAATTTGGGTAAATATTTTTGACGTTGTGCTTCGGTTCCGAATTTCCAAATAGGATACATCACCAAAGACGATTGTACCGATGACGTAGAACGTACACCCGAGTCACCTCTTTCAATTTCCTGCATGATTAAGCCATACGAAATTTGGTCTAAACCGGCACCGCCGTATTCTTCTGGAATGTATGGGCCAAAGCCACCAATTTCACCCAAACCTTTGATGATTTGTTTTGGGAATTCCGCACGCTGTGCATAGTCTTCAATGATAGGCGAAACTTCACGCTTCACCCAAGCACGGGCAGAATCACGCACTAATTTGTGTTCTTCCGTTAATAAATCATCTAAATTATAGTAATCAGGAGCTTGAAATAAATCTGGTCGCATAGTCTTTAATTTGGTTTACGAAAACGTTTGCAAAGCTACATAATCTTAATCAAAAACGCCATTAACAATTGTTATAATTTTTGGAGCTTTTTCCGGCTATACGTTACAATCTTTTTTTGCAAAAAGGATTTTCACTTCTATCCGGGCTAGATTCATAACTGCTGACTATTAACGCTCGAGTTTGTTAAACTCTTCATTTTTATCCAGCAGAAAACCCAGCGTTTCTAAAACATCTTGACGTTCCGAAATGGTTTTGGCTTTTGGATCGGTTTCGCAAAAGGCAATAAACAAATCGATTTCTTCAGGTTTCAACTTAAGTTTTTCAGTATAAAAAATAGGATCAAAATTCAAAGCCAGATAGTCTTTAAAAGGAATGGGTGGCAATGGCTTTTCGGGTTTTTCTTTGTCTTTATTCTTAAATAAATTGAGTAAACCTTTGCCCATTCTGACAAAATCAATGCCGTTTTCAATAGTACCGTCATTAACATTTAATACTTTCAGTTTGTTGGCATCTTTGGCTATTTTTATAGCGTCAATATCGGCTTGGCTGATTTTAATTTTAACGCTTTGCGTTGTGGTAATTTCTACATCATCAAGTTCAATCGGTTTTTTTTCCAAGTAAATGATGAGGTTGTTTTGGTTTAATAATTCCTGCGTTAAGGCTATTCTTCGGTCAGCATAAGCTTTAGAAATAATGAAAAGGGTATCCTTGACTTTAGCGGAAATACTAAAATGACCATTCATGTCAGTTGTGGTAATTTCTCTCGAATTGAGATTAACAACATCAATAGTGGTAAGCGGTGTTTGGCCAAATAAAACTTTGCCGTGAATTTGTTTTTCACTTTGCGAAAAGCCAACAATGGAGAACAACAAAAAAAGAAAACAGGTAATTTTTGGCATAAGCATCAGTGTGAATTACTTCTGAAACTAAATTAGTCAAACAGCTTGTGGTAAACTCCGAAGAATTTGTTAAATATTATAGTACAAAAAGTTAAAGTTAAAATAGGTATCTTCGGGTTCCTTTTATTGATTGTATGAGAAAAGTAATAGTGTTGTTGTTTTGTTTCATGAGTACTTTGTGTCAAGCACAAACGAAAGTACATGTTAAAGATAAAGAGTCAAAAATGCCAGTACCATATGCCAATGTATGGAAAGCGGAATCCCTTTATCGAACCGCAGATTCCACCGGTATTTTTAGTATCGATGCTAAAGAGACAACAAGTTATTTCAAAATCACTTGTATTGGTTACCACGATACGATTGCAAAAATCACAGACGAGATATTTCTTAGACCAAACAGGATTTCCTTGGAAGAAGTAAAGGTGGTCAAGCGCAAATTCGAAAACCCTATAAAATTGGGCAAAGCCAAAAGAGGCGACAATCATTATGGTGTGCAATGGGATACTAAAATAGCCATGACAGCGAAATATTTTCCCAACAACAGCAACAAAGGGAAATATCTAAGTAAAGCGAAATTCTTCGCTACAGCCACCAATAAAAACCGACTGATAAGTGTTTTGGTTTATTCCGTTGGTGATGATGGAAAGCCTAGTGAAATAGTAAATACCGAAACCCTTATTTACAAACTCAAAAAAGGAACCCATATCGTAGAAGCCGATTTGAATAGGTTGAACATTGAATTTCCGGCCAACGGGATTTTCATTATCATTCAACATCCTTTATTGGAACAAAACAAAGTGTATGCAGAGAACAGTATAAATCCCAATGCGTTTTTTTACGAACCGTTAATTGCTATTAATCATATCAATGAATACCAAGATTCTTGGTATTTTAAAGATGGTGATTGGCATAAACAAGAAAGGTATTCCGTCAATATGGAATTACTTCTCACCGATTAATTACATCTTCAAATAAAATTCTTTAGTCAACGCAATGTAGTCTTCCGTATATTGATGACGTGCGGTTTCGATGATAAGCTCATCGATTGGAAAATTTGTTTTTTCGGAAAAGGAAAAAGCGAGTAAACTTCTTTTGATTTCGGTAGTTGGTGTTCCTTTTACGCGGGTAATTTTGAAAGGAAATAAATTGTATTCTTTGGCTAAGCCGATAAATTTGGCTTCTTCTTTATGGGGAATAATCACAGAGAAGATTCCGTTTTCGGAAAGTAAGACCGAAGCCGCTTCAATCAAATCCTCAAAAGGCAAAGCGTCTTGAAAACGAGCCAAATCTCTTTGTTCGCTTTCGGTTTTGTAATCTTCACTATAAAACGGCGGATTGGAAACAATTAAATCGTATTCGTCTTCGGGTTCTTCCATAAATTCGTCCAAACCCGCATGATAACAATACAAACGGTCAGACCAAGGAGAATTTTCAAAGTTTTCTACGCATTGTTCAAAAGCATCTTCATCAATTTCGATAGCGTCAATTTGCTGCGCCAGTTCGCCTTTCAGGCTCGAGTGTTCGGCATGACATCTTTGGGCCAGCATTAAAGCCAAAATTCCGGTTCCGGCACCAATGTCTAAAACTGAAAACGGTCGGTTATCAATAGGAGTCCACGCACCAAGTAAAACGCCATCGGTGCCAACTTTCATCGCGCAACGGTCTTGGTTTACTGTGAATTTTTTGAATTGGAATGCGGACATGTTAGATTATTGGATTTTTAGAATCGCTTCGCTCTTAGATTTGTATTTTGCTGATTGAAAAATAATGCCCTAGCCCTGATAGTAGTGAAAATCCTTTTTGTTTTTTCTTTAAAAACAAAAAGATTGTAGCGGATAGCAGGATTAGCTTCTAAAAAATCCAAAGCCGCAGGCGTTTCTAACAATCTAAAAGCACAGCGATTCTAGAAATCTAAAGGTACATTTCCACCAAGCCTTCCGGTAAATCCATCACGACTTTTTTGTTTTTGCGGTCAATTTCGACTAAGAAATGGTCAATCATCGGAATCAGCATTTCGACTTCGCCATTTAATACTTCAAAAAGGGGTTGGGCTGTTGTGTCATTGATAGATTGGATAATGCCAAAAACACCCAGACGTTTGTCTTCGATTTCAAAACCAATCACTTCGTGGAAGTAGAATTTATTGCCTTCCAATTTGGGCAACATAGAAAGCGGAAGATAAATTTCGCAACCAATAAGTTTGTCAGCTTCTTCTTCGGAGTCGACATCCTCAAATTGCACGCGAAGAAAATCGTTTTTGTGGAGCGAACTGTTTTCAATAAAAAATGGAACCAGATTTTTGTTGAACTCAACAAATACTGATTCCATATTTTCATATAATTCGGGTTCGTCGGTATCTAAATAGATAAGAACTTCCCCTTTGAAACTAAACTTTTTGGCAATTTTACCTAAATAGAAACAATCTTCTTTACGCATAATTGCCAGTAATATTAAGCTTCTTTTTCTTCGCTAGCTTCTTCAGCAGCTGGAGCTTCTTCTACAGCAGGAGTTTCTTCCACAGCTGGAGTTTCTTCAGCAACCACTTCAGCAGCAGGAGTTTCCTCTACTGCAACTTCAGCTACAACTTCAGGAGTTTCTTCCGCTACAGTTTCTTCCACTGCAACTTCTTCAGCCACTTCTTCTTCTACTTTTGCAGCTTCAACAGCGGCAGCAGCACGTTTGTCATTGGCTTCTTTTTCTGCTTTTAAAGCCTTAACTCTAGCAGCTTCTTGTGCTTTTGATAAGCCTTCTTTTTTAGCGGTTACTTTACCTGCTTTGTCTTCTAACCATTTAGCCAATTTAGCATCAGCTTGTTCTTGTGTTAAAGCTCCTTTACGAACGCCGCCATCAAGGTGGTGTTTCATTAAGGCACCTTTGTAAGAAAGGATAGCTCTTGCAGTATCAGTTGGTTGAGCTCCATTGTGTAACCATTGTACCGCTTGGTCAATGTTTAAATCAATAGTGGCAGGATTGGTGTTTGGATTGTAAGTTCCTAATTTTTCTAAGAATTTACCATCTCTTTTTGAACGAGCATCAGCTGCTACGATCCAGTAAAAAGGCTTTTGTTTTTTACCGTGTCTTTGTAATCTAATTTTTACTGACATAATCTTTTTGATTAATTTGAGGTACTCGACCTCGATTATTTTAAGGGTGCAAAGATAGTTTTTTTTTGTAAACAAACTAATTGAAGATTATATTTTTAAAGCTAAGTTCTTGTTTCCTTCAACTTTAACGTTATTTTTTTAAAATTTAATTAGCATTTTTATATTAAAAAGTTATTTTTGTGGAGAAATACATTGAAAAAATGAAAAGATTTTTGTCCCTTATTCTTATTGCTATGGCAATGACCTCATGTCAGGAAGATGTTAAATTTAATAATCCCGGTTTTCAGGGATTGAAAGATGATGTGCTTTGGATCGCCAATGACACCAGAGCTTACCTTTCAGGTTCCGGTCAGCTTTCTATTGAAGCGTACACGCAATTTGAACTTATAACTTTAAATACCAATAGTGCCAATGTTGGAACTTATATTTTAGGCACAACCAATAGTAATAACTTAGCTACTTATTCTTCTACTTTTAATGATGTTGACCTAGAGTATGCTACTGTACCGGTATCTGGGCCGGTTTCTAATGTGCAAATAGTTAATATTGGTTCGGGTTACACTTCGGATTGTACTATTCAATCGGGAGGTGGTTATAATTGTAGTTCTTCACATGAAACAACCGGAGGATCAGGATCCGGACTTAGAGTTGCGATAGTGGCTAATACTGCTGGCGCTGTCACTTCTGTTGTTAGAGTAACAGCTAGAGGGAATGGCTATTTACCGGGAGATATTGTTACCGTTGCGCAGGGAAATGTAAATTGTCAGTTGAGAATTCTAAGTACGCTAAACAGCAATGGTGAAATTCAAATCACTGAATATGACAATGAAAACATGACGGTTTCCGGAAAGTTTAAATTTAACGCAACGAATACTAACAGTAGTCCTTTTGCCAATCCAATTTTAAATTTCCAATATGGGGAATTCTATAAGATTCCAATTTTCCCATCTCTTTAAGAATCAATTCATTTGAATTATACAAGCCATCTTCGGATGGCTTTTTTATTTATTTGCAATAAAGTCCAAATTTATAGCGGTTTACGTTTTATTTAAGTTACCTTTGTGGCTGAATTTTAAAATTAAAATATGAACATTTTTGTTGGAAGTCTTCCGTTTAGTATTGACGAAGCAGATTTAAAAGAATCCTTCGGGGTTTATGGTACGGTTAATTCCGTTAAAATTATTACTGATAAATTTACTGGAAGAAGTAAAGGTTTCGGTTTTGTGGAAATGGAAAATGACACAGAAGCTGAAAAAGCTATTCAGGAATTAAACGGCGCAACTGTTGAAGGTCGTACTATTGTAGTAAATAAATCTGAACCAAAACCGGAAGGCGAAAGAAGAACTTTTAACAACAACCGTTCAGGCGGTAGTGGTGGAGGTTATAACGGCGGTGGAAACTCACGTGGTGGCGGAAGCTACAGTGGTGGAAACAGCGGTGGTGGAAATAGAGGAAGATACTAGTTTATACACTTTATAGATATTTAAAAGCCAACTCAAACGAGTTGGCTTTTTTGTTTTTTGTTGATAACTAAAATTGATTTCCTGCAGATGAAAATGTATTTTTGAAGTTATTCCAATTCTTACCAATCAACTTAAAAATTGTTTGGATTTAGAATTTTAAAATTTCGAATTGTCACTTATGTATTTAATCTTCGATACCGAAACCACCGGATTACCAAAACGTTGGGGTGCGCCTATTTCTGACACCGACAACTGGCCAAGATGTATTCAAATCGCCTGGCAGTTACATGATGCAATGGGAAATTTGATTGAGCATCAGGATTATTTGGTCAAACCCGATGGATTCAATATTCCGTATGATGCCGAACGAATTCATGGAATTTCAACTGAATTGGCAGAAGCGCAAGGAATACCTTTAGCAGAAGTTTTAGAAAAATTCAACACCACTTTGGCGAAAGCCAAATTCATAGTCGGACAAAACGTTGGTTTTGATGTCAATATCATGGGCTGTGAATTTTACAGATTGGGAGTGAATTCTCCAATGGCTTCCATGCCGGTTTTGGATACTTGTACAGAAGTTACCGCGTCACTTTTAAAATTACCCGGAGGTCGTGGCGGAAAGTTTAAATTACCAACCCTAACGGAACTACACAGTTATCTTTTCAATGTTCCGTTTGCAGAAGCACATAATGCTACTGCCGACGTTGAAGCCACAACTCGTTGTTTTTTAGAATTGATTAGAAGGGAAATTTTTACCAAAGAAGAACTCGATGTTCCGGCGGATTATTTCAGAGAGTTTGGAGAAAATAATCCAAAGGAAATTCAACTTATAGGGTTAAAACACATCAATCTGAAACAAGCTTCCGAGGAAATTCGAAAACAATTTCAAAAGAAAGAAGAAGTTGTTGTTGCAAACGATGAAGAGAAGCAAATTCACCATGATGTAGCTGATGTCGATTTTGTTCATTTACACAACCATACACAGTTTTCCGTATTACAATCGACCATAAGTGTTAAAGATTTAGTGGCCGCTGCGGTTAAAAATAAAATGCCAGCCGTAGCCATGACCGATCATGCGAATTTGATGGGTGCTTTTCACTTTGTCCGTGATATTTTATACCATAATAAATCTGCACAAGCCAAGAACAAACAAGCCGAGGAAAACGGTGAAACCCCGACGGAAACTATTGTTAAACCGATTGTAGGTTGCGAGTTTTATGTGTGTGATGATTTAACCGATAAGTCGAGAAAGGACAACGGTTACCAAATCGTTTTTTTGGCCAAAACAAAAAAAGGCTATCACAATTTGGCCAAACTATCTTCTATCGCTTATACAGAAGGCTTTTATTATGTGCCAAGAATCGATCGTAAAGCCATCCAAAAATACAAAGAAGATATCATTGTGCTATCCGGAAATCTCTATGGAGAAATTCCGAGCAAGGTTTTAAATATTGGTGAAAACCAAGCTGAAGAAGCTTTGATTTGGTGGAAGCAAGAATTTGGGGATGATTTCTACATCGAGTTAATGCGCCACAATCAAGAAGACGAAAATCGGGTAAATGTATCGCTGATTGCTATGGCAAAGAAGCACCAAGTCAAAACGGTTGCCACTAATAATGTCTTCTATGTCAATAAAGAAGATGCTAACGCTCACGATATTTTATTGTGTGTACGTGATGGTGAAAAACAATCAACACCTATCGGACGCGGTCGCGGTTATCGATATGGATTGAATAATAAAGAATACTATTTCAAATCGGGAGAAGAGATGAAAAAACTCTTTCACGATTTACCGGAAGCGATTACAACTACAGAAGAAATTGTAAATAAAATCGAGATTTATGATCTGTCTCGAGAGGTTTTGTTGCCTAAATTTGACATTCCCGATGAGTTTTTAGTTCCCGAAGATGAAGCTGACGGAGGAAAAAGAGGAGAAAATAAATACTTAGCCCATTTAACTTTTGAAGGTGCCAAAAGGCGTTATGGAGAAATTACACCGGAAATCCAGGAGCGTCTTGATTTCGAATTAAAAACCATTGAAAACACAGGTTATCCCGGTTACTTTTTGATAGTGCAAGATTTTATTGCCGCTGCCCGAAGAATGGATGTTTCCGTTGGTCCGGGACGTGGTTCTGCAGCCGGTTCAGTAGTTGCCTATTGCCTCGGAATTACCAATATTGATCCGTTGTTGTACGATTTGCTTTTTGAGCGTTTTCTGAATCCGGATCGTGTGTCGATGCCCGATATTGATATCGATTTTGATGACGAAGGAAGAAGTCGTGTCATGGATTATGTAATCAATAAGTACGGTTCCAAACAAGTAGCGCAGATTATCACTTATGGAACCATGGCTGCAAAATCTTCGGTTCGCGATACTGCTCGTGTATTGGATTTGCCATTATTCGAAGCGGATAAAATTGCCAAACTGATTCCGATGACAATGAATTTAGCCAAGATTTTCTCTTTGGAGAATGACAAGCTAAAAGCGGCACTGCGTTCGGAAGAGTATGATAAAGTTAAAGAATTAATAGAATTGGCAAACGGAAATGATTTAGGAAGTGAAACCATTCAACAAGCCAAAATATTAGAAGGAAATTTAAGAAATACCGGAATTCATGCTTGCGGTGTGATTATTACGCCAAGCGATATTACCAATTTCGTTCCGGTGGCTACGGCCAAAGATTCTGAGTTATATGTTACTCAATTTGACAACTCCGTGGTAGAAAGTGCCGGTTTGTTGAAAATGGACTTCTTGGGTTTGAAAACCCTAACGTTGATAAAAGATACGGTTAAATTAGTCAAATACAGAACCGGAGTTGAACTCGATCCGGATGCGTTTCCAATTGATGATGTCAAGACTTACGAGTTATTCCAAAGAGGAGAAACCGTCGGGATTTTCCAATACGAGTCGCCCGGAATGCAAAAATATTTAAAGGATTTAAAACCCACCGTTTTCGGAGATTTAATCGCAATGAATGCGCTTTATCGTCCCGGACCATTGGAATATATTCCGTCTTTCGTCCGAAGAAAAAATGGAGAAGAACCCATCACTTATGACTTGGAAGCCAATGAAGAATACCTGAAAGAAACTTACGGCATTACGGTTTACCAAGAGCAAGTAATGCTTTTGTCACAAAAACTGGCCAATTTTTCAAAAGGTGATGCCGACGTTCTGCGTAAAGCCATGGGGAAAAAGCAAAAAGATGTTCTGGATAAAATGAAATCTAAGTTCATTGAACAAGCGGTTGGCAACGGTCATGCCGAAGATAAATTAGAGAAAATCTGGAAAGATTGGGAAGCCTTTGCGCAATATGCGTTCAATAAATCGCACTCTACCTGCTACGCCTGGATTGCTTACCAAACAGCCTATTTAAAAGCACATTATCCGGCGGAATATATGGCGGCAGTGCTTTCCAATAATATGAATGATATCAAACAGGTTTCGTTCTTTATGGAAGAATGTAAGCGTATGGGATTGCAAGTTTTAGGACCGGATGTGAATGAGAGTTATTACAAGTTTACGGTAAACGAAAATTATGCGGTTCGTTTCGGAATGGGCGCCATTAAAGGTGTTGGAATGGGCGCTGTTGAAACCATCGTAAATCACAGAAAAGATGGAAATTACAAATCGATTTTTGATTTAGCTAAAAGAATTGATTTACGTGCTGCCAATAAAAAAGCTTTTGAAAACTTAGCCTTGGCCGGAGGTTTCGATTGTTTTTCGGATACTCACAGAGCGCAATATTTTCACACCGATGGCGATAACATTACTTTTTACGAAAAGGCGATTCGCTATGGCGCAAAGTTTCAGGAAAATGAAAACTCTTCACAAGTGAGTTTGTTTGGTGACGCTAGTGATGTTCAAATAGCCGAACCAACCGTTCCGCCCTGCGAAGATTGGAGCACGATGGAGAAGTTGGCTAAAGAAAAAGAAGTCGTTGGAATTTACATTTCAGGTCATCCTTTGGACGATTTTAAATTTGAAATGAAGTATTTTTGCAACAGCAAATTAGAGTATTTAAAGAGCCTTGGAAATTATATTGGCAAAAATTTAACCTTCGCCGGAATTGTCACCAATGTCCAATATAAAACTGCCAAAAATGGTAAAGACTGGGCGATGTTTACCTTAGAAGGTTATGATGAAAGTTACGAATTCAGGATTTTTGATGAAGAATATTTAAAGTTCAGACATTTCTTGGTCAACAACCAATTTGTGTATTTCAAAATCACCGTTAAAGACGGTTGGGTGAACAGAGAAACCGGAAAAAAATCGGAACCGAGAATACAGTTTTTGGATGTCAAACAATTGCAGGACGTGTTGCCTCATTTTGCAAAAAAATTGAGTATCCAAATGGATATTAACGATTTACATAAAAACTTAATCCAACAATTGAACGAAATTTTCAAAGCCAATGAAGGGGATAAATCAGTAAATTTTGAAGTGATTGAAACGGAGATTGTTGCCAAGCCTGTAGAAATTGTGAAGCCAATAGAGCCGATTTTAATCACTGAACCCGATGGTGAAATTGATATTGAAAACCTAGACAGTAATGAAATTATTGAAGAAGGAATAGCCGAAACAACACCAATCATCACTGAGGAAATAAGAAGGATAACCACTTTAGAAATGCCAAGCAGAAGATTGAAAATCAAAATATCCAACGAATTATTATTGGAGTTAGAAAAAATGAGCGTGAAATTCAATTTGAATTAAGTATCAGTTCTGATAATGATTTGATAATCAAAACTGATTTTTTTAACATACAGAACCCAAATAAAATGTCTAATTTTGTGGTCAAATAATTAAAGTAATTTAAAAATATAAAATATGGCTTTAGCAATTACAGATGCTACTTTTGACGAAGTAGTATTAAAATCAGATAAACCGGTAGTAGTAGATTTTTGGGCAGCTTGGTGTGGACCATGTCGTATGGTTGGCCCGGTTATCGACGAAATATCCTCAGAATACGAAGGAAAAGCAGTAGTAGGTAAAGTAGACGTTGATGCAAACCAAGAGTTCGCCGCCAAATATGGCGTTCGTAACATTCCAACAGTGCTGGTTTTCCAAAACGGAGAAGTAGTAGGTCGTCAAGTAGGCGTTGCTCCAAAAAAGACTTATACCGATGCAATCGATGCATTATTATAATATACAATGAAAAAGAAAGTAAGGTCTAACGAGAGTTAGGCCTTTTTTTATCATTAGAAGCAAACGATTGGCTGTTTTAGGAAATGTTGTCCCGCTGTCCGCGCTACGCGGTAGCTCGCTCCCATCGGGGCTAGAGTTCACGTTTTTCAATTTATAGGATAACTTTTTTTAACCTTTTTAGTTCTTTCAATTTTCGCTATATTTGGATTATGAAGATTGAAGAACAAAAAGAGCTCGTTTCCGGATTTAAGCATTTAGAGTTATTGGCCAATCAAGTAGTTGAAGGCTTTATCTCTGGGATGCACAAATCGCCTTTTCACGGATTTTCAGCCGAATTTGCTGAGCATAAAGTCTATAACGCCGGAGAAAGTACTAAACACATCGATTGGAAATTATTCGCCAAAACCGACCGCTTGTACACCAAAAAATTCGAAGAAGAAACCAACCTTCGTTGTCATTTAATCATAGATAATTCCTCGTCAATGCATTATCCGAAGTTGAAAAATGACGAACTTTTTTACCACAATAAGATTGGTTTTTCCGTTTTAGCTTCGGCAGTTTTAATGAATTTGCTAAAAAAACAACGCGATGCTGTTGGCTTAAGCGTTTATTCAGATGTTTATGAATATTACGCACCCGAAAAAGGCAGCGATCGCCACCATCGGATGATTTTAAACAAGTTGGAAAATCTTTTAGAAAACCCCAAAGAGTCTAAAAACACCGATACGGTTACTTTCTTACATCAAATAGCTGAAAAAATTCACCGCCGTTCAATGATCATCTTATTTACGGATATGTTTCAAACCGGGAATAATGAAGCCCTTTTTAATGCGTTACAACATTTGAAACACAACAAACACAAGGTAGTTGTATTTCATGTCATCGATAAAAAAACTGAAATCAACTTCAATTTTGACAATGCTCCGAGAAAATTCATCGATTTAGAAACCGGTGAAACCATTAATATTTTTGCCGATACAGTAAAAGAAGCCTACGAAGAAAAAGTAAATGACTATTTTAAGTCGCTTGCGATGACCTGTGCGCAAAACAAAATTAAGTACGTTCCGGTGGCTGTGGAAGAAAATTTCGAAAAAATTTTAACGACTTACTTAGCTGAAAAACAAATGTTTGGTTAGGAATAAAAAAAAGAGTTGATTTTTTAGTAAAAAAAAGTTGCAGAAATCAAAATCAGTTGTATATTTGCAACCGCAATTAAGCGATGGTTTGGTAGTTCAGTTGGTTAGAATACATGCCTGTCACGCATGGGGTCGCGGGTTCGAGTCCCGTCCAGACCGCTAAAATTGGGAAAGGTTTTCGGAAACGAAAACCTTTTTTGCCCAAAATAGGTTTTTTAAAAATCTGTTTAGGTTCCAATAAAGTATCTAAGATTAGTTGTGTTGTTTCGCTACGACTTTGTAACTCGTAGCAGGTTTAGTAGTTAGACCAATGAAAAGCTTTCCCGATAAATCGGGATGGCTTTTTTGCTTTATAGAGGTTCTTAAATGTTTTAATCGAGAATCACCAAGTAATTCAACTTCATAATCAATTCATAATCAAAATATTTCATAAAACTTTTATTTTATTACATTTGTTATAAATAAAGTTTTATGAAAAGAATTTTACTATTCAGTTTTCTTTTTTTCGAAACACTTAGTTTCGCTCAAGTTACCATAAGAGTAACGGCTGTTCCTGGAAATACGCCAGCAAATGCTTCACTTTATGCCGCCGGCACTTTTAATACTTGGAATCCCGGAAGCGCAGCTCATATTCTTCAACCGGATGGATTGGGGGCTTATTTAATTACTATTCCCGAAGGAACCGGAACGGCTGAATACAAAATCACTCGCGGCAGTTGGCCAACGGTAGAAGGAAATGCTTCAGGCGGTTATTTGCCCAACAGAACTTTTACTTTTACGGGTTCACCGCAAACCATCAATATAACCGTTCAGTCATGGGAAGATATTGCGGGTTCCGGAACCGGAAGTACGGCAGCTGCTAATGTTCAGATTTTGAGTAATGCCTTTACTATGCCGCAATTGAACCGAAACAGAAAAATTTGGTTATACCTTCCACCGGATTATTTTACAACAACCAAGACATATCCGGTTTTGTACATGCAAGACGGGCAAAATTTGTTTGACAACGCAACTTCTTTTTCTGGTGAATGGCAAGTGGACGAAACTTTAAATACACTTCACGCACAAGGGAATTATGGAGCAATAGTCGTTGGGATAGAAAATGGAGGTGCGCTCAGATTGAATGAATATTCTCCATGGAACAACCCAAGTTATGGTGGCGGAGAAGGCGATCAATACATGCAATTTATAGCGGAAACTTTAAAACCTTATGTTGACGCTAATTTCAGAACCAAACCCGAAGCACAATATAATGCTTTAATTGGGAGTTCAATGGGCGCTTTAATCTCAACTTATGGAGCGGTCAAATACCCACAATATTTTTCAAAAGTGGGAAGTTTGAGTCCGGCCTATTGGTTTTCGATGATGAATATGAATAACTATATTTTGACAACTACAAATGCCTTGTCGGGCCTGAGAATTTATTTTGTTTGTGGCCAAAATGAATCGGCTTCCATGGTTACAGATGCCACTACCATTAAAAACAATTTGGTGACCAAAGGCGTTTTATCTTCTAACACCTTGACAAAGTTTGACAGTTACGGAACACACACAGAAGCTTATTGGAGAGGCGAGTTTTCAGCTCTTTATCAATGGCTTTTTCAAGAAGAAACTTTAGACACTTCAGCAATAAGTGAAAGCCAAATCAAAGTGTTCCAAATCAATTCAAATGAATTTTATGTTTCAGGTTTGAATGAAGAAATGACACTTGATGTTTATTCGATTCACGGACAAAAACTGGGCAAACAAAAAATTATCAACGGGAATAATATTGTCGACTTAGAGTTGTCAAAAGGTTTGTATATCTTTATTAATGACAAAATGAATTTTAAATTGATTAAATAATTATATTTATTCTCCAATTAAACCAACCAATAAAAGAACAACAGAAATGAAAAAACTATTACTCATTCTCGCTTTATTTTTTTCAACCTCAATTTTACTAGCTCAAAATTTCAATCAACCCACTCAATTCAACAACGTTTGTGATGATAATAATGATGGTTATGCTTCATTTTGGCTGGGGGAAATTACGTTTGAAATTTTAGGAAATTTGAATCCTGAAGATTATGTGATTACCCACCACGAAACCCAAACAGATGCCGCAACCGGATTTAATGCTTTAACAAGTCCGTACAACAATATTTATTCTTTTACACAAACTGTTTTTGTCAGAGTCGTAACGGTTGCCACGAATGAAGTTACTATTTTGACTTATAATCTGAATGTTAATTCAGCACCATCGGCGCCAACGGTAACCGTTACCAATTGTGCCAGCGTAATTACCAGCTTTCCTTGTTGGGATTTGACCAGTGTTGAAGGACAAATTGTGCAAGGGCAAGTTTCTGTTTTTGTAACTTATTATCAGACTCTTGCAGATGCTCAAACCGGAGTGAATGCTATTGCAAATCCAAGTTGCTATCTTAGTCCGACTATGGCTCCAAACCAACCACCAGTATATTATAGCGCAGGTTTTGCCGGAAACGGATGTTTTTCTATAGGAATGATTGAATTGATTACTATTAACTGTGAAAACACAAACTGTCCCGCACCAACACAGTTAACCGTAAGTAATAGTACACCCACTTCAGCAGTCTTAGGTTGGACAGCTAATGGAACGGAAACTTCATGGAGCATCATGGTTTCAACAAATGGACAAACAACGACACCTATTTTTACCCAAGTAAATCCATTTGTTTTGACCGATTTAGTTTGTGGCTCTACCTATGTTTTTTCAGTAAGCGCCAATTGTGACAATGAAGGAACTAGCGCTAATTCTGAATGGATCGCTTTTACTACCGAACCTTGTGCACCTGAAGCCGGACAACCCATCAACTTAACAGTTTGTAGTGATACATCTCAAGCTTGTTTTGATTTAACCATAAATGATGCTTACATCATTGGCAATTTAAATCCTGCGCAATACACTATCTCTTATCATTTATCACAAGCCAACGCTGATAGTAACACTGGAACTATCTTAAATCCGGTAAACTTTTGTGCCCAAAACGGTCAAGTAATTTATGCCCGATTAGAAAGTAATGGTACTTCTGAGCATCAAATTTTCGGTTTTGCTTTGGTGGTAGAAAGTTTTTCAAACAATGTCCTTTTGCTATCTAACATGCAACAGTGTGATGATAATAATGATGGTATTGTCACCTTCGATTTGACTTCAGTTCAAGCGCAAATCAATTCCACCAATACTTTTGAATATTATCCGAGTTTGGCCAATGCCCAAAATCAAGTGGTGCCATTTACTAATCCATCAGCCCTAAATATTGGAATTCAGAGTCCAATCACCAATGTTTTTGTTAGAGAAATTGTACCCAATGATTGTGATAATATTTACACCTTCCAATTGCAAGCCTATGCCAATTGTAATTTAGCTTCTACTTGTATTGGTGCTAATTCTTTGTGTAATTCCTTAGGTGTTCCTTTTCAAAATACTATAAATGCACCTTCAGGCGGAGCAGCCGGATGTTTAGGCACAACGCCAAATCAAACTTGGTTTTATTTACCAATTAGTAGTGCAGGAACCATTAATTTACAAATAACACAAACCTCAATAAACGGATTTCAATCTGATGTCGATTATATAGTTTACGGACCATTTTCTACACTGTCCAATGCTTGTAGTCAAATAACTCCTAACTATATCGTAAGTTGTAGTTATTCTTCAGCGGCTATTGAATATCCTTTCATTCCAAATGCACAACCGGGACAGTATTATTTAATGATGGTGACCAATTTCAGTAATCAACCGGGTTTAATAACAATTACCGAGCTTGGCAATTCTGTGGGTGCTATTGATTGTTCCGGATTAAAATTGAATGCCTTTTTAGACTCCAACAACAACGGAGCTCAAGACGATGGGGAACAAAACTTTCCTCTAGGACAATTTACATATGAAGTTAATGATAACGGAAACGTTCACAATATTGTTTCTCCAACAGGAATCTATAATATCTATGATACTAACGGTTCAAACTCTTACGATTTGAGTTTCGCAATTGATCCAAATTATACTTCGTCGTACGGAATTACAACTTCCTCCTACAGCAATGTAAACGTGGTTATCGGTGCCGGAATGCAAACCTATAATTTCCCAATCACGGTAACGCAAACCTACAACGATTTGGCAGTAACAATTGTTCCCGTAAATGCACCAAGACCGGGCTTCACTTACATGAACAAAATTGTTTACACCAATAACGGTAATCAAGCCATAGCTACCGGAACTGTAACTTTCAATCATGATGCTTTAGTTGCTATCATTGCAAACTCACAATCGGGAACAACAGCAATTACAAACGGATTCACTTATAATTTCACCAACTTGTTGCCTTTCGAATCAAGAGAAATGACGGTGACTATGCAAGTGCCGACAATTCCAACGGTTACTATTGGGGGTTTATTAACCAATACAGTCTCAATTGTTCCGCTTACCGGAGATGTAGTTCCGGCCAATAATTCGGCTAGCAATACCCAAATCATCATTGGAGCGTATGATCCGAATGACAAAATGGAAGCCCATGGTGAAAGAATCTTGCATTCAACTTTTTCACCAAACGATTTCTTAACTTATACCATTCGTTTTGAAAATACCGGAAACGCAAGCGCTATAAACGTCAGAGTGAACGATGTATTAAATTCGCAATTGAATGTGAATAGCGTAAGAATGATCAGCGCCAGTCATCCTTATATCATGGACAGAGTTGGCAATAACATCAATTGGTATTTTGACAATATACTATTGCCACCATCAGTAGCTGATACAAACATTGGAAAAGGTTATATCACTTTCATGGTTCAACCAATGCCTGGTTATGCCGTAGGCGATATCATTCCGAATACCGCATCGATTTACTTCGATTTCAATCCGGCGATTGTGACCAACACCTTCAATACTGAATTTGTAGCACAATTAGGTGTAGGCGAATTTGAAAATGCAGACTTCGTTTTCTACCCGAATCCGGTTTCAGATATCGTGACCATTACCGTTAAAAACAATGGAACGATAAACAACATTGCCGTTTACGATGTTTTAGGTAAAATGATAATCACTCAAAAACCTTCGAATTCTTTATCAACGCAAACGCTTGATATGTCGTCCGTTTCCAAAGGAATGTATTTGTTAGAAGTAACCACCGATACCAACTTGAAAGTAGTTAAAAAATTAATAGTCGAATAAAATCAGAATTTCAAATAACAAAGCCTTCTTTCGAGAAGGCTTTTCTTTTTTAAGTAAACCCTAGCTTCGTGAATATAATTTCTTATTTTTGAAATTGTTAATCCGATGGAAACCTTACATGAAAAAAGCGCTCGCTTTACTATTACTAACTTTTTGTTTTTCCTGCCAATACTTGGAGAAGAAAGTGCCTTCCGAACAAGAATTGCTCGACAAACAGTTGCAAGAAATCAATTGGAAAGAGGTCGATGAATATCCATCCATAGGCGATTGTGAAAAACTAACCGATTCCAACCAGCGTAAACAATGCTTTTTCGACTTTTTAACCGCCGCCATTGAACAAAAATTAGCCATTGACACTCTGGCAACCCTATTCCCAAAATTAGACACGATAGAAGTCAGGGTAACCGTTATGCCGAATGCAACTTTAGAATTCAATCCCGAATTCCCAAAAGATTCCGTAGCCTACGACACCATAAAAATCGACAGCATTCTCCGAGCTCGTTTAATTGATTTTCCCAAAGTAAATCCGGCACTCAAAAGAGGTATTCCGGTCAAAACTCAGTTTGTGCTTCCGGTCATTATTAAGCAGGAGTAATTTTAGGAGCTTAATCCGGCTGTCCACTATATCTTTTGTCTCGTTTTGAGAACGAAACAAAAGGATGCCGTTCCCATCCGGGCTATTTAGAAAACTGTCTGCCTTTCCAAGAAAAACTTCCAAACAAAGAATAAATGCCAACCAAACTCGAGTAAAAAGGATAAATAATGCTAGTCGATAAAGGTAAAATCCATTTCCCTTTCAATAAGTATTTGTTGGTTTTATAAAGCAACCAGTAATCCACCAAATATTTAGCCGAAAACACACCAAGCAACATACTCCAATCAAATTTTCCGATAACAGACAATACAAAACTGGCAACCAAACTCACATTCATCAATAACACGATAACCGCTAAGAACTTCGCATAACCGCTTTGGTAGCCGGTAGTTTTACTCGCCCAGCGAACGCGTTGCATAAAGAAATCAAACAAATCGTTTTCGGGTTTGGTTTTAACGATGCTTTCAGTGTTTTTTAGGTAGTGAATCTTGTCCAAATGATTTTTGGTCGCTTTTTGCAACAAGAAAACATCATCGCCACTTGCCATTGTATCATTGCTGTTAAAACCATCCAATTCTTTGAAGAGTTTTTTAGTGTAAGCAAAATTGGCACCATTACACATAAACGGTTTCCCAATCCCAAAACTACCAATCGTTGTGCCTTGTAAACTCAACAAATCCAATTGCTGGAATTGGTGAAACCAGTTGTTTTTGGTTTTGTATTTTACAGCACCAACAATCATTTCGGGTTGTTTTTTTTGGATGTAATCGTCTAAAGTCAGCAACCAATTTTGAGGGACAATACAATCGGCATCCGTAGTGATAATCCAATCGTGCTTGATAATCGGAACCGCTCGTCCGATAGCGTCTTTTTTGGGTGAATTCGATAACCGCAAATTCTCCAAAAGTGTGGTGTCTAAAAATTCATGGTCTAATCGCCATTTGATACAAACACGCTCCGAAAGGTCTGTCGAAAAATCATCGACCATCACAATTTCGATTAACTTATATGGGTAATTTAGCTTTGAAAAAGATTCCAATAATTTCGGTAAATTCTTTTCTTCATTGCGAAACGGAACAATAATAGAGAACGCAGTTTTAGGTTCAATACTCGTTCTTTTAAAGGATTTTACTTTGTCATAGCCCAAAATCAATTGGACAATCAGTACGACATACACCAATAAAATCAGGCAAATAACTATTGTAATTAATTCCATTTCGGTTTAAATTTTAAAACAAAATAACTTCCGATAACTACCGGCAAAACGACATTCAAAAACCACATCAGCGTCGAAATAAAAATGACGATCCATTCGTTAACACCCAATTTTCCGAAGAAAAAAATCGCGACACTTCCTTTTACGGCAAAGTCCAAAAACTGAAAACTCGGCAATGAAGAAGCCAAAAAATAAACCGCCGCAATCGAAGCCATCATCGTTAGATAAGGTAAATCTACATCAAATGCCAGAAATAAAAAATAATATTGGTGCGAAAAAACCAAGTAGCGACAAACAGCCAAGACTATATTTTTGCGGTGAATGGTTTTCGGAATTTCATTGATTTTAGCAAAAATTTTTTCAATCGAATAGCCTTTAATTTTTATCGACTTTGACAAAAAAGAAACGCCTAAAAACACAATGACAATTCCGATAATGCCTAAAACATAGAACGTATAACCCAAAACGTACAACCCAATCGTTCCGAAAACAATCGACAAGATCATTTGAATGCCGTTGCAAATCAAGTTCAGAAAAATAATTTTTTTTGTTTTCTTTTTGTCGAAATACAAAGCTTTACCGGCGTATTCACCCAAATTATTCGGTGTAAAAATGCCAGCGGTTAAAGCACCAAGCACTTGCTTAGTCGATTCGCCAACAGAAATCGGTTTGATAAAAGAAACCAAGTTTTGCCATTTCAGGATTTCTAAATACCGATTAGCAACACTAAAAGAAAATAGGAATAGCATACTCAAAACCGACATTTTATGCAGTACTAAATTTTGGAATTTGTTCCACTCTAATTTGGAATTTTCCGCTAATTGATCATAGATAAAATAAAAAGCAGCAGTTACAATCAAAAGTTTGATTAGAAAAACGACGAATTGCTTAGCTTTGTGAGGAATTGTTATCATTAGTACAAAGAAAGTAAAACTTTGAACTTGAAACTTGAAACCTGAAACAAAAATCTTTTGACAAACGAACGCATCATATTAGGCATTGACCCGGGAACCACCATTATGGGTTTTGGATTGATCAAAGTAGTCAACAAAAAAATGGAATTCATTCAGTTGAACGAACTCATTTTGAGTAAATATGATGACCATTATACCAAGTTGAAAGTCATTTTCGAACGCACCATCGAACTCATCGAAACCCATCATCCTGATGAAATTGCGATAGAAGCACCATTTTTCGGAAAGAATGTACAGTCGATGTTGAAACTCGGAAGAGCACAAGGCGTGGCGATGGCGGCCGGTTTATCGCGTCAAATTCCTATCACCGAATACGAACCTAAAAAAATTAAAATGGCCATCACCGGAAACGGAAATGCCAGCAAAGAACAAGTGGCCAAAATGCTCCAACAACTTTTAGGGTTAAAAGGATTGCCCAAAAATCTCGATTCAACCGATGGATTAGCGGCAGCGGTTTGTCATTTTTTCAATTCAGGAAAAGTAACCGGAAGTAAAAGTTATACCGGTTGGGATGCTTTTGTGAAACAAAACGAAGACAGAATTAAATAATTTGAAAATTTGAAGATGTGTCAATTTGAAAATATGGTTTTGAATTGGTGTTATTCATTTTCAAATTTTCAAATTAAAAAATTTTCAAATTAAAATGAGCGGCATCTACATCCATATTCCTTTCTGCAAACAAGCCTGTCATTACTGTGACTTTCATTTTTCGACTTCCTTAAAGAAAAAAGACGATATGGTTTTGGCTTTGGCCAAAGAAATCGCTTTGCGAAAAGACGAATTTAAAGATGAGGTTATAGAAACCATTTACTTTGGTGGTGGAACACCTTCAATACTGCAGACAGCAGATTTAAGATTTTTGATTGAGGAAGTATTTCGAAATTACAACGTAATCAGCAATCCCGAAATCACAGTTGAAGCCAATCCCGATGATTTGACCGAAGAGCGAATTGTCGAATTGTCCAATAACCGAATCAACCGTTTGTCTATCGGCATCCAATCTTTTTTTGAAGACGATTTAAAACTGATGAATCGTGCACACAATGTGGCTGAAGCACAAAAATGCCTGGAAATCGCCACCAAGTATTTCGACAACATTACCATCGATTTGATTTATGGCATGCCCAATATGAGCAACGAAAAATGGCTGCAGAACATCGAAACGGCTTTGTCTTATAACATTCCGCATATTTCCAGTTATGCGCTCACAGTCGAGCCAAAAACCGCTTTGCACAAGTTTATAAAGCAAGGTGTCATTCCGCAACTCGATGACGACTTAGCGCAAGAGCATTTCAATCTTTTAGTCGACAAACTCGAAGAAAACGGTTTCATTCATTATGAATTGTCCAATTTTGGAAAAGAAAACTATTTTTCTAAAAACAATTCGAGTTATTGGTTGGGCAAAAAATATATCGGAATCGGTCCGTCAGCACACAGTTATGATGGTGAAAAACGAGGCTGGAATGTGTCCAATAATTCCGTTTATCTAAAATCATTAGCCGAAAATATCCTTCCGACAGAAACCGAAACCTTAACCAAAACCGATCGGTATAACGAATACATCATGACCGGTTTGCGCACCATTTGGGGTGTTTCTTTGGACAGAATCGAAAACGAATTCGGCGCCAAATATTTAGATTATTTAAACCAACAATCCGCCAAATACATTGAAGACCATTTGCTTTTTATAGACGACAATGTTTTGCGCACCACCAAAAGCGGGAAGTTTTTGAGCGACGGAATTGCGTCCGACTTATTTTTGCTAAATTTGGAATGATTTAACCGAAAAGAGCGCAAAGAATTACGCAAAAAGCGCAAAGAAGATTATGACAGAAAATGAATTGTCTAAAGTTGTTTTTGATTGTGCTCTGAAAGTTCATCAAACATTAGGCCCAGGGCTTTTAGAGAGCGCTTATGAAGAGTGTTTGTTTTATGAATTAAAGAAAATAGGTTTAGATGTACAGAAACAGAAAGCCCTTCCACTTGTTTATGAAGAAGTAAAACTTGATGTTGGTTACAGAATCGATATAATTGTAGAAAACAAATTGATTGTAGAAATTAAATCTGTTGAAGCATTGAATGATGTTCATTTTGCACAATTGTTGACCTATTTGAAATTGACAAATTGTAAACTTGGATTACTAATCAATTTCAATGTAACATTAATAAAAAACGGAATAAAAAGAATTGTAAATAATCTTTAATCCCTTGCGAACGTCGCGTAATTCTTTGCGCTCTTTGCGGTTAAATAACATGAAAGCAACAATAAATAATTTCCATATCAACTTATCAATACCCATTGATATTTCCTTGCCATTATCCAATACTGATGCTAATCCGATTGCTTGGTATATTGAAAAGCCTGAAATCAAACCCGTGAAATTCGGCGATTGGGTTGGAAAAGTATCCGAAGGCAGTTCGACCAATTTCAATAATATTTTCTTCAATCCGCACGGACACGGAACGCATACCGAATGTCTTGGCCATATCACCAAGGAATTTTACAGCATCAACCAATGTTTGAAACAGTTTTTTTTCACGGCCGAATTGATTTCGATTGAACCCGAAAGGATAGTCGATGATTTAATTATCACTAAATTTCAAATAGCTTCCGCATTGGCCGGTAAAACACCGGAAGCCATTGTCATTCGGACTTTACCCAACGAAACCGACAAAAAACATAAAAATTATTCGCATAACAATCCGCCATATCTTTCTGAAGATGCTGCAATTTTCATTCGCGAAAGCGGCATCCAACATTTGTTGATTGATTTGCCAAGTGTAGATAGGGAAGAAGATGAAGGCAAATTATTAGCACACAAAGCTTTTTGGAACGTAAAAAATGTCAATAATCTCAATGCTGATGCACGTTTACATTGCACGATTACCGAAATGATTTATGTAGAAGATGAGGTTAAGGACGGAAGTTACATACTCAATCTTCAAATCGCTTCGTTTGAAAATGACGCTTCTCCTTCTAAACCGATTTTGTACAGTTTGGAGTAAGGAGATTGTAGTTTGGAGTTATTAGTTAGGGATTTAAAATATTACTATGGATTATAGAGATTTATTGGCTTATAAGAAATCATTTGAATTAGCTATGAAGATATTTGAAGTTTCAAAACATTTTCCAAAAGAAGAAAAGTATTCTTTAACAGATCAATTAAGGAGAAGTTCACGAAGCGTTACGGTCACCATTGCAGAATCTTATAGAAAAAGAATTTATCCAAAAAACTTCTTTAGTAAACTCACTGATGCAGAAGCTGAAAATTCTGAAACACAAGTCTGGTTAGATTTTTCATTAGCTTGTGGTTATTTACAAGAATTTGAATATCAAGAACTAACTACTTCAAATAATGAAGTAGGTAAACTGATTTATTATATGATGAACAATCCTGATAAATTCGGTTCAAGCAAAATCTAACTCCAAACTCATTACTCCAAACTCCCAACTAAACATGAACATCCAACAACTCTACGAATTCTGTCTTTCCAAAAAAGGCGTCACCGAACACTTTCCGTTTGATGAAGATACTTTGGTGTTTAAAGTCGGCGGTAAAATGTTTTGCCTAACATCGCTTAAAGAATGGGAAAAAAATACGCCTTCACTCAATTTAAAATGCGATCCGGAACGCGCCGAAGAATTACGCGCCGAATACGATGCCATTAATCCGGGTTATCACATGAGCAAAATACATTGGAATACGGTTGATTTTAATAGTGATGTTTCGGATAAAATGATGTGCGAATTGATTAATCATTCCTATGAATTGGTTTTCAAAAGTTTGACTAAAAAAAGTCAAAACGAAATCCTTGAAAATGAGAATTAGGCATTACTTTTGCTAAAAATTTTGCGTCAATTTAAAATACCAAACCATGTTAGATAATTTAAAAAAGATATTAAACGAAGACCAAGATCCAAAAGCGATTGAGAAAATCACCGCTAAGTTGGATAATTTATTGATGTCAAATGAAGAAGTAGGTTACATTGCGGTGCAAAAGAAACCGGCAGTAAATATGTTTCCCGATAGTATTGTGGTAACCAATAAAAGAATTATTCTTTGCAAACCTAAAAACTTAGGCTTATCAATGGAATTCATCGATTATGATTGGGATGATATTGGGGCGAGTTTTGTAAAAGAAGGCATTTTAGGGGCCGATTTTACGTTTTCTACCAAATCAGATTTAACGCATACGGTAGATTATTTACCCAAAAATCAAGCGCGAAAACTATACACTTTTGCTAAAGAGCAATTGGACTTGTTAAAACATCCCAAAGTGGAAAGTCCGGTTCAGGAACAACCAAAAGCCGATGCGGTCATTGAAGAACCACAAGTCATAGCAGAAGCAGAAGTTGTTGAAGAGGTAATTACGGAAGAAGTGACCAATTATGCTGAAATTATTCCGGTAGAACATTCAGGTTATCGTGACGAAAAACAATTTCCGGATGATCGTTCCGGTTTGGCCGAATTATCGCAAGACGAATTGTTCGAAAAATTACAGAACTACAAAAAACTGTTAGACAACGGATTGATTTTACAAGGCGAATATGATGCATTGAAGAAAGAAATTCTAAGTCATATGTAATGTAAGGCAATAGCGATAAGGCACCCGAGGCGAAGCCGAATTGAGCGAAGCTAAAAGGCAATAGTTAAGTAATTATTTAACTATTGCCTTTTTACTTTTGCCTAATGCCTAATGCTACATCGACTTCTTCTGCTTATCCACAAAGCCATCTGCTTGTAGTTTAAGCAATTCAATGGCGCCTTTTTTCTTGTAGTTGTATAATTCTTTGTCTTCTCTGATATCAGCATAAACCTTATCGTAAATCTCCGCGTCGGTTTTCTTTTGTAATTCGCTTTGGTAACGATTTTGTGAAATTACATTTTTGATGCCCATTTCTTGGTCTTCTTGTTTCAAATCGTATTCGCCTTTGGGTGATAATAATTTGGCGAAAATAGGAGAAGTTTCTATCGCTAAAAATAACAGCATAATGAAGAACGAAGGCAACCAAGGTAACTTTCCTAAAGCGTTAATTCGCGCCATCAAACCATCAAAACTGTCAATGATAGGTTGAGATTCTGAAACTTTTTTGTCTAAATCCGCTTGTAGTGTTTTGCTTCGAACCTCTTTTTCGGCAATGATAGTCGCGCTTGATTTTTTTAGGGAATCTAATTGTTTCGTAGCCAAATCATGAGCGGCGCGTTTCTCCTTGTAAATTGGTCCTTTCCCCATTTTTTTGGTTCCGGCTGAACCTTCGGCTTCGGTGATATAAGAATCGTATAAGGTCGAAACTTCTTTTTCTTTTTTGGCAATCGATGATTTTAAGCTCTCCATTTCGGCTTTGTTTTTATCGACATCGCCTTTGAAATAATTGGTTACCTGATTTTTATTGGCGATGGCCATTTCATTTTTTTCTTTTAATAAAACGGTATTGATTTCTTTTTCAAAAATTTTGATTTCCAAAGGTTTCGAAATCACGATGGCGATTATAATGGCCAACAAGATTCGAGGTGAAGCTTGAATAAATTCATCCAAAAAACGATCTCTTTTTTTGATAGTAGAAACGATGAATCTATCGAGATTGAAGATTAAAAATCCCCAAATCAATCCGAAGAAAATTGCAGTATAAATGTTATCGAAAACCGTAAAAAGGGCATAACTACCGGCTATAAAAGCCATAACTGCGGTAAAAAATACAGTGGCGCCAATGCCTGCATATTTGTTTTGTTCGCCATTGGAACAAGAGTTCACAATGTCACTATCGACACCGGAACAAAGGAGAAAGAAACGTTTTAACATGATGATTGATTTTACTCCGAAACGGGTTCGGAAGATTTTGATGATTGATGATTATACAAATATAACGCCAAAAGGTTTAGTTTATTGTAAGGCGTTGATAATTAGTTTAATTATTACTTAAGAACAATTTGATGGTGAAGTAAAAATTTTGTTTTATATCAATAAATTAAAATAAAAGATTACTTTTAAATAGTAATTAATTGGTTATGAAATATTTCTACTTATTCTTTGGTTTACTCATCTGTGGCTTTGTTAACGGACAAATCATTAATTTTCCTGATGCTAATTTTAAAGCCAAATTGATGCAACCGTACGTGGCTGTTACCAATGATATGGATCAAATTTTTCTTGATGCTAATAGTGACGGCGAGCTCGAAGTGAGTGAAGTAGCCAATGTGTGGCAACTGGATGTGTCTAATGCCAATATATCGGATTTAACAGGAATAGAGCATTTCACCGCCTTAAAATATTTCAATTGTAATAATAACTTACTAACTACTCTCGTTATTGCGTCACCGACAGCTTTATCATCCTTACAGGCCAATCATAATGCCTTAACTTCCGTCAGTATTAATTGGGATTCCTTTATAGAAGGCGGTATGGATTTGAGTTATAATCACCTTACTTCATTTGCGATTCAGCCGGGCACATATTTCGAAACCGTTAATTTAAGTCACAATCAACTTACGAGTTTGGTCATTGATAATGCTAATTTTGAGTATTTCAGTGTTAGTCATAATAATTTAACGACCATTCAAGTTAATGGAACTGCTTATGCATATTTTAGTGCCGATTTTAGGAACAATCAATTTTCACTTTTAGATCTTTCTCTTTTTAGTTTTAACAATGAGTGTGATGTTTTTTTAGGGAATAATACTGTCGATAGCGTTTTGTTTTCAGAAGGTTTTGTGCAGCCCGGAAATATTCATTATAACTCTAACAATACTTTTTTTGATTTAGGAAATTTTAGGATGACTACTTCTTGTGATCCGGAGGATCAAGGACATCTTAATATATCTAATAGTCCAAATTTGGAATATGTTATTTTGAAAAACGGGTTTAATCATACGGAAGTGACTTGTAACGAAGGAGGAACTATTTTTCAAAATCCAGCATTAAGTTTGAGTATTTGGAGTTGCCCTAATTTATCCTTTATCTGTGTGGACGAAGGTGAAAGGGCTAATATTCAGTCAAGAATCAACCAATTGGGGTTGCAAAATCAGGTTCAGGTCAATTCTTATTGCACATTTACCCCAGGAGGCAATTATTATACGGTAAGCGGAGTAACAAAATTTGATGTTAATGCCAATGGATGTGATATCAATGATTTCCCAATTCCTTTTCAAGAGTTTACCATTGCCAATGGTAGTGAAACAAGCACTATAATTTCGGATGCATCCGGAAATTATACAATTAATGTTGGCCAGGGAACACACACCATAACACCAGTTATTGAGAATGTTTCCGGTTTTACCATTTCGCCAGCCAATGTTAGTGTCAATTTCCCAACCCAAAGCAGTCCGCTTAATCAAAATTTTTGTTTGTCAGCAGGCGTACCAATACATGATTTTGATATTACCTTAATTCCGCTTAGTCCGGCGGTTCCTGGATTTGATTCAAATTATAAAATAGTATACAAGAATACCGGAAACACTATTGACAGCGGAACGATACTGCTTAATTTTCCTGATACAACTCTAGATTTTGTTTCCGCATCAATCAGTCCTGCAACCAATTCAGGCGGAACTTTAAGTTGGTCATTTTCGAATTTAATGCCCTTTGAAACCAGAACGATAAACCTAACCTTTAATCTTAACAGTCCGATGGAAATACCTCCGTTAAATGGAGATGATGTGTTGAATTATACAACGTTTATAAGCGAAACCGATGCGGCAATGCCATCTGTTAATACTCATTCATTGAATCAGATTGTCGTGAATTCTTTTGACCCAAATGACAAAATTTGTTTGGAAGGAGAATCGTTGGGTAATGATTTTATTGGAAATTATGTTTCTTATAGGATCAGATTTGAAAACACAGGAACATTTCCGGCGCAAAACATAGTAGTTAAAGATGTTATTGATGTAACCAAATTTGATATTTCATCTTTGGCGCCAATCACCGGAAGCCATAATTTTTACACAAGAATCATTGGCAATACAGTCGAATTTGTTTTTGAAAACATCAATCTGCCTTTTGATGATGCCACGAATGATGGCTATGTAGTTTTCAAAATAAAACTGTTGCCAAACGTAATTCAAGGCGTGACGTTTAGCAATCAAGCGAGTATATTCTTTGATTATAACTTCCCGATTGTTACCAATACTGCAAGCTCTGTAATTGCCGTTTTGGGTCAAAATGATTTTGAGGCAGTTGATTTATTTACCATTCATCCGGTTCCGACCAAAAATGTTTTGCACATTGAGTCAATCGATACTACAGAAATCATCGCAATTGAAATTTATAACCACTTAGGTCAAATTGTTCAAAGAGAAATTGGAAACAAACAAATCATTGATGTTTCAAAACTGGTAAAGGGAAGTTATTATTTGAAAATCAAAACAAATGATTCCATTTATTCGAAACAGTTTTTAAAAGAATAATTTACATTGCTTGTTCCGAAATTAATTCGCCTTTTTCGTATTTTTTGATGCCAATAACATTACCGTTTTTATCAAAAAAAGTCCATTCTCCAATGATGTACCAATGTGTTCCGTCTTGTTCTTCTACCATCATTGATTGACCGGTTGAAGTAATCCTGCCTTTGTGGTCGAAAGTTTTGATGTGACAAATACCATCGATGTATTTCTCCGTTTTAACCAATTTACGGTTTTCGTAATGTTTCCAAGTTTTGATTTCTATACTCTTTTTGTATCTTCCTTTAGACTTGTAGAGAATGCCATTTACGGTGTCTTTGTAAACCCATTTGCCAACGCGGTCATGGTTTATTGTTTTATTGATTTTGCAACTGCTAAACAATACCATCAGCATCAAAAAGGATAGAAACTTCCAATTCATTTACTCAGATTTTATTGAAATCGGTAAGCTGTACATGGTTCTTACGGGATTTCCATCGACTTTACCGGGTTTCCATTTTGGGGATTCTTTTAAAACCCTTTCTGCTTCTTCTCCGGTGCCGTAACCCATGTCTCTAAGGATTTTTATGTTGGATAAACTGCCGTCTTTTTCCACAATGAAACTGGCAAAAACTCTTCCTTTCAATTTGTTTTTGGTTACTTCTTCCGGAATTTTGTAGTTGGCGCCGATGTATTTATAGAAAGCTTCTAACCCCAATTCAAACTCCGGTTTTTCGGTTAGATCGGATAAATTATAAACATCAGTTTCTTGCTTCTTGGGAACTTCGGTGATGGTGTTAACTTTTGTTTCTGTTCTTATACCATAAATGTCAATTCTGTTTCCTGTGGGATCAAAATATTTGATTTCTCCTTTTTCATTTGTTACATAGAAACAAGTTTGGTTGTTTATTTTGATATAGCCGTCTTTGAATTTGTTTTTTCCGGTTGCATCAAATGACCCTTTTTCGTTAAAGTATTTCTCGCCAACTTTTTCATAGACTTCGCCATTGATAGTCACTTTTTCTAATGGTTTTTTGGGTAAATCCGCTTTCTTTTTAACCGTGTCTTTTAGGTATAAATTATACACTTCTTTGTTTTTGGAATGCCAAACAATGGTATCCGATTTTCCTTTGTTTAGGATTTCATCCACTTTATTTTTTTTGTAGTCAGAGATGACCATTTTTAAAGTGTCATTGCTGAAATGCAAATGGCTATTTTTTAAGTTTTCTTCAAAATATTTTTTGGTATACAAAGTATATTGATATTCTTGTGGGAAACGTTTTGATCTCGCATTTTTATGTACAAAACTATAAGTGTAATGCGAAAAATCGGTTCGTTTGTATTTTTGAATTTCTTCTTTACTGCTTATTTTTCCATTGATCCAAACTGCCATATTTTTGGTTTTCATTTTCTCAAACAATGGTTCGGGAATTTCTTTTTCAACAAGCATGTCCGGAACCCAACTCAAATAGCTTCTTTTTTGGTCAAGCGTGAGTTCTTCATACATTTTGTCAATCGTTGTGCCGTTTCTTAAGTCTTTCAAAATGACTCTTACATTTGAATAGTAACGGTCTCTGATTTTATCTTCACTGCTAATACTTTTTTCTGTTTTATTTGTTTTAGTTACTACCTTTTCCTGTGCTACAATTTCAATACAGAAAAAGTAAATTAAACCGGCAAGAATTGGCGTAATGGCTATTTTCTTCAAAAAGGCTATGCTTTTCGAGGTGTTTTTGGTCATCATAATTAATCGTTTTTTGGTTACTAAATAATTCAAATTACTGGCCAAGTAAATCGTTGGGTTGCCGTTTCCTTTTTGCAATAGCAGACTTTGGTAAAACGGAACATCATTATAGGATTCGACTACTTTTTCATCAGCAAGAAATTCGTGGTTGAGTTGGATGGCTTTTTTGTAGCAATAAAACAAGGGATTGAACCAAAAAACGGTTTTCAAAAACTCAATAAATAAGATGTCTAAGGTGTGTTTTTGGGTTACGTGAACTAATTCGTGTGTGTATAATTCGTCTTCAATGTTTCTTTGGTTGTAGTCGTCAAAATTGATGAAAATATAATTCAAGAACGTATGCGGGAGTGTTTCTTCATCGATTAAAACTAACTTAGCATTTTTGTGTCTTACAATTGGATTGGTGCTCGATTTTGAAATTAATTTCCAAATATTTTTTCCGAAACGAATGCTTAATAAAAGTGTTATCACTCCGTACAAACTCCATACAATAATGGGCGTGTAATCAATAGTCTCAATGACCGGAATGATTTCATTCGACATTGGAATAGGCAAATAAGTTGGTTCCATGATTGCGGCCACCGGAATTTCTTTGATGATTTCAAAAGTTAAAAACGGAATTGCAAGCGAAATCACTATCGAAAACAACAAGTAAAACCGATTGAACCGGTGCATTTTTTCGTTTTCTAAAACCAAATGATAGAAGCTAAGAAAAATCACTAAACTGATGGTTGATTGGATTAGGAAGTCGGTCATTTTTTCTTTTTTTGAAGTTCAACATCGATGATTTTCTTTAAGTCTTCCAGTTCTTTTTCGGATAAATTAGTCGAAGTCGTAAAGAACGAAGCAAATTGCGAAGCCGAATCGTTAAAGAAGTTTTTAATCAATCCGTTCACGTGTTTGGAGAAATAATCCGATTTTTTGACTAACGGATAATATTGTCGTGAGTTTCCGAATTCATTATAGGCGACAAAATTTTTGTCGATCATTCTTTTCAAAAGTGTGGCTACTGTTGTCGTTGCCGGTTTTGGTTCGGGAAAGGCTTCGAGTAAATCTTTCATGAAAGCTTTTTCTAGTTTCCACAAATGTTCCATTACTTGTTCTTCTGAATTGGTCAACTGCATTGTTCTACGTTTTTTAGCATTAACTCTACAAATGTAGAATAATAATTCAATTCTACAACTGTAGAAGTGAAATTTAACATTTAGGTCTAATTTAGAGCGATTTGCGTTAAGGATTGAAATGAAAATCCTTTTTCTTGAAGAGAAAAAGATTGTAATGGAAAGCCTGACCTTGTTGCTTTGTAGATTTCTTTTAAAGTAGAATGTTGTGCAACAAGGTAACGCCCAACAAATAAAAAATCCGTTCACTCAATTGAATAAACGGATTAATAATCTGCGAATCTGCGGTTAACTATTTAGAAAGTTCCACAAAATACTTATAAAACAACGGGATCGTTTCAATGCCTTTCAAGTAATTAAACACACCGAAATGCTCGTTAGGCGAGTGAATGGCATCACTGTCTAAACCAAATCCCATCAAGATAGTTTTTGATTTCAACTCTTTCTCAAACAAAGCCACAATCGGAATACTACCGCCGGAACGCACCGGAATGGCTTGAACACCGAAAGTTTCTGTGTAAGCTTTGTTCGCTGCTTTGTAACCAATGCTGTCGATTGGCGTTACATAACCTTGTCCGCCGTGATGAGGTGTTACTTTTACCTTTACCGCTTTTGGCGCAATGCTTTCGAAGTGGTTTTTGAACAATTCGGTGATTTCTTCCCAATCTTGGTTCGGTACCAAACGCATTGAAATTTTAGCGTAAGCTTTACTGGCGATAACTGTTTTAGCACCTTCGCCGGTGTATCCGCCCCAAATGCCGTTTACGTCTAAAGTTGGGCGAATGGAGTTTCTTTCATTGGTAACATAACCCGTTTCGCCATAAATATCGGCAATGTCTAAGGCGTTTTTGTATTTGTCTAAAGAGAAAGGTGCTTTGGCCATTTCAGCTCTTTCGGCAGCGGAAAGTTCTTCTACTTTGTCATAGAAACCAGGAATGGTAATATGATTATTTTCGTCATGCAATGAAGCAATCATTTTAGTCAAGACGTTAATCGGATTGGCTACTGCGCCGCCATATAATCCTGAGTGCAAGTCACGATTTGGTCCGGTAACTTCTACTTCTACATAACTTAACCCACGCAAACCTGTTGTGATTGATGGTTGTTGGTTAGAGATCATTCCGGTGTCGGAAATTAAAATCACGTCGCAGCTTAGTTTTTCTTGGTTTTGTTCAACAAACCAGCCTAAACTCTTGGAACCGACTTCTTCTTCGCCTTCAATCATGAATTTCACGTTGCATGGAAGCGAATTACTTTGAATCATGTATTCAAAAGCTTTCACGTGCATGTACATCTGACCTTTGTCATCACAAGCACCACGGGCGAAAATGGCGCCTTCAGGATGGATTTCGGTGGTTTTGATTACCGGTTCGAATGGTGGTGATGTCCATAATTCCATTGGATCCGGCGGTTGCACGTCATAATGTCCGTATACTAAAACCGTTGGTAAATTTTTGTCGATGATATGTTCTCCGAAAACAATAGGATAACCCGGTGTTTCGCAAATTTCTACAAAGTTACAACCGGCTTTTTCCAAGCTGGCTTTTACGGCATCGGCAGTGTTGATGACATCTTGGGCATAAGCACTATCGGCACTTACGGAAGGGATTTTCAGGAGTTCAATTAACTCATTTATAAAACGTTCTTTGTTTTGTTGAACGTAATTTTTGATGTTGTCCATGGGTTTACATTTGTTGTGCTTCAAAAGTACAAAATTGGCCTTAATTTTTTTTAATAATTTTCCTTTGAAAGTTTGAAGTTATGATTATATTTGCACTCACGAATTTTGCGGGTATGGCGAAATTGGTAGACGTGCCAGACTTAGGATCTGGTGCCGCAAGGCGTGTAGGTTCGAGTCCTATTACCCGCACAGAAAGTCCGAAATGAAAGTTTCGGACTTTTTTTTTGTGGGATAGGACGAGAAGTTTATCCCGACTCATCGGGAAGTCCTATTACCCGCACAGAAAGTCCGAAATGAAAGTTTCGGACTTTTTTTTTTGTGGGATAGGACGAGAAGTTTATCCCGACTCATCGGGAAGTCCTATTACCCGCACAGAAAGTCCGAAATGAAAGTTTCGGACTTTTTTTTTTGTGGGATAGGACGAGAAGTT
>NZ_JBKBOL010000001.1:796658-961730 GCF_046293665.1 Flavobacterium sp.
TATCCCGACTCATCGGGAAGTCCTACTTACCCGCACAGAAAGTCCGAAATGAAAGTTTCGGACTTTTTTTGTGGCATAGGACGAGTTCCGAAGCTTCGGAATATCCCGTTCATTGGGATGTCCAATTATCCGCATTTCAAAGGAAAACCCTTAAGAACATTAGTTTAAGGGTTTTTATTTTTTTGAAAATGTTATCGAAAATTATTTTATATCTATTTAATAAGTAAAATAATATACTGCCAAAAGAATTAATGCAAGTATGAGAGTAGCTGGCCACATTGATTTAATACTTTCTTTTCTTTTACTTTCTTCATATTCACTTGTGTTTATGAAAATGTAGTCATAAAGAACAATAAAGAATAACCATTCGATTTGATTTAATAATTTAAGAAATAGTCTTGATATAAAATTGTAAGCGGATAATAAATTAAAGAAGTCCCACCAAATAAAAACTACTCCAATTATAAAGACAATTGCAATCCAAGGAAATGGTTTTACTTTTATAAAGCTAAATCTTATATTTAAATTTAATACTTTACTGTATGGTATTATTAACACATCGCTAGGAATTAGTTTCCATTCCTTCTTTTCTTTGTCATACCTTTTAGGATAAGTCAAATAAATTGCTTCTAAATCTCCATTTGAGCAAAGTGTATGCTCAGTTAGTAAACCGGAATATAAAATATTTTTCCCGTCTTCAGTATTTACTAATGCATCAACATTTGAACATTGGAACTCACCTTTAATGTGTCTGAACTCTCTAAAATCTTTAATCTCCCCTGTAAAATAGTAATGCCAATGATTGCTAAATCTTAATGCTTTAAATTTTCTATCTAACTTTAATTTTCGGACTAAATGATAACAACCCATACCTGAAATTAAAGAAGTTGTTAATAGAATTGCGAAAAATGTCAAGATATTGTATATAACTTTAATATCAAAAATCCATACAGGAATTTTATTTTTAGAGACATATTGGTAAAATTCAGAAACCGTATCGCCATTTATTTTTTCAAAAAATTCAGCATAAACCAATATTGAAACAATCTCTATAGCTAATCCAAATATAATGCTGTAAAAAATTGAGTGTGACCAAGACTTTGAATCA
The DNA here is from genome assembly GCF_046293665.1 of Flavobacterium sp. Classification (GTDB taxonomy): domain Bacteria; phylum Bacteroidota; class Bacteroidia; order Flavobacteriales; family Flavobacteriaceae; genus Flavobacterium. Next base: position 797,767 of record NZ_JBKBOL010000001.1, read on the forward strand.
AATTGTTTGGAAAATCCGCCTTGAAAATAGGCTCTCCTAAAGATAAATCCAGGAATTAAAACAAAAATTATAATTAAAAGTGTGTGAAGAACACTTTCCATATTATGAATATGTAATTATCGTTACCTTTTCACCATTTTTTTTCTCAAATGTCTTTGTTCTTTCTTTTTGTTCAACATTATTTTTGTCTGAAATAAATTCAATAAATTCATGTCTTGTTTTATCATCAGACAACAAATCGATGGCTTCCTTACCCAATAATTGACCGGGTTGCACACCGTTATCAAAATTTTCTTTTATTCCGTGGAATAAATTTTTGATAGTCTCTAAGATTATAAGAAATGGATTAGACATGATATTGCTGTTGTTGTTATTTTATAAAAATACAAAATTGATGAAAGCAGTTGATAAAATTATTTGTTAAATATAATCTGGCATTTTTATTTTATGATTGCAAGACACTTAAGTTGTCTTTTAATTTTAATGTTCTAATAGTCCTGTTAAACCTTAATAAACATTCTAATCCAAGAAAACTGTATTTTGTTTTAGTTCATCACTTAAATTAGACAAATTCATAGTGGGCAAAGTAATTGGTTTTAATCCTGATAGATTTGTCAGAGTCGAAATATATGCGCGGAGATAAGGGAATAAAAGAGCTGATGCATTGTTGTAAAAAAATGAACTTATGTCGTTATTGTCTTCTGCAGGTTCGAATATAAAATTCCCTATAGCATCTATTTCAATATTTACAGTGTTATTTGAGTTATTTATTTTAACTCCAAGTTTCAGTTTAAAGCTATTCTCAGCTTTTTTTACAACTCCTGAAGTCTTAAAAGACAGACTTAATCCTTGATTTTCATTAATGGATTCTTCATTTAATTCTATAACAGACTTAAGTATTTTATATCCTTGGAATTGAAATTTTGATAATGCCATTTTTTAAGCTGCTAAAGCATAGTTGTTTTCACCGGCATATTCCGGAAAAATATTTATAAAATTATACGCTGGTAGGGATGATACTTCTCCTAATAGACAAATCGCGCCTTTGAATTCACTGATTAACTCAAAATTTGCATTTGATATTTTATTAAGTGAGTTTTCAGAAATAAATAAAATGTTTTCATTAGGATATAAATTTTCAAACTCATCCTCTATTTTGGTTTCTGCAATTTTGTATTTTTCATTAACATAAAAACTCAATGGAGTTATCTCAACCAAGTGTGAATTCCTATTAGAACGGAATTCATATCTGATGTTAGATTTTGGAAATTGAAGAAATAATTCTTTTAATTTTTGTTCCAAAAATTTAACTGAATTTATCATTTTAAATTTTTTTTAATTTCTGATATTATATTTTTACTGAGTGCTAAACATTTTTCACTTTCATCGATTATAATTTCCTTATCATAGTAGTCAGAATCAATACGAAAATCTTTTAGATCTTTTAGTTCTCTCTTTATATCTTTGAATTTACTAAAGTCTACTTTTTTTCTGAATTCATTTAGACAGTTATCAATAATGTATCCATGTGTGCCGCCAGGATATATTCTACATTCGGATTCAATATAGTCATATGTTAAATTTTGAAAATTCTTTAAAGTAAATTTTAAAAATTGGAAACAAGCGTAGTACGAACAATGAACACTAGGTGCGTGCAAGGATTTTTTAATTAACTCCTCAGCGGCATCTATATTAAACTTTGATTTTTGAAATAAATTACTCAATACTTATCTTTTGCAAAGTTATGTACATTCCTATTGATAAGATGCAATCTGTTAAGGTATTTAACACAATCAAATATATAAAGTTTTGGAAATCGTTCAGCAAAAAAATCGATTAACTACATATTTAGACGAAGAAATCATATTTACCTTATAAATTTTATTTTTTTCTTTCCAAAAATCATACGCACAGAAAGCTCTAACGAAAGTTGGGGCTTTTTTTATTGTTATGATTTAGTTAATAATATGTTTACAGTTTATTGTTTCTGAGTGTTTTAATTTTTGAAAATTCGATTATTTTTACAGCATCAATCCTAATTTGATGTAAAATCTTTTATTCTAATGAAAGGGAAAAAGCTTATGATAACTGTGGTACTGGGAATTTTTGGATTTGTTTTATTAGCACTGTCGGGTTATTTGCTATATAAAAATAGTTCCCATTCCATTTCGGCAGAAAAACAAAAGCAATTGGATGAAGCCATCAAGCAAATTGAGGTTTTGAACGCAGAAATTGTTGAAAAAGACAAAATTGTTGACGAAGCTGAACAAAAGATAAAAACCTTAAGATTTGATACTTTTACTTTATCCGCCGGACAAAATATTCCTATTATAGAAATTGTGGATAATGATTTAAGCGAAGGAAATACTTCAGAAGAAGGTTCTAAGAAAGTACACAAATTAATGTACCATCACCAAATCAAATTCTCCTTAGTCAATGCCGGTAAAAGTTCCTTAAAAGACGTAATCTTTTCCATTAAAGATGATTATAATAAAGGCAAGGAGAAAAAGAAAATGGCCAAAGCAGTTGCCAGTGTTGATTATTTAGGGAAAAAGGTAAATGATGCGGAAATGGGTGAATATGAAAACATTGAAGTCAATACCCTTAATTTAAAATCAAAAAAACTCCTTTACACCAGTAATTTGCCTGCAAGTTTTGGCGTTGCTGATTATCAATACCATGTGATTGTAGAATGGAGTCAAGGCTTTTACCAAATGTTTATCAAGATTGATGAAGTCGATGGAAAGTTAAAATACAACTATGAATTTTTTGATGTCAACGGCAATACGATTGATTTCAATAATCTCGAAAATAGTATTAGTAATTAATAAAAAGTCCCGATTCAATCGGGACTTTTTTTCAGCTTATTTTCCGGAGGAAATCCAATTATTGATTTTCTTTTCTAAAAGCGCTAATGGCATTACACCTGATTCCAGTACTTTTTGGTGGAAGACTTTAATATCAAATTTATCTCCCATTTTGTCTTGTGCTTTTTGACGCAATTCCAAAATTTTCAATTGCCCTATTTTATAAGACAAGGCTTGTCCGGGAATGGCCATATAACGTTCGATTTCGGCGATGATACTGGCTTCACTTTCAGCTTCGTTTTCTAAAGAATATTTGATGGCTTGTTCTCGAGTCCAACCTTTAGCATGGATGCCGGTATCAACCACTAAACGAATCGCACGATGCATTTCATTGCCTAACATCCCAAAATATTGATACGGATCTTTGTACAATCCCAATTCTTTTCCTAAACTCTCCGTGTATAAAGCCCAACCTTCGCCATAAGCGCCAAACCAATTGAACTTTCTAAAATCAGGTAAAAGTTCGTTTTCTTGTTGTAATGAAATCTGGAAATGGTGTCCGGGAATCGCTTCGTGTAAAAACAAATCCTCATCGCCATAATAATTGTAATTGGCTACATCAGGAATCGGAACGTAAAATGTGCCCGGTCTGCTACCATCGGCTGCACCTTGAGAATATTCGGCACTGGCAGTATTTTCTCTGAAGGCTTCCGTTCTTTTGATTCGGAAAGCGGTTTTGGGTTGCAAAGAGAAAAATTTGTTTACATTAGGTTCAATGATTTTGTGTACTCTTTCAAAATTAGCAATTACTTCTTCCGGGGTTTTAAAAGGTTTTAATTCGGGTTTGTTTCTCACATGATCAAAAAACTCGATAATGGTGCCTTTGAAGCCTACTTGCGCTTTCACTTTCTCCATTTCCGCTTTGATGCGCGCTACTTCTTTTAAACCTAATTCGTGAATTTCTTCAGGTGTTTTGGTGGTGGTTGTCCATTGTTTTACATAGATTTTATACAAGTCATTTCCGCCTTTCAAACTACTAATTCCACTAGTGGTTCGGCAAGCCGGAACATAGTCGGATTTCATAAAAGCAATGAACTTTTGAAATTGTGGTGTAAGTTTGGTGTTGATTAAGTCGGCATAAGCTTTAGAAAATTGGTCTTTTTGCTCTTGCGTAAAATCCGCCGGGAATTTTTTGCAGCTCGAATAGAATAAATTGTCTTCCACATTAGGTGTGATTACATCTTGAAATTGCGGAATTATTTTTTCTGCCAAAGCTTTTGGTAAGACTACTTTTTCTTGAATTCCTTTTTTCATATACACCATCGCCGAGTCAATCCACACGGAATAGGCATCCATTCTTTTTAGGAAATTTTGATAGTCTTTTTCGGTTTTAAACGGTTGGGCACTTTCTCCACTGGCGAATTGTCCCATGGTTAAATGTGTTCCCCAAAATTGATGAATGGGTGTTAAATTGGCATTTTGTTTAAGCAAATCTTTTCCAATGGAAACTTCCCAAGCGATGATGTCGAAACTGTTCTTTTCTTCTTCTGATAATGAAGTGGTATCAACACTAGCTAGTTCTTTTTCGTATTTGGCGAAAAATTCCGCTTGCTTTTTTCGGTGGGAATCGGTCATTTCGAAAACCAGTTGGTCATTGAATTGGCTTTGACCATTTTGAGTAGCTTCTAAAGGGTTTAACGCATTTTTGTAATCAAAATAGCTTTTGGTAATAGCATTGATGTCGCCTTGTTTCTCATCAGATTTACAGCTTACAAAAAGAAGTGCCGATAAAAACACTGCAGAAAATGAATATAAGTTTCTCATGTTTAGTGGTTTAGTTGAGGTAAAACTATTGGTTTTTGGTGAATGGTTTTGTTAACAGAATGATAAATTATCCGTGATATACTCTTGAAGCGATGATTTTATTTTCTTTGATTTCCAGGACTTCAGCGACTAACATATTGTCTTCATTTTCCACCGTTCGAATGTATTCCATAAAAACGCGATCGGAATTGGATGTGAGTGACGTTACTTTGTAGTTTAAGGTTGGTAATCTATCAAAAGCGTCTTGCCACCAAGTGCGCAAGGCATCTTTTCCGGTGACCAAACCATTGGTTTCAGGATGACGGATTTTTAGTTTGGGGCTGAAATGTTCTGCTTCGTCATCGTATAAGGATAGAAGTTTTTCAAGGTTGTGTGCGTTGAACGCTTCAAACCAAAGATGGGCAATTGAGAGGTTTTTTTCTGCTGACATAGGATTGGAAATAAAAAGCCTCAATTAATTGAGGCTTTTGTAATGGTAAATGTATGATAATTTTTTATACGTTTTTCAAATTGATGATTTCCTGTTCTGTTAGGAAACGCCAATTGCCACGCGGTAAATTCTTTTTGGTCAAACCGGCAAAAGCCACACGGTCTATTTTCAAGACATCGTATTTGAAACTTTCAAAAATAGCACGAACTACTTTTACGTTTGGGGTTCTCAACTTCAAACCGATTTCAGTTTTAGGTTCGCCTTCGATGTATGAGATTTCATCAACGTATAATTTATGTCCGTCTAAAGTTACGCCGTTAGAAATTTTTTCTAAATCTTCAAATTTTAAATTCTTGTCTAGAGAAACTTGGTAGATTTTAGCAGATTTTTGATTCGGTAAGCTGAATTTTCTAACCATATCCGTATCGTTGGTAAAAATCAACAATCCCGTAGTGTTTTTGTCCATTCTTCCAATCGGTTGGATTTTGGCGTTGGTGGCACCGCGAACCAGTTCCAATACATTTCTGTAATCGTCATTGTCCTCGTTGGAAGTGGTAAAGTTTTTAGGCTTATTGAGCAAAATGTATTCTTTGCGTTCCGGTGTTAAAGTTGCGCCGTCAAAGTTGACTACATCGCCCGGTTTTACTTTGTAACCCATTTCGGTTATGACGATATTATTCACTTTCACATTTCCGGATTGGATGTAAATATCGGCATCACGACGGGAGCAAACGCCTGAGTTGGAGATGTATTTATTCAAACGAATGTCATCCGATTTTAAAGGTTTCGGGACATTATTTACGGGTTTAACTGCTTTTTTTGGCGCGGCATCACCAGTGGTTGGTTTTACTTTTTTCGGGCCTTGCGCTCTTTTTTGCATGGCTGGTTTAGGCTTATTAGAGCTTGGTCTCGAACTGTTCGGACGTGAACCACCTCTTTTGTTATTGCCTTCATTCTTGTTCATAAATTCTGTAATTTATGGCAAAGATACGTATTTCAATGGCTTATACCGCCGATTAAAATGCTATGGTTTGATTTTAGCCCCGGTTGTCCCGAAGTTTCGGGAAAAATCCTCGTAGAGATTGTAATGGAAAACGGGAACAAGGTTTAGCAATTGCTCTTAAGTTTCGCTCCTAACGAACAATCGTTTCCACCATCTTTTTGCCGTGAATTAATACCGACGGATCGATGAGTACGATGCAAAATACGCCCGAAACTACTAGGAATTTCAGGATGTTGTGGAGTTTTAGGTAATCGGGTTTGGAATCAGATTTCCAAAGTTTTTGCAGGAAGAAAATCAGGACAATCATGCTGACGTAGAAGTAGATATCCATGTAACCGACTTCGAAAACTTCGACTAAATAATAGATGGGAATGATGGTTGAAACGGTCAACAGCGTGATGATTTTTTTAGAAAATGCTTCGCCGAAAAGCACCGGAACAGTTTGATAATCGTTGGCTATATCGCCTTTGATGTTTTCTAAATCTTTGATCATTTCACGAATGAGAATCAATAAAAACAGAAAGGTTGCGTGTGCAAAAATCTGCGGATAAAGGTTTTTATAGTATAAAAGAATGGCGAAAAATGGTAAAACGGCTAGGAATGATGCGGTTAAATTGCCGACGATAGTAATTTTTTTGAGTTTATGCGAATAGAACCAAATTAGGAAAATGTATGCGGAAAAGAACAAAACGGCACGAAAAGAAACTAAGAAAGCCAACAAGAAAACGATAAAGTTTACTGAAAAATAAACCTGCAGTTTGGTTTTTTGACTGACTAATCTATCCAATTGAGATTTGTTGGGGCGATTAATTAAATCTTTTTTACTGTCATAAAAATTGTTGATGATATAACCGGAAGCAATCGTCAAACTTGAAACTAAAACGATGATGAACAAGTTGAAATCGAGTAGGACATCGAGCGCTCTTTTTTCGGGAGCCAAAATGAATATGGCCGATAAATATTGAGCTAAGGCAATAACCGGAATGTTATAACCGCGAACCACCGAAAACATGCTGATGACTTTCAGTAAAGTGTGTTTGGTTTTTCGGCTTAACATTTAAAAGAGATTAAAATTGGTAAACCACTTCCAATTTGTAATCTTTCAGGGATTGTTTTGCCTTTTCTAAATCTTCGGTGAAGCCTAGAATATAGCCTCCGCCACCAGAACCACAAAGCTTTAGATAGTAATCATTGGTGTCAATTCCTTTTTGCCAAAGACCGTGAAATTGTTCCGGAATCATCGGTTTGAAATTGTTTAAGACTACTTTAGACAATTGTTTAGTATTGGCAAATAAAGCTTTCATATCGCCGCCAAGGAAATTTTCTACACAAGCGTCGGTGTATTTGATGAATTGCGATTTTAACATTTTGCGGAAGCCTTCTTCTTTTAGGTTTTCCATAAAGATGTTGACCATTGGAGCGGTTTCGCCAACGATTCCGGAGTCTAACAAAAACACAGCGCCTTTTCCGGTCGCACTTTGAGACGGAATGCCGGTGGCTTCGATATTGTCTTTGGAATTGATTAGAATCGGAATGCTCAAATAGCTATTTAATGGATCAAGACCCGAACTTTTTCCGTGGAAGAATGATTCCATTTGAGAAAAAATCGCTTTAAGTTGTAATAGTTTTTCGCGGGTTAAATTCTCGAGAACTGTGATTTTGTCGTTGGCATATTTGTCATAAATCGCAGCAACCAAAGCACCGCTACTACCAACACCATATCCTTGCGGAATACTGGAATCGAAATACATACCGCGTTCTACATCGGTTTTTAAAAGGTCTAAGTTGAAAGTCACTAATTCGGGTTGGTCTTTTTGGAGTTGCTCCAAATAGGTTACAAAACGGCGTAAACTCGTGTTAGATTTGATCGCTTCTTCGGATGGATTTTCGTCCACTTTCAAAGCGCCGTTGTAAAAGTTATAAGGAATGGATAAACCTTTAGAATCCTTTATAATTCCGTATTCTCCGAAGAGAAGAATCTTTGAGTAAAATAATGGTCCTTTCATATAAATTTAATTGCTCCTGTTCCAATTGCATCACAAATATAGTTACCATTTTGACAATAGCCAACTAATTCTGTAGTAATAAATTGCATCACGTCAACTCTAACGTTTTCGGGATACAAAATATGCACGTTGGCTCCGGCATCTAGGGTAAAACATATGGGAATATTCGTTTCGTTTCTGAACTTCCAGATTTTATTGATGATTTCCAACGTATTGGGTTTCATTAGGATAAAATAAGGAATCGACGTCATCATCATGGCGTGAAGGGTTAAGGCTTCGCTTTCGACTATCTTGATGAATTCGGTTAAATCACCATTTTCTAGAACTTTTTTGATGGCGGACAAATTCTCATGCGCTTGCGCAAAACGTTGTTCGGCGAAAGGATGGTTGTGCATTAAATCGTGTCCCACCGTACTTGAAACCTGCTTTTCGCCTTTATCCACTAGTAGAATGGTATCTTGGTAATTCTTGAAATTGTCGTGAATCTTAGATGAAAATTCCACTCCGAATAAATCAGAACTGCCATTGACTTCAGCATGATTTCCCCAAACAACAACACTTCCTTTGATACTTCGGCATGCGCTTCCTGAACCTAATCGGGCTAAGAATGAGGCTTTTTGGTTAAAGAAATGGTCTGTCATTTCAGTCCCGAAGTTTCGGGATAGTGCTTTTTCCAAAGACATGATATTCATTGCCAAAGCCGCCATTCCTGAAGCGGAAGACGCAATTCCGGAACTGTGTGGAAAAGTATTTTCAGTATCGATGGTGAAATGATAGTCTTTTAAGTAAGGACAATAGATTTCGATGCGTTCTAAAAACTTTTGGATTTTTGGTTTGAAATCGTCTTTGGTTTTTCCTTCGAAAAGCAAATCGAAAGAGAAATTATTGTCGTTTTGTTTTTTGGCGAAAGCCAATTTCGTAATCGTTTTACAATGGTTTAAAGTAAAACTGATAGACGGATTGGCGGGGATTTGGTTTTCTTTTTTGCCCCAATATTTTACTAAAGCGATATTGCTGGGTGCGCTCCATTGAAAATTTCCTTCTTCGATTATTGTGGAAAATGGTTTCGAAATAAAATCCTTTTCGGAAAACATAGGTTTGTAATTTGGACAAAGATACATTTTTTATAAAAAGGACATTGTTTTGTTTAGTATATTTGAACAATATTTAAACAAATTTAACATGCAAAAGATTTTAAGAATAGTGCTCGTTGTGGCCACGTGTTTGGTTGTTGGGTATTTATCCGGAGTAGTTACACGTGAAAGTATAACGACTTGGTATCCAACATTGGTCAAGCCAGTTTTTAATCCGCCAAATTGGATTTTTGCCCCGGTTTGGACAATGCTTTACATTATGATGGGTGTTGCCGGCGGTATGATTTGGAACCGAATGGAAACTGATGAAGAAAATGTGAAAAAGGCGTTTAGGTTTTTTATGTACCAATTGGGGTTGAATGCGCTTTGGTCTTATTTGTTTTTTGGATTGCACAATCCGCTATTGGCTTTGATTGAAATTATTTTACTTTTGTTAGTGATATTTGAAACTTATACACAGTTTAAAATAATTGACAAAGTCGCCGGAATGTTGTTTATCCCGTATCTGGCTTGGGTGAGTTTTGCTACTGTGCTCAATGCCTGTATTTGGTGGTTGAATAGATAAAAAATCCCGTCTCAGTAAAAGACGGGATTTTTATTTTAAGACTATTCAATTATTGAACTACCAATTTCTTGATGGTTTTGAAGTTGTTTCCGGTGTTGATTTCTAATAAATAAACGCCTTTTGACAAATCGGATAAGTCAATTATTGTTTGATGGTCAGACAAGGAAGAAATTGTTTTTATTCTTTTCCCAATAATGTCGTAGAAGATAATTTCTTTCAGGTTTTCGGCTGCATTGGTTACACTAACGGTAAGCAGTTGGCTTGCTGGATTAGGATACATAAGAATAGTGTTGGCTTCAAAAGTGTCAGTACCCAAAGTTTCCACAAATTCCGTGTTAAAAGTATTGGTCACAATCGGCGGATTGTAATCAAAGAAAATCGATGCAGTGTTCGGAATGATATCGCCAATAGCATAACCGGCTTTGGGTTTGATTCTGAAATAAACATAACCATGGCCATCATTGATGTTGATACTACTTGGTGGTAAATTGATGTCGAAGAAATGCCAAGTCAATTGATTCCCTTCGCGTCTTGTGTTTACTGTATGACTTGCGTTAAGCATCTCAAAAGTATTTTCATTCAAGTCGGCATGAAGCACATCTTCCACTCGGATAAACTCAGCATTAGCTGTTCCGGTATTTTCGAAACGAATGGTGTAATACAAATAATCATTGGCCGTGAAATCTTCAAAAACGATTTGGCCGCCATGGGATTCTGCTTTGTCATTCGGGTCATAGGAACCTATAATAATTTGGGATAAACTAGCATTGTTGTTGTTTGGAAAATGATCAGCAGCAATCGGTTCTATCGCTGCCGAATTCGTTAAAACATCTCCTAAACTAACCGTAGGAATCGTTGGGACCTGCATTTGAACATAAATGTAACGTTGTTCATTTGGTGCCAAATTGCTAAACGTATAATTAAAACCTGAGGCAGTACTGTTTGTGCCACTTTGTGAAATATTGACAATCGAAACAACAGGACTTTTAGTAAAAGAAACCATTCCTGAGTTAATGGTTTGGGTTCCTTTATTTTTATACGAAATGGTATTAAAATAAGTAAATCCGGGTCTTGGAGCTCCACTTGGGATTAACTGGACTTCCAAATCGTTTAGTACTTGAAGTTGTGTGATTGGGAAATAGTAAACATTGCTTCCGCTTCCTGTTGGAAGAGTGATGTTGGTGTAATTGGAACCCGAATTAAAATAAGATGTGTAATTAGAATTAACTACAAAGGATAAATCATAGGTGTTGGTAGGATTACTATCAAAAATATAGAAATTACCAGCATTGGGATAACCATAGAGTGGTGTTCCTGAATTATTGATTTGGTATTCAAATTGTCCATCGTTGAAATCTATTTCGCCTAAATCTTTTACGCCATTGTTATTGCTGTCTAAAAAAGCAACCAAATTTAAACTTTCCGGACACAATCCGTTATTGGTACAATCTATAGTGCAAAAAGTCAATGGTCCAGCCCAAGGACTGTTGTCTCCGGTAACGGGTGCATTCGCACAAATGGATCTCACATAAAAAGCATAACAAGTGTTTGAATTTAACCCTGTAACAGTATACGGATTTGTTTGAACAAAAATGCCATTAGCGTTAGGTAACGGATCGGGTGATCCCAAAGGTAAAATAATCACTTGCCACAAAGTATTTGCACCACCGCTTGTCCAGGAAAAAGTTGTTGAAGTACTTGTCGACATCATAGCCGCCAAATTAGTAGGTGCAGGACAAGTCGGAGCACAATTTTGTGTATTCAATGTTAAGGTAGTTACCGTAAAGCAACCGGACTGAGTATTTTCAACTCTAGCAAATAATGTTTGCGTTCCGGGATTAATCAAAGGAATATAGCCACCATCTCCAACAGGATTAGCACCCATTTGAGCATCAATCTGTGTTTCATAAAAGGTAACGGTAAATCCAGCACTGCCGGGAATTAATTGACCAATCGCATCATTTAAATTGTAAATCGCCAACTCAGTCGGATCACAAAACTGCAATATGGCCGGATTGGCAATAGGAATAGGAAGCACTTCAATGGTTAAAGTAACATAACTGTGTTCTCCTAAATTATTGGTAACTCTTACCCCTAAAGTCATTATAAATTGAGAGACATTTACATAAGAACCCGGATTGAGAATGGCATTGGTGTTGTTTAAAGCGTCTTGAGAAGATGGGTAAAACAAAACTGTATTTTCCGTTGGGTTGAGCCCGTTTAATATCTCGGGAATTTTTGTGGTCAAATCAAAAGTTTCGAAACCAATCATTGGTGGTTCGTCACATAAAAGATAAGGAGTTGGTTGTGCAATTTGTGCATTTACACTGATAGTAAACAGTAAAAGGAGTAATAGTTTTTTCATGGGTCAGCAATTTTACAATCCAAATTTAGCTGATTTTGAATTAACTATGAAAAAAAATATAAGAATTTTTTTAATGCAAGCTCACCACTTTAGCAATCTTCCATTTCCCGTTGATTTGTCTCCAAAAAATGGTAAACCGACTCACTTTTTTAGGTTCATCTGGCGGATTGGTATTGTTACTGAAGGAGTGCAACCCAATTTCAATAGCACCATAATCTTTAATCGGATAAACTTCTATGCTGCCCGGAACGAGCGTCCGAGTCACTTTACCGCAGATGTGTTTTTTAGTGCCTTCTAGGATGTCTTTTTTCGAATTGGATAAACCGCCTTGGTCATGGTAAAATTCGATATCCTCTGAATAGAAATCGGCGTAAGTTTCAAATTTAGTATCGCAATTATTATAAGCGTCAAAAAACGAACTGTCTTGTTTTACAATTGCCTGATATAATTCGAGATTATCCGGTTGGTAGTTTTTAGTCAGTTGAAAACTATTTGGCTTTGAAGTACTACAACTTCCCAGTAAGAGAATAGCTGAAAATAGTACAGAAAAAGTGATTGTTTTTTTCATGATGCGATAATTGAATTAGCTGCAATAAACCCGCTCGTCCAAGCATTTTGGAAGTTAAAACCACCGGTAATCGCATCAATATTGACAATTTCGCCTGCAAAAAATAAGTTTTCATGCAACTTGCTTTCCATCGTTTTGAAATTGATTTCTCTTAAGTCGACTCCGCCAGCCGTTACAAACTCTTCCTTAAAAGTACTTTTGCCATTCACTTGAAATTGTCCGTTGGTGAGTTGGTTCGCCAAATTAGTCAATTGTATTTTAGTCAAATCGGCCCATTTCATTTCATTATCTATGCCCGAAGCCAAAACCAAACTTTCCCAAAGTCGGTTAGGAAACTCGAAAGGCGATTTTTTACTCACGACTTTCTTGGCATGTTCCTGTTTGAGTTCTTTCAAAGTTTCCATCGCTTCGTCAAAAGTCACATCATTAAGCCAATTGATTTCGATTATAAACTGGTATTTTTTTTCCGCCAAAATAATCGCACCCCAAGCCGAAAGTCTTAAAATTCCCGGACCCGACATTCCCCAATGTGTAATCAATAATGGTCCGGATGCTTCCAGTTTTGTGCCTTTGACTTTTACACTAGCGAAAGCCGAAAGGCCCATTAAATCTTTGATTCGAGCATCTTTTATATTGAAAGTAAAGAGCGAAGGAACTGGTGGAATTATAGTATGATTCATGCTTTCGAGCAATTCCCAAATTTTCGGATTGCTACCGGTAGTCATGACCAATTTTTGACAAGAAAAGGTTTCATGATTCGTTTCCACTTTCCAATAATTATCGGCATGAAAGAGCGATTGCACGCTTTGACCGGTTAGGACATCGATTTTTAATTTCTGGGTCAAGCCCAAAAAACAGTCGATTATTGTTTGCGAGGAATCTGAAGTCGGGAACATTCGGCCATCGTCTTCAATTTTCAATTCGACGCCGTGTTTTTCAAACCATTCAATCGTGTCGCCCGAACAAAATTGGTGAAACGGACCACGCAATTCTTTTTCGCCACGCGGATAAAATTTGACCAAATCATTCGGCACAAAACAAGCGTGAGTAACATTACATCTTCCGCCGCCGGAAATGCGCACTTTTTCCAACACCGTTTTGCCGCGTTCTAAAATAGCGACTTTCAGTTCTGGATTGTTTTCAACGATGTTGATGGCTGTAAAAAAACCAGCTGCACCGCCGCCTACGATGATAATGTCATAGTTTGAGTTCATAGTCTTTCCGGGAAATCGGTGATGATACCGTCAACTTCCAATGATTGCACAAAGGTAATATCTTCAGGTTCATTTATCGTCCATGCAAAAACTTTAAATCCTTTTTCTTTTATTTTTTGAACTTTTTCAGGGGTTAGTAAGTGGTAATGAGGATGAATTGTTTCGGCTTTGATGAATTTGGCGAAAGCCAGTGCTAAGTCTAAATCAGTTTCGGTTAAAACACCAATCCGAATGTTGTCATCGTGAAAACGCACTTCCTGCAAAGCATTCCAGTCAAAACTGGAAATCAATATTTTATTTTGGTCGAAAGTATTTTTTGTTATCAAATCTAAAACGCTTTGCGTAGCCGAAAACGCTTTGATTTCCACATTAATCTCGCATCGATTGTGAACCAATTCGAATACGGCTGCCAAAGTTGGAATACCTAATTTTTGCAATTCTTTGGCGCTAAAATCGGTCACCAAACCACTATTCGAAGTTGTTCGGTCAACGGTTTCATCGTGAATAACCATCGGTATTTTATCCAAACTCAACTGTACATCAAGTTCGATCATGTCAACGCCCAAATCGATAGCTTTTTGGAAGGAAGCCAAAGTGTTTTCGGGTAAATGACCTTTCGCACCGCGATGACCGATTTTGAGCATGGTTTTTAACATTAAGATAGTAAGGTTTTCATTAAGTTCAGTTAAGCCTTAATGGAAATCTTAATTTCCCTTAACTTCTTAATGGTAAATTTTTCTGATTACAATTTCTCTAGTAAAACAATAGTAAAATTGGTATCCAAAGTCACTTTGCCATTTTCTACAACAACGGATAAATTCGAATAAGCATCTCTGACTTTAGTGCCATTGGCAAATACAGTTCCGACTGAGATTTCTTTTGGTCCTTTTGGCAAATCTAAACCAACGACTACTTGGTCATTGAAACTACCTTTGCTGTAAGTTCTGCTGAAAACATACGGCGATTGCGAAATCATTTGGTGAACACCGGCGCCAACTGCAGGATGGTTATTTCTAAAGGTTCCCAAGAGGCTGTAATGCATCAACAATTGGTTTTTGATTCGGTCAAATGATAAATCTCCCCAATTCATAAACGAACGCAACGTAGCATCGCCTTGCGTGCCTTCGATTTCGAGTGGACGAGCAATTTCATCTCCGTAATACACTTGTGAAATTCCCGGTGCCAATAACAATTTGGTTCCGGCTTCGAAAATCTTTTCGCGTTTTTTGTCGAAAGGATAACCGTCGTCATGTGACGTTACGTAGTTCATTACTGTGTTGCCTTTTAAATCGTTTTGCAAGATATTTGAATATTTGGAGAACAACTCTTCATAGTTCATTTTGGCTTCATTTCTAAAATCGAAATTGATTAAGCCCGTAAAACCATTTGCATAATAATCGACTTTTTTATCTCCGAAATCGTATAATCTTTTCGCCCCGATATTGTAACCGTAGACTTCACCAACCGTGAAGAAACCATTGTTGTCTAACACTTTTGACGGATTGTTCTTTTTGAAATCGGCAAAGGCTTGGTCGCAAACTTTTTTGAAATCGGCCCAAATATCTTCTTTGGTATGTTTCACGGTGTCAACTCTGTAACCGTCAATGCCGTAATCGGTGATATAATCCGAAAGCCATTTCATAATGTAATATTTCGGTGCTCGCGGATAACCTGTTTTTTTGAAGAAAGCATCAAGTTCGGCTACTTCTTGTTCGTAACGACCTTCTTTTTTCCATTTTTCGACTAACATTGGTGGTAAAGCCACGTTTTCGTTGCTTTCGGTTTTTACATCCGGAAGATTTTCTACCAAAGTACAGTTGATGTAAGTGTCGTAAGATTGATAAGTACATTTAGGCGAAGTACGAACCCAATCGCTTGGATAAACCGGGTCAAGTTCAGTTACCGGACCGGTGTGATTGATTACTGCATCTAGCATAATTCGGATACCTTTCGCATGGGCTTTTTCGACTAATTCTTTTAAGTCTTCTTTGGTGCCGTAACTTGGGTCGACTGCTGTCCAATCTTTCGTCCAATAACCGTGAAAACCATAAGTGTTTCCGGTGCCTTCATCGACTGAACCGTGAATTTGCTCCACGACCGGTGTCATCCAAATGGCATTGATTCCAAGATTAGTAAAATAACCTTCCTCTAGCTTTTGAATTACGCCGCGAATATCGCCACCTTCAAAGCCACGCAAAACGCTAGTTGGTTTGTTGCGGTTGATGATTTTATCGTTTTCGGGATTGCCGTTTTGGAACCTATCGATTAAAAGGAAATAGACATTCGCACTTTCCCAAACGAAAGGTGTTTGAGATGATGGTGGTTGTTTTGAAGCCGCTTCTTTGGTACAATTACAACCAATTAATAGGAGTGAAGCCGATAGCGTAAGCAGTATATTTTTCATATTAGTATTCAATTTTAATTTCAGAAGTTGTTCCTTTTTTCCATTCAACCGGAATTTGTAAAGGTTCGTTAAAGGTTTTGAAAACCATTTCTTGTCCGTTAACCAAAATGCGTTTGGCCTTGATGTTGTGAATCAATACTGAAACTGTTTTGTCAGATGACAAATAATTTTTGCCAACAGTTGAGGTTAATTTCAGTACCAATTCTTTGCCATTGTTATTGCTGTTGAAATTCAATATTTCGTATTGACCTTTTTCAAAAGCTTGAGGCGTTTCACCGTTGTCGTTGTATAATTTTCCGGTGGAAGTTTTCACTGTTTCGTCAAAATAGAAATGCAAATTGAAGTTGTCCACCGAATATTTTGAAGTATTCTGAATCGTTTCAATCATCGGAACAAAACTACCGCCACGAACGAAAGTTGGGATAGCAGTTTCTTCTACTTTTACGGTTTCAGTTGAACCTGCATTGTATTTTTTACCCGTATAAAAGTCAAACCAATTGTTGCTTTTCGGGAAATAGACTTCCGTAGAAGTTACGCCTGATTTGGTTATTGGTTTTACCAAAAAGGCATTACCCCAAAGGTAGCTTTCCTTTTCGTTCAATAACTTTTCATTGGTTGGTTCTTCAAAGAATAACGGACGCATTAACGGTGTTCCTTTTTGGTTGTTGTCGAATGCCAAAGTATAATTGTAAGGCATCAATTGGTAACGCAATTCCACTGCTTTTTTGGCTTTGGCTTTGGTGTGAACATCTTTATAAGCCACTTCCGAAGCCACATCTTCTTGCGCATGCGGACGGAAAATAGGATTGAAAACACCGTATTGCAACCAACGCAAATACAATTCGTTGTCGAAATAATCTCCGGCAAATCCGCCTAAATCCGAGTGCATATAAGCCATACCTTGCATACCCATTTGCATCGCGATTTCCATTTGTGATTGCAAACCGCCCCAACTTCTGGATACATCGCCACTCCAAGGCATCATTCCGAATCGTTGCGAGCCCGAATAACCGGCGCGCATCAGGATGAATGGTCTTTGGTTTGGAAAATCTCTTTTATAACCATCAGCGATTAACTTGGCCCAATTGTGCCCGTAAATGTTATGGACTTCATCCGCTTTTCCGGCAGCAGTCATGGCTTTGGATGGAAAGACTTCGGGTTCACCCAAATCGCCCCACATGCCGCCGACGCCTTGGTTGATTAATCTTTTGTAAACATTCCAAAACCATTGGTTGCCTTCGGGTTTGAAAATATCTACTACACTAGTGTTTCCGAAATAGAAATCCCAAGTCGCAGGTTTGCCTGATTTATCGGTAACCAATATTTTTTTATCGACGGCTTCTTTCCATTTCGATGAGGTTGTTAATATAAATGGTTCGGTGATTAGAATTGTTTTGACGCCTTTTGCCTTTAAATCAGCTATCATTTTTTCGGGATTAGGGAATTGGTCTTTGTCCCATTCGAGATTGCCCATTGTGCCTTGAACGGTTTTGCCAAACCAATACAAGTCGAGGATAATCGCATCAACCGGAATGCCGTCGGAGTTGAAACGGTTAATCGTTTTTTCGACTTCTTCTTGGGTATGATAACCAAATCGACTAGAGAAATTACCTAATGTCCAGCGCGCCGGCATCGGTTGTTTTCCGGTTAAATCGGTATAATTGGCCACCAAATCTTCCCAAGTATCACCTACAATAACTTGATAGGTTTTTCGGCCCGAAATTGTTTCGTATTCTAAAGTGTTGTTCTTCTTGCTGTCTAAATCCAAATGACCAATCGCTGCGTTGTCAAAATGCACGGCGTATAATTTGGAAGACAAAACTAAAGGAATACAAAAGTTCATCAACTCGGCCCGGGTTTCGTAACCATAATGTGCTCGGTTGTACAAAGCCAAGCGATTACCGCGACGGTTCATGCCTAAAGCGCGTGCTCCGCCACCGAATAATACTTCGGAGTTGTCTAGGTTGAACTGTAAAACTTCAGTGCTGTCCTTTTTGATGTAGCCGTTTTTTTCCGACAATAAAACTTTGCCTTTGTTGGAATAAGTGATTCGGAAAGGTGATTTATTGATGACTACTGTAATGTTGTTGGTGACTAAAGAGATTGAACTGTCTGTTTTAGAAACCGTGGCGTTGATTTTCTCTTGTGTTTTGATGACGGCATGTGAATTCGGATTGAATACTTCGCTGTTTGGAATGAAAGACGTTTCGACTATTTTATTCGAGTACGCTTTGATGCGATAGGTTCCATCATTGGTTTTGACTTCCAAGAGATTGTTTTTCCAACTGTGGGAAAGGTAATTTCTATTGGCATTTTGGGCAAATGATATAGAGGTAATTAGTAATAATAGAAAAAGTTTCTTCATTTTCTTTTTAACATTAAGAAGTTAAGGTCTTGCATTAAGGTTAGTTAAGACTTAATGAAACTTAATTCATTCTTAACTTCTTAATGGTTTAAATTATTTCAATTCCAATACTAAAACCGATTTTCCTTCAATAGAAATATCATTTTTCAAATCAAAAGAAGCGTTACTTAACACGTCTTTTCCGGATTTGTAATGGTTTAAGTTTTCTTGAAATCTGTTGGTTTTGAAAGTTTGTTTTTCGTTACTGTTATTGACAATTACCATCACGCTTTCTTTTTCGTTATAACGGAAATAAACATAAACGTTGTTTTCTGGAACATAATGCGTTGTTTTTCCGAAATGAATCACGTCTTTGGTTTTTCTCCAATTGAATATTTTGGCGGTGAAATCGTAGAACTTGTTTTGCTCTTCGGTTCTTCCGGCTTTGGTGAAAGCGTTGTTGGTATCGCCATTCCAGCCGCCCGGGAAATCGTGACGAATGTCGCCATCGCCTTTGCCTTTGTCGCCGGCCATGGCAATTTCGGAACCGTAATACAACTGCGGAATTCCTCTAACGGTTGCCAATATAGTCATGGCCATTTGGTATTTTTTGAAATCGTTTTTATAGGCTTGATTGATGCGATTGGTGTCGTGGTTTTCGGCAAAAATTAAGATGTTGTCGATGTTGGGATATAAAAAGTCATTGGCAAAATTGTCATAGATTCTAATCATTCCTTTGTCCCATTCGCCTTTGTCTTCGTTGAACACTTTTTCTAAAGCATTGTATAAAGTGAAATCCATCACCGAAGGCAAATAGGAATTGTAGCTTTGAATGGCGCCAATTTTACTGTCTTTTTGCCAATAGGCCATTTGGGCTTGGTCTTGCATCCAAACTTCACCTACGATATTGAAATGCGGATATTCATCAGTGATGGCTTTGGTCCATTTGGCGATGCCGACTTTGTCATTATAAGAATAAGTATCGACACGGAAACCATCTAAATCGGCGTATTCAATCCACCAAATGGCGTTTTGAGTCAGGTAATTTAAAACTAACGGATTGGATTGATTTAAATCGGGCATCGATTTTACGAACCAACCGTCCATACAATATTGGGCATCGCGAGCGGAAGCATTGGGGTCAAATTGCGTGGTCATTCTGTAATTAGAATTGGTGAATTCCGGGAATTGGTGAACCCAGTCGCGCGTAGGTAAATCTTTGTACATCCAATGTTGCCAACCCCAGTGATTGGTTACATAATCCATGATGTTTTTCATGCCGCGTTTGTGCAATTCGGCACTCATTCTAACATAATCTTCATTAGTTCCGAAACGTGCGTCAATTTTATACACATCGGATTGACCGTAAGTGTGATATGAACCTCTTTCGTCATTGTCTTCACAAAGTGGTGTTGGCCAAACGGCCGTCGCGCCAAGCGATTGGATATAATCTAAGTTTTTGATGATGCCTTCGATATCGCCGCCGTGTCTGCCGTTGTCTTTGGAGCGATCCATTTTTTCGGTTAAGGCTGGATTGTTGTCGTTGTTTGGGTTTCCATTGGCAAATCGGTCCGGCATTAAAAGATAGATGACATCAGAGCTATCGTAACTTTTGCGGAAGCGAGAGTTTGCTCTTCTGGCTTTGAGCGAATAGTTTTGGGTAAAAGATTTTTTGCCGTTTTTGAAAGTAAAGACAAAATCCTGGGCCGGAACATTTTTGGTTTCAATTGTTACAAAAACATAATTCGGGTTTTCGGTTTTTTGAATGCCTTTGATGATGATGCCGTTGGAAACGGTGACTTCATTTTGGGCAATATTTTTCCCGTAGAACATAATCTGTACATCAGAAAGATTCATGTCATTCCACCAAAATGGCGGTTCAACTTTGTCAATTTGGGCGAAAGCCGAAACAGAAATCAAGAAAGAGAAGAGTATTTTTTTCATGTTGTTAGGTTTTACCATTAAGAAGTTAAGTTTTTGCATTAAGTTTCATTAAGGTTTTTAAAGTATTCGTTTACTAAAGGTTTTACAGATTTGGTTATGTTGTCTGTATAAAAATTTATTAGTAATCCTTGAGGTTTTTCTAATAAACTCATATAGGTTAAGAGTTGGGCTTCATGAACAGGGAGCAGATTTTCAATAGATTTTATTTCAACTATAATAGTATCATTAACTAATAAATCAAGTCTTAATTCTGTTTCTATTTGAACATTTCTGTATTCAAGTTTTACTTTTTGTTGTGTTTCCACTTTGAATCCTTGAAACTCCAATTCTTCTTTAAGACATTTTTCATAAACACTTTCTAGTAATCCCGGACCAAGAGTTTTGTGAACTGTTATAGCACAGCCTACAATATCATAACTTAATTGTGTTACTTCTTTCTTAGTCATTTTATTTATAAAAAAAGAAGTTAAGGCGTATCAATAAAACTTAATGAAAACCTTAACTTCTCTAAACTTCTTAATGTTAAAAATTATACGGTTACCAAACTATTCGGTTCTACCAAAACTTCTTTGCCATTTACGAAAACCGAAATCGCGGTTTCGCCTTCTAGGGTAAAGTTGGTTTCATTTTGGTGAACAGAAACTTTTAAAATTTGGTTTCTGAAATTGATTTTGAATGAATAACCATTCCAATCTTTTGGAATTCTTGGCTCGAAATGTAAGGTATTGTTTTTTACACGCATACCGCCAAAACCTTCCACGATACTCATCCACGTTCCGGCCATTGAGGTGATATGTAAACCTTCTTCCACTTCTTTGTTGTAATCGTCTAAGTCTAAACGAGAAGTTCTTAAATAGAATGTATACGCCTGTTCCATTCGACCTAAAACTGCGGCTTGAATCGAGTGAACACAAGGTGATAATGAACTTTCGTGAACGGTAAACGGTTCGTAAAAGTCGAAATGTTTTTCGAGTTGTTCTCTGCTGAAATGATCTTCAAAGAAGTAAAAACCTTGTAAAGTATCAGCTTGTTTGATGTAAGGCGAACGCAGGATTCTGTCCCAAGACCATTTTTGGTTGATTGGTCTTTGGCTTTTGTCTAAATCATGCACTTTGACCAATTCTTTGTCCAAGAAACCGTCTTGTTGTAAGTAAACGCCGTGTTCTTCCGAATAAGGAAAATACATGTGATCCGCTACTTTTTTCCAATGCAGGATTTCGGCATCATCTAAGTTGACTTTACTCATGATTCTGTTATAATCTGAGTTGTATTCTTGTTTTACTTTTTCAACTTGTTCGATGGTATAATCGATACACCATTTGGCAATATAATTAGTATAGAAGTTATTATTGACGTTGTTTTCGTATTCATTCGGACCGGTTACGCCCAAAATAACGTACTGATTTCTGTAGGTTGAGAAAGTTGCTCTTTGGTGCCAGAAACGGGCAATACCGATTAAAACTTCCAATCCTTTTTCAGGAATGTAACTGTAATCACCGGTAAATCTATAATAGTTGAAAATCGCAAAAGCAATCGCGCCATTTCTATGGATTTCTTCGAAGGTGATTTCCCATTCGTTGTGACATTCTTCACCATTCATGGTTACCATCGGATAAAGAGCAGCGCCGTTTTTGAAACCTAATTTTTCGGCATTTTCGATGGCTTTGTCTAATTGGTTGTAACGGTACGCCAAAAGATTTCGCGCTACTTGTTGGTCTTTCGTAGCCATGTAAAACGGAATGCAATAGGCTTCGGTATCCCAATAAGTCGAGCCGCCGTATTTTTCTCCGGTGAAACCTTTCGGACCGATATTTAAGCGAGAATCTTTGCCTAGATAGGTTTGGTTCAATTGGAAAATATTGAAACGAATACCTTGTTGGGCTTTTACATCGCCTTCAATGGTAATGTCGCTCATTTCCCAGATTTTGGCCCAGGCATCGATTTGGTTTTGTAATAAAGTATCATAACCTAAGGCTAATCCTTTGGCGATAACACTTTGCGCCGCCGGAATCAAATCTTTGGAATTGTGATTCATTGAAACGGTGTAACCGCCTAGTTTTTGGAACGCTATGGTTTGGCCTTTGGAAACCAGTTGTTCGTAAGTAAAAATTACTTTGTCCGAAGTAGTGTCTACAAAGGTTGGTTCGGCGTTTTGATTTTCGTTATTGATAAAGATGCTGTTGTGCATGTAAGTCGCCACTTCAAAATGGGTTTTGAAAGTACGCGCTACTACAAAAGCCTCATTGTTTTGATGTTGGGTTTCCAATGGTTCCCAAAATTTCTCTTCCCAGTTGGCGTCTTCGTTGTGAACTCCGGCGTCTAAATAAGGTTTGAAAACGATAGTGGCGTCTTGATTTTTCGGAGTGATTTCGTATTTGATTACGCCCAATTCATCTAAATCCAAAGACAAGAATCTTCTAACGTTAACATCGATTTCGATTCCGTTGTTCAAAGTGGCTGAGAAAGAACGATGGTACCAACCTTCTTTCATATTGAGTTCGCGTTTGAAATTAGTGACTTTACAGGCAGCTAAATCCAAAGTTTCTCCATTGATTTCGATTAAAATGCCAATCCAAACCGGAGCGTTTAACACTTTAGCGAAATACTCCGGATAGCCGTTTTTCCACCAACCCACTTTGGTTTTATCGGGATAATAAATGCCGGCGATGTAACTTCCTTGGAAGGTTTTTCCTGAATAGAATTCTTCAAAATTGGCACGTTGTCCCATGGCACCGTTTCCGATACTGAATAAACTTTCCGAGGATTTTACTCTGTCTAAATCAAATCCTTCTTCAATAATCGACCAGTTATCTGGTTTGATATAATCTTGGTTCATTGTAATTTTTTTATTGTCCTTTTATCATTCAATTTTAGTCGAGGAGCGCTTCTATAAAAGAAAGGTCCATAAACGTAAAATCTTTAAAATTGTATTTTGCTTCGTGCAATATTTCAGCGTCGCCAATACCAACGCTAATCATGTTGGCGATATTGGCGGCTTGAATTCCGGCTACGCTGTCTTCAAAAACGATACAGTTTTTGTTGTTGGCTTTGACCAATTTCGCCGCTCTTAGAAAAACTTCCGGATCGGGTTTGGCATTGGCCACATCGTTGCCGTCAACAATGGCGTCAAAAAAGTGTAAAATGCCTGTTTTTTCTAAAATAGGTCGGGCGTTTTTACTGGCCGAACCTAAGGCAATCAGTTGTTTTTTTTCTTTAATAAATTCGAGCACGTTGATTACTCCGGGAAGTAATTCGCTTTCATCCATATCAACGAGATAGGATAAATACTCTTCATTTTTTTGGATTAGCCATTTGTTTTTGTCTTCTTGCGAGGCTTGAACATTGCCAAGCGCCAGAATAATGTCAAGAGAACGAACGCGGCTAACGCCTTTTAATTCTTCGTTGTGTTCGGGTGTAAATTCGATTCCTAATTCTTGAGCTAATTTTTGCCACGCTAAAAAATGGTATTTGGCAGTGTCAACGATTACGCCGTCTAGGTCGAAAATAAATGCTTTTTTACTCATTAATATCAATCTTTTTGTTTGTCGATACGGTCAAGGTTAATAAACCTGCCAATATCATTGAAAGTCCACCAATTATTAAAGCATAAATGGGTTCGTCATTAAAAAAAGTGTTGACCAAGAAACCTAAAATGGTTCCAGCAACGATTTGAGGGATTACAATAAAGAAGTTAAAAACGCCCATGTAATAACCCATTTTGCTTGAAGGCAATGAACCCGAAAGCATCGCGTAAGGAATAGATAAGATACTTGCCCAAGCAATACCCACACCGACCATAGCGATTAATAAACCAACTTTATCTGATAGAAAATAAACAGAAATTAATCCCAATCCTCCGGCAATCAGAGCCAGCATATGGGTGAATTTATTACTGGTTCTTTTGGCCAAAACCGGTAATAAAAAGGCAACTGCTGCAGCAACACCATTGTAAACAGTAAACATTACAGAAACCCAGTCGGCTGCATCATTGTACACTTTTGAGGTTGTGTCATTGGTCCCAAAAACATGACCTGTTACGGCTTTGGTAGTATAAATCCACATGGCAAATAAAGCAAACCACGAGAAAAATTGTACCCAAGCCAGTTGTTTCATAGTTTTTGGCATGTTTAATAAATCAGTAATGATAATGGTAAAGCCGTTTCGAACTTTGTTTTTTCTCAGTTGAGAAACCAAAGCAAACAAAACTCCGGCTACAAGAATACCAATGGAAAGGATATATAGCTCTTTGTGGCTGTTTTCGCTTTTGGTATTAATGTCGTGAACAAAATAAGATAAGATTAATCCAATGATGGATAAAACCAAACCGATGTTAAATTGTCTTTTTTTAGTACAGCCTTCTTCGTTAGTGCTTTCATTAGTTTTTGAATTGTCTTTTTTGGCGTTTTCAAAGGCTTCCAATTCTTCCGGAGTATATTCTTTCGATTTTACTACGGTCCAAATTACGGCAAGAAGAAATACAATTCCGCCAACATAGAATGACCATTTTACAGATGGTGGCACTATGCCTTCAGGAGCTGTGTTTTCGATATTAAACCAATTGGTAAAGACATAAGGCAATGCAGAACCTACAACAGCACCAAGTCCGATAAAGAAACTTTGCATAGCAAAGCCCAGTGTACGTTGTTTTTCGGATAAATTATCACCTACAAAAGCTCTGAATGGCTCCATCGAAATGTTGATAGAAGAATCCATAATCCATAGAGTACCGATGGCAATCCAAAGGGTTGGGGAATTTGGCATAAAAATCAGTGCAATTGAAGACAAAATGGCGCCGACTAGAAAGTAAGGCCTTCTTCTGCCTAATCGAGTCCAAGTTCTGTCTGAAAAATAACCCACAATGGGTTGAACAATGAGACCGGTTAACGGTGCGGCTAGCCAATAAAGTCCTATTTTATCAACTTCTGCGCCTAAGGTGTCAAAAATTCTTGAAGTGTTTGCGTTTTGCAAGGCAAAACCAAATTGTATCCCCAAGAAACCGAAACTCATGTTCCAAATTTCCCAGAAACTTAATTTACGCTTTTCCATTATCGTAATTTGTTGATTTTTAAAACGATAAGCGCTTTGCTTATCAAAACTTTAATCTATTTTCGAAGTAAAGTACAAGCTTTGATAATTAGGGTAAAGATAAGAAAGAATTTATATTGAGACAGTCCTCGAAAAAAAAAATAACATCAACAGGTTACGAAAACGTTATTTGTTGATAAAAACCCTTTTATTTAGTGGATTCTCTTTCTACTAATTCTGTCTCGATTACTTCGGTTCTGTACTGTTCTTCGTCTTCTTCTTCAGCTTCAAGTCTTTCAATCAGCATTTTAGCAGCTTTGCCACCCATTTTCACGCCATTTTGACTTACGGTTGTAATACTAGGGGAAGAATATTTTGAAATAATTCCATCTGTAAATCCAATAATTGAAATATCTTCCGGTACTTTTTTGCCTAACTTATTGGCTTCTTTGATAGCGGTTACGGCGAATAATTCATTTACAGCAAAAACGGCATCAATATCATTATTAGTCAAAAGATTAGCTATGCTGTCTTCAAAGTTTTCGGTATCTTCGATTTTTAAGATCAGGTTTTCATCGACTTTGATGTCGTTGTTCTTTAAGGCTTTTATATAGCCTTCGGTTCTAAGTTTTCCAACGCTAACATAATCAACTGTTGAAATCAGGGCAATTTTTTTAAAGCCTTTGTCGATTAAATGTTGGGTTGCGTTAAAGGCTGCTAAATTATCATCGATGATTACTTTGTCGCACAGAATTTCATTGGTAATTCTGTCGAACATTACTACCGGCATTCCTTGATTGATGACTTCGACTATGTGGTGAAAATCTTTCTTTTGTTGGGTTTCTTTTGATAATGACATGATGAAGCCGTCGATACTTCCGTTCGCCAACATTTCCATATTGATTACCTCTTTGTCAAATGATTCGTCAGAAAGACATACCAAAACATTATAGCCATTTTCATTGGCTACATTTTCGACTCCACTAATAACCGTAGCAAAAAAATGGTGAATAATTTCGGGAATAATAATACAAATAGTCTTGGTTTTTTTGTTCTTTAAACTTAGGGCAATATTGTTGGGCTTATAGTTGTATAATTTGGCAAATGCCTGTACTTTTTGTCGGGTATCTTCGCTTATTTCCAGGCTGTTTCTTAAGGATTTCGAAACGGTGGAAATAGAGACATCAAGCTCTCTGGCAATTTGTTTAAGTGTTACTTTTCTTTTCATGTGGTAAATAATGATTTCTGAATAAAGATATAAGTTATTTTTTATTCTTTTAATTTTAGGCTTAAAATAATGCAATAACATAAAAGTTTTCAACACGAAAACGTTTTCGGTGGAGTTTTAACAAGCGTTTGTTCTTAAGATTGAAAATTTTGCATAAATTTAACATTCGAAGTAAAATTACAAGCACAAAATTAAATTTTTTAACCTAAACAAAACGTATGAAAACAATTTACAAAAAGTTGTTATTTTTATTCCTGTTACTGCCTTTTGGCGCTCTTGCACAGAGTTCTTTAAGTGGAGTTGTTCTTGATAGTAAATCAAACCAACCCTTGCCAGGCGTAAATGTAATTGTTCAAGGTGCAAACAGTAGCACCACCACAGATTTTGACGGGAAATTCCAGTTAGGCGGCTTAAAAAACGGAGACAAAGTCGTCTTTTCGTTTATTGGTTACGATTCTAAAACGGTTTCTTTCAACGGACAAAAATCTATCAATGTAAGCTTAGATGAAAGTGCCAACCAATTACAAGAAGTTGTAGTTCAAGTTGGTTACGGAACTGTTAAGAAAAAAGATGCAACAGGTTCGGTGACAGTCATCTCATCAAAAGATTTTAACAAAGGCGCTAATGTTACCGTTGATAACTTATTAACAGGAAAAGTGGCCGGTGTAGCTATCAATACTAATGGTGGTTCACCGGGTTCTGTACCAACGATTAGAATTCGTGGAGGTTCTTCATTGTTAGCTAATAATGATCCATTAGTTGTGTTAGATGGTTTGCCAATGGATTCAAGAGTTTTGGCTACTTTAAATCCTAATGATGTAGAAAGTTTTACCATATTAAAAGATGCATCGGCCACAGCTATTTATGGTTCTAGAGCGTCAAATGGTGTGATTATCATTACTACTAAAAAAGGAGGAAAAGAACTGGAGGTAGAATATAATTTCCAATATGGAAGCGGAAAAAAAATGAACAAAATTGACGTGCTTTCTGCAGATCAATTTAGAGAAGCAGTAAATTTTGTTTATCCTGTGCTTGATCCGAGTGAACCCAATGCGGTCTTTAATGAGTCTATAAGAAATAAATTAGGAAATGCTAACACGGATTGGCAAGAAGAAATTTACAGAAGAACTGATTACGTAGATAATAGTTTGTCATTAAAAGGAAATTTGTTTAAAAGAATTCCAACCAGATTGACTATTGGTAATACTTATCAAGAAGGATTAAGGTTGACGGACAAACTAAACAGAACTAGTGTTTCGTTAAACATGAGTCCAAGTTTTTTTGATAATCATTTAAAAACGAGAGTGTCTGTTAATTACACAGAGTCAAAAAGGAGAAATGCGCCCGGAGTAGAGGGTGCTGCTTTGTTAATGGATCCTACACAGCCGGTTTATGATGCTAGCTCTCCATTTGATGGTTTCTTTGAGTTTAGAGATGGTGATAACTTAACCGATTTTGCTCCAATTGCAACAGCAAATCCGGTGGCGCAGCTTTTACAAACCAATAATACAAGTGAGAACTATAAGCTTTTCGGAAATTTTGAGATCGATTATAAGTTTCACTTTTTCCCTGAGTTGAGATGGGTAACTAATTTAGGATATGACAGGGATACAGGATTTAGTAGAAATATAACTCCTAACACCGCAAGAACTTCACCAATCAGACTGAATCAATTTATAGGAAACAACAGTTATTCAGACGGAGAAAGTACTAACAAACTTTTGGACACTTATTTTATTTATGCAAAAACATTAAATGATTTAAGATTTGATTTAACTGCAGGCTATTCGTATCAAAAATTTGAAGGCTTTGGTTATACTACTCGAAATTTAAACAACCCTGATGACGAACCTCAATTTACGGTTAGCGATGATATTGTATATATTGGTTTTATAGGTAGAACTAATATTACCTATAAAGATAAATATTATCTAACATTAAGTTACAGAAGAGACGGGACTTCTCGTTTTGGAGAATTAAACCGATGGGGTAATTTCCCGGCGGCCTCTATTGCATGGAAACTTAAAGAAGAATTTTTTGCCGGTAGTTCATTACTAAGTGAGTTAAAGTTAAAAGCTGGTTGGGGAGTTACTGGTCAGCAAGATATTGGAGCGGGCTTATTTTACTTACCACAATATTTCCTAGGAAACCAAAATACCCAATATTCAATTGACAACAATTATTTTCCGGTAGCTCAACCTGGAGGTTATAATCCAAGTTTGAAGTGGGAAGAGACGTCAACCTATAACCTTGGATTGGATTATGGATTTAATGGTAATAGATTAAACGGTAGTTTAGATTTCTTTTACAAACAATCCAAAGACTTGTTCCAAAATGCTCCATTTGCTGATGGAAGTAATTTCACGAACGAAGGACCTCAAAACATTGGAAGTATGAGTGTGAAAGGGTTTGAATTGAATGTAAATTATGATGTTATTAGAGGGGATAACGTAAATTGGAGTGTAAACTTCAATGCTTCTAAATTTGAGAGAAGAATTGATGAAATTGCTGGAGGTGTGCCAATTTATGTTGGTAATATTGGGATTGGAACAGAATCACAAATAATGCAAGAAGGATTTACGCCAAACTCATTCTTTGTTTATAAACAATTGTATAGTTTAGATGGCAGACCAATTGAAGGCGCTTTCGCAGATTTAAACGGCGATGGAGTTGTAAATACGAGTGACCGTTACATCTATAAAAACACAGATCCGGATTTATTATTGGGTTTTTCTACTAATGTAAGTTACAAAAATTTTGATTTAGGGTTTAATTTGAGAGCCAGTTTAGGCAATAGAATTTTAAATGTGGTTAAATCACGCTCTTCTTATTATGACCAATTATTGAACGGTGAGCTTCAGAATTTACCGGCATCAGTTTTAGATTATGATTTTAATACCAGAGCCAACGGACAAATTTTATCAGATATGTTTGTTGAAAATGGTTCTTTCTTAAGAATGGACTATGCTACATTAGGGTATACTTTTCAAAAATGGCTTGATGGTAAAGCAACATTAAGATTGTTTACCGGTGTACAAAATCCATTCATTATAACTGAATATTCAGGTTTAGATCCTGAATTCTCAGGTGGAAACGATCAAACAATTTACCCTAGACAACGTCAAATATTATTTGGTGCAAACGTTAAATTTTAAAAAATTGTAAATATGAAAAAATTAAGTAAATTTTTAACCTTTCTGATCATTTCGTCACTATATATTAGTTGTACTGATGATTTAGATGTAACTCCAAGTGATCCCTTGCGATTGGATGCTGACGAGTTTTATTCTCAGCCAGATGCCTACAAAAGTGCTTTAGCTGGTGTATATGGTAATTTATCATTAACAGGTACAAACGGAGCTGAATCTTCTAATTTAGGGGGTATTGATGCTGGTTTTAGCCAGTATGGTAGGGTTGTTTGGTATCTAAATACCTTAACAACTGATGAAGCAATTTGGTCTTATGAAGGAGGAAATGATATAGGAGTAAGAGAACTACAAAGAAATATTTGGGATCCAACAAACCCATTTTTTAGAGGAATGTTTAGTAGAGGAATGTTACAAGTAGCGCTTGTAAATGAGTTTTTAAGACAATCTACTCCTGATAAATTGAATTCAAGAGGTATCAGCGCAACAGAGCAAGCTGAAATTCAGGATTATAGAAATGAAGTGAGAGTTTTGAGAGCTTTAGCTTACTATCACCTAATGGATTTGTTTGGAAAAGCGGCATTCAACACTGAAAATGATGCAGTAGGTGTTACCGGACAGCAGTATAATAGACAGCAATTATTTGCTTACATTGAAAACGAATTATTAGAGGTTTTGCCATCATTGAAAGCGCCAAGAACCAATCAACAAGGTAGATTGGATCAAGGAATGGCCAGAATGATTTTAGCTAAAATTTATTTGAATGCAGAAGTGTATATAGGACAAAATAAATATGCAGACTGTATGACACAGTGTAGTGCCCTTATAGCTGGAGGATATGTTTTAGAAAATAACTATTTAGATAACTTCAAAGCAGATAATGATACTTCAACCGAAATGATTTTTGCCATTCAATCAGATGGTATTTTGACACAAAACTACGGGCCTACTACAGTAATGGTAAATGGTTCTGTTGGTTCACTTGAGCAAAACGGTCTTTCGTTAGGCGTAGGTGCCGGTGGATGGGGAGGAGCAATTCGTTTAAGAAAACAGTTTGTTGAAAAATTTAACGGTGTAGACTTTGAATATGATGCCCGAAAAACGATATCTGGCGGAGGGCCAAGATCTCTAGAGATAACCAATGTTACAAGCCAAAGTCAAGGTTATATCTTAGCTAAATACTCTAATATAAGTTCTACAGGGATTCCAGGATCTAACACAACATTTGTTAATACAGATTTTCCATTGTTTAGATTAGGAGATGTGTATTTAATGTATGCAGAAGCACAAATGAGAAATGATGGCGCTACAAATGGAAGCTCTACTACCAATGCTTCTTCCCAATCCATGACTTATATCAATGCTTTGAGAGAAAGAGCTAACGGAGGTAATTTTGCCAATGTAACCCAAGGACAGGTAACACTAGACTTTATCTTAGATGAAAGAACTAGGGAGTTACACTGGGAAGCGCACAGAAGACAAGATTTGATAAGATTTAATAAATACACAGGAGGAAATTATAATTGGGCTTGGAAAGGGAATGGTTCTAACGGAATTGCAATTCCTGCTCACTTTAATGTTTTTCCATTACACCCTTCAACATTATCTTCTAATACTAATTTAACACAAAACCCTGGTTATTAATAACAAAAAATAATTCAAAATGAAAAATAAATTTAAATATTTAATCGCAGCAATTGCATTCTTAGGTCTTACATCTTGTGAAGATGAACAAGATTTAAAATTTATATCTCCTGAAGGGACATTCTCAATTATTACCCCTTTAAACGGAGAATCAATAATTTTAAATGACGCTACACCTTCAAATCCTGGGATTTCATTGACATGGAGCGCAATGGATTTTGGCACTCCAACTGAAGTTACTTACACAGTTGAGTTAGCTCCTGCAGGGTCTGATTTTTCTAATCCTCAAGTTTTAACAACTACGTCTAATAGATTTGCAACTATTCAAACGGCTCAATTCAACTTGGCTTGTCTTACAGCTGGTGCCACACCTTTTGTTGCTAGTCCAGTTGATATTAGAATTAAAGCTACTGTTGGCGTAGGATTTGAACCAGCTTATTCAAGTGTTTTGACTTATACGGTAACTTGTTATGGTTGTTTAGGTCAGTTCGCTGTTGGAGCAGGTTTGCCTGCCGCTGGCTGGAACTGGGATTCGCCAGTGAGCTTAATTTGTGATGATAACGTTTTAATGGCAACTGTAACTTTTGCTAATGATACCTTTAGATTCTTTACTGAAGAAGGGAATTGGGGTTCAGGTAGAAATTATCCTTATTATGCAAATGATGGATATAAAATTAGTTCAGTTTTAGAGAATGCCATGGATGGCGATTCAAATTTCAGATTTACTGGAAACCCGGGAACACACAGAATAAAAATTGATGAAAATCAGAAATTCATTTCTGTCGCACAAGGTACTACTTCCGCAAATTCATTATGGTTGGTTGGTGCTGCAACACCTGGTGGATGGTCATGGGCAGGAAATAATGAAACGGAATTCCCATTAGTTAAAGCGGGTGTTTATGAATCAATCTTAACCTTAACCAGCGGAGAATCTTTTAGAGTGTTCTTAGGGAACAATGGAGGAGATAGCTGGGATTTAGGAAGCCGTAACTATCCGTATTATGTTGGCGAGGGATATACTATTTCACCTGAGTTGATTAATGCTTTAGATGGAGATAGTAATTTTAGATATGTTGGCTCAACTGGTCTTAGAGTTTTAAAAGTAGACACAGTTGCAAAGACAATTACTTTGAATTAAAATAAATAAATTAACACAGACCAATGTAAATTGGTCTGTGTTTTTTAAAAATAAAATCATGAAAAAGAAATTTATTATTGTTTTAGCCTTTTTTTGTAGTTTACTTTCGTTTTCTCAGATTACTACAAATCCATCACCTGTATTAGCAGATCAAGCAGCAACCATTACTTTTAATAAAACAGGTACACCATTAGCCAGTTATACAGGAACAATTTATGCCTACATTGGTGTAACCGTTAATGGAGTGCAATGGCAAAATATTAAGGGCAGCAGTGTTTGGGGCAATAATATTCAACCTCAAATGACTCAAGTTACAGCCAACACTTACAGTTTGACTATTAGTCCTGACTTATTTACATACTTTGGTGTGTCTACAGCCAATTCAATTACACAAATTTGTGTTGTTTTTAGAAGTGAAGATGCCTCTCAGCAAACCGCTGATTTATTTATTCCTGTTGGGGCTTTTCAATATACACTTACGGCTCCGGCTTTTAACAGTAACAACTTTGTAGCTAGTGGGGGTAGCCTTGCAATCACAGCTAGCAATACCAATGGTTCGGCAACTTATAATTTAATAGCCAACGGTACAACTATCAATTCGCAAAACACATCAAATTATTCTTTTACACATACTGGAATAACTTCGAATCAATCATACACTTTACAAATTATCCAAGGGAATACGACTTTTACAACCCGATTTAGTGCCATTATTGTTGCTACACCTACCGCTCAAGCATTACCGGCTGGACTTGTTGATGGAATAAATTACAACAGTTCTGATTCCACAAAAGCGACCTTAGTTCTAACGGCACCTTTCAAAGATTTTGTTTATGTAGCTGGAAGTTTTAATAACTGGCAACCCAATAATTCTTACGTTATGAAGCGTGATAGCGCAACAGGTAAATATTGGCTAGAATTAACGGGTTTAACACCGGGCCAAATTTATGCTTATCAATATTGGGTTTGTGACCAAACCAATCGTCCTGTCAATTCACCGGCTATTGTAAAAACAGCAGATCCATTTTCTACACTAGTTTTATCACCTTTTGATGATGGAGAGATAATCTCTCTAGGGGTTTTTCCTGGCTTACCGGAGTACAATACTATAGCACCAAATCAAGAAAGGGAAGTAACTGTGTTACAAACCGGAAACAACTTATTTGCTTACAATTGGAGTAGTGCTACCCTTAATTTTGTGAAACCAAACAAAAAAGATTTGGTTTTTTATGAAGTACTGGTAAGGGATTTTGATGCCAACAGAACCTACCAAGACTTAATCAATAAAATAGATTACTTCAAAAACTTGAACATTAATGCCATTAAATTAATGCCTGTAATGGAATTTGAAGGGAATATGAGTTGGGGTTACAATACCGTTTTCCACATGGCATTAGACAAGCGATATGGGCCACCGGTAAAACTGAAAGAATTCATTGATTTGTGCCACCAAAATGGAATCGCTGTTGTTTTGGATTTAGCATTAAACCACGTTTTTGGCCGTTCACCATTAGAAAGAATGTGGATGTTAGATACTGATAATGATGGTTGGGCTAATGGAACTGGTCCCAGAACTACAACAGAAAACCCATACATAAATCAAGTTGCTTTACACAGTTATAATGTAGGGAGCGATTTAAATCATTTTAGAGAAACTGGTCCGGGTGGAAATATGACCAATACTTACGCCCTAAGAACTATTCAATATTGGATTAACGAATTTAAAATAGACGGTTATCGTTGGGATTTGACAAAAGGTTTTACCAACCAATGTACTTCCAATGACGAAGCTTGTACCAATGGCTACAGAACCGATAGAGTTGCCAAAATGAAATGGTATGCAGACAATCAATGGGCTGCTGATCCAAACTCCTTAGTGATTTTTGAACATTTAGGGACCGGTGGTTCTGCTGCAGAAGAAATAGAATGGGCCAATTATCAAAGAAATGGTGATACTAAAGGAATCATGCAGTGGAGAAAAATGACTGACCCTTATGCTAATTTGTTAAAAGGAAATTCCGCCGATCTTAGTGCCGTTACCGACGCCAATAACTATCGTTTCGTTGGATATGCAGAAAGTCATGACGAAGAAAGAGTAGTGTACAAAGCACTTACCGAAGCTGGTCAAACCCAAGGAAATTTAGCAAAAGTATTACAAAGACTTCCGGCAATGGGTTCTGTGTTTTTTATGGTGCCTGGGCCAAAAATGATTTGGCACTTTGGCGATTTAGGTTGGGATAAATCATTATGGACTTGTAGTAATGGCGTTGTGTCTTTTTCTGCACCGGATTGTAAATTAGATACAAAACCACAACCTCAATGGACAGAAAATTGGCTAGGCAATGAAGCCAGAGCTAATGTTTATAATCAATGGGCCAAACAAATTGATTTGAGAATTACCGAAGAGGTATTCCAAAACGGACAACACGCATGGAATTTTAGTCAAACCGGAAGACCTCGTTTAGACGTTTGGACATCAACTTCACCATCTTCTTCCTTGAGCTATGTTTTTGTTTTAACGAATTTTTCAGACAATACTTACATTACAGCAGGTGGTTTCCCTTTTACAGGAAATTGGTTTAATTTGATGGATAATTCGGTATTTAATGTATCAAGTACAAGCCAAAGTGTTTCAATTGAACCTGGTGGATATAGAATCTTTGGAAACCAACAAAGTTCTTTAAATACAAACGAAATTGTCAATCAAGCATTAGGATTGTATCCAAATCCAACTTCAGGAAGCTTCAACATTAAAGGCCAAGTTTCTAAGGTGGATGTTTACTCAATCACCGGTCAGTTGGTTAAGTCATTTGAAAATATTTCTTCAGAAGATTACCAATTCGATATCAATGACTTAAATAATGGTGTTTATTTAGTGAAAGCAATCGATCTAAATAGCAATTCAAAAACCATGAAAGTCATCAAACAATAAGGTTAGATTAGTTATATAATTATTTTGCAGAAGCCACGTTTTTATAGCGTGGCTTTTGTTTTTTATAAAAATTTTCCCCTTAAATTTTTTTGTCTCTTTTCCCCTTTGTATTTTTGACCCATGAAAAAGCCATCAAAGTCAATCATAGTCAGGATTTTAAAGATTACCGGAATTACCTTTGGGTCAATCATCCTGTTGATGTTTTTGATGCCTATTCTTTTTCCCGGAAAAATTGCAGAAGAGGTTAAAGCCTTCGCCAATAAAAAACTAAACGGCGAATTGAATTTTAAAGAAGCTAATCTGTCGTTCTTCAATCACTTTCCGTCACTGACTTTAACCTTAACCGATTTCTCGCTAAAAGGTTCCTCACCTTATCAAAATGAAACGCTAATTTCAGCCAATGATGTGTCTTTCGGAATCAACTTGAAATCTTTGATTTTTGATAGTAAAGTTACCATCGATCAAATTTATGTTTCAGAAGCCTTAATCAATGTAAAAGTCAACGCCAAAGGAGAAGCCAATTACAACGTCTACATAGCCGAAGAAGAAACAAATAAAAAAGAAGCTGAAAGTGAAACTTCACTTCGCTTGGATAGAATTGCCATCGAAGACAGTCATTTGGTTTATGACGACAAATCGACTAAAATTTTAATCGATGCTAAAGGCTTTAATTACATTGGAAATGGTGATTTAGATAAAGCCGTTTTTGATATTTATACTGAAGCCAAAATAGCCGATTTTGATTTTGCTTACGACGGCGAACAGTATTTAAAAGACAAGAAAGTCAAAGCCGATTTGATTACCAAAATCAACACCAATTCCTTAGCGTTCGTATTCCAACAAAACAACTTGAAAATCAACAAGCTTCCGGTAGAATTCAACGGTAAGTTCGACTTTCTCAGTAATGGTTATGATATGGATTTCAATATCAAATCCGAAGACAGTAAGCTTAATGATTTTTTTACTGCATTGCCACCGGCTTATGTCACTTGGTTGGATAAAACCAAAGTCAAAGGAAGCACCGATTTATTATTTACCTTAAAAGGAAAATACATCGCTTCCAAAAACCAAAAACCCGACGTGGCTTTCAATATGAAAATCCGTGATGGTTTAATTGAATACAAAGATGCACCATTTCCGGTCTCAAATATCTTCTTGAATTTTGACACCAAATTACCTTCGTTAGACACCGAACAACTGAGAGTCAACATCGATTCTATTTTCTTCAATGTCGATAAAGATTATGTAAAAGCGATTATCAAATCAGAAGGTTTGTCCAAACCCAATATTAGCGCAAGAATCAACTCCAAAATCGATTTAGCCCAAATGGACAAAGCCTTCGGATTGGAGAATATGGATTTGCGAGGTGTCTTAAATCTAGACATCAAATCCAACGGTGTTTACGACAAAAAGAATGGTAAAATTCCGGTAACCGATGGTAAAATCAATTTCAAAAACGGTTACGTAAAAACCGATTATTATCCAAATCCGATTCAGAATATTAATGTAGTTGCGACTATTTTCGACCAAAAAGGGTCGCTCGATGATTTGAAAATTACTATTACTCCGGCGTCTTTTGAGTTTGAAGGTAAACCCATTTTTGTCAATGCCAAGTTGCAAAATTTCGAAAATATCAACTACGATATCAAAGCCAAAGGCGAGTTGGATTTAGGTAAAATCTACCAAGTCTTCTCCCAAAAAGGACTCGATGTAAAAGGTTATGTCAATGCCGATGTCTCTTTCAAAGGTTCTCAAGATGACGCTATGAATGGCAGATATGCCAAGTTGCAAAACAAAGGAACTTTGATGCTGAAAAACATTAAAACTACTTCAGAATATTTGCCAAAACCGTTTGTTATCAAAGAAGGCACATTTAAATTCAATCAAGACAAAATGAATTTCAATGATTTCATCGCCGCTTATGGTCAATCCGATTTTAAAATGAATGGTTATTTGCAAAACGTAATCGATTTTGTATTGACCGATAAAGCCATTTTAAAAGGGAATTTCCAATTGCATTCGGATTATATCAATGTCGATGAATTCATGGCGCAAACAACAACAGTTGCAGATACTATAGAAAATACCGAAGCCAATGCAACGCCAGCCGGAGTGGTAGTCATTCCGTCTAATTTCGATTTACAATTCAATGCTACGGCTGATAAAATCAATTTTGATGGATTAGCGATTGATAAGTTGAAAGGCAACATGAAAATCAGCAAAGGTCAATTGGAACTAAAACAATCGGGTTTTGATTTGATTGGTGCCAATGTTAAAATGGATTTGGTTTACGGAAGTCAATCTACAGAGAAAGCGTTTTTCGATTTTAAAATCTTAGCCAAAGAATTCGACATCAAACGTGCCTACAACGAAGTAAAAATGTTCAAAGAAATGGCATCCGCTGCCGAAAGTGCCGAAGGAATTGTTTCCTTAGATTATAAAGTGGCCGGAATTCTCGATGCGAATATGCAACCGATTTATCCATCATTAACCGGAAACGGAGTTTTATCGGTAAAGAAAGTCAAAATGAAAGGATTCAAAATGTTTGGTGCCGTAAGTCAA
This sequence comes from Flavobacterium sp., assembly GCF_046293665.1. Lineage (GTDB taxonomy): Bacteria > Bacteroidota > Bacteroidia > Flavobacteriales > Flavobacteriaceae > Flavobacterium. The sequence goes on from NZ_JBKBOL010000001.1 coordinate 836,010, forward strand.
AAAACAGGCAAAGACGCTATCAAAAATCCGGATGTTTCTCAAGTTGATATCAAAACCAAGATAAAAAATAACATCATCAATATTGAACGTTTCAAATTCAAAGTCGCCGGTTTCCGCCCAAGAATTGAAGGGCAAACCAGTTTTGACGGGAATTTGAATATCAAAATGCGTTTGGGTTTACCGCCATTCGGTATCATCGGAATTCCGATTAAAGTCACCGGAACTCAAGATAACCCGAAAGTCAAACTAGGAAAGCAAACCGAAGACTTACAAGAAACGGAATACGAAGGCGATGTGCCGCAACCCATTTCAGCAGAAGCTAAACCATAATAATTTCAAAGTTTTTTTGGGTAACAAATTCAATCGCTATGACTTATCTTTGTAGCTAATTAACTCTTTTTATTGTCTATGAATAATGCAGTTGCCGGTTTTTCCAAATTGTCTAAAGAAGAAAAAATCAATTGGATTGCCAAAGAATATTTCAGTAATCCAACGGAAGCGATTACTACCATCAAACAATATTGGAACAACGATGCCCAATTGCAACAATTGCATGATGAGTTCATAGAAAACACGATTTCCAATTTCTATTTGCCCATGGGTATTGCGCCAAATTTTCTCATCAATGGGAAATATTATTCAGTGCCAATGGTAATTGAAGAAAGTTCGGTGGTTGCGGCAGCTGCCAAATCAGCTAAGTTTTGGAGTACTCGCGGCGGGTTCAAAGCCACTGTTTTAAATACAGAAAAGATTGGGCAAGTTCACTTTTTATTCAAAGGCGATACGGCTAAGTTGCAAACCTTTTTCAATTTCATAAAACCAACTTTAATCGATTCTACCGAAAACATTACTAAAAACATGCAAAAGCGTGGTGGCGGAATTTTAGGATTGGAACTCAGAGATAAAACATCCGAACTAGATAATTATTACCAATTGCATGCAACTTTTGAAACCAAAGACAGTATGGGCGCGAATTTCATCAATTCGTGTTTAGAACAATTGGCGAAAACGTTAAAAGAAACAGCACAAGACTATACCAATTTTAACGAAGCCGAAAAGAACATTACTGTCGTGATGAGCATTTTGTCTAACTATGTTCCGAATTGTATTGTTCGTGCCGAAGTTTCCTGTAAAGTAGAAGATTTAGCAGAAAAAAAAATAGAAAATCCAGAAGAGTTTGCCGAGAAATTTGTGCAAGCTGTTCGCATTGCCGAGATAGAACCTTATCGTGCCGTAACGCACAACAAAGGTATCATGAACGGTGTTGATGCGGTAGTTTTGTCCACCGGAAATGATTTCCGTGCCGTTGAAGCCGGAGTTCATGCTTATGCTTCAAGAACCGGACAATATTCGAGTTTGTCACATGCTAAAATCGAGAATGGTATTTTTACTTTTTGGATGGAAATTCCTTTGGCTTTAGGAACCGTTGGTGGATTGACTTCGTTACATCCATTGGTTAAAATGGCTTTGGAAATCTTAGGCAAACCTTCGGCAAAAGAATTGATGCAAGTGGTTGCCGTTACCGGATTGGCGCAAAATTTCGCGGCACTTCGTTCTTTAACAACAACCGGAATTCAAGAAGGCCACATGAAAATGCATTTGAATAATATCCTAAACCAATTTGAAGCCACCGCAGAAGAACGAAAAGCCATTGCCAAACATTTCGAAAAAAATACCGTGACGCATGCTGCCGTAGTGGAATTGATTGAAAATTTAAGAAAATAGTCTTGAAAAAAACCTTTTACAGCAACGGGAAATTACTCATCACAGGAGAATATGTAGTACTTGATGGTGCCAAAGCTTTTGCGTTACCTACGAAATACGGTCAAAATTTAATCATTGAAGAAGCTGACAATAACATCATCGAATGGACGAGTTATGACAGCGATAAAAGCATTTGGTTTGAAGACTATATTCCATTTTCATCAATTGTTAGAAAGGAACGCCATGACGATGCCAAAAGTGTTAAAAATACTTTAATTGAAATTTTGCACGAAGCCTATTTGATGAATTCAGAATTCATTACAGCATCAAAAGGTTATAAAATTACTACCGAACTTACTTTTCCCAAATTATGGGGTTTAGGGACGTCTTCAACCTTAATCAATAATATTGCTCAGTGGTTACAAATTGATGCTTTTGAGCTGCTGAAAAGAAGTTTTGGCGGTAGCGGTTACGATATCGCCTGCGCTCAAAATGATTCCGGAATTTTATACCAAATTGTCGATGATAAACCGGTCGTGGAAATTGTAGATTTCAATCCTGATTTTACGGATAAAATTTTCTTTGTCTATTTGAATAAAAAGCAAAACAGCAAAAATGCGATTGCGTCTTATTACAGCAACCAAGTTGATATTCGAAAAACGATTCCGGTGATTAATGAAATTACCAGGTCGGTTGTTGCTGCAATTGAACCCAAAACATTCGCTTTGGCTTTGGCACAACATGAAATTGAGTTGAGTAATATTTTAGAATTGGCAACCGTAAAAGAAGCGCTCTTTAACGACTTCAATGGCGTAGTCAAAAGTCTTGGTGCTTGGGGCGGCGATTTTGTGATGAGTATTTCAAAAGAAGATCCAACCGAGTATTTTAAAGAAAGAGGTTTTGAGATTGTCATTCCTTACGATGAAATGATATTATAATAAAAAACCCTGAAGTTTAAGCTTCAGGGTTTTTTTATGGTTGTAATTTACTACTAGTAAAAATCAGCTCTGTTGTCTTGGATGTCTGCATCATTTTTCAACGCTTGCATAAATCTTCCGGCATTTCCAACAACTTGTGGTTTTAACTTATTCACATAGTCGGTATATTTTGGAAGTGCTGGCGCTTTAGCAACAGTTTTAGTTACCAAAACATAAACACCTGAATTACCATCGATAGTTTTTGAAATCTGGCCTGCTTTTGAAGAGAAAGCGGTTCCTACTACTTTTGGTTCAAATCCGGCACCCGGAACGGCCGCATTTTCAAGGGTTAAATCAACGGCAGTCATCACCGTTACTTTATTTGAAGCAGCGATAGCAGCCAATGAACTTCCGGTCATTTTTGCTTTGATCATTTCAGCTTTCTTTTTGTTTTTCAAAAGACCTTCCACTTGTGGTCTGGCTTCTTCAACAGACATTAAGCCTTTTTCAGTTACTTTTTTCAATTTGGCAATTACGTGACCAACATTTGTTATTTCAAAACGTTTAACATCATTAATGTTAGTGTCACGTGCAAAAGCCCATTTCACAATCTGTCTTTGGTTACTGATTTGACCAAAGTTATCATCGATTGGTTTTACTCTTACAGATGGATTAACCGTTAATTTTGCTTCTTTGGCTAGAGTAGCAAAATCTTTATTGGCAGCATCCATTTCAAACTTAGTAGCTTGTGTGTAAATTTTGTCATTAGTAGCTTCAGATGGCTCAATTTTTTCTGCAATAGTAGCTAATCTGATAGCATCTTGTTTATCGGTAACGTTGATAATGTGGTAACCGAATTCAGTTTCTACTAAACCAATTTTTCCAACCGGATTATTGAACACGAAATCATTAAATGGTTTTACCATTTGGCCTGGACCGAAATAACCCAAATCACCACCTTGTTGTGCGGATGAATCATCAGAATTAGACATTGCTAAAATCATGAACATCGATGGATTGGCTTGTGCTTGTGCCAATAAACCTTCTGCTTTGGCTTTGGCCTCTTCTTTGGTTCTTTTTTCTTTTTTGTTAGGTACTTGAGTACCTTCCCAACTGATTAAGATGTGACTTGCTTTTGATTTAGCACCAGCTTTTCTTCCTAAAGCTTTAGAAATACAATAGTAGTTGCTAAACATATAAGGTCCGTAAACTTCACCTGTTGCCAATGCAAATAATTTATCAGCGTGTTCTGCCGGTAAATCTTGTTTGGCGATATAAGTTGAGTCAAAAGGAATATCAGAATTTTGGTTTACAAAGTCAGCCACGTTTTTAGCCGATTGGAAACTAGGAATTGTATCGTTTTTGCCGTTTTTGAATTCAATACGACTGGTCAATAATGAATTGATTTTGTTTTTAACTTCTGCTTCGTCTTCAGCAGATGGTTTTTCTTGGATAAGAACATAATCCAATTCACGAGTTTCTTCTGATTTGAATTTTTTCTCTTTGGTTTTCATGTAAGCTAAAATCTCTTCGTCAGTAATTTTAACGTCACTATCTTTAATACTTGAGAAAGGAACGGCAACAAAATCAAAAGTCACTTTGTTCATTTCAGCTTCATATTTGAATTTACCTTCAGCTTCAGTAGTGTATAAACCACCTTTAACCAACGAATTGTAAATTTGGTATTTGGCATTTAATTCAGCATCTTCTTCTCTTTGTTTCAAGATTTGAATTCCTTCAGGATTAGATTTGAAGTAATCTTTGAATTTTTTCACGTCAAATTTTCCGGTAGCATCTAAAAACATTGGGTTTTGTCCAATGTTAGGATCGGCTTTGAATACTTCAACGATGTGTTTTTCACCCACGCGCAAACCTAACTTTTCAAATTCAGCCGTAAGTAAAGCAATGCTTACTTCTTGGTTCCAAACTTGGTTTGAAGCTTGCAGAGTAGTCATTTGTTGGCCATTTTGTCCGTTTTTTTCAACGTTTGCTACCTTGGTTCTAAAGTCTTCGTAAGCAATATCTTTTCCATTAATGCTTCCCACGTCTTTAGAGATGCTTTTGAATCCATTGCTGAATAAATCCTGCACGACAAAAGCCAATAATGCAAAACCTATAAGTATTAATAGTAACCCTGAGCGATTTCTAATTTTTGATAAAATTGCCATTTCTAATCTTGTTAATTTTTAATTCAGTTTGCGAAAATACAATTATCTGTGAAATAATAATACTCACTTAGTTATAATTTCAACTATTTTTCAATTTTTTTTACAGAAACTAATCGAATAGTGTCATTTTGACCAATTCAATTTTCTTATTTGTGGCTTCTTCAATGGTAAATTGGAAGTTTTCGATGGTGATTTGGTCTCCTTTTTGCGGAATTTCTTTGGAAAAATCTACTATGAATCCGCCTAAAGTGCCATAAGAATCACTTTCGGGTATGTTTAATTTGTATGTTTCATTCAGGTATTCTACATCTAACCTAGTGGAAAACATATAAGTAACTTGGTCCAGTTGCTCTTCAACCAAAGCTTCGTCTGAATCGTGTTCGTCTTCAATTTCGCCAAAAAGTTCTTCTACGATGTCTTCAATAGTTATAATCCCCGAAGTTCCGCCGTATTCGTCTAAAACTACGGCTACGCTTTTTCGTTTTTTCGTAAGCAAATTCAGCACGTCTTTGATGAAAATGGTTTCAGGGACAAATTCTACCGGAATCATTACCGATTTGATGGTTCTTGGTTTTCTAAAAAGTTCGAAGGAATGCACATACCCCACGATATCATCCAACGTGTTGATATAAACTAAGATTTTTGAATAGCCTGTTTCTATGAAAAGTTCTCTTAAATCAACGACCGAACTGTATAAGTCAACAGCGACTAATTCGGTTCTTGGTGTCATCACATCACGAGCTTTTACTCCGGAAAATTCTAGGGCATTTTGAAAAATTTGTATTTCAGAATCTACAGTTTCATGGTCTTGAACAGCATTCATTTGTTCCGAAATATAATTGCCCAATTCTATTTTGCTGAAGGAAAGCGTAATTTGATCTCCTTCAGTTTTAAAAAATTTCTTCAAAACATAATCTGAAATCCAAATCATAAAGGAAGAAATGTAGTAAAACAACCAGTAGAAGAAATAGGCCGGCAAGGCAAAAAACTTCAGGAAACTATTGGCGTAAATTTGAAAAAAAACTTTGGGTAAAAACTCTGAAGTCATTAAAACAATCAAAGTCGAAATAAGGGTTTGTAATAACAAATTGGTTAAATCGGAGAACTGATATCCTAAAGTGATGAACCAACGCATCAACAAGTCGCCCATGAAAAATCCGTAAATAACCATAGCGATATTGTTGCCTACAAGCATGCTGGCAATAAACTTTGAAGGTTTTTCGGTTAGTTTGGTAAGGATTTTAGAAATAAAATTATCTTGTTTTTTTTCAATTTCAAGATAAATTTTATTCGAAGAAACAAAGGCTATTTCCATCCCGGAAAAAAATGCGGAAAGTATCAAACTTAAGATGATGATTCCGATTTCCATGAATTATGGTTTTTTATTGCGCTCAGCAAATTTTCGGGCAAATCTTCTTCTGAAGAAAAAGGTAAACACACAAACTGCAGCAAAAAGGGCGCTGATAATGAAATTTTCATTGTCTTGCCAACTGATAAAAGCGTCAACGGCAAAAAGAACTGCAGCAAGCAAATAAGCGTATTGGGTAAATCTTAAATAGTTCATAGTTATTCTGATGATTGGACTTGTCCGGATATTTTTTGGGAATTTACTTTTTTAAAGTCTTTACTAAAATCGATTCCTTCACCATAAGAAACCCCTTTTAGTGAAGTAAATTTAAACTTTTTTTCGGTAAAAAACCATTCGTTTTTTTGGTCGTAATACAATTGTTCGGTTTCTAATAACTCGCCGTTTTGGGTAGCTATTTTTACGTCGCCTTGTAAATCGATGATATTTGTCGTTTTATATGAAACGGCATAATTGGCATCGATTAGGGTTTGCCTTCCGTTTTTATCGAATAAGGTCAAATGCATGCCTTTAGGGAATTCGGTATAAGGAAAGGCTACTGTTGCATAATCGAGCATTTTCGGACTGATTAAATTGGCGGTAATTCTGCCGGAATCAGTATATTTTAAGTTGATAGAATCAGCATCGCCACTTGGTGTAAATTCGGAAACGCTCATTTTTTGAACCTCTCTGAAATTACTTTCACAAGAAACAATCAGTAAGCAAAACAATACTGCTAAAATTGGAATACTATTTTTAATAGTGTGTTTCATTATTTTGCCGGGAAAGTGATGGTTTCATTAATCCAACATCCTATGGTTAATGATTTGCCATTCATTTTTTCTTTGTTGATTTCGGCTTGCGTAGGCGCTTTTGAAGCTAGTTTTTCTACTATTTTATCCGCGGCAGCTTTCATTTTTGGTTCTGACAATATAGCTTTTTTTGCCGTTTGTAGTGCTAAATAGTGGATGGCCTTTTTTTCAAAATCTGTCTTTCCGCATTCTTCTGCGCCATTGGTGTAAAGTTCAGCTAAAAACAAGTAAGCTCTTCCCATTGACGGATTGGCTTGTAATGATTTGATTAGACTTTCTTTGGATTTGGCTTTGTCGCCAAACAATAAACCCGTGCCTAAGGTGTAGTAAATTTTTGCTTTTTCAAGCGGATTGGTTTCCAGTTCGGCTGACTCTTGGTAAAACTGTATAGACTCATCGAATTTCTTTTGCTTTAAGGTTGCTACAGCCATAAAGTGAGCTGATTTGGCAGTAGCTTTTGCGGCATATAAGTTTTGCGCCATGGTATTGAAAATCGGTTTAGCACTGCACTTATCGCCAAGGTTTGTTAAAGCACTCACAATCCAATCGTTATTGTCTTTGTTTAGTTCGTATTTTTTTTCATAATACATGGCCAAATTATCGCAGGTTGCTAAGTCTTTAGCCAAAGCGTTAATACCGCGTTGCGCTGTTTTGTAATCATTGGCTTTATCTGAATTAGAATTTTGTAAATTAGAAAGCATTGCGTTAACTAGAGTGTATTTGTCCAAAACAAATTCTGAACTGAACTTAGGGTCGCCGGCTTTGTATTTTTCATGGCACAAACTAAAGTAAGTGTAAATGGCATTAGCATTGGTGATATTGCTTGAGGCTTTGGAAAAACCACTGTCGAGTAAACTTAAAACCTCGTTGGTTGCTTCAATTTTATTATCATGTAAAGCCATGGCTTTTCTGACTTCGAAATCGGTTGTGGTTTCAGGGAAGTTTTTATTGTATTGGTCATACAATTTCATCAAGTCACGCACCAAAGTTTCTTTTTCTTCTGCATTTGCAGCATTGTCAATTTTATATTGAAGAATTAAGATACCGTCTTGATAAACGACTTCGCTTTGTTTGGGACAATTTTTTCTCACTTGGCTCCAAGAGTCAAAAGCATCCGTAATGTTCCTAACCTTAAAAAATTCTTGGTAGGTTGTTATTGTGGATGAACAGTCAAACTTTTGAGCATTGCTAATTGTAATAAACAAGATAGCAATCAGAGAAAAAAATGCTTTCATAATGAATAATTTTAGTCAATTTTCCGTTTCACAAACCACCGGTCGCTTAGCGATAAACCAACACTGATATTAAAATAGTTTTCTTCTACCAAGTTGTAATAAGTTGTACCTCTTTTGCCCATTTCCAACCCGATGTTGATTTTGGAAAAAGTACCGCCTAATGGAAGTCCGAAACCAAGATTTACAGCAGTATCAGTAATGGATTTGCCTTGAATAACCAAGCCGGTATTTTCATAACGCAATCCGGCACGGTAGGTAATCCTTTTGAAATAACTTGAATAGGAGTTAAAGTTAGGAATAAAATAGCCACCTAAGCTATATCTGGTAGCGTTTTCGAAAGAAGCGCCTTCAATATCTGTAAATCGATTTGAAGTTACACTGGTGTTTAAAAAAGTTACTTCTCCACCAATCAACCATTTTTTTACTTCTCCGAAACCAGAGCCGAATGCTAATTTTGAAGGTAATTTGATAGTAGTGTCATCGACAGGAACTTCAAGAGTTTCTATAGGTATTATTCTGTCGCCACTTGAAAATTGTATTAAATCTATACTTCTGGAATTGTTGAGATTTAGTTCAGACTCCGGTGTGTAGGTTAGGCTACTGAAAAAAGTTTGTTTTGCGTTTAATTTTGTTTGGTAGGTAGCACCAAAATTCACATTGAATCCTTTTATGCCTGAAATGTTTGTTTCTCTTGTTCCATATTGAATAAAATTTGCTCCTGTCTGATAACGTAAATTCTCGGTTTCTATAGTGCCAAAATTGTATTGGATATCGGCACCGATGTTGATTTTTTTGGTTAATTTATAACCGGCACCTAAAAACACTTTATTTACACCACCAATTCCGTTATATCTTGAATAAAGAGGACTTGCATCATTTGATAAAGTTTCGATTTTGTATCCAACAGAAGAATAAGGAATCAAACCAAATCCAAAGCCTAATTTTCCGACCGGTATTCCAATCGCCAAGTAATCAAAAGCGGTTCTTCGTGCTTTTGCTTCTTGGGTTTCTGTTTTTGACTTGGTATTGGCGTGAGTTCCTCCAATGCCAAAAACAGTTAGTTTAAGACTGGCAAATTGTGCCGGATTTTGAAGATTTAAATGAATACTGTCCGGGAAAACAGAAACACCACCCATGGAACGGGTATCAACGGTTCCTTTAAATTTGATATCGCCAATTCCGTAAAAAGAGTACGGTGATGAAGTTCCTTCTTGGGCTAAGGCAGACAATGAAACAAGTAAACAAAGGCTTACTATAATTTTTTTAATCATTTTTGATTGTATTGAAAAGTTTGGTTCAAACTTTCCAGTAGAAAATTTGAATTGGCAAATATGGTATTTTTTAATCGTTTAGCCAAAAATTCTGCATCGCCACCCGTTAAAATTATGATAAATTTAGCGTATTGGGCTCTATATTGATTGATAAAACCATCAATTTCAAGTGTTATACCATTGACTATCCCTGAGTGTATGGATTCTTCGGTGGAATTTCCGATGACATATTCAGGGTAAGTTTTGGTTAATAGAGGCAATTTTGCTGTGAATTGATGTAATGATTCATACCGCAAACGAATACCCGGAGAAATAGCACCACCCAAGTATTGATTGTATTCATCTACAAAATCATAAGTAATGCAAGTGCCTACATCAATAATTAAACGATTCTGATTGGGAAATTGTAAAGTGGCACCGGTGGCTAAGATCAATCGGTCGATACCAAGGGTTTTTGGCGTAGTATATAAGTTATCAAACGGAAACTGACTTTCATGAGAAATAAAGTAAATGGAAACCTTTTTTTCAAAAGTAAGAAAGACAGATTTGTCTATATTTCCAACCGAAGCGATGACAATTGACTTAATTTCTGAATGTTTTTCTAAAATAAATTCAATTTTTTCTATCAATTCTTTTTTATAGAAAGCAATCGCTTCTAAAAGAGTATTGTCTTCAAATACAGCAGCTTTGATTCGGGTATTTCCAACATCTATGGCTAATAGCATACGAGTATTTTTTAATGAGGCTAAGTTACGAATAGATTTTTTTTATTATTTGTTTTGGATAAATTAAAAATCGTTCTATATTTGCACCCGCAACAAAGCAAGGTATCTTAGCTCAGTTGGTAGAGCAATGGACTGAAAATCCATGTGTCCCTGGTTCGATTCCTGGAGATACCACAACAAAACCTCGATAAGAAATTATCGGGGTTTTTTGTGTTTAGAAATCCATGTGTCTCTGTTTCCCCCGAAGCTTCGGGGCTGGAGATACCACGATAAAACCTCGATAAGAAATTATCGGGGTTTTTTGTGTTTAGAAATCCATGTGTCTCTGTTTCCCCCGAAGCTTCGGGGCTGGAGATACCACGATAAAACCTCGATAAGAAATTATCGGGGTTTTTTGTTTTCAGTTATTCTGCAAGTCAAAAAAACTTCTTGAACTGCATTTAACATAAAAATATGAGGTAGTTTCTAATTTTTTCACTAAAATTGACCTCTTTTATAATCAATCCTTACAATGAAATTAAAACAAGCAGTTGTACTGTTCTTATTAACGAGCTTTTCGCTATCGGCACAACAAAAAATAAGTGTAGAAGAAATTTACACAGGAGCATTCAGAGCACAAGGCATGGACGAACTCATCGCCATGAAAAACACCAACCAGTATACAGTGCTGAATTTTGACAGAACCACGAGAACCATGCAAATCGATTTATATGATTTTGCTACGCTAAAAAAAGTAAATACCTTAATTGACACTAAAAACTTTACAGCATTAGCCAACGGGATTGACAGCTATGTTTTTAGTAAAGACGAAAAACAATTGTTGATTGCCAATAATACCAATCCAATCTTCCGTCACTCTTTTACTGCAGATTATTTTCTTTATAATTTAGAGACTAAAAAATTAACCAAAGTCTTGGAACAAGCGCAAGAACCAACTTTTTCTCCTGACGGTACAAAAATAGGTTTCGCCAAAACAAACAACCTTTTTATTTACGATATTGCTTCCGCAAATGTTACTCAGGTGACTTCAGACGGAAAGAAAAACAGTGTCATCAACGGAATTACCGATTGGGTTTATGAAGAAGAGTTCGCCTTCGTTAGAGCTTATGATTGGAGTGCCGATGGCAAAAAATTAGCTTACATCCGATTTGATGAAAGCGCAGTACCCGAGTTTTCCATGAATGTTTTTAAAAAAGATTTATATCCAACGGTCGAAACTTTCAAATATCCTAAGGCCGGAGAAAAAAATGCTTTGGTTTCTTTACATATTTATGATGTGACTTCGACTGCTTCAAAAAACATCAGTTTAGGAAATTACAATGATTTTTACATCGCCCGAATGAAATGGACCAATGATGCCAATGTGCTTTCGGCCCAAGTGTTAAATCGCCACCAAGATAATTTAGACTTGCTTTTTATTGATGGAACGACCGGAACAGCCAAAGTGGTTTTGAACGAAAAAGACAAAGCCTATGTTGATGTGACCGACAATTTAACCTTCTTAAAAGATAACAGTTTTATTTGGACCTCAGAAAAAGACGGATACAATCACATTTATTTATATGACAAAACCGGTAAGTTGAAAAACCAAGTGACCAAAGGCAATTGGGAAGTGACAGCTTATTATGGTTTTGACGAAAAAACGAAATCGGTTTTCTATCAATCGGTAGAGAACGGTTCAATCGGTAGAGATGTTTACCGAATTGGTTTAGACGGAAAAAATAAAGTGAAATTATCGCAACAAGTCGGAACGAATGCCGCAACTTTTAGTCCGAATTTTGAGTATTTTATCAATACCTATTCAAGTGCGACCCAGCCAACGGCTTATACCTTGAACAGTTCTAAAGACGGAAAACAAATTCAATCCATTGTTGACAACAATGCTTTAGCCGAAAAACTTAAAAAATACGATTTACCTAACAAAGAATTCTTCGAATTAACCACCGAAAAAGGACACAAGTTAAATGCTTGGATGATCAAACCTAAAGATTTTGATGCTACTAAAAAATATCCCGTTTTTATGTTCCAATATTCCGGTCCGGGTTCACAACAAGTCGCTAATCAATGGTTAAATGCTAATGATTATTGGTTTATGATGCTGTCTCAACAAGGTTATATTGTAGCTTGTGTTGACGGAAGAGGTACCGGTTTTAAAGGCGCAGCTTTCAAAAAATGTACGCAAAAAGAATTGGGTAAATTTGAAGTAGAAGACCAAATCGATGCGGCAAAAGTAATCGGAAATTATGCTTATGTAGATAAAACCAGAATCGGTATCTTTGGCTGGTCTTATGGCGGATTTATGAGCAGTAATTGTCTTTTCAAAGGCGCGGATGTTTTCAAAATGGCAATAGCCGTTGCTCCGGTAACCAATTGGAGATTCTATGACAGTATTTATACGGAAAGGTATATGCAAACACCACAAGAAAATGCTAGTGGTTATGATGACAATTCACCCATTAATCACGTAAGTAAACTAAAAGGTAAATTCCTTTTAATCCATGGAACAGCCGATGACAATGTACACGTTCAAAATACCATGCAAATGATTGAAGCATTAGTGCAAGCCAACAAACAATTTGATTGGGCGATTTATCCCGACAAAAACCATGGCATTTACGGAGGCAAAACCAGAATCCAATTGTACAACAAAATGACGAATTTTATCAAAGAGAATTTATAACTAACCAATACAAACTAAAACCAATATTATGAGTGAAACTACAGTAAAAACAGGACATCCTAAAGGGCTTTGGGTGCTTTTCGGAACCGAGATGTGGGAAAGATTCAACTTCTACGGAATGCGAGCGATTCTAACCTTGTTTATGGTGAATTCATTGATGATGAAAGAAGAGGAAGCTTCTATTATTTATGGAGGATTTCTTGGACTTTGTTATTTGACGCCAATGTTAGGAGGCTTTATTTCTGATCGTTTTTTCGGAAATAGAAATTGTATCATGCTAGGAGGTGCCATGATGGCGATTGGACAACTGATGTTGTTTTTCAGTGCCAGCGTTTTTAGTACCAATTTAGGTTTAGCTAATACTTTAATGTGGACAGCTTTAGGGGTAATTGTTTTTGGTAATGGGTTTTTCAAACCAAACATTTCCTCAATGGTAGGAAGTTTGTACCCAAAGCAAGAAAAATCAAAATTAGATACAGCCTTTACTATTTTCTATATGGGAATCAATATTGGAGCATTTTTGGGCCAGTTTATTTGTCCGCTAATTGGAGATGTAAAAGATCCTGGCGGAATCAGAGATGTACATGCTTTTAAATGGGGATTTTTGGCAGCATCTATGGCGATGATTATTGGAACGGCTATTTTCTTCTTCTTGAAAAATAAATATGTAGTTACCCCGGAAGGCAAGCCAATTGGAGGAAAGCCGTCAGGACATGATGCAGGAGATTACGAAGAAGGGGAATCGCAAAAAGCAGTTTTCTCTATGAAATCTATAATTACAGCATTGGCAGTTTTTGCGGTTGTATTCTTTATTTTTAACTATTTTACAGAAGGAGAAAATGTAGTGAAAATTTACATTTACCCATTCATTTATGCTAGTGGAGTTTCACTCGCTACTTTAATATTGTTAGATAGTACATTGACAAAAGTGGAAACCCAGCGTATTTGGGTAATTTATATCATGTCATTCTTTATTATTTTCTTTTGGGCTGCATTTGAACAAGCAGGTTCATCATTGACATTTATTGCCGACAACCAAACCGACAGAAATATTTTTGGTTGGAATATGCCACCATCAATGGTGCAAATTTTTAATGGTTTATTTGTGGTAATCTTTGCTTTCCCATTCAGTGTGCTTTGGGACAAGTTGAGAGCAAGAAATAGTGAGCCGCTTTCTACAGTTAAACAATCAATAGGTTTGCTTTTAATTGCAGTTAGTTATTTTATCATCGCCAATAATGTAAAGGATTTAGGAAACTCAGGTTTGCTAGCCATCAAATGGTTAATTCTATTGTATTTGATTCAAACGTTTGCTGAGTTGTGTTTGTCTCCAATCGGATTGTCTTTGGTTGGTAAATTAGCTCCAAAGCGTTTTGCTTCTTTAGCGTATGGTGTATTCTTTATTTCTAGTGCTGCTGGATATGCTTTGTCCGGAACTTTAGGCTCAATTCTTCCGGCAACAGGAGACAAATTTAAAAAAGCGTCTGAGTTAGGAATTGATTTACAAGGTGTTTTAGACAAGTCTGTTGTGCCAACAGCAGAGCAAACTAAATTGTTGGCAGACAACCAAATTACAGACCATTATCCTTCATTTGCAGGATTTGAAATTACAAGTTTATATGAATTCTTTATGGTGTTTGTAGTGCTTTGTGGAATTGCTTCAATCATCTTGTTTTTATTGACACCAGTAATCAAAAAAATGATGCACGGTGTGAGATAATCACCAATTAAAAATATTTTTATATCTTTCAAACCTACAAGAAATCCTTGTAGGTTTGTTTTTTTAAATCAAAAATTATGTGGAAAAGTCATCCTAAAGCATTGCCTTATTTGTTTTTATCCGAAATGTGGGAACGATTCGGGTACTATTTAATGATTGGAATTTTTACGCTTTATCTCAAAGATGTCGAGGCCGGATTTGCCATGACCGAGAAAGAAGCGTCCGATTTGTATGGTACTTTCATCGCTTTAGTGTTCTTAACACCATTCATAGGCGGATTGGTAGCCGATAGGTATTTTGGATACAAAAAATCAATTGTCATTGGCGGATTAATGATGGGTACCGGTTATATGTTGATGGGAATTCATGATATTACAATGCTTTACATAGCCATGACTTTGGTTATTTTGGGTAACGGATTCTTTAAGCCCAATATTTCCACACTCTTAGGAAACTTCTACAACGATGAGCAATACAAGGACAAGAAGGACGAAGGCTATAATATTTTCTATATGGGAATCAATGTCGGAGCTTTTATCTGTAATTTCTTTGGCGCTGCTTTACAAATCTTATTAGGTTGGCAATACGCTTTTATGGCTGCCGGTGTCGGAATGCTTATTGGTGTTGTTGTTTTCTTAATGGGAACTAAACATTACGGTGATAAAACAGAAAAAAAAGGAATCCAAGAAGGCGATATGCCATTCTATAAAATTGTACTTTTTATTTTAGTACCATCGGTTATTTTCGGAGTAATCGGTTGGTTTTTAAAAGGAGTAACTTCTGATGCCAATCCTAACAGTTATATTTTTGGTTCGGATAGTACTGATGCGTTTATCTTCGCTTGTATTCCGGTGATATTCTTTTACGGAAGTTTATATTTCAAAGCCAAAGCCGAAGACAAAAGACCTATCGGGGCTTTGTTGGCCATTTTTGCCGTAGTAATCTTGTTTTGGGCAGTATTCAAATTGAACGGTTCAGCGCTAAATACTTGGGCAGATCGTTATACGGACAGAGAAATAACCGGAACAACACAAACAGTTTTCAATGGCCTCAAATTGTCGAAAGAAGTCGAATACAAGAAAGATTCAACAGAATTATATGACGCCGGATTCCGTCTGCAAAAAGAAAATGGCGAAGTAAAAAAGGTTGTTGATTATCCAATCTATTTCAGAAACGTAAAAGAAGAAAAGAAACCCGAAGAAGGAAATAAAATCAGTATTTGGGCAACCAATTTAAGTCAGTCTATCAATCCGGGATGGGTCATTATTTTAACCCCATTAATCGTAGCTTTTTTTACTTATTTGCGCAGCAGAAAAAAAGAACCTAGTACACCAACTAAAATCGCTTTCGGATTATTAATTTCCGCTTTATCAGTTTTAGTCATGGTGGCAGCAGTTCATATCGGCAACAACGGAAGCGAGAAAGTTTCTGTTTGGTGGTTGGTGGCTAATTATGGAGTAATCACCATTGGAGAATTGTTCTTAAGTCCCATGGGATTGTCAGTAGTTTCTAAATTGTCCCCAAAAAACATTACTGCATTAATGATGGGCGGTTGGTTTTTATCCACTTCTATCGGAAACAAATTAAGTGGTGTTTTGGCCAGTATGTGGGATACTTACGATGATAAAGCCGACTTTTTCTGGGTAAATTTCGGTTTGCTGATGTTTGCTACTTTGCTGATGTTTGCTTTAGTGAAGAAATTGAATAAAGTAATGCAAGAAAAAGGGATAAACTAATATGGAAACCAATCAGACCGCAGCGCAAATTCAAGATTTTAAAGGAAAATATCCGAAGCAACTATGGTATTTATTCTTCTCCGAAATGTGGGAACGATTTTGTTTTTACGGAATGCGAGGTATGTTGGTAGTATTTATGGTTGGTCATCTTGGGATGAATGAAAAAGTAGCCAATTTGCAATACGGTGCAACCCAAGCCTGGGTTTATGCCTTTACATTTATTGGTGGATTATTTGCTGATAAAATTTTAGGATTGAGAAAGTCGCTTTTTTGGGGTGGTATTTTAATGATTGTTGGAAGTGTAATTCTGGCAATAGATCCACAAAAATTCTTTTTTACCGGAATTGGTTTTACTATTGTAGGAACTGGTTTTTTTAAGCCTAACATTTCTTCAATGGTTGGGCAGTTGTATAAAGATGGTGATCCAAGGAGAGATGCAGGATTTTCGTTTTTTTATATGGGAGTGAATCTTGGCGCTTTGATAGGCGGTTACATTTGTATTGCAGTTGCTGAAGGTTCATTGTGGCAATCAATAGTCCCGGAAAATCTTCGATGGAATGTTGGTTTCGGATTTGCAGCTATTGTGATGATAATTAGTTTACTTACGTTTACACAAACACAAAAAAGTCTTGGTGATATTGGTTTGTCACCTTTGTTAAATATTGAGAAATCAAAAAAGAGACTATACGAAATATTGACTTTTGTAGGCTCGTTAGCTATTGTTCCCATAATAATCATAATGGTTGCCAATACAATCTATACCGATTATTTTATGATGATTATCGGGCCAGCATCCATTTTGTATTTATTTTATGAAATGAAGAATTTTTCATCAGTTGAAAACAAGAAACTTTTGGCAGCATTAATATTTATTATTTTCTCTATTTTCTTTTGGGCATTTTTTGAGCAAAGTGGTGGTTCGTTGAGTTTATTTGCTGCAAATAACTTGAATAATGAAATATTAGGGTTGGAATTAAGTCCAAATGGTGTCAATAATTCTGCAAACTCCTTTTTTGTAATTGCTTTTGCAGCCTTAGTTGGTTTAGTTTGGTTATGGATGGCAAAACGAAAAATTGAACCTAATACCGTAGTAAAATTTGGTCTAGGGTTCTTATTCCTTGCCGGAGGTTTTTGGGTGTTTTATTACACCAAATTTTTTGCTGATTTTGGTGGAAGAACCTCATTAGGTCTTTTCACCTTCGGTTGGTTTGTAATCACTTTTGGAGAATTGTGTTTGTCACCAATCGGGATGAGTGCAATGACCAAATTATCACCTCAAAAACTACAAGCGGTAATTATGGGAATGTGGTTTTTGGCCAGCGCATACGGTCAGTACTTTGCCGGTTTATTAGGCGCTAACATTGCTGAAGCTTCCGAGAATGCCACGAATTTAGAAAAACTAAATGTTTATGCTGATGGCTATGAACAATTGGCAATCTATGCTTTAATTGCTGGTTTATTGCTGATTTTAATTTCTCCATTAGTTAAAAAATTAATGCAAGATGTAAAATAACCGACAGTTCTTGGTACTGTTTTTGTATATATTTGTAAAAAAAAATAATAACACATGAAAAAAGCAATCCTTACGTTATTCCTTGTTTTAGGGTCATTAACGATACAAGCACAAGAGTTAACCTGGCAAACTGATATCAATAAAGCCATGGAAATTTCAAAAAAATCTAAAAAACCGTTGATGTTGTTTTTTACCGGAAGTGACTGGTGCGGTTGGTGTATTCGCTTGCAAAAAGAAGTTTTAAAAACTCCCGAATTTGCTAAATGGGCGAAAGACAATGTAGTTTTAGTAGAGTTGGATTTTCCAAGAAGAACACCACAACAACCGGAAATCCAAAAGCAAAACATGGAATTACAACAAGCGTTAGGCGTTAGAGGATACCCAACAGTTTGGTTTGTAAATGCTACTAAAAAAGATGGCAAAATCAATTTAGAACAATTAGGAAGTACAGGTTATGTTGCCGGTGGGCCTACGCCTTGGTTGGAAGGTGCTAAACAAATATTGACTCCTAAAAAAGCATAATTCATTTGCATTAAATTTTATAGAATCCCTTTTCATTTGTATAGTGAAAAGGGATTTTTTCTTTTCTGCATGTCGATTCCCAAAGTCTTATATAACTTTTAAAATTTGAACCGTCTACCACAATTACTTTGGGTTTGTAAACGCTAAGTAAACGTTCAAAATTAAGTTTTGGCGAATTGGAAATAATCAAAATATCAGGCTTAATTTTTTCAGAGTATACGGCTGAACTGTCGATCAACAATATTTTTTTGTTTTTGAAATAGAATACATTTTGAAGGTTCTTTTTTTCTGTAACATTACAAAAATTACCAACTAAATAAGATTGAATAGACAAGTTGTTATCTAAAGAATTTAATATACTGTCATTACTGTAAACAATTACTGATTCGTACTGTCTTTCGGTAATTATAGTGGTTTTTTTAGAGTGAAATATAATTAGTTCTTGTGAGTGATTTGTTTTGAATTTAGTATCAATGAATACAACTTGCATTGCTATGATATTCAATAAAGCTATTACAGATCTTTTGAAATCTGGTTTTTTAAGCCAAATGATAATTGCAATGATCATTAGATAGGAAACCCAAAGCATTACAGTTGTAAATGAAATGTTTTTAAAAACAAAATCTTCAAAAGATGCAATCCATTTAATAAGGTTGTTCTGCAATTCAATCAGGAATTCCAATGGTTTTACCACAACAAACGGCACTTTTCCAAAACAAGCTATTACAATAGCAATAAAGCCAACAATCATAATGATTCCCAGTATAGGCAATACAATAACATTGGTTACAAAAAACAATCCGGGGAATTGGTGGAAATAGTATAGACTCAAAGGCATGGTGCCAATTTGTGCCGCAAAAGTAACTGTTAGGATATCCCAAAGATATTTAGATATTTTATGTTTCGGCTCCCAAATACCAGAGAGAAATGGTTGTAACCAGAGAATAAAAAACAATGCCAAATAGCTCAACTGGAACCCAATATCAAACAAAAAAGAGGGTTTCCAAAGCAGAATCAATAACATGGAAACTAATAAGGTATGGAAGTTATTTACGGTTCGTTTGAAATGATTTCCAATGGCAACAAATGAAAACATCGTAACAGAACGAACTACCGAAGGCGCTAATCCGGCCAAAATGCCATAACTCCATAAAGAAATTAGAATAATTATGAGTTTGATTACATGGTTTTTATTGTTGTTAGGTATTGGTTTTAAAAGGAAAGTTAGAAACAATAAGATGAAGCCAACATGCAATCCGGAAACGCATAAGATATGAACGGCGCCGGCTACTTGGTATTCTTTTATAACCTCGGGCGAAATATCTTGTTTTTGTCCAAGTAGCAAGGCAATCACAATGTTGAGTTCTTCTTGCTTAAAATGAGACGCTTTTAGATTTTCAATAATTTTGGTTCTAAAATTGGAGAAGCTTGACCAAATTGTAGCTTCGATTTTCCCAATCTTAGCTTGCTTTTCCTCGATATACACTTGCGCGTAAATTTCCTGATTTTCCAAATATTTGCCATAGTCAAACTGATTGGGATTAAACGGATTTTTGTTTTTATAGATATTTCCAATAACTCTTAATTCACTTCCTATTGGTAAGTTGTCAATTTGATTAGGCTTTCTGATATTGAGAATAATTTTCCCAAAACTCTTATGATTGTCAATGGCTATTATTGTTGAAACATAGCGAGTATTTTTGGTAGTGCTTTTTATTTTTTCATGAACAATAAGTTTTATGTCATGAAATGAATTGTCTTCAACTTGATTCAAATAATGATTTTTTCTTAGTGTTTCCTTATGAAAAAGACAAGTCGAAAGACCAATAGTAAACGAAATCAGAAATGTGGAAACACCAAAAATGTACTTAAAGAACGGTTTCTTTTTGGTCCAAAAATGAAAAATAAGCAAAAATAAGATACCAATTAAAAGACTTATCAAAACCCAAAACGGCTCGGGCTGGTGCTTTTGATAGTAAAGTAGTCCCAGAATAAAGGAAAATGTAATTCTAGCTAACGGAAATTGTAAGATTTTCATGTAACTAAATTACATGATAATCTCATATTATGAAAGAAAATTACATTAAAATTCGATTTATTTGTACGAAAGTTCTATTGTAATAAGGTTCTTTAGTTGAGGAAATGATAACGCCACTTTGGGTAGAAGAGTGAATAAACTTAACTTCATCATTGTTGACTTCAACGACCATACCAACATGATTAATTCTTCGTTGTCCTCGATTAATAAAGAAAATCAGGTCACCTTTTTTAGCATTTGATAAGTCAACTTTAGTGCCAACAGTTGCCATTTCATGTGACGAACGCGGTAAAGTAATGTCAAATTTTTTGAAAGTAGAATAAACCAAACCGGAACAATCAAAACCCGATTTTGTTGTACCGCCGGGACGATAATTAATGCCTAAATTGTCTGAAGCACTATTGATAATTTGTTTAATCAAATAGCTTGCTTCTTCATTTTCAATAACAATATCGTCGTCGTTTTTAAAATTAACTCCAGTGGCTTTTTTAATAGTTTTTGACGGTGCAGTTTGTTTTTGAGCTAAGTCTTTATTTTGGTTTTTCTTTTTTATTTCTGCAGTCTTAATATCGGAAGTAGAAAGGCTTTTCGGTTCTGAATACAAACCTTTTTTAACGGCAACATCTTTTGAAGTAACGATGTTTGATGTAGGCTTACAGGCAGTAAACAGTAATAAAATAAGCGATATGTAAGCGAAGTTTTTCAATAAAAAGTATTTTTACAAAAATAAAAATTAGAGTTTGGAATCAAAACTACTTTAGATCATTTATGATAAATTTAGCAGTTTTTTCACTAGCACCAAGACCTCCTAGCTTGTTTTCCAGTTGATTGTATTTTTCTAAAAGTGATTTTCTATGTGTTTCATCAAGTAACTTAGAAAGTTCTTTTTTAAGGGTTTTTGAATTGAATTTGTCTTGAATTAACTCGGTAACAACTTCTTCATCCATGATTAAATTGACCAACGAAATATATTTCAAAGTAATGATTCTCTTAGCAATTTGGTAAGAAATAAAACCGCCTTTATAACAAACTACTTCAGGAACTTTAAACAAAGCTGTTTCTAAAGTTGCTGTTCCGGAGGTTACTAATGCTGCTTTGGCCACACTCAATAAATCATAAGTTTTATTCGAAATAAATTTAACGTTTTTAATAGTTAAAAATTGCTCGTAAAAATGATACTCCTGACTTGGTGCTCCGGCAATCACAAATTGGTATTCGCTAAAATCATCTACTATACTGAGCATAACACTCAGCATTTTTGAAATTTCTTGCTTCCGACTTCCAGGTAGAATAGCGATTATCGGTTTGTCATCGAGGTTATTTTCTTTTCTGAAAGTAGCTTCATCGGGTTTCTGTCGATTGTGAATAGCGTCAATTAACGGATGACCTACAAAATCAACCTTGAAATGATGCTTGACTTCGAAGAAATCTTTTTCAAACGGCAGAATCACAAACAGTCTATCAAAATCTCTTTTAACTGCTTTAATACGGTTTTCTTTCCAAGCCCAAATCTGTGGCGCAATGTAGTAATGCGTTTTGATACCGTGTTCTTTTGCCCATTTGGCAATTCTCATATTAAAGCCAGGATAGTCGATAAAAATAATCACATCGGGATTGAATTTTTTGATATCTGATTTACAAAATTTGATATTGTTTAGAATGGTTTTTAAATTCATCACTACTTCGGCAAATCCCATAAACGCTAATTCACGGTAATGTTTTACTAAAGTGCCGCCAACGCTTTGCATCAAATCGCCGCCCCAAAATCGAATTTCAGCCGAGGCGTCTTCTTTATAAAGCGCTTTCATTAAGTTGGAACCATGTAAATCGCCAGAAGCTTCGCCGGCAATGATGTAATATTTCATTTTTTGCGTGTTTATTTTCTATGGGTAAAAAAATGCAGTCGCTAAGCTCGTGTCATTCGAAATATTTTATAAATCCCAAGAATTTAATTGTTGAATAGCATGATGTGCGGTCAAATCAAATTGTACGGGAACCACCGATATGTAGCCTTTGGATAAAGCCCATTCATCCGTATCTTCCCCTTTGTCTTGATTGATAAATTCTCCGGTAAGCCAATAGTAATCCTTGCCGTAAGGTGTTTGTCTTTTGTCAAATTTCTCCATCCAATAAGCTTTCGCTTGGCGACAAATTTTGATGCCTTTGATATCGTCGTATTTCAATTTTGGAAAGTTCACATTCAAAACTGTGCCTTCCGGTAATTTTTTGGTCAAAACTTCCAAAGCAATTTTCTTGATAAAAGGTTTTATGGTTTCAAAATCGGCATTCCAATCGTAATCCAATAATGAAAATCCTATCGCCGGTATACCTTCAATACCTGCTTCAACTGCCGCACTCATGGTTCCCGAATAAATTACATTGATAGAAGAGTTAGAGCCGTGATTAACGCCTGACACACATAAGTCAGGTTTCTTTTTCAAAATTTCATTGACTGCCAATTTTACACAATCGACCGGAGTTCCAGAGCAGGCATATTCCATAATTGTTGCATTATCAGCAGAAATTTTATTCAAATACAAAGTGCTGTTGATTGTAATGGCATGGCCCATGGCGCTTTGCGGACTGTCGGGAGCCACAACAATTACGTCTCCAATTTCAGCCATAACAGCAATCAAAGCACGAATGCCCGGCGCATTGATACCGTCGTCATTAGTCACTAGGATAGTAGGTTTGGTAATCATGTTTTGAATTTATGGTTTGTAGTACAGTTTTTGATTGTGCTGTTATTAAGGCAAAATTAACCATTTTAAGGCTTTACAGCGATACAAATTTTTATAACTTTGAGGCAATTGCCATTCTTATACAAATGAATGAAATGTTTTTTAACAAAAAATTATCTGGTCAGGAAATCCTTGGCATGGTTTTTTGTTTAATTTAGACCAATAATTAATGAATGTTATAATGCAGTTTATGAAAAGAAATTATAAAGCTCTATTGGTGGTTTTAGCGCTGTCAATAGCCTTGTTGGGATTTAGTTTGTTCCCAAGTAAGAAAGAATCTGATCCTGAGAAAGATAAATTACTGATTGAATTGTTGGCTTTTGTCATAGAAAAAGGACATTATGATCCGGCCACTATTGATGATGCTTTTTCAAAAGGAGTTTACAAAGACTATTTGAATGCCTTAGATCCGTCAAAACGTTTCTTTTTGCAATCTGATATTGATGAATTTTCTAGGTATGAGACACAAATTGATGACCAAATTTTAAACAAAGAATTGGCTTTTTTCGAGTTGACGTACACCCGATTGATGAAGCGAATGGAAGAAAGCAAAAGCTACTACAAAGAGGCTTTGGAAAAACCTTTCGATTATAAGAAAGAAGAGACTTTCAATGCAGATTATGAAAAATTGCCTTACTGTAAGTCGGTTTCTGATTTAAAAGAAAGATGGCGTTTGCAAGTGAAATTATCAGCTTTATCGTCTTTAGTTGAAAAACAAAAACTACAAGAAGAGTATGCTAAAGATTCAAAAAAATCAATTGAAGAGCGTTTAAAAGAATATAAAGAAAGTTTAGGAGAAAGAATAACTCCTGAATTAGAAAAGAAATTTGTGGAGAATGCTAAGAAAAAACAAGCTGAAGCCCCAAAAACTTACGAACAATTAGAAAAAGAAACCCGTGAAAGCACTTTGAGTTCTTTGAATGACAATTTCAATTTTATCAAAGATTTAGATCGTGAAGATTGGTTTTCAGTATATGTCAATGCCATCGCATCTCGTTTTGATCCACATACTTCTTATTTTGGCCCAAGTGAAAAAGAGCGTTTTGATTTGAGCATGAGCGGAAAATTAGAAGGAATCGGAGCTCGTTTGCAAAAGAAGAATGACTTTACCGAGATTTCTGAATTAATTTCTGGTGGTCCGGCTTGGAGAGGAAAAGAATTAGAAGCGGGAGATGTTATTTTAAAAGTTGCTCAAGCTGATGGAGAACCGGTTGATGTAGTTGGCATGCGTTTAGACGATGTGGTTAAAAAAATCAAAGGACCAAAAGGAACTGAAGTTCGCTTAACTGTTAAGAAAACCGATGGGACAATCAAAGTGATTACTATAATCAGAGATGAAGTTGAAATTGAAGAAACGTATGTAAAATCAAGCGTTGTAGAGAAAGATGGTTTCAAATACGGTGTTATTTATTTGCCTAAGTTCTATATCGATTTTGAAGACCAAAACAGTCGTGATGCCGGAAAAGATGTGGCTATTGAAGTAGAAAGATTGAAAAAAGAAGGTGTTCAAGGGATTGTAATGGACGTTAGAGATAACGGCGGTGGTTCATTGAAAACCGTAGTGGATATTGCCGGATTGTTTATCGAACAAGGTCCGATAGTACAAATCAAATCGGCTGCCG
The DNA here is from genome assembly GCF_046293665.1 of Flavobacterium sp. GTDB lineage: Bacteria > Bacteroidota > Bacteroidia > Flavobacteriales > Flavobacteriaceae > Flavobacterium. The sequence goes on from NZ_JBKBOL010000001.1 coordinate 860,759, forward strand.
GTAAAAAAGAAGTATTGTATGACCGAGATGCCAAAGTACAATGGGATGGTCCGCTAGTAGTAATGATTAATGAGTTTTCGGCTTCGGCTTCAGAGATTTTAGCTGCTGCAATTCAAGATTACAAACGTGGTGTTGTGATTGGAAGTAAACAATCTTACGGTAAAGGAACGGTTCAAAATGTAATCGATTTGAATCAATTTGTTCGTGGTAGTACTTATGGAGATTTAGGCGCTTTGAAAACTACGACTCAAAAGTTCTACAGAATTAATGGTGGCTCAACCCAGTTAGAAGGAGTGAAAAGTGATATTGCAATCCCGGACAGATATGCTTATTTGAAAATGGGTGAAAGAGATATCGAGAATGCCATGCCTTGGGACAAAATTGATGCGGCTGACTATAAAATTTGGGACAAACAAAACAATTTTGATTTGACCATTACTAAAAGTAAAAACCGTATGCAAAACAATCCTCAATTACAATTGATTGATGATAATGCCAAATGGTTGAATGAAAGAAATAAAGAGAACGTTTATAGTTTAAATATTGACAAGTTCAAGGCTGAGCAAAAGTCTTTAGAAGAGAAAAATAAAAAGTACAAACCAATCGTAGATTATAAAAATGCGTTTAATTTTTATTCACTTCCTTATGAAGTTGAAAGCATGAAAAATGATCCTGTGCTTAAAGAGAAAAGGGACAGATGGCATGAAAGTTTATCTAAGGATATTTATATTGAAGAAGCGATTCATATTTTAAATGATTTGCAATCAGAGAACAATAAAGGTTTATCTAATAAATTAAAAAAGGATAAAGTAGTTAAATCTTAATTCATTTATATAAAAGAAAAAGCCACCAATTTGGTGGCTTTTTTTATTTAGTTTCTCAGTTTGTTTACCTTTTTTTCTGTTTTGTCAAGGTCATTTTGTAACTCTTGTATTTTGATTTGTTGCTTACTGATTTTGATGTTTTCCTTTTCAATATCAATGTCAGAGATTTTTCCTTTTCGTTTGCTTTTCTCAAGTTTAGCTTTTAGTTTCTCAAGATTTTTTTTCTCTTTATTGATTTTTTCTTTAGTCTTAATTAAACTTTTTTCTCCAGAAGCAATCCTTTTTTGTTCTTTGGCAAATTGTTTTTGTTCTTTTTCTAATTTTCTTTGCTCTTTGTCTAAAGCTTTGGCTTGTTTTTCAGCTGCTTTTTTCATTCTCTCAGCTTCTTTTTCTTTGGCTAAAGCGGCCTTTTTAATGGCTGCTGCTTGCTCAGGAGATAAGGTTTCAGCAGCTTTTTCTTTGGCCTTAAGTAATTCAACTTGTTTTAGAGCGATAGAATCCGTAGGCTTGTAAATACTGTCATTGGCGACTTGTGCCGTTAATGAAAAGCTACAAAAAGCAATTAAAGATAAAATGGTAAATTTTGTTTTCATGACTTGGACTATTTAGTGTAATTCCAAAGTTACAAAAACCATTCCTTAATTACCACTCATTTACTTTATTCGCATCCATTTTTAAGAAGATAAAAAGTAAAATGGTGAATCCCCATAATCCGGAACCACCATAAGAAAAGAAAGGCAAAGGTACACCGATGGTTGGGAATACTCCCACTACCATTGCAATATTGACAAAGAAATGGATAAATAAAATACCTGCAACACAATAACCATAGACTCTACTAAACTTGGTTTTCTGTCGTTCTGCGAGATAGATGATCCGAATGATTAAAATGACAAATAAGGCAATAACGAATAACGAACCCACAAATCCCCATTCTTCTCCTACGGTTGTGAAAATGTAATCGGTATGTTGTTCTGGGACAAATCCACCTTTGGTTTGTGTGCCTTCAAGGTAACCTTTTCCAAACCAACCGCCGGAGCCAATAGCAATCTCAGATTGATTGGTGTTATAACCAACACCTTTCATATCAACCTCTTTACCCAAAAGAATATTGAAACGATCACGATGGTGTTGCTTGAATACATTTTCAAAAACATAATCTACAGAAAATACAAATCCGGATATGCCTACTAAAATAATAGCACTCATGATCCAGTTACGGTCGATTATTCGGCTTCTATAATAGATGAAAATAATGACGGCTAAAGCAATACCAATGATTGCTATAGGTTCAATGATTAATGCCAAAACAAATAAAATAATAGCTATAAATCCGGTCCAAACATACCATGACGGCAATCCTTCTCTGTATAAAACCAAAATAAAAACGGTGTAAATCAAAGCACTTCCGGGGTCGGGTTGTGGCAGAATCAATATTACCGGAAGGAAGATTATAACTAATGCTTGTATTTGGCGGTTGAAATCTTTCAAATGGACTTGTACATCGCTCAAATATTTGGCTAAAGCCAATGACGTGGCAGCTTTGGCAAACTCTGAAGGTTGTAAGGTAAAACTACCGATAGCGTACCAACATCTTTGTCCGGCTATGGTTTTTCCAAAGAGAAATAAACCCACCAAAGACAGTAAAGCAACCGCAAAAATAATACTGGAATACTTCTCGTAAAACTTGGCATCTACAGAAAGAACCACGAAAATCATTGGAATTGCAAAAAGAATGAATAAAAATTGCTTACCGTAGATTTGGCTGAAATCAAAAATCGAAGTTTCCTGTTCGATGGAAGATAATGAAGACGAATATATATTTAGCCAACCCATTATCACTAAGACAATATAGATGACGATACTTATCCAATCTAAATTATTTGTTACACTTTGATTTTTCATGTTTGGCTGAAATTAATTTTTAGGAGCTGTACTCTTTTTAATTTCGTTTGAGTCTTTCACGACTGGCTTGATTGGTGTTTTGATACTTTTGTTTATTAAGGTATCCAAAATCGGATTGGCAATATACTTGTTGTATTCTGCTTGAAGACTGCCTTCTAACATTCTTTTTTCTAAATCTTTACGAGTAATTTTTCTTTTAATGTATTTTTCAATCATCAAACTGGTGATAGGACCGGCCCAACGTGAACCCCAATAACCATTTTCTACAAATACGGCTATGGCAATTTTAGGATTGTCCTTAGGAGCAAAAGCAACAAAAATAGAGTGATCTTGAAGCTTTACTCTTTTGCCGTTTATTTTAGTATAGTTTTCGGCAGTTCCTGTTTTCCCACAAATGTCAATACCTTCCACATTTAATCCATGAGCAGTTCCACGGTTGTAAACATCAAACAAGCCGTTTATCATTGGCTCATAATGCTTTCTGTCGATGGTAGTCATGTGTTTGGTTGTGAATTTTTTATCAATTTCTCCTCCTTTAATCTTTTTGATGATGTGAGGTGTATAATAAAAGCCTCTATTAGCCACGGTTGCAATCATATTGGCCAATTGTATAGGTGTCATTAAGACTTCTCCTTGACCTATGGCATTCGAAACAATGGTTTTGCTAGACCAACCCCAACCAGGATACATTTTTTTGTAGGTTTTAGAAGTTGGAAGACTTCCTTTTTTACCCGTCGGTAAATCGTAACCCATAAATTGTCCTAAGCCAAAACTCCTTAAATGGTTGCTCCAAGCATCAACACCGGCTGGAGGATTTTGGAATTTGTTGATGGTTTTCATGTAAATACTCGCAAAGTAAGTGTTGCATGAATTATAAATTCCATTGTGCAAAACCGATACTCCGGAATCATGACATCTCATAAATCTTCCAGGTGCATAACTAAAGCCATGATGGCAAACAAAGCTGGTGGTTTCATCGATTACACCTTCTTGTAAAGCTACTAATCCTGTTAGAATTTTAAATGGCGAACCTGGTGTATACTCTGCTAAAAGACCACGGTCATATAATGGTTTCGCTATCGAATCGTGATACAACATCGTGTAGTTTTTAGAGCGTTGTCTTCCAACTAAAATTGCAGGATCATAAGAAGGAGCGGTAACTAAAGCCAAAATTTCTCCAGTACTCGGCTCAATGGCTACGATGCCGCCACGTTTGTTAATCATTAATTCTTCACCATATTTTTGTAATTCGGCATCAAGACTTAAAGTAATGTCTTGTCCTTGTACGGCTATGGTATCGAAACGACCTTCTTTGTACGAACCAATGTCACGATTGTATTTGTCCTTTTGAATATATTTGATCCCTTTTACTCCTCTAAGTATATCTTCATAACTTTCCTCAACACCTTGTCTTCCTATTAAATCCCCACTATTATAATATTTGTTTTTTGCAATGATACCTTCATTTACTTGGGTGATAAAGCCAAAAACATTGGCGCCAAAACCGACTTGGTAATCTCTTAAAGAACGTTTTTGGATATAAAACCCATTGAATTTTCGCTGCATCTCTTGAAAAGCGGCATATTCTTTTTTGTTTAATTGTGCCAAAAACACCGAAGGAAGTCGAGGACTGTAAACTTTGGCTTTTTCAATTTTTTTCAAAAAATCTTCTTTGGTGATGTTGAGCAAAGAACAGAATTCGGTGGTATCGATGTCTTTAACATCTTTCGGAATTACCATGATATCATAAGAAGGTTGGTTGGCTACCAAAAGTTTGCCGTTTCTGTCATAAATATAACCCCTCTCAGGATATTCGTATAATTTTTTGATGGCATTATTGTCTGACTTTAGTTTTAAAGTATCATCAATTACTTGCAAATAGAACAAGCGAATTACAAGTAAAATGGCAACAACAAAAATGATTGTGGGTAACAAAGCTTTTCTCATCGTTTACTTGGCTTAATGATGTAAATGATAATGATGCAAGAAATTAGAGTGAAAACGGTACTAAGAACTGTACGGAGTAAAATGTCCCAAAGGAAACTCAATTTAAATACTTCTAGCACAAATAAAACGATGTGATGCAAAACAACCGCAATTAGTATAAATGAAAAACGTTCAGGGGTTAAAACATCATTTAGTTTGACCGTTTGGTATTCATAACTTAGTCCAAAGGAAAATTTAAAAATAGCAGGTCTGAAATAAGCTAAGACTATGCATGAGGCGGCATGCACACCACCCGAATTACAAAACATATCCATCAAAATACCTAAAAAGAAACTGGCCATTAAAAGACCTGTTTTGTTCCCGTTTACCGGAAAAAGAATGATGAATAAAACATATGGAAAAGGATTAATAAACCCAAACAAGTCAATTCTGTTGAAGATTAAAATCTGTGCAGCAAGCAACAAGATGAAGCGGGTGATATTTCCAATTAAGGCACTATTCATCTTTCTTGGTTTTGTTTTCTAGTTTAGTGATTTCCTCTGTGTCTTTATTTTTTATGATATAAACATGACCTAAATTAGTCATGTCATTAAACAACTTGATGTCTAAGGTGTAATAATTGGTCACGTCGTCAATATAGATTTTGTGGATTGTTCCGATGCCAATGTTTTCAGGGAAAATCCTTGATTCTCCACCGGTTACAATGGTGTCGCCTTTGCGTACTCCGGCTAGTCTTGGTACATCAATCAGCTGCACAAAACCAGTACTTTTACCTCTCCAAACCAAAGAGCCAAAGTGATTGGATTTTTTAATTTTGGCATTGATTTGAGATTTTACGTTTAAAATACTGATGACAGTGGCGTAATTTTCAGAAGTGTTATCCACAATTCCAATGATTCCAGCGCTGTTAATTACGCCCATATTTGGTTTAATGCCAGAGGCTGATCCATTATTGATAGTAAGGTAATTTTCGTGAACACTATAGGAGTTTCGAATGACTTTAGACACGATGATGTCGGTTTTTCGAACTCCTTTAATTGAATCAATTTTGGGTAATTTTGTGGTGTCTTTTAAGTTGAATAAAAGCGATTTTAAACGGGCATTTTCTTGCGCCAATTCATCGTTTTGAGATTTTAAATTAAAATATTCGTCAATATTGTTGACCTTTTCATAAATACCACCGGTAAAGAAATTGGCAGAACTTATAACCTTACTTTTGTGATAAGAATGCGATTGAATTGTTAAGGAAAGGGATATTACCAAAAGCAGCAAAAACAGTAAGCGATTACTGTTTTTAAGTATAAAATTAAAAATTTGCTGCATCGTAAAAAATTAAAAAATTTTTAAAAAATCAAATTGTAAAAATCAAATTCCAAAAAAAACGCCTGTTGAATTTCTAGATTGGAACTTGGAATTTAGAAATTGTTATTTGATAAGTATGCTTCTGAATTTCGGAATATTTTTAAGCGCCATTCCAGTACCTCGAACTACCGCTCTTAATGGATCTTCAGCAATATAAACCGGTAAATCTGTTTTTTGAGAGATACGTTTGTCTAAACCTCTTAACATCGAACCTCCGCCCGCAAGGTAAATTCCGGTGTTGTAAATGTCAGCAGCTAATTCAGGTGGTGTTTGTGATAAAGTTTCCATGATCGCATCTTCAATACGTTGGATAGATTTGTCTAAGGCTTTGGCGATTTCTCTATAGGATACTTCTACCTGTTTTGGTTTTCCGGTCAATAAATCTCGACCTTGTACCGACATATCATCCGGTGGGGTTTCTAAATCATCTGTAGCGGCTCCGATAGTAATTTTGATTTTCTCAGCGGTGCTTTCTCCAACAAATAAATTGTGTTGCGTTCTCATGTAGTAAACGATGTCATTCGTGAAAACGTCACCGGCAATTTTAACCGATTTGTCACAAACAATTCCGCCCAAAGCGATAACTGCGATTTCTGTTGTTCCACCACCAATATCAACAATCATGTTTCCTTTGGGTTGCATAATATCGATACCAATACCAATAGCCGCGGCCATTGGTTCGTGGATTAAGTAGACTTCTTTTCCGTTAACACGCTCACACGATTCTTTTACCGCACGCATTTCTACTTCAGTAATTCCCGATGGGATACAAACCACCATGCGAAGTGCCGGAGTAAACATTTTTTTCTTTAAAGCCGGTATGCTTTTGATAAACATGCTGATCATTTTCTCAGACGCATCAAAATCGGCAATAACCCCGTCTTTTAACGGACGTATGGTTTTGATGTTTTCATGGGTTTTACCTTGCATCATGTTGGCTTCTTTTCCAACGGCGATGATTTTTCCTGATATTCGATCTCGGGCTACAATCGACGGACTGTCAATTACAACTTTATCGTTATGAATAATCAGAGTGTTGGCTGTACCAAGGTCAATGGCTATATCCTCGGTCATGAAATCAAAAAATCCCATAGGTTTATTTAGGGTTTACGTTTATATAAATTTTTAACGCACAAAGTTAAACAAATTAATGTTTAAAATGACGTGTGCCTGTAAATACCATTGCAACTTTATTTTCGTTGCAAAAATTAATGCTCAACTCATCTTTTATCGAGCCGCCCGGTTGAATAACTGCCGTGATTCCTGCGTTGTGAGCGATTTCTACACAATCCGGAAAAGGGAAAAATGCATCACTTGCCATCACTGCGCCGTTCAAATCAAATCCAAAAGTGGTTGCTTTTTCAATCGCTTGTTTCAAAGCATCTACTCGAGAAGTTTGACCGGTTCCCGATGCTACTAATGTACTGTTTTTTGCAAATACAATCGTGTTTGATTTGGTATTTTTACAAATTTTTGAAGCAAATAATAAATCGTCAATTTCTTGTTCGCTAGGTTTTGTAGTAGTAACGTAACTTAAGTGTGTTTTATTATCCGTAATGTTGTTTTTATCTTGTACCAACAAACCGTTCAAGCAAGTTCTTACTTGTCTGTTAGGTAATTCCACATCGTGTTGCACTAAAATAATTCTGTTTTTCTTTTCAGATAAAATCGCAATCGCTTTTTCGTCATAACTTGGCGCAATTACTACTTCACAAAACAAGCTGTTGATTTCATTGGCTGTGGCTTCATCAATTTTTCCATTGGCAATCAAAACACCTCCAAAGGCCGAAGTTGGATCACCGGCTAAAGCTGCCAAGTAAGCTTCTTTCATGTTACTTCTTGTGGCCAATCCGCAAGCGTTGTTGTGTTTTAAAATGGCGAAGGTTGGTTCATTCTCTTTGAATTCCAAAATCAAATTCACTGCTGCATCAACATCCAGTAAATTGTTGTATGACAATTCTTTGCCGTGTAGTTTGGTAAACATTTGGTCAAATTCGCCAAAGAAAAATCCTTTTTGGTGTGGATTCTCTCCGTAACGCAAAACCTGGCCGTTGTCAATACTTACTTTGAAAATAGTTTCATCGGTATTGAAATAATTAAAAATTGCAGTGTCGTAGTTAGAAGAAACATGGAATGCTTTTGAAGCCATGATTTTTCTTTGTTCCAAAGTCGTGGCGCCATTTTGATTCGAAATCAAATCCAACAAAAGCGCATATTCATTTACCGAAGCCACGATTACGGTGTCTTTGAAGTTTTTTGCAGCAGCGCGAATTAACGAAATGCCGCCAATATCAATTTTTTCTATAATGTCTGCTTCGCTTGCTCCCGAAGCTACTGTTTTTTCAAATGGGTATAAATCAACAATCACTAAGTCAATTTGTGGAATGTCAAATTCCTTCATTTGTTCAACATCGGATGAGTTGTCTTGACGATTTAAAATACCGCCAAAAATTTTCGGATGTAAAGTTTTGACTCTTCCGCCAAGAATTTCAGGAAACGAAGTAATCTCTTCCACAGGAACTACCGGAATCCCTAGGTTTTTTATAAATTCTTCAGTTCCGCCTGTTGAATAAAGCGTTACGTTTTGTTCGTGTAGTTTACGAACAATTGGCTCTAAACCGTCTTTTGAAAAGACTGAAATCAAGGCTGATTGGATTGTTTTTGTATTGCTCATGTTGTGTGTGTTGTGCCTGTCTGTCGACAGGTAGATTTAAGGGGACAAAAGTAGTTTTTTTAAGGGTAAAATTCAAGCAAGATTTGTAACAATATTTTGTTTTTTGACACAAATAAGTCTGTGTACAAAAGAATAGGGTTTTTCAATATTTTTATTGAAATTTACCCTGACTAAAATCAGCTATAAATGTTACTCTACCTAAGATTACTTAAAGAAAGTTTTGCCTTTGCCATGAATGCTTTGCGCAACAATAAATTGCGTACTATGCTTTCTTTATTGGGAGTGACTATTGGTATTTTTTCTATTATTGCGGTTTTGGCTGCAGTAGATTCATTGGATAGAAAAATAAAAGCAGATTTAAGCACATTAGATAAAAATACGGTTTATTTGACCAGTATGTCTTTTGGGCCAAGTGATATTCCAAGATGGAAAAGAGACCAATTTCCTAAAGTAAGTTATGAAGAATACCAGTATTTAAAGAGTTCTTTAAACAATGTGGAAGATGTGTGTTTTCAGTATTTTACTTTAAACCAAACCTTAAAATTTGAGGCTAATACCGTTGAGAATGTCAATATGGTTCCGGTTACTTCTGAGTTTACAGATATTCAACGAATGGAGTTTTCATCAGGAAGATTTTTTAACGAGTCAGAGTCGAATTCAGGAAAGCAAGTGGTGGTTTTAGGACATGATATTGCGGAGTCGCTTTTTGGAGATTTTGATCCAATCGGAAAATCGATTCGCATGTATGGACAAGAATTTACTGTAATTGGTGTCACCAAAAAGAAAGGGGAAGCAATGATGGAAATGGGCGGTGGCGATGATACATCTGCTTTTTTGCCGTCTAATTTTTTGAGAAGAATATATGGTGATAACAATCCAAAAGTGTCTGCCATCATCATCATCAAACCTGAAAAAGACATTGATATTGAAGCTCTTAAAGGTGAAATCACTCAAAAAATGCGCAATTTCAGAGGTGTAAAACAAGGTGATATTGATAACTTCTTTATCAGTGTGCTTTCCGGCTTTACTGATTTAATAGATGGTGCTATAGGTCAGGTAAGGGTTGGCGGAATTCTAATCAGTGTCTTGTCGTTTTTGGTTGGTGGATTTGGAATTGCCAATATCATGTTTGTTTCGGTAAAAGAACGAACGAGTTTAATCGGAATTCAAAAATCATTAGGTGCTAAAAATAGATTCATTCTTTTGCAGTTCTTATTTGAAGCCATTATCCTTTGTTTGATTGGCGGAATGATAGGTTTGTTTATTGTTTGGCTTTTGGCCATGTTGATGACCAATGTTTTAGAGTTTGAATTTGTTTTAGGCTTAGACAATATCATTATAGGTACCGGATTATCAGCTATAGTTGGATTAATTTCCGGGATTTTACCTGCTATTTCTGCTTCAAAATTAGATCCGGTAGAAGCGATCAGGAGTGGACAGTAATGAAGTGGACAGTTTTCAGTTTCTTGTAAATAAATGTAAGTCATAAAAAAAGGCCCAAAATTGATACTTTGTGCCTTTGTTTTTACTTCTTTAAAAGTTAATTTATCTGATATCTTGATTCAAAATCAAATCGATGTACAAGTTAATTTTGTCTTTTAATTCTTTTCGCGGCGCTATAAAATCAAGGAAACCATGATCTAATACGAACTCAGCGGTTTGGAAACCTTCGGGTAAATCTTTTCCTGTTGTATCACGAACCACTCGTGGTCCGGCAAAACCAATCAAAGCACCTGGTTCAGAAATATTGATATCGCCTAACATCGCATAAGAAGCAGTTGTTCCTCCGGTTGTTGGATCGGTACACAATGAAATGTATGGGATTTTAGCTTCGGCTAGTTGTGCTAATTTTGCAGAGGTTTTGGCTAGCTGCATCAAGGAATAAGCCGCTTCCATCATACGAGCGCCACCCGATTTTGAAATCATCACAAATGGAATTCTGTTTTTAATGGAATAATCGATACCACGGGCAATTTTTTCACCCACAACTGCACCCATCGAACCGCCAATAAAGGCAAAGTCCATACAGCAAACTACCAAGTCTTTTCCTTTTGATTTTCCTACTCCGGTACGAACAGCATCTTTCAATCCTGTCTTGTCGATTGCGTCTTTTAAACGGTCGGAATATTTTTTAGTATCCACAAAGTTCAAAGGATCTTTAGAGGTCATTTTGGCATCTAATTCTTTGAATTCATTGTTGTCAAACAAGATTTCGAAGTATTCTTTACTGCCAATTCTAACATGGAAATCATCTTCCGGACTTACCCACAGATTTCTCGCCAATTCGTCTTGATCGATAATTTTACCGGTAGGTGATTTGTACCAAAGTCCTTTAGGAACGTCTTTTTTATCTTCCGTAGCGGTTTGAATTCCTTTTTCTGTTCTTTTAAACCAAGCCATAATTAAAGTGAATTATGAATTATGAATTACGAATTATGAGTTGAAACCGTAATTCGTAATTCGTAATTTGAAATTTATAATGTGTTTACGTTATTTAAGTCGGCAAATGCTTGCTCTAATCTTGTATTGAAAGTCACTTCACCTTCACGAATCCATTTTCTTGGATCATAGTGTTTTTTATTTGGTGAGTCTGAGCCTTCCGGACTTCCGATTTGGGTTCTTAAATAATCAATTTTTGAAGTCATGTAATCTCTGATGCCTTCGGTGAAAGCAAATTGTAAGTCGGTGTCGATGTTCATTTTAATTACTCCATAAGAAATGGCTTCTCTGATTTCTTCCAAAGTAGAGCCTGAGCCACCATGGAAAACAAAATCAACCGGATTTGGTCCGGTGTTAAATTTATTTTGAACATAGTCTTGAGAGTTTTTCAAAATCTTCGGTGTCAATTTTACATTGCCTGGTTTATAAACTCCGTGTACGTTTCCAAAAGCTGCCGCGATAGTAAACTTTGGAGAAATTTTCATCAACTCCTCATAAGCGTAAGCCACTTCTTCCGGTTGGGTATATAATTTAGAACTATCAACATCTGAGTTGTCAACGCCGTCTTCTTCACCGCCAGTAATTCCTAATTCGATTTCTAAAGTCATGCCCATTTTGCTCATGCGGGCTAAGTATTCTTTGCAGATTTCGATATTTTCCTCGATTGGCTCTTCTGATAAATCAATCATGTGCGAAGAGAACAAAGGTTTTCCGGTTTCTGCAAAATGTTTTTCGGAAGCTTCTAATAAACCATCAATCCAAGGCAACAATTTTTTGGCACAATGGTCGGTATGCAAAATTACAGTTGCGCCATAAGCTTCGGCTAAAGTGTGGATGTGCTTAGCTCCTGCAATTCCACCTGCAATAGCTGCTTTTTCGCCAGCATTAGAAAGACCTTTTCCGGCATTGAATTGAGCGCCACCGTTAGAAAATTGAATAATCACCGGTGCATTTAATTTAGCAGCGGTTTCTAAAACACCGTTAATTGTGCTTGAACCGATTACGTTTACTGCAGGAAGAGCAAATCCTTTTTCTTTGGCATAATTAAAAATCGCTTGTACGTCATCTCCGGTAGCAACTCCTGGTTTGATATTGTGCGCCATTGTTTTGTGTTGTTTTTAAGTTAATTCCGCTTTCGAAGTTTCGAAACGGGATACAAAAATAATAATTTCTAATTTTAGAAAGGATAATTTATTCCAATATTTAGAACAGATTTGTTAAAACGAATTTCTCTTAACCATCTTTCATTTTCATCTAAGGCAGGATTATAGGTTTTAAACCCTAAGTCCAATCGGATGATGAAGAAGTTGAAATCATACCGGAAACCGAATCCGGTACCAACAGCTATATTCTCAAGTGATTTTAATCCGTTGAAAATAGAAGGCTCATTAGTGGTATTGTCTAAAACGTTCCAGATATTTCCCACGTCGGCAAACAGTGCGCCATTTAATTTTTGGAAAATATTAAACCTAAATTCGCTGCTGAAAGTTAGTTTCATATTGGCTTCATTGAAATCCAAAATACTGCCACTCGCACCCGGACCTAGACTATAAGATTGCCATGCTCGGATGTCATTGGTACCACCTGCAAAATAACTTCGTGAGAAAGGAATGTTGTTTGAATTACCGTAAGGGATGGCGATTCCTCCAAAACCTCTAACTGCAAAGACTTTTTTACGGCTTAAATCCCAATGCTTGATGTATTCAAATTCGGTTTTGATGTATTGAGAAAATTCGACATCTAAAAAAGTGTTGGCTCCATTTTGATTTTTTAATTGTTCAGAAGCTTTTGCGATTAGTGCCAGTACATTTCCAGCCGATTCTACTTTAGCTTTGATGGCATAAAATTCATTGTCAAATAAATCTCTTTTTGAGGTTTTTGTAAAGGTAATATTGGAGGCAAAAATTAAATTGTTTTGGGTCAGTCTTACACGTCTTTCCGCAATGCTTATAATCGATCTTAAGTCGGGTTCGCTAATGCCCAAACCCGGTAGCGTTATGGCATCAATAATAAACTTAACTGCTCCGTCATCTATTCTTAAATTACCATTGGCATCCAAGTATTCCTCTTGGTTGATTGGGTAGTTTTGTGCTATTTCATTTAGGGTGTTGTAGGTTGATTCATAAACATTAAAATAGTTAGTTGGATTTAGGTTTTTTACAAATTGAATGTTAACCAAATCAAATTTAAAAGTTGTATTTCTTTTTGGCGTCCAGTTGTAAGTCAGCGAGCTGGTAAAGTTTTGTTTGTCTAATCCGATATTGGTTTGTTTGGAATATCCAACACTCATAGTAGTGTAAGGAATCATGGTTTTCGGAATGATTTTGTCTGTTTTGAAAGGCAAAAAGATGCGCGGAAAATTCAATTTGGCATCAACCCCGATTTCCGAAATATTAAAAAAAGTATTGTTTGGATTAGCCAAATCTTTCGAGGAACCAATGTTTCCTCTAAACCCAATTTCAAAGGTTTCAGCACCATTAAAAACGTTGCGAATCCCTAAGAATGTGTTTCCGGTTATACCGAAATCCTGAATGTTAGAATGCGTAAAATCGGTCGAAAAACCAAAAGTATATTTCTTTCTGGGTGTTAAATAGACATTGGCAACTAAGCTGTTTTTCTCGGTTTTGTCTTCTACATATTGAATCAATGGATAGTTAAAAACCTTCAAGTTGCTCAAATATCTTGAGGTTATTGAGGTTCTGAAATCTGAAAAATAGTTGCCCTTGGTTACAAAAATCCCATCGGTAAGTGCTTTTGGACGGTATTTTAGTTTGTTTACACTATATAAAGTTATGTCATTGTAAGTTACACTGTCTTGAATAGCGGCATTGGGATTGGTCGGACTGTGATCGGTATAAATATTTACTTTACTAATTTTATACAACTCGAATGGTTTTGTTTGGATGCTGTCTTCTACTCTGATACTTTCATTGTCAATAACCAAAGAAACATTTGGGTTGTGTTTTTTGCCGATGGTATCTATGTCAAAGTTGACATAATTTTGTTGGAACCGAAAAGCACCATTGTTCCTGAAGTCTTCTGTGATGCGCTTTTTCTCCTCATTGAAATTACTTGTTTCATAGCGCTGACCTGACTTTATAAACGAATTGCTTTTTCTCAACTCGTAAATTGAATCCAAAGATTTGCTCGAAATGTTAGTAAAAATGCTATCAATGATATAAGGTTTTCCGGTATTGATGTCATATTTGAGTTTGACTTTTTTCTGGTCAACACTGTCAATTTTAAACTTTGCTGTTACATCAAAATAACCACGATTATAGTAGTACGATTTTAATCTTCTAATTGATTTTTTAGTGCTGACCGTGTCTAAAATAACAGGTGCTTCACCGGTTTCTCTGAGAAAATTATCCAATCCGGAATACAAGAAAGATTCTCCTAAACGTTTCACTTGTTTTTTTGAAAGCCATTTGGCCTTACGGTAATAACGTTTTGGATTTTTAATCATTTTGTCTTTGAACAACGAATCTGATTTTGGCTTGGCCAAATTATAAAGATTCAAACGAAGACGATACCCTAAAATAGAACTGTTTTGTTTTTGATACAACTGGTTGGTGATTTCTTCGCCATTGTCCTTTTTGTCATCAACGTAAATGTCATTTTTGGTGAGTAGTCTTTTCCCGTCAGGAACTCTTTTTGTGGAGTCACAACCAAAGATAATTAGCCCAATTAGAATAAATAATGATATTTTTGCGATACTCTTTTTCAAGTGGTGTGAAATATTTAATTCAAAAATACAGTATTTTATGGTTAGTAAAAACCAAATAAAATTAATTACCAGTCTTCAACATAAAAAATACCGAAACGAGCATCAATTGTTTATAGCCGAAGGTGTAAAAGTAATACAGGAATTGTTAGTATCAAATTTTGTATTAGAACATTTATTCGTTACTGAAGCTATTTTTGAAAAGATTAGTCCTTCACAAAAAACACTGATTCCAGCAACCGATATGAAAAGAATCTCGGCCTTGACTTCTCCGAGTTCGTCCTTGGCTATTTTCAAAATCCCAAAACCAGTTGAGAGAGAAGAAAAAGGGTTAATAGTAGCTTTAGATGATATTCGAGATCCGGGAAATTTAGGCACAATTATCCGACTTTGTGATTGGTTTGGTATAAAACAATTGGTTTGTTCCAAAGAAACAGTTGATCTTTATAATCCAAAGGTGATTCAAGCCAGTATGGGTTCGATTAGCAGGGTGAATGTGAGTTATCTCGATTTGAATGAGTTTGTTTCCAATACTTCATTGCCGGTTTTCGGTACTTTTATGGACGGAAAGAATATTTATAAAGAAATATTACCCATAGAAGGCGTTTTAATTTTTGGCAACGAAGCCAATGGAATTTCTTCAACTTTAGAAAAAATCATCAAAAACAGAATTGCTATACCAAGATTTGGCGATATTCAAAAAACCGAAAGTTTAAACGTAGCCACAGCCACAGCAATATTCTTAAGTGAATTTAGAAGAAATACGCTCTAGCGAATTGCCTTTATTTTTAATGGAAAGTAAAGTTGATTAACACCGCACGGGTTTTCATTGATTCAATATTGCCAGTCCATGGACTATTTGGGTCATCGTCTCGGATTAACTCATCATTAAATCCGAAAACACCTCTGATTGAAGGCGAAAACTTGAAGTATTCAAAGTATAAATCAATTCCGAAACCAACAGTATAGTTTTGTGTCCAAGGCTTTACCCTGAATTTCTGTTCGGAGTTGTCATCTTGTGATTTGGAATTACTCGATAAGTTCAATGTAGTTCCAACGCCACCAAGTAAATAGGGTCTGACATTTCCGGTACGTAAAGAAGAAAACTTTAACATCAAAGGAAAGTCAATATAAGTCGCTTTCACTTCTCTCAAAGCATCTCTTTCTTGAGTAAAACCAGAATAAGTTAAGGTGCGGCTCGCATAATACAAGCCCGGTTCGAAACGCAATTCTACATATTCATGTAATCTCAAAACCCCAACTAAACCAACATTGAAACCACTATTGCCTTTAACATTAATGTCTTGTCCGGGAACTTTATAATCAGTTTTAAAATCGAAGGT
The DNA here is from genome assembly GCF_046293665.1 of Flavobacterium sp. Taxonomy (GTDB): domain Bacteria; phylum Bacteroidota; class Bacteroidia; order Flavobacteriales; family Flavobacteriaceae; genus Flavobacterium. Next base: position 876,977 of record NZ_JBKBOL010000001.1, read on the forward strand.
GCTGAAGCCTAAAAAATAACCCCAATAAACTCTTTGCTTGTCAAAATTCTCCAAATTTACAATTGGGTCTCTAGAAAAGATGCTTTTTCCAAATTGCGCATTCGCAGTAAGGTTAAAAAGAACAAAAAGGACAATTAATTTCTTCATTATGATGCTGGCAACTTCAATTTTTATTTTTTTGTAGCAGTGTAAATGGTTGCGACTCCAAAGGTTTGCGGCATGGCTTTACATTCTATAAACGAAACTTTTCTCAAAATATTGTTTAAGGCTTCGCCAAAAGGAAAATTAGCGGCCGATTCCGATAGATAACCATAAGCCTTATTGTCTTTAGAAAATATTTTACCGATTAACGGAAGAATAAATTTGGTGTAAAAACCATAACCTTGTTTAAACGGAAATTTGGTTGGCACCGAAGTTTCTAAGATCACAAAAATGCCGTTTGGTTTTAAAACACGATAGATTTCGGCCAATCCTTTTTCCAAAGTTTCAAAGTTTCTGATGCCGAAAGAAACCGTTATGGCATCAAAATAATTGTCGGGATAAGGAATATTTTCACTGTCGCCAACAACCATTTCTATTTTGTCTGCCAAATTTTTATCGAGAATTTTTTTCTTGCCCACTTCGAGCATACCGACTGACAAATCTAAACCAATGATTTTTTTAGCAGCCGTTGATTCGGCCATCATGATCGCTAAATCGCCGGTTCCGGTGGCAATGTCTAACGCATTTTCCGGATTTTTTTCTTTGACCAATTCGATTACTTTCTTTCTCCATTTAACATCAATACCCATCGAAATGACTCTGTTCAAACCGTCATATTCTCCCGAAATGGTATCAAACATTTGGGTGACTTGTTCTTTTTTGCCTAGAGTAGATTCTTTGTAAGGTGTAATTTGCTTTGACATGCTCGAATTTTCGACAAATATAAGTCATTATTTTAATTGCCCTAAAGCTTATCGTTTTCTTTAAGAATTGTGGAACAAATTATTGTTTTCGAACAAAGGTTTGAAAAGTAAAATCGAATGGGTGTCTTTCATCTTTTGGGTGGAATTCTTCAAAAATCAATTGCCATTCGTCCAAATTGATCTCAGGGAAATAAGTGTCAGCATCAAAAGTTTGGTGTACTCGAGTGATGTCAACTTTATCAGCAATGGCTATAGATTGTTTGTAGATTTGGCCTCCGCCAATGATAAAAATTTCTTCTCCTTTGGGACAAGCTTGAATCGCTTTTTCCAAGGAATCAACCACGATACAGCCATCGGGCAGATAATTTTTTTGACGCGAGATAATTACGTGTGTTCTATTGGGTAATGGTTTTGGGAAACTCTCAAAAGTTTTTCTTCCCATGATAATATAATGACCGGAAGTCATTGTTTTGAATCTTTTGAAATCATCGGGCAAATGCCAAAGCAGTTGGTTGTCTTTGCCAAGGGCGTTGTTTTCGGCAACAGCGGCTATAAGTGTAATCATTTTATGGCGTTGGGTTTGAATTTTCCAAGTCGTTTTTTAATTTTTCGATTTTCTTGGTTTGTTTGAGCATTAACTTGTCAATTTGTGCTCTTTCCCAGTTTTTATTCATAAAACTATCGGTAATAAGAACTTTGATAATGTGAAAAATGAAAAGACATGACCAAACCACTACAATCCAAATCCACCAATTGGTTTCCTCGTGAAAGTTCAACCAATGATTGGCAACAAATAAAAAGAGACTGCCAATGGCTAGAACAATAAAGTGAACAAACAAACGCTTTTTTTGTTTGATTCTGTCTCTCGCATATTCGTATAATTCGTGTTGATTGTTTTCCATAAGCCGAAATTTGTGCCTTAAAGATAGAATTTATTTTTAAAATGTTAAAATTTCATTTTGGGATAATGTATTACGAAACCGATTTCTTAATCACAGATGTAAAATTTTAGTGCTTTTTAATTGTAAATCTTCTTTTTATTTGGCTATGTTTTTAGCAATGTCGTAAAAATAATTAGGCGTGTAAAACCTATAAAAAAATCGCTTTACTTTGCCTAAGTAATCTATAAATGAATTAGTTATGGCTATCAAGAAACAAGTTATAAAAACAAAACCGGTTGTTAAAGTTACCTTTTCAATCGAGGCAAAAGAAGCAAATACAGCAGCAGTAGTAGGAGATTTTAATAATTGGAATCCATCAGAAGGTGAATTGTCTAAATTGAAAAACGGAACTTTCAAAGCTACTTTTGACTTGCCAAAAGACAATTCTTTTGAATTTAAATATTTAGTGGACGGAACTTATGTAAACGATCCAGAGGCAGACAGTTATGCTTATAACGAATTTGCCGGAGCAGAAAATAGTGTGTTAGCACTATAGGTTTTAGTTTTGGTTAGAAGTAAAAAATCCGTTTCGATTTCGAGACGGATTTTTTTATTTGCTATAATCAATGGATAAAGGAAGGTTGTAGGAGCATCTTATTGGAATACCTCTTTGCTCACCCGGAATCCAAGACGGGCAGTTTTGAATAACTCGGACAGCTTCTTCATCTAAGCCGTAGCGCAACCCTTTAATTATTTTAATGTCAACTATGCTGCCATCCTTTTCCACTACAAAGGCGAGCAAGATTCTTCCTTTGACTTTGTTTTTTATTGCTTCCCGAGTTGGGTTGAAATTTTTACTGATATACTGGTAGAAATCCTGAAGTCCGTTTGAGGGTTGCGGTTTTTTTTCAAGGAAATCGTAGTTGTGCCTGATGCCGTTTGCATCAATCCGATAACCTGAGATAAATTCACCTAGTTTGTATTCGTCGGTGTAATAATCAAAACCAGAGTCATATTTTCCACTTAACCAAGTGCCATGCTTTAAACCGTTAATGTATTCACCTTCTTCCGCATCGGTCTTATAATGGCCATTGCCCTTGTCAATCGTTTTAGTTTCGTTTTCATTCCAAAATGATTCGAGAATGTAATATTCAGGAGTTCTAATTTTTTCGGGATTAAAGTATCCTTCAAGCATTAAAGTGCCTTTTTCATACCAAACAGTTTTCTTTCCGGAACGCATTTTATTTTCATAATATTCTGAACTCTTTTTGTTTCCATTCTCATAATACTGAACTTCTTCGCCAATAGGATATCCGCCGTCTTTTCCACTAAGTTTTTTCTCTGATTTGAGATTTCCAGATTTATAATATTCCAGCCAATGGTATTCTGTTTTTTCTTTATAATAATCTTTGATGACTCTCTTGTAACTGTAATTTTCAATAGTAGTTTCTTTATTCAAGGAGTCTAAAAAAATAATTTTGTCTTGATCGTTTTGCGCCAAGAGTATTGTTGTAAAAAACAAAAAGAAGTTAGAAAGCTTTTTCATAGCTGTTTTTTTAAACCGCCACAGCACCTTTAATATGTGGATGCGGGTCATAATCAATCAAAGTGAAATCTTCAAAAGTAAAGTTGAATATGTTTTTCACTTCAGGATTTAGAATCATTTTAGGCAAAGGTCTTGGTTCGCGCGACAATTGTAATTCCACTTGTTCGAAATGGTTGTTGTAAATATGGGCATCGCCAAAAGTGTGGATGAATTCACCTACTTGTAAGTCACAAACTTGAGCAATCATCATGGTGAATAAGGCATAAGAAGCAATGTTAAAAGGTACGCCAAGGAAAATATCAGCGCTTCTTTGGTACAATTGACAAGATAATTTGCCGTCGGCTACATAAAACTGAAAGAAAGCGTGACATGGTGGTAAAGCCGCTTTGCCATTGGCTACATTTTCAGCAAAGGATTTCGAAGTATCCGGCAACACCGAAGGATTCCATGCGGAAACCAACATGCGTCGGCTGTTTGGATTTGTCTTTAAAGTCTCAATTAATTCGGTGATTTGGTCGATTTCTTCGCTGTTCCAATTGCGCCATTGGTGACCATAAACCGGACCCAAATCGCCATTTTCATCGGCCCATTCGTCCCAAATTTTGACACCGTTTTCTTTGAGGTAAGCAATATTGGTTTCGCCTTTCAAAAACCAAAGCAATTCATAAACAATCGATTTTAAATGCAGTTTTTTGGTTGTCACCATAGGGAAACCTTCATTTAAATCAAAACGCATTTGGTAACCAAAAACACTTTTGGTTCCGGTTCCGGTTCTGTCTCCTTTTTGGCAACCGTTTTCCAAAACGTGTCGCACTAAATCGTGGTATTGCTTCATAAAAGTAATTTTAAATTTTGAATGTTGAATTTTGAATGATTCAAATGAAAGCTAAAGACATTCAACATTTAGCATTTAACATTCAAAATAATCACTAGCTTTCTCTCTTTGAAATTTCGTCTCTTATTTTCGCTGCTTTCTCGTAATCTTCGTCCTGAACCGCTTTTTCTAATGCTTCGTGTAGTTCCGAAAGACTCATGCTTACATATAAATCGCCAGCTTTGCCTTCACTGTCTAAACCAAAAGTTTCCGGTGTTGACAGCACGCCTTCGTCTTCGATGTTTTGATTTTCGATATCGGTTGGATTGGTGTTGAGGTAAATTCCGGCTTTGTCTAAGATATTTTTATAAGTGAAAATTGGTGCGTTGAATCGCAATGCCAAAGCAATGGCATCTGAAGTTCTTGCATCTATGATTTCTTCAATTTTGTCGCGTTCGCAAATGATACTCGAGTAGAAAACACCATCAACCAACTTGTGGATAATGACTTGCTTTACCACAATATCGAATCGATCGGCGAAACTTTTGAATAAGTCGTGCGTTAATGGTCTTGGCGGTTTGATTTCTTTTTCCAAGGCAATAGCGATGGATTGTGCTTCAAAAGCGCCAATGACAATAGGTAATTTTCTTTCGCCGTCTACTTCATTTAAAATCAGAGCATAGGCTCCGTTTTGCGTTTGGCTGTAGGATATTCCTTTTATGGTTAGTTTTACTAAACTCATTATTCTTTAGTATCAAGTATTAAGTACAACGTACTAAGACTTTTTATGTTTACAAATACAAAAATGGTTTCCCGTCTAGCCCTGATGGCAGCAACTACCGTGTAGTGCGGACAGCAGGAAAATGGACTGCAAAGTAACAAAAACTTTTCGCTTCTAAAAATGGAAAGCACAAAAAAAGAGTCGTTAGAAATAAAGTTTTTCAACGACTCTTAATAATGAATTAATAATGGTTTAAGCGTTTTGCGCTTTGAACTCTTTTAGTTTTTGGGTCAAGCGCGGCAAGATGTCGAATGCATCGCCCACAATTCCGTAATCGGCTACTTTAAAGAAAGGTGCTTCGGCATCGCTATTGATGACTACTTTTACTTTAGAAGAGTTGATTCCGGCAATGTGCTGAATCGCTCCTGAAATTCCAACCGCGATATATAAATTAGTCGCTACCGGTTTTCCGGTTTGGCCAACGTGTTCGCTGTGAGGTCTCCAACCTAAATCAGATACCGGTTTGGAACAAGCGGTGGCTGCGCCCAACGTTGCGGCTAAATCTTCGATTAATCCCCAATTTTCCGGGCCTTTTAAACCACGTCCGCCCGATACTACGATATCAGCATCGGCGATGGTTACTTTGCCAGAAGATTTTTCTACAGATTCTACTTTTACGTTGAAATCGGCATCGTTTAAATTGGGTGCGAAATCTTCTTCAGTTGCAGCCGCAGTGCTTTCTACCAATCCGTAAGAGTTTTTGGCTAAGCTTAAAACTTTAACTTCAGTTGAGATCTCGGTGATGTTAAAGGCTTTGTTAGAGAAAGCATTTCTTTTCACTTGGAAAGGTGAAGTGCTCAAAGGCAATCCAACCACATTTGAAGCAAATCCGGCGTCTAAACCAACGGCTACCAATGGCGCCATGTATAAACTGTCGGTTGTAGAAGACAATAAAATTACTTTGGCACCTTCTTTTTGAGCGGCGTGTTTTACTACGTCAGCGTAAGCTTTCGCGTTGAAGTTGGCCAACTTGTCGTTAGATACTTTTAATACTTTGTCTACTCCGTATTTGGATAAATCGGAAACATTACCTGCGTTTACTGTTACAGCGGTTACGGTTGTTCCTAACGATTCGGCTACTTTTTTCGCATAAGACGCTAATTCAAAAGCTACTTTCTTGAATTTTCCGTCTGCCGATTCTGCGTATATTAATAATGACATGATTTTTTTGTTTAAAGTTTAAAGTTTCAGGTTTAAAGTTTTGCTACTGAACACTGAGACTGAATACTGATTATTAGATTACTTTAGCTTCGTTGTGTAAGGCGTTTACCAAACCGTCTAAATCGTCTGCTGAAAATAATTTCACGGCAGATTTTGGAGCCGGTTTTTCAAACTTTACTGCTTTGGTATTAACATCAGCACCAATTGGTTCTAAAACCGTCAACACTTTTGTTCTGGCAGTCATGATACCTCTCATGTTTGGAATGCGTAGGTCTTTTTCTTCTACTAAACCTTTTTGGCCTCCGATTACTAAAGGTAAAGCTGCGGCAATGGTTTCTTTTCCACCGTCGATTTCACGAGCAGCTTTGGCTGAATTTCCGTCGATTTTTAATTCGGTACAAGAGTTTACAAAGTTGTAATCTAATAAACCGGCTAACATGCCCGGAACCATTCCACCGTTGTAATCCAAAGATTCTTTTCCGCAGATTACTAAATCGTAACCGCCTGTTTTTACCACTTCGGCTAACTGTTTGGCTACAAAAAAACCGTCTGTAGGCGTAGCATTAACACGAATCGCTTCATTAGCTCCGATGGCTAATGCTTTTCTTAAGGTAGGTTCAGTATCCGGCCCGCCAACATTAACGACAGTTACATTAGCGCCTTGTTGTTCTTGGAACCAAATCGCTCTGGTTAATCCGAACTCGTCATTAGGGTTAATTACGAATTGTACACCATTGGTGTCAAATTCAGAATCACCGTTAACAAAGTTGATTTTTGAAGTAGTATCAGGAACATGGCTGATGCAAACTAATATTTTCATTGTTGTGTCTATTAAGTGAATTTTTTCAAAGCGTAAAAGTATAAAATATATTTCTAATTTTTATATGCATGCATATTATTTTTTCAAATTTCAATCGTTTTCGTAGTATTGGTATAGGAATCTGATAATAATTGAAAGTATTTTCGTTTTGAGAAGCAACCTTTTGGTAAAAACGACTCTACTAAGAAACCAACAAAATTTAAAAAGCTATGAAAAACCTAAACTATTTATTACTAATGCTTGTGTCATTATTATTTTCATGTTCGAATGATGATGACGGATCAGGAACCAATGAGGAAGTATCCCTTTCGGGTTTTGTACAGAAAAACTACAACGTGAGCAGTTCGCCTAATGTTATCATTGATTCTATTTATTATGAATTACAAAATAATAAGATTCTCAGCGCCGTTAGAACGAATGTTTCAACTTCAGTATCGAATAATACGGCTTATGACTACATAGGAAATAAGATTGTATCAACATCAAGTTTTGCTAATGGAGTTATGGCTTTAAAAAACAACTATGTTTATGATTCTAATGACAAACTGATTGAATTTAGACAAGAATCGTATAATACATCCAATCAGATTACGGCTATTCAAAAACACACTTTTACGCATACCCAAGACACTATTTTTTCACAATGGAACAGAAGTACAAATAATGGTGTAAGCTATACCAATATTGCCAACTTTAAAATAGTATTGGATCAAAATCAAAATCGTACTTACTTTGAAGAACAAGACATGATTAACAATGCCGAAGAAAGAGTTCTGACTACTTATGATGCCAATAGTAACATTCTCAATGAGCAATATTTTAATGTGGGAACCAATGGAGAACTTACTTTAACCTTAACCAATTCGGCCACTTATTCCAATTTCACCAATCCTTTAGCCGTGGCTATGAACGCTACTTTTGGAAGGAAAACTTTAATGCTGTTATACCATCTTCAAACCGGCGCTATTAATAATATAAACGCCAGAAATTTATCGCCTAAAACGATGAGTACTTTCACAACTTCGTTTGGCGGTGGAGAAATCGGATTTGAAATTACCAATACGCCTTTTGATATCAATTTTACTCAGATGAGTGATTATAAAACCTTAAATGCTGGAGCGCTTTTTAGCCGATTTAGTTTAGAGTACTTTTTTGAATAAAATGCTCTATTTTGAATTTACAACGTTTTCGTTAAAAACAAGCTCTCTTTTTTATCTGAACAAAATATAAATTCCCGCCAAAAAATATTTTTATCGTTTTTAATTTTTACTTTTGCTTTCCAAAATAGATACAAAGTAATTTACATATGAGAACGATACAATTTAGAGAAGCGATTGCCGAAGCGATGAGTGAAGAAATGCGTCGCGACGAATCAGTATATTTAATGGGTGAAGAAGTAGCCGAATACAACGGTGCTTACAAAGCTTCTAAAGGAATGTTAGATGAGTTCGGACCAAAAAGAGTAATCGACACGCCCATAGCAGAACTTGGTTTTGCCGGAATTGCGGTAGGTTCGGCCATGAATGGTAACCGTCCGATTGTTGAATATATGACGTTTAATTTTTCGTTAGTTGGGATTGATCAAATCATCAATAACGCTGCTAAAATGCGTCAAATGTCTGCCGGACAGTTCCCGATGCCGATGGTATTCCGCGGCCCTACTGCTTCTGCAGGACAATTAGGAGCAACGCACTCACAAGCTTTTGAAAACTGGTTTGCCAACACTCCGGGATTGAAAGTAGTGGTTCCATCAACGGTTTATGATGCTAAAGGATTATTGAAATCAGCTATACGCGATAATGATCCGGTAATTTTCATGGAATCTGAGCAAATGTATGGCGACAAAGGAGAAGTGCCTGAAGAAGAATACACTATTCCATTAGGAGTTGCTGATATCAAAAGAGAAGGAACTGATGTAACTATCGTTTCTTTTGGGAAAATCATCAAAGAAGCTTTTATCGCTGCTGACGAATTGGCGAAAGAAGGTATTTCTTGTGAGATTATCGACTTGAGAACCGTTCGTCCAATGGATTATGATGCGATTATCAATTCGGTTAAAAAAACAAACCGCTTAGTAGTATTAGAAGAAGCTTGGCCATTTGCCAGTGTAGCTTCTGAAATCACTTATATGGTTCAGGAAAGAGCCTTCGATTATCTAGATGCGCCAATCCAAAGAATCACAACGGCTGATACACCTGCACCTTATTCTCCAACCTTATTAAAAGAGTGGTTGCCGAATGCTGAAGATGTAATCAAAGCAGTTAAAAAAGTGACTTATAAATAGATTGTTAGAAAATTCAATCCAAAAATCTAATAATCCAGAAATTTAATAACCTAAATAACTATATTTGAAACTTCATCTGACTAAAAAGATGAAGTTTTTTTTTGCCAATGAAAAAGATATTTACGCTAATTATTTTCCTTTTTGCTTTTGCAAACAGTATTTCTGCTCAAACCAAAGTAAGCGGAATTGTTTTAGACAATTCGAATGAGCCTGTTCCTTATGCCAACATTGTTTTTAAAGGGGCTAAAACCGGTGGAGTTGTTTCCAATGAAGATGGTAGATTTTATATAGAATCTCCCGAAAATTATACAGCGATCATTGTTTCATTTGTTGGGTTTCCCGACAAAGAAGTGCCGTTACCCAAATTAGTCAATTATGATTTTAAGGTTATCCTAAAAGAAGGAAATACTTTGAAAGAAATCAAAATATTTGCAGGGAAAACATCTAAAAAAAACAATCCTGCCTTAGATATTTTGCGAAAAATTTGGGAGCGAAGAAGAAAGAACGGTTTGAAAATGTTCAAACAATACCAATTTGAAAAATATGAAAAGGTTGAATTTGATATGAATACTATCGACAGTGCCTTTATGAGCAAGAAAATTTTCAAAGGAATGGAGTTTGTCTTCAAAAACATTGATACTTCAAGCGTTACCGGAAAAACGTATTTACCGATTTTTATCAACGAATCGATTTCGGATTTTTATGGTGACAATGAAACCAAAAAAACCAAAGAAGTTTTAAAAGCTAATAAAAACTCAGGTTTAGGCAATGGTGATGGTGTGAATATGTTTATCAAAGATTTATACAACGATTTTGATATTTACGACAACTATTTGAACTTTTTCGATAAGAGTTTTGTCAGCCCTTTATCGCGTACCGGAATTGATGTTTATAATTATGTGTTGACCGATACGGCTTTCATTGATAATAAGTGGTGTTACAATATTGTTTTTTATCCAAGGCGTAAAAATGAATTGACTTTTAAAGGAGATTTTTGGGTAAACGATTCGACTTTCGCCATCAAAACCATCAATATGGCAGTGACTAAAAGTGCCAATATCAACTGGGTAAAAGACATTTATATTGAACAAGAATTTGAAGTTTTGAACGATTCTGTTTTCTTACCAACAAGAGATTACATGATGTCTGATTTCGCTTTGCGTAAAAAAGAAGAATCTAAAGGTGTTTACGGAAAAAGAACCACACTTTACAGGAATTTTAAATTCGACGAAAAGAAGCCGGAGAAATTCTACAAACAAGAAGTGAATTTTATTGACAATGAAGTTTACAGTAAAACCGACGAGTTTTGGGAGCAAAATCGTTTTGAAAGACTGAACAAAGATGAAGTTGGTATTTATAAAATGATTGACACTTTGAAAACGGTAAAACGTTTCAAGCAGATGTACAATTTGGTTTCCATTTTAGGTAGCGGTTACATCCAATGGGGTAATTTTGATTACGGACCGATTTTTTCAACACTCGGATTTAACGAAGTCGAAGGTTGGCGTATACGAGCCGGCGGCCGAACCTATTTCGGGCCAAATGATACCTGGCGTTTGCAAGGTTATACCGCTTACGGATTTGAAGATAATAAATTCAAATACGGTGCTTCAGGAAAATGGATGGTTGATAAGAAAAATCGAATCATTCTTTCCGGTGGGAATAGGCGAGATGTAGAGCAAATTGGTGCTAGTTTAACCACGACCAATGATGTTTTAGGAAGAAGTTATGCTTCATCCGGACTCTTTACAACCGGAGCCAATGGAAAGCTGACCAACATCAATTTAAGTACTTTGGCGGCCGAAATTGAACCGGTGAAAAACTTAACATTCCAACTAGGATTTTCTTATCGAACCTTGGAATCTGCTTCTGATACTTTTAGTTTGAATTATTTTACCGATGATACTTTTACAACTACCGCCAGTGAAGTAAAACAGTCAGAAATTAATCTTCAGGTTGAATTTACTCCTAAGCGAAAAACCATCGGTTATGGTGTTGAAAGACGCGAAGTCGATAGTCCGTATAGTCGTTTTTTTATCAACTACAGTCAAGGATTTAAGGGTTTAATTGATAGTGATTTTGATTATCAAAAAATCCAATTGTATTACAAACAACCTATAATAATTGGTGCTTTAGGGCGTTCCAATTTTACTATGGAGTTAGGAAAAACTTTTGGTCAAATTCCATTAGGATTGATGAGTGTTGTTCCGGGAAACCAAACTTATTTTATTATTGAAAACACGTTCAGCAACTTAAATTTTTATGAGTTTGTAACCGATGAATACGCCACTTTTCAATGGGAACACAATTTCAACGGAAAAATATTTGCCAGAATTCCGGCTTTGAGAAAATTAAATCTTCGTGAAATTATTGGAATTCGAGGTGTTTACGGAACTTTTTCCGATGAAAACCAAGCAATTAATGCTTCGGGATTAATCTACAAAGCACCTGAAAAACCTTATTGGGAATACAGCGCGGGTATTGGAAATATCTTCAAAGTATTTCGTTTGGATTTTGCTTGGAGAGCCAATTACAGAGACTTGCCGGACACGAATAATTTCACGATTAAAGGTTCGTTTGGATTCTATTTCTAACCAATGGAAGCGATTGCTTATTTGGTTGAGAAGGATGAAGTATTTCAAAAACTGCATCAGCAATATGGCATTCCTAATATTCCATCGCGTCCTGAAGGCTTCCAAACTTTATGCAAGCTCATTTTAGAACAACAAGTTTCGATTGAATCGGCTCGTGCTTGTTATGTCAAAATTGAAAAGGCGTTAGGCGATGTTACTCCGGAAACTACCATTTGTGCTTCAGAAGAAACGCTGAGAAATTGTGGTGTCAGTCGACAAAAAAACATTTACCTGAAAGCTTTGGCGGAAGCCATTTTAAACAAAACTTTGGTTCTGGAAACCCTTTCTCAAAAACATCCCGATGAAGTCAGAAACGAATTAATCAAAATCAAAGGCATCGGTCATTGGACAATCGATGTTTATTTGATGTTCTCCTTGCAATCTCCTGATATACTTCCGATGGGTGATATAGCTGTGGTCAATACGATTAAAGAATTATACGGTTGCGAAGATAAAGAAGCGATGATCTTGCTGGCTGAGAATTGGAAACCTTACCGAAGTATGGCGACTTTCTTTCTTTGGCACCATTATTTGATAAAACGAAACCGCAAATTTATAGTGTAGTTTTATCTGAAAATCCCATATCTGAAAATACAATAGATGGCATGAAAACCATCTCGCCAACTGATTTTTTTGCCTTCTTCAAAAGTTCTGCCGTAATAACTAATGCCAACTTCGTAGATTCTAACTTTTGGAATTCGAGCCACTTTTTGAGTGACTTCAGGCTCAAACCCAAATCTTTTTTCTTTAAGTGTAATCGATTTTAAAACTTCAGTACGAAACATTTTGTAGCAAGTTTCCATGTCGGTTAAATTCAAGTTGGAAAACATATTGCTCAAAAAAGTCAAAAACTTATTTCCGATGCTATGCCAAAAGAACAAAATGCGGTGTGGTTTTCCGCCCATAAACCGACTGCCGTAAACCACATCGGCTACATCATCAATTATGGGTTTTAAAAGAATATTGTATTCTTGAGGATCATATTCCAAATCAGCATCTTGAATCACGATTACTTCTCCGGAGGCTTTTTCTATTCCGGTGTGTAAGGCCGCGCCTTTGCCTTTGTTTTTAGTATGTTCTAAAAAAACAATGTTCAACTCAGGATTGTTCAAGATATAAGTTTGTATACTTTTTACGGTATTGTCTTTACTGCAATCATTCACAATAATGACTTCTTTTTCAATAGCATTAATCAGTGAAACGGCTTTTATCTTGTCCAATATTTTATAAATAGTTGGACCTTCATTGTAGGCTGGAATTACGATAGAAAGGGTTTTAATCGCCATTTGGATTTAATTATTTCTCAAAAATAGTTTTTTTGCCTAAGTAAGCAATAATTTACTTTAAATACATGTATATCAATTGAACTAATATTCCCCAATTATATTGTTTTTATTTGTTAAAGTTTTGTTACTTTTGCGACCGATAAAATTTATAACAAAAATTATATTTATGGAATCAATGATGATTTATGTGCCAATAGTGATGGCATTAATTGGATTAGCTTTTATGGCTATCAAAAGATCTTGGGTTTTGAAACAAGATGCAGGTGATGGCAAAATGAAAGAGATATCAGATTATATTTATGAAGGAGCTTTAGCTTTTCTAAAAGCTGAATACAGATTATTGGCAGTATTCGTATTGATTGCCAGTGCTGTGTTAGCCGGGATTTCTTTTTTAGTTCCAACAACACACATATTAATTGTAGTGGCTTTTATTTTCGGAGCTTTCTTTTCTGCCTTAGCAGGAAATATGGGGATGAAAATTGCAACCAAGACCAACGTTAGAACTACACAAGCGGCTCGTTCAAGTTTGCCTCAAGCTTTGAAAGTTTCTTTCGGTGGTGGAACAGTAATGGGATTAGGTGTTGCAGGTTTAGCCGTTCTAGGTTTGACAGGTTTCTTTATTCTTTTCTTCCGTTATTTTATGAATGGCGTTTGGACTTCTACAGAAGACATGACTATCGTTTTAGAAACGTTAGCCGGTTTCTCTTTGGGAGCTGAATCTATCGCTTTGTTTGCTCGTGTTGGTGGTGGTATTTATACCAAAGCGGCTGATGTTGGTGCCGACTTAGTAGGTAAAGTTGAAGCTGGAATTCCTGAGGATGATCCAAGAAACCCTGCAACTATTGCCGATAACGTAGGAGATAACGTAGGTGACGTTGCCGGTATGGGTGCCGATTTATTTGGTTCGTATGTAGCAACTGTATTGGCTGCGATGGTTCTTGGGAACTACGTAATCAAAGATATGGGTGGAAAAATCGAAGACGCTTTCGGTGGTATTGGTCCAATTTTATTGCCAATGGCAATTGCCGGTTTCGGAATCTTATTCTCTATCATCGGAACGATGTTAGTAAAAATATCAAGTGATGACGCTAAAGAAAAACAAGTTCAAGGGGCTTTAAATGTTGGAAACTGGGTTTCTATCATCTTAACGGCTATTTCTTGTTTCTTCTTAGTGAAATATTTGTTGCCGGAAACAATGACCATGGAATTCTATGGTGAAGGGGCACAACAAATTTCTTCAATGAGAGTATTCTACGCGACTATCGTTGGATTGGTAGTTGGTGGAGTTATTTCTTCTGTTACTGAATATTACACAGGTTTAGGTACAAAACCGGTTTTGGCTATTGTACAAAAATCTTCAACAGGTGCAGGAACTAACGTAATCGCCGGTTTAGCGACTGGTATGATTTCTACTTTCCCAACCGTATTATTATTCGCTGGTGCTATCTGGGCTTCTTATGCTTTTGCCGGTTTCTATGGTGTGGCTTTAGCTGCTTCAGCTATGATGGCTACAACCGCTATGCAATTAGCAATCGATGCCTTCGGACCAATCTCTGATAACGCCGGTGGTATCGCTGAAATGAGTGAATTACCAAAAGAAGTTCGTACAAGAACAGACATTTTGGATTCAGTAGGTAACACTACCGCTGCCACAGGTAAAGGTTTTGCTATAGCTTCTGCTGCGTTGACTTCATTGGCTTTATTCGCTGCTTACGTAACTTTCACAGGAATTGATGGTATCAATATCTTCAAAGCACCTGTTTTAGCAATGTTGTTCGTTGGAGGTATGATTCCTGTAGTGTTCTCTGCTTTGGCAATGAATTCTGTTGGTAAAGCGGCCATGGACATGGTGTACGAAGTACGTCGTCAGTTCAAAGAAATTCCGGGTATCATGGAAGGTACAGGAAAACCTGAATATGGTAAATGTGTAGAGATTTCTACTAAAGCTGCGTTAAGAGAAATGATGTTGCCGGGTGTTTTAACCATTGGTTTCCCAATTGCAATCGTATTATTGGGTAAATTAGTTTACGCAGACAACAACCAATTAATCGCTGAAATGTTAGGTGGTTATATGGCCGGAGTTACCGTTTCTGGTGTGCTTTGGGCAGTGTTCCAAAACAACGCAGGTGGTGCTTGGGATAATGCTAAAAAATCTTTCGAAGCAGGTGTTGAAATCAACGGAGAAATGACATACAAAGGTTCTGATGCTCACAAAGCAGCCGTAACTGGAGATACTGTTGGTGATCCATTTAAAGACACTTCTGGTCCATCGATGAACATCTTAATCAAATTAACTTGTTTGATTGGTTTAGTTATCGCGCCAATCTTAGGTGGTCACGAAGCCGGTGCTGCAGATCATAAAGCTATGAAATGTTCTACTGAAATGAAAGCTTGTAAAGATGGTGGAATGATAGGCAAATGCGACATGAGCAAATGTAAAGACATGACCAAAGAAGAATGTGCTAAAATGTGCGATTCTTTAGGTTGTACACCTGAACAAAAAGAAGCTTGCTTATCTCACTACGGTGCTGACGGTAAATTCATCGCTAACAAAAAAGACTGTTGTGCAAAATCTGAAGCGGCTACAGCTACTAAAGACGTAAGAGTTGAAATTACCAACACTAACGGTAAGGCGAAAGCTACTGTAACTACTACAGTAGGCGGAACGGCTACAACACAAACTTTTGAAGGTACAGAAGCTGAAGTAAAAGCTAAAGTAGATGCTTTAAAATAGTCGTAAGATTTTAATATAATAAATATGCCTCGCAACCGCGGGGCATTTTTTTTGTCTTTTTTGTTTAAATTAGCCAAGACAAACAACACTTCTATGACTCATAAATTTGCCTTCTTTTTACTGTTATTTTTCAATCTTGCCTTTTCGCAAAATTCATTGCCTTTAATTCCGCAACCAACACAAATGCAAGTTGTCAGCGGTTATTTTGATTTGACAGCCGAAACGGTAATCATAGCCGAGAGCAATTCTTTTGAAGCTAATTATTTAAAAGAAATTATCAAACAGCAACTCGGACTTGATTTGAAAATTTCCCTTTCTTCTGAAGCAAAATCCAAAATAAAACTCACACTCGAGTTTATGGAAACGGATGATAAAAACGAGTTTTATGCTCTTTCCGTAGCCCAAGACAAAATCGAAATAAGAGCCGTCAAGGCCAATGGCTTTTTTTATGGAATTCAAACACTTTTGCAGTTATTGCCATCAGAAAATGACACTGCTATAAAGATACCATGTTTAAATATTTTTGATGATCCTAAATACAAATGGCGCGGCATGCACCTCGATTGCGCCCGACATTTCTTCTCCGTAGATTTCATCAAAAAATATATTGATTATTTAGCGATGTACAAGTTCAATACGTTTCATTGGCACTTGACCGATGACCAAGGCTGGCGCATCGAAATCAAACAATATCCTAAACTGACCGAAGTCGGCGCATGGCGAAACGGTTCGATGGTTGGTCACTACAACGAACAAAAATACGACACCATTCGCTATGGTGGATTTTATACGCAAGACCAAATCAAAGAAGTGATCGCCTATGCCAAACAACGTCACATTACAGTGGTGCCCGAAATTGAAATGCCCGGTCATGCTGTTGCCGCTTTAGCTGCCTATCCACAATATTCCTGTACCGGCGGTCCGTTTGAAGTAGGCAAACAATGGGGCGTTTTAGACGATGTATTCTGTCCCAAAGAGGAAACTTTCACGTTTCTGGAAAATATTTTATCCGAAGTCATCGCTCTATTCCCGTCTCAATACATACACATCGGCGGTGACGAATGTCCAAAAACCCGTTGGAAAAATTGTCCACATTGTCAAAATTTGATGAAAGCAAAAGGATTGAAAGACGAGCACGAACTTCAAAGCTATTTCATCCAAAGAATAGAAAAATTTGTCAACAGCAAAGGGCGAAAAATTATCGGTTGGGACGAAATTCTCGAAGGCGGTTTGGCTCCAAATGCAGCCGTAATGAGTTGGCGTGGAACCGAAGGCGGAATTGTAGCAGCCAAACAAAATCATTATGTAGTCATGTCACCGGGCTCACATTGCTATTTCGACCATTATCAGGGAAATCCAAAGAATGAACCATTGGCTTTTGGCGGATTTACACCGGTAGAAAAAGTCTATTCGTTTAATCCTACACCAAAGGAATTATCAACCGAAGAAACAAAATACATTCTCGGAGCGCAAGCCAATGTTTGGACAGAATACATAGAAACAACTAGACAAGTTGAATACATGATTTTCCCCAGAATGATGGCGCTATCTGAAGTGCTTTGGGGAACATCCAATCCGGAAAAGTATATCGATTTTGAAAAGAGAATGATTCAACATTTTTCTGTTTTAGATAGAAAAGGCATCAACTACAGTAAAGCGATTTTTGAAATTAGTTCAGAGGTGATGCCAAAACCCGGTGGTAATGGTGTGTTGTATTTATTGAAAACCAATCAACAACCCAACGGAATTCATTATACAACCGATGGAACTAATCCAACAGCTCAATCAAAGATTTACAATCAACCATTGGAAATTACCAAATCACAAACGATCAAATCAGCGTATTTCGAAAATGATCTTGCCAAAAGCAATCTCGCTGAACAATCGTTCTTCATTCATAAAGCCACAAGCCAATTGGTTTCGCTACAAAATCAACCCAATGGGAATTATGCCAAAGGCGGTGGTTTTACTTTGGTCGATGGGATTAAAGGTGATAAAGCCAAATTCGGACAACATTGGTTAGGCTTTTCGGGCACCGACTTAAATGCGACTATCGATTTAGGCAGTAAACAAAAAATCAATAAATTAAGTGTTGGATTGTTGAGCAGTCCTTCTTCATGGATTTATTTCCCCAAAAAAGTAACTTTCCAAGTTTCAGAAAATATGACGCAATTTGAAACTGTCGGTACTTTTTCTTCCGAAGAAATTCAAAAAGCGAATGGTCAAGTTGAACTTAAATGCAATCATAAAAACATACAATTTGTAAAAGTAACGGTCGAAAACTTCGGCACTATTCCCGACGGTCAACCCGGAGCCGGAAACAAAGCTTGGCTTTTTGCAGATGAAATAACCGTAGAATAACCATGAGCAATCGCAGAAACTTTCTCAAAACAGCCGCCGCAGGGTCAGTAGCCTTGGCGCTGTATTCATTTACTTCTAAAGAAGATCATTCGGCAAAGCCCAAAGGTAAAATCAATAAACCCATCGTTATTTCTACCTGGAACTTCGGAGTGCAAGCCAATGGCGCTGCATGGGAAATTCTAAAGAATAACGGTCGAGCACTCGATGCGGTAGAAGCCGGAGTTAAAGTTCCCGAAGCCGATCCCAAAGAAAGAAGTGTCGGCTACGGCGGAAGACCGGACAGAGACGGCAAAGTAACACTCGACGCTTGCATCATGGACGAATTTTCGAATATCGGTGCGGTAGCGGCTTTGGAACACATTAAACATCCGATTTCTGTCGCACGAGTTGTGATGGAAAAAACACCTCATGTAATGTTAGTCGGTGATGGCGCATTACAATTTGCGTTGTCTCAAGGCTTCAAAAAAGAAAATCTTTTAGTAGAAGACTCCAAAAAAGAATGGAAAGAATGGCTCAAAACCAGTCAGTACAAACCCATAGCCAATATTGAAAATCACGATACGATCGGCATGATTGCTTTGGATGTTCACGGGAATCTTTCCGGCGCTTGTACCACTAGCGGTATGGCTTTCAAAATGCACGGTCGAGTAGGTGATTCACCTATCATCGGTGCGGGTTTGTATGTCGATAATGAAATTGGCGCTGCCACCGCAACAGGTCATGGCGAAGAAGTAATTCGAATTGCCGGTTGCCATTTAGTAGTAGAATTAATGCGACAAGGAAAATCTCCGCAGCAAGCTTGTGAAGAAGCCGTTTCGCGTATTGTAAAACTGACTCAAAATCGAAATAAAAACCTCAAAGATATTCAGGTTGGGTTCATCGCTTTAGACAAACAAGGGAATTACGGGTCGTATTGTATTCAAAGCGGATTCAACTATGCGGTTAATGACCATTCCGGAAGTAAGTTGGTTGACGCTGACTACTTTTTAAAATAAATCTGTTAAAATCCGTTTAATCTGTGTAATCTATTGCTAATTAAATGTCTTCCAATAGAAAATTAGAAATCGCTTGTTTCAACTTAGAATCTGCACTCATCGCTCAAGAAAACGGAGCCGATAGAGTGGAACTTTGTGCCGGAATAGCTGTTGGTGGTACAACTCCTAATTTTGAAACTGTCAAGCTAGCCAGAGAAAAGTTAACCATCGATTTGTACGTCATGATTCGACCTCGTGGAGGAAACTTTGTTTATTCTGAGGAAGAATTACAGCAAATGCAATCCGATATTTTAGGCTTAAAGGAACTAAAAGTTGACGGCTTTGTATTCGGGATTTTGAAAGAAGATAAGGCGATTAATTTAGAACAAAATAAAACTTTAATCGATTTGGCTAACCCATTGCCATGCACGTTTCACCGCGCTTTTGATGAAGTTGAAAATGGTTTTGAAGCTTTGGAAGAAATCATCGATTGCGGATTTAAAACGATTTTAACTTCGGGTCAAGCCCAAAATGTGAATGAAGGTATGAGTCGTTTAGCCGAATTAATTTCCGAAGCCAATAACCGAATCACCATCATGCCTGGTGGCGGTTTGCGCTCTACGAACATTAAAACCATTCAACAAAATACCAAAGCTGTTTTTTACCATTCGTCTGCTATTACAGACGGAAGTGAAGTCGCAAACGCAACCGAAATTCAAGCCTTAAAATCCAAGCTCCAATGAACTTAAAAGTCTTATATGGTTCAAATCTCAAGAAGTATTTATTACTGCTATTGTTGTGCACTTCAATAATAGCGATTGGTCAAAACAACCATCGTAATCTTAGTGCAGAAAATTGGGCTTTCAAAAAAGCAGCCGATGTTAAATGGCTTCCCGCAAAAATTCCCGGAACGGTGCACACCGATTTGTTGGCCAATAAAGTCATACCCGACCCATTTTTTGGAGCCAATGAAAAACAGTTGCAATGGATTGAAAACGAAGATTGGCAATACCAAACGACTTTCACCATTACCAAAGCAGAATTGAACCATCAAAATGCCGTTTTACAATTCGATGGCTTAGACACTTTTGCTGAAGTTTTTTTAAACGGAATCAAAATCCTTTCTGCCAACAATATGTTCCGAACTTGGGAAGTTGACGTTAAGAAAGTGCTGAAAGTAGGACAAAATAAACTTCAAATCACTTTTGCTTCTGCCGTTAAAAAAGGAAAAGAAGAAGCTAAAAAGCTACCTTATACTTTACCCGGAGATGAAAAAGTCTTCACCCGAAAAGCGCAATACCATTTCGGTTGGGATTGGGGACCGCGATTCGTTACGGCTGGAATTTACAAGAAAGTAGCGCTTCATTTTTGGGACAATGCCACAATATCAAACCTCAAAACCAATCAAGATTTAACTGATGAAGATTTGGCGAAAGTTGTTTTTATGGTAGAAATAAATAGCACAAGTGCTTCTCAATACCAATTAAAAATCAATAATAAATCAGCATCAATCTCACTCAAAAAAGGCAAAAACAATTTATCATTCACCTACGAAATTGCGAATCCGAAATTGTGGTGGCCGAATGGTTTAGGGAAAGCCCATTTATATCCTTTTGAGGTTAGCTTAACCCAAAACAATCAAATTATTGACTCAAAAAAATTAAATATCGGCTTGCGAACTATCGAATTAGTTCAAGAAAAAGATGAAATCGGTAAGAGCTTTTATTTTAAAGTCAACGGGAAACCGGTCTTTATGAAAGGCGCTAACGTAATTCCGCCCGATAGTTTTTTGCCACGTGTAACCGATTCTGTTTACCAATCTATCGTTAAAAATGCCATCGATGCTAACATGAATATGCTACGCGTTTGGGGTGGCGGCGTTTATGCGGAAGATGTTTTTTATGAAGAATGCGACCAAAAAGGCATTTTAGTTTGGCAAGATTTTATGTTTGCTTGCGCGATGTATCCCGGCGATGCCGCCTTTTTAGTCAATGTAAAACAAGAAGTCATTGACAACGTTTCTCGTTTGCAAAACCATCCAAGTTTGGCGCTTTGGTGCGGCAATAACGAAAACGATGAAGGTTGGCACAATTGGGGTTGGCAGAAGCAATACAACTATTCAGAAGCCGATTCGACTAAAATTTGGAAAGATTACCAAAAGTTATTTCACGAACTTATTCCTCAAACGCTTGACAGTTTATTGCCAAAAAGCGAAAACCGTTATTGGCCTTCGTCTCCGTCAATCGGTTGGGGAAGAAAGGAAAGTTTGCTTAGCGGTGATGCTCATTATTGGGGCGTTTGGTGGGGAATGGAGCCTTTTGAAATGTACCAAAAAAAGGTCGGGCGTTTCATGAGCGAATATGGTTTTCAAGGAATGCCCGATGTTAAAACGTTTCAGGCTTTCGCCAAAAGTGACGAATTGAACTTTGATTCGGAAGCTGTCAAAAACCATCAAAAACATCCAACGGGATATAAAACCATCAACGAGTACATGGCTAGAGATTACCAAGTACCGGAAAGTTTTGAAGACTATATTTATGTGTCTCAATTGCTACAAGCTGAAGGCATGAAAATGGCAATTGAAGCCCATCGAACCGATCGAAAATGCATGGGAACTTTGTTTTGGCAACTCAATGATTGTTGGCCCGTGACTTCTTGGAGTTCGGTGGATTATTATGGAAGATGGAAAGCGTTTCAATATCAGGCGAAGCGAAGTTTTGAGAAGGTGTTGATTTCGGTTAAAGAAAAAGAGAATCAATATGATATTATGATTATCAATGATGATTTCAAATCTTTTGATGCTCGTTTTGATGTTCAATTATTCGATTTCACAGGAGAACTACTATGGGATGCGGTGGCAGCGGTTGTTATTCCTGAGAACTCAGCTTTGATTCATTTAGCCATTCCTAAAAAAGATTTTGGAGGATTTGATTTGAAAAATGCGGTGCTTGCTGTTTCGTTTAATTCGAAAGATAAATCGGCTAATTCGCTTTATTATTTTGTTAAGCCTAAAGATTTACAACTCACCAAACCCAATATTCAGATTATTAAACTTGACGAGTTGACATATGAGATTTCTTCTGATGTGTTGGCCAAAAATGTTTTTTTGTTTTCGGAAGAAGTTACTTTTTTCAGCAATAATTATTTTGATATTTTACCGGGTCAAAAAGTGCAAATTAAATTATCAAAACCGATTAGCAGTATAAATGCAAAATCATTATTTGATACTTTAAGGTAAACAACTAACTCAAACGGATTTATATTATTTTTGTGTGTAAATTATCTTATTATGCTGAAAAAGGCCATTATTGTTTTGATTAGTTTCTTTTACTGCGAAGTCTTTTATAGTCAAACTCAAGCTACTCTTGATAGTTTGCTTGTTGAGTACAAGGAATGTCTTACTCTTCGAAAAGATAGAGTCAATTGCACCAAGGAACTTTTTTGGGTGTATCAAGATTTGCAATTTGATTTTCACAACCAAGCCATTAAAGGATTGGATAGTATTACTCAGAAAAAGAAAAACTTAGAATGTCGAGAATGGATTGGAACTAAAGATTTTTTTGTTGGAAATGAACTTATGAAATTCCAAAGGAAATATCCGAATGAAAGAGTTTCAGCCCCAAGTAAAGAAGCAGAAAATGATGCTTATTTGGCTTTTAAAAATATTTGTGATTTTATAATGCTTCGTTTAAAACGCTTGTTGGTTGAAATAGAATCTTCAAAATAACCAATTAAAACAACCCGTTTATCTCTGCGTCAATTCTATTGATAATCATTCCTAAATCTTCCGGATTGTTTACGAAGTCCACATTGTCAACATCAATAATCAAGAGTTTTCCTTTGTCGTAAGTGGTAATCCAAGCTTCGTAGCGCTCGTTCAAACGGCTTAGGTAGTCAATCGAAATGGTGTTTTCGTAATCTCGACCGCGTTTGTGAATTTGGGAAACCAAATTGGGAATCGAACTTCTCAAATAAATCAACAAATCCGGAGAACCAACCAAGCCTTCCATCAAGTCAAAAAGCGAAGTATAGTTTTGAAAATCCCTGTTGGTCATCAAACCCATCGCATGTAAGTTGGGCGCAAAAATATGCGCATCTTCATAAATCGTTCTATCCTGAATAATGTTTTTACCGCTTTCGCGAATTTGCAGCACTTGACGAAAACGCGAATTCAAGAAATAAATTTGCAAGTTAAAGGACCAACGTTCCATTTGGTGGTAGAAATCGTCCAAATACGGATTGTCAACCACGTCTTCAAAATGAGGTTCCCATTTAAAATGTTTGGCTAAAAATCGGGTTAAAGTGGTCTTTCCTGCGCCTATATTTCCTGCTACTGCTATGTGCATTATGGTAGTTTTATTTTAAAATTCTTAATTTGTTGGTTGGTAAAAATAGCTAAAATTTGGTCTTTGTAATAAAAATTTTCGAATGATTTCTCAACAATCTCGATTTCGAAAACTGTTTTCGTTTGATTGTTCAAGCAGTAGAGTGTGTTGTCTCTTGAAAACAACAATTTATCACGATCAATGATTTGGATTTTTTCAAAAGGCGGAATGTTGGCCAATAAAGTGACTTTACCAAAGATGTCGATAGCATACCAATTGTTGAGGTCGTCAACCCAATAAAAATTATTGAAATCGGTTTGGCTGTATTTGATGTTTTCTGCTACAGGATTGCCTACTTTTTTGGAAGTATTTTTCAAGTAATCAAACAAAAGTATTTGTTGGGTTAACGCATTGTAAATCCACAATTGATTTTGGGAGGCCATGCCAACCTTAGAAGTGAAAATAGTATTATCAATTTCAAAAAAATTCAGTTTTTGGATTTCGTTAAGCTGGTTGTCAACCGTAATTATGGTATTGAAATCCTCATAAAAAAGGACAATTTTCAGAGGATTGATATAATCTACCGACGTGATTTTTCCCAATGCTACGTTTTTATACTCCCATGTTTGAACGTTGTCTTGCTTGATAAAAACATTGTTTTTAAGGTAATAATTATGGCCTAAACCATCAAATCCTAAGTAGATTTTATTTTCTACAGTTTCAGCATTGATAGCGGTAGTTTTTAATTTCGGATTTTGGCTAAAACCCAAAAAAGAAATCATGAATAATAGAAGATAAATGGTCTTTTTCATCATAGAGCTAATTTACGGCAAACCAAATTAATTTCATCGGATGTCACCTAATATTTTAACAAAAGATTGGTAACAGATTTCGTTTACTATCGTCATATTTGTCGTATCAAAAACCTAAAACAATGAAAAAAATAGTATTCGCTTCGTTTTTAGTATTCTCATATTTAGCTACTCATGCCCAAAAAGACTTTCAAGGTATGGCGGTTTACGAATCCAAAACCAGTACGGCTGACTTCAAATCCCGTTTTGAAGGCAACAGAGAAATTACTCCCGAAATGCAGAAAATGATTGAAGAACGCATGAAAAAAATGTTCGAAAAAACTTTTTTTCTCAACTTCGACAAATCGGCTTCCATTTATAAAGAAGAAGAAAAGCTTGATACTCCCGGACAAGGTGGCGGTGGCATGAGAATGATGTCTTCCTTCATGGGCGGCGGCGGAACCTATTATAAAAATGTCAAAGAGAAAACTTATAAAGTAGACAAAGAGTTCATGGGTAAAGAGTTTTTGGTAAAAGATTCTTTGACAACTTACAATTGGCAAATGACAGGAGAAACCAGAGTCATTGGCGGCTATAATTGTTTCAAAGCTACAGTGGTTATTCCGGCAAGCAAAACTGATTTTAGAAATTTCAGACCTAAAAAAGAGGAAGATAAAAAAGAGGATAAAGCCAAAGAAGAAGCTAAAACCAACTTCATGGACCAAATAGAATTACCTAAAGAAATCACCATTACCGCTTGGTATACTCCGGAAATTCCGGTTAGTCAAGGTCCGGAAGGCTATTGGGGTTTACCGGGATTGATTTTGGAAGTGAATGACGGAAAGACTACTATTCTTTGTTCCAAAATTGTTTTAAATCCAAAAGAAAAAGTCGAAATCAAAGCACCAAAAACTGGAAAAGAAGTCTCTCAAAAAGAATATGATGAAATTGTAGTCAAGAAGATGGAAGAGATGAGCGAAATGAACAATGGACGTGGCGGATTCCAAATGAGAATGAGTAGATAATCATTGTTAATCAAATTTAATATGACTAAAGTTCTACTGATTGTCTCTTTTTTGCTGATGGGGTTTTTAGCAAACGCACAAGATTTTTTAGGAAAAGCAGAATATTTTTCAAAAAGAATTGCCAAGAAGAAAACCGAAAAAACAGAATCTAAACCCAAAGAACCCATAGATCCTGAATTTCAAAAGGCAGTTCAAGAAGCCTTGAAAAAAGCTTCGGAAAAGCAATACCTGCTTACTTTCAATAAAACAGAATGTCTTTATGAAGAAGAAAAGGCATTGGAGAAACCTCAAAACAACTCCGACGGGATTTCTATTTCAATCTCCTATGTCAGTTCCGGCAAAAAATACCTTAATGTCAAAGAACAACAAAGCTTTGTGGAAGATAATATCTTCGGGAAAGAATTCTTGATTACAGAACCATTGGTAAAACCGGATTGGAAATTAGTGGATGAAACTAAAACAATTGGTGACTATACTTGTTTTAAAGCCGAGTTGGTTATTCCGGTCAGTGAAAAGCAACAACAGAATTATGAGGAATTTTTGAAGAAAGAAGAAAAAAAACCTGCACTTTTCAAAATGGACAAACCAGAAGATAAAGTCGTTACCGTTTGGTACACACCAGAAATTCCGGTCAGTTTTGGTCCCGATAATTATTGGGGTTTACCGGGATTGATACTAGAAGTTAATGACGGAACCAATATACTTCTTTGTTCCAAAGTGACTCTAAGCAATAAAGAAAAAGCCAAAATCAAAGTGCCTAATAAAGGAGAAAAAGTAACCCAAAAGAAATTTGATGAAATCCGAAAGAAAAAAGAGGATAGCATGAAAAACGAAGACGGAGTCATTATTTTCGAACATTAATCAACGACCTAAGCCAAAACAATGAAAAAAACGGTACTATTTATATTCTTTTTTATTACAACCCTTTCTTTTGCCCAAACCATCAGATTCGAAGGAACTATTCAAGACAATGCCAAAGCGCCACTAGAAATGGCCAACGTTATGGCAATGAACCAAGCGACTAAAGCAATGGACGCCTATGCCATAACAAACGACAAAGGTAAATTTTTGCTGAATTTGAAAACCAACGCAACTTACACTATCAAGTTGAGTTATTTGGGCATGCAAAACAAAGAAATTACCATTACTACTAAAGCCGAAAACATCACCCAAAACATCACCATGGAAAGTGGTGGAATTGAATTAGACGGAGTTGAAATCGTTAGAGAAATGCCGGTTTCTATCAAAGGCGATACGATTGTTTACAATGCCGATTCGTTTAAAACCGGAACCGAAAGAAAATTAGAAGACGTACTGAAAAAATTACCCGGTGTCGAAGTTGATGCCGATGGTCAAGTAAAAGTCGAAGGAAAATCGGTAACCAAATTGATGGTTGAAGGCAAAGACTTTTTTGATGGTGATACCAAATTAGGCGTGAAAAATATTCCGGCCGATGCCATCGACAAAGTACAAGTATTGCGTAACTACAACGAAAATTCCATCATGAAAGGTGTGGAAAATAACCAAGATAACTTGGCGATGAACATCAAACTAAAATCCGGAAAGAAAAACTTCTGGTTTGGAGACATGACCGCCGGAATTGGCGTTGGTCACGATGATACTCGTTATGCCGTTGCACCAAAGGCTTTTTATTACAGCCCAAAATACAGTATTAATGTTATGGGAAATAGTAATAATGTTGGGCAACAAGCTTTCACCATTCAAGATTATTTCCGCTTTAGTGGCGGTTTCCGAAACATCATGGGCAAAGGCGGCGGAAGCATCAATGTAGGAAGCAATTCTTTAGGGATTAGCTTTTTTCAAGACAATCGTGTTAAGGAAATCGAATCGCATTTTGGTGCGACTAATTTCTCTTATAATCCATCCAAAAGTTGGAGTTTAAGCGGATTTGTTATCGGTACTTCTACTTTAGTGGATACGGAAACCAATTCTACGGTTAATATCTTGCAACCCAATACCACCAATGTTGCTTCCTCTGAAATTAGAGACGACGCCGGAAGTCAGAAAAATAATTTGGGCTTATTCAAGTTCAGCGCAACCTATAAACCAAGTGCCAAATTTCAATTGGATTACGACATTCTCAGTCGAATTTCAGCCCAAAGAGAAAACAATGAACTCAACCGTCAGGTGTTTAACTATGTTTCCGGAGTAGATTCTAATGAAAGTGTTTTCACTTCTAAAAAGCAAGATCCGATCAACATCAATCAAAACTTGAGTTTTTATTATACGCCAACAGACAAGCACATTTTTGCCTTCGAAAGTCAGTATTTGCACCAAAACGAAGATCCGTTGTACAATGCCAATTTAGAGTTTCAACCTTTTGATTTTTTAGGTTATAACGAAAATCAAAACCGAAACGATTTAACGCAAAGCCGATTTATCAAAACCAATAAATTCGACAGCCGATTGGATTATTACTATGTATTAACGCCAAAAACAAACTTGAATTTCACGTTAGCCAATTCGTATGTGTACCAAAGTTTAAATTCTTCTATTTTCCAACGTTTGGATGACGGAACCACAAACAATTTGACCGCTGCCGAGAACAACAATGACGTGAGCTATCGTTTCAATGATACTTTTTTAGGGTTTCATTTCAAATGGTTAACAGGCAAATTTACCTTCACGCCCGGAGTTACTTTACACCGATTTAACTTAACCAATACGCAATTAGGAACCGATGTCAATCAGGAAATATTTCGCCTATTGCCCGATTTTCAAATGATTTACCAAATCAAAAAATCGGAATCTTTGACCTATAACTTCGGAATCACCAATAACTTTACCAATATTAATAATTACTCGTTAGGAACTATTTTTAATAGTTACAGCAATTTATTTTCCGGCAATCGTAATTTGAATAATTCCGAGACCCAAAATCATACGCTATCCTACCAAAAGTTCAACATGTTCAACTTTGAAAACTTCGGTGGTCTTTTAAACTATTCTAAAACCAATGATGCCATCAAGACTAGAGCATTATTTGAAGGCGTAAATCAAATAGGTTCACCATTTAATTCTCCTTTTGGAGAAGAAACTTTTTCTGCTAATGCACGTTACGGACGTTCATTCCTTAAATATTATAAAGCCAATGTCAGTGCCACTTTAAATTGGAGCAAGTTCTATAACATTCAAGTAAACCCAATAAATTCACAAGAAAATGTAGTGGATACCGAAAGTTTTACCCAAAATTATCGCATCGATGCTTCCACCAATTTTAAGAACTTGCCTAATATCGAATTGGCGTATTCCTATTCGGTAAACCAATACCCAAATGATAATTTCTACACCGATAGTCCGTCGGTGAAATTAGATTATTTCTTCTTGAAAAGCTTTTCTTTTGTCAGCGAATACGAGTTTTTTCATTATTACAACAAAGCCAAAACGGTCGACCAAGAATACGACTTTTTATCGGCTAGCTTGACTTATCAGAAAACAAAAGACAGCCATTGGGAATACAAAATTGCGGCCACAAACTTACTAAATACCACATCGCTAAACGATGACAATTTCTCCCAATTCTCTACCCGAAATTCTCAGTACAGAGTGCAACCAAGGTATATCATTTTCAGTTTGAAATATAATTTGTAGCCAATCCCGCTTTACGTTGCAATCTTTTTGGATTTTCCTTTCGCTATGCTACAGGAAAATCCAAAAAGGATTTCCACTGCAATCGGGGCTAAAAATAAAAAACCCAATCTCGTTTTCAAAACAAGATTGGGTTTTTATTTGCGCCCCAAAATTTCGGGATTTGCATATCAGTTTGCTCCCGATAGCTATCGGGATTGCAATTAAATAAATTGAAACTTCAAACAGCTGAATATTAACCCATTTAATTCTTAGCGCACTTTGCGTAAACCTTTGCGTACTTAGCGGTTAAAACTAAATCCCGAAAGCTGCTTTTACTTTATCTACGAAATCTAATTTCTCCCAAGTAAATAACTCTACTGTTACTGTTTTCGGAGCGCCATTAGGTAATTGGAAAGTTTTAGTTACCGTTTCAGGTGTTCTTCCCATGTGTCCGTAAGCTGCGGTTTCACTGTAAATTGGATTTCTCAATTTCAAACGTTGCTCAATGAAGTAAGGTCTCATATCAAAAATGCCTTCCACTACTTTGCTGATTTCTCCGTCGGTCAAGTTTACTTTGGCAGTACCATAAGTGTTCACGTTGATAGAGGTTGGTTTAGCCACACCAATCGCATAAGAAACTTGTACCAAAATCTCATCACATAAACCTGCTGCCACTAAGTTTTTAGCAATATGACGCGTAGCATAAGCTGCAGAACGGTCTACTTTTGAAGGGTCTTTTCCTGAGAATGCACCACCACCGTGAGCACCTTTTCCGCCATAAGTATCTACAATGATTTTTCTTCCGGTCAAACCTGTGTCTCCGTGTGGTCCGCCAATAACGAACTTCCCGGTTGGGTTGATGTGGTAAGTAATATCATCATTAAACAAATGGGCATATTGTGGATATTTGGCTTTAACTCTTGGAATCAAAATCGAAATCAAATCGTTTTTAATTTTAGCCAACATTTCTGCTTCTGGAGCAAAATCATCGTGTTGTGTAGAAATTACAATCGCGTCAATTCTAACCGGTTTGTTATCATCAGAATACTCTAAAGTTACCTGAGATTTCGCATCCGGGCGAAGGTATTTGATTTCGTTATTTTCTCTTCTTAAGTTAGCCAATTCAATCAACAAAGCATGAGACAAATCCAAAGCCAATGGCATATAGTTTTCCGTTTCATTCGTCGCATAACCAAACATCATTCCTTGGTCACCGGCGCCTTGCTCTTCTTTGCTGGCTCTGTCAACACCTTGGTTGATATCGGCAGATTGTTCGTGAATGGCCGAAAGAATACCACAAGAATCGGCATCAAACATGTACTCGCTTTTAGTGTATCCAATTTTTTTGATTACTTCTCTGGCGATTTGTTGAACGTCAAGATAAGTGCTCGATTTTACTTCACCTGCCAAAATCACCTGACCGGTAGTAACTAACGTTTCACAAGCCACTTTTGACTCAGCATCAAAGGCTAAAAAGTTATCAATTAACGCATCACTAATTTGGTCTGCCACCTTATCCGGATGTCCTTCACTAACCGACTCCGAAGTAAATAAATAAGCCATAACTATATTTTAGTTTAATATTAATTTTACTGAAAAAAGAGGAGATTGCTAGGAAAGCTAAAGGAGAGTTTCTGCTTTAGCATTTTTTAACGAGGTTGCAATCAGTTCAAATTTTTCCTCTCATTTTTCGGTTGCAAATGTATAAAGACTAATTCGAAAACAAAAAACAATTTATCTTTTTTTATTTTATTTATGATTTTTTCAAAAATCTAAATACGTAGTATTTAAATATATATAACCAAACTTCAAATGTTAAATTTTTAAATTTCATTTGGTCAATTCAAAAAACATTCAGAAGTTTGCTCCATACAAAAACAACGAAAAATGAACTTTACAATTTGTCAAATGTGTCGCATGATGTGGAAATCTCCGCAGAGGACGCTTATGGCATAATTTTAAATTTAAAATATATCCATCAAACCTCTGCACAACTGCAGAGGTTTTTTTATTTAAACCAAAATCCAAAAGAAATTAAAACAATGAACATTTGATATTAAGAGGAGAATGTCCGGTGGACATTCGGGAAATATCTAAAGTCTTTAAAAACAAAGTAATGAAAATAACAGTAAAAAATATGATGATGAACAACCGCATGATGCACATGATGATGTGTTGTTGTATTGGCCTATCCACTTACCAAAAGCGAAAGACGTAATCGAAGTTTATATTTATACTCTAGAAGTCCTTTTGGTAAGCCATCCAAAAGGACTTTTTTTATTCTAATAATCCAAAAATCTAAATATCTAATAATCTAAATATCTAAAAAATGAGCACACAAAAATTCGCAACAAAAGCATTGCACACAGGACACGACGTTACTAAAAACGCAGGAACCAGAGCCGTTCCAATCTACCAAACTACTTCGTATGTATTTAACAATTCAGACCACGCTGCCAATTTATTTGGCTTAGCCGAAGCCGGTTTCATCTACACCCGTTTGAACAATCCAACCAACGACATTTTAGAACAACGCTTAGCCGCACTCGAAGGTGGTATTGGTGCTGTAGTTACGGCATCAGGAACGGCAGCTATCTCGACGACCTTGTTGGTTTTACTAAAAGCAGGAGACCACATCGTAGCGTCCAACAGTCTTTACGGTGGTACTTACAATTTGCTGAGTGTAACCTTACCAAGATTGGGCATCACAACCACATTCGTTGATCCATCCAATCCGGAGAATTTTACCAAAGCGGCCCAAGAAAACACCAGAGCGTTTTTCGCCGAAAGCTTAGGAAACCCAAAACTAGATGTCCTCGATTTAAAAGCGATTTCGGCCACAGCCAAAGCGTTCAAAGTACCTTTCATAGTAGACAACACAGTCGCTACGCCTTATTTGCTAAACCCAATTAAACACGGCGCCGACATAGTAATTCACTCTTTAACCAAATACATCACCGGAAACGGAACATCACTTGGCGGCGTAATCATCGATGCCGGAAATTTCGATTGGAGCAACGGAAAATTTCCTGAATTTACCGAACCATCTGCCGGTTACCACGGTTTGAAATACTACGAAGCATTAGGCGCAGCGTCATTCATCGCCAAAGTAAGAATCGAAGGGTTACGCGATTTTGGTGCAGCTTTGTCCCCGTTCAACGCATTCCAAACTATTCAAGGCCTAGAAACTTTGGAAATCAGAATCAAAAAACACAGCGAAAATGCTTTGGCTTTAGCTCAATGGTTGCAAACCCAAGAAGAAGTAGCGTGGGTAAATTATCCAGGATTAGAAACTTCAAAATACAAAGCTTTAGCCGATGAATATCTACCGGAAGGCAAAAGCGGCATCGTAACCTTCGGTCTAAAAGGCGGTTTCGAAGCGGCCAAGAAAGTAGCCGATGAAACTAAACTGTTCTCGTTACTAGCCAATATTGGCGATACCAAATCATTAATTATTCATCCGGCCAGCACAACACACCAACAATTATCTGACGCTGAGCAAGAAGCCACCGGAGTAACCAAAGACCTAATTCGTTTGTCTGTCGGTTTAGAAAATATCGACGACTTGAAAGCCGATTTAAAAGAAGCCTTCGTAAAAATTAAAACCCCACAAACCGCATAACATGAGCACAAAAACCTTAAACATAACAGGCTATGCCCAAAACAACAACCAATTCGTAGTCAAAGCCCAAAACTTTGACATCAGAATCAGCAAAAATGAAGCGTTTCCCGAATTGGAAGGGCCAAGTCCGATAGAATACATTTTGGCCGGTTATGCCGGATGTATCAATGCTGTCGGAAGATTGGTTGCCAAGGAACAAGGTATCGAGTTAAAGTCACTTCAAGTAGAAATCTCCGGAACCCTTAGTTTAGACAAATATCAGGGAAAAATTAGCGATGAAAGAGCCGGATTTAAATCGATTGAAGTCACAGTAAAACCTACTGCTAACGCCACTTTAGATCAGTTAAAAGATTGGTTAATTACCGTGGAAAACCGCTGTCCGGTTCAGGATAATTTGATTAACCCAACACCGGTTTCCGTAGTGTTGGTTAAAGAATATGAACCCACAGCCATAGTGCTGTAAAAAGAAAAGCCATTGGTTTTGTTTGTTTGTTAAGACTGTCTTCAATCTTCAAATAGAAGGCAGTCTTTTAAAAAGCGATGAAAAAAAATATGAAAAATTTAGAAAAAATAGACTTGTTTAATTTTGATTTAGAAAACGGAAAGCAACGACCTTATATTCCGCTTTTTTATCAAACTTTTGGTCAGCCCATCGGCACAGCACCGGTTGTGGTAGTCAATCATGCTTTGACCGGAAACTCCAATGTTACAGGTGAAAAGGGTTGGTGGAATGATTTAATCGGAACCGAAAAAATCATCGATACCAATTACTTCACGGTAATTGCGTTCAACATTCCCGGAAATGGTTACGATGACAACTTTGGCAATTTGATTTCAACGTACAAAGATTTCACCATTCGCGATGTGGCCCGCATTTTTTGGGAAGGTTTAGATTTTCTGAAAATCGAACAAGTATTTGCAGTTATCGGCGGCAGTTTAGGCGGTGCGGTAGCCTGGGAAATGGCAGTGTTGCAACCGAATGCCGTTCAAAATCTAATCCCAATTGCCACCGATTGGAAAGCCACCGATTGGGTGATTGCCAATGTGTTAATCCAAGACCAAATCTTGAACAATTCTGATGATCCGATTGCCGATGCGCGCTTACACGCTATGTTGTTGTACCGAACACCGCAGTCTATAAACCAACGTTTTCAAAGAACTAAATTCAATGATTCTTCGGTTTTTCAAATTGAAAATTGGCTGGTCAACCACGGCATCAAACTCAAAAATCGCTTTCGTTTATCAGCTTATAAATTGATGAATCATTTGCTCAAAACCAATGATATTACTCGTGACAGAGGTGATTTTTTGGCAGTAGCCAAAACCATTCAGGGCAATATTCACATAATCGCGGTCGATACGGATTACTTTTTTATCCCGGATGAAAATCGGGAAACTCATCAAAGTTTGAAGCCAATCAAAGAAAACGTCTTCTACCACGAAATCAATTCCATTCACGGTCATGACGCCTTTTTAATCGAATTCGAACAATTAGCCCAAATTTTAGCACCCATTTTTAATCCTCAAAAACAACAAAAGTATGTCAGCGCTTAGAATCAATATCGTCCTTTTTGGTATCGGCAACGTCGGTAGTACATTAGTCAACCAAGTCATCGAAAGTCAAAAAATCTTCCTCGAAAAAAGAAACATAGACTTAAGATTTCCCATCATCACCAATTCCACTTTAGCGTTCTTCGAAAAAGACGGACTCAAAAACCAATGGGAAGCCAACTTCGCCCAATCCGCGATTCCGTTCCGAATCGAAGACATTATCGAATACGTAAAAGAACAACAGTTAGACAATCTAATTGCTGTAGATGCCACGGCCAGTGCGGAAATCATCAAAAACTACATTCCGCTCATTCAAAACGGCTTTGATATCGTAGCCGCCAATAAAAAAGCCAATACGTTGCACACCGATTTCTACAAAGAACTGAGAAGAAACTTAAAAAAATACGACAAAGCTTTTTTATACGAAACCAATGTCGGCGCCGGTTTACCGGTAGTACAAACCATCAACGATTTGCATTTTTCAGGCGAAGAAATCACCAAAATCCGTGGCGTTTTCTCAGGCTCGTTAAGTTACATCTTCAACCGATTCTCGTCGGAAGATTTGCCATTTTCCAAAATCTTACTAGAAGCTGAGAAAAACGGCTTAACCGAACCCGATTCCCGAGACGACTTATCCGGACACGACGTCGCCAGAAAATTATTGATACTGGCCCGAGAAATCGAACAAGAGTTTGAGTTCACCGACATCAAAATAGAATCCCTTTTGCTGCCCAATCTGAATGAAAAGAGTCCGAAATCGGAATATGCCGTAAACAAACAACTGTTCGACAAACCGTTCCAAATTGCCAAAATCACCCAAGCCGACAACCATGCTTTACGCTATGTAGGCGAATTGGATGTCAAGACGAAGCAATTAGAAGTTAAATTGGTTTCGGTACCCAAAAGTTCAGCGCTTGGCCAACTCAAAGGCGCCGACAATCTAATCGAAATTTATACTAAATCGTATGGCGAAATCCCAATCGTCATTCAAGGCGCCGGAGCCGGAAAACAGGTTACGGCTCGCGGTGTCTTAACCGATATTCTAAAAGTGGCCGAGAAAATAAAAATCAAAGAAGCGATTTGGTTGTAACCGACTTAAAAATAACTAATCAACCCTTCAAACCCCAAAAACCTGCAGCGCGAAAACGTTGTAGGTTTTTATTTTTTCAAAACCCTTGCAAATGTGAATTCTGTGTCCTTACTTTGCACCGTTCATAAACTTATTGTTTGTTATCACGAAAGCCGGAGGGAATAGACCCGATGAAAGCTTAGCAACCCTTTGCCAAAAGAAGGTGCTACATTCTATCTCGTTCAAAACGAGAGCAGATAACCCAGAGAATTCTTCTCAACTTTCACGATAACATATTATAATTTTTTAGGAGCGAATGGTTTGCGCATTGTTGCAGTCCATATTCCCGCTTTTTGCACTGCATGGCAGTCGCGTCAATCGGGGCTAATTAGTAATCTTTGTGTATCTCTTGGATTCTCTGTGAATCTCTGTGAAATTTAAAAATATGTCAATACAACAAGCCATAAAAGAAAGAATCCTCGTCCTCGACGGCGCTATGGGAACCATGCTGCAACGCAATAACTTCTCCGAAGTAGACTTCCGAGGCGAGCGTTTCAAAGATTTCCCACATCCGCTAAAAGGCAACAACGATTTGCTTTCCATTACCCAACCCGAAGCCGTAAAACAAGTTCACCGCTTGTATTTTCAAGCCGGTGCGGATATCGTGGAAACCAATACATTTTCCGGAACCACCATCGGTATGGCCGATTACCACATGGAAGATTTGGTGTATGAGTTAAATTACCAATCCGCCAAAATCGCCCGAGAAGTAGCCGATGAGTTTACCGACAGACCACGTTTCGTAGCCGGTTCCATCGGACCAACCAACAGAACCGCTTCCATGTCACCAGATGTTAATGATCCGGGATATCGTGCCGTAACGTTCGATGATTTACGCATCGCCTACAAACAACAAGTAGAGGCTTTGATTGATGGTGGTTGTGATGTGCTTTTGGTAGAAACCATTTTCGATACGTTAAACGCCAAAGCCGCATTATTCGCCATCGAAGAAGTAAAAGAAGAGCGAAATCTAGATATTCCCGTGATGGTCTCAGGAACAATTACCGATGCTTCAGGAAGAACTTTATCCGGTCAAACCGTTGAAGCGTTTTTGATTTCGATTGCACACATTCCGTTATTGAGTATCGGATTCAATTGTGCATTGGGAGCGGATCAATTGAAACCTTATTTGAAACGTTTGGCCCACAATACATCGCTAAATATTTCAGCACATCCAAACGCCGGTTTGCCGAATGCTTTCGGACAATACGACCAAACACCGGCTGAAATGCAAGCCTTGATTCGTGAGTATTTACAAGACAATTTAGTCAACATCATAGGCGGTTGTTGCGGGACTACTCCGGAACATATTAAAGCTATCGCAGAGGTAGCGACAGAGTATAAACCGAGAACTATTTTAGAAAACGCATAATAAAAAGCAACCACGAATTTCACAAATTTCCACTAATTAAATTTGTGATAATTTGTGTAATTCGTGGTAAAAACAAAAATGGCAGAAACAAAATATTTAAAACTATCCGGCCTAGAACCGTTAATCGTTACACCGGAATCTAATTTTATCAACGTAGGAGAACGCACCAATGTCACCGGTTCGCGTAAATTTCTTCGATTAATCAAAGAAGAAAAATACGAAGAAGCACTCGATATAGCCCGTGCCCAAGTGGAAGGCGGTGCCCAAATCATCGATGTTAACATGGATGAAGGCATGCTCGATGGCGTTTACGCGATGACCAAATTCCTAAACCTAATTGCGGCCGAACCCGATATTGCACGAGTTCCGGTGATGATTGACAGCTCCAAGTGGGAAATTATCGAAGCGGGTTTGAAAGTCGTACAAGGAAAAGGCGTCGTAAATTCCATTTCGCTTAAAGAAGGCAAAGAAGCGTTCATTCACCATGCCAAATTGATTAAAAGATATGGTGCCGCGGTAATCGTAATGGCTTTCGACGAAGACGGTCAAGCCGACAACTACGAAAGAAGAATCGAAATTTGTAAACGTTCCTATGATATTTTAGTCAACGAAGTGCATTTTCCACCCGAAGACATCATTTTCGACCCGAATATTTTCCCTGTGGCAACAGGAATGGAAGAGCACAAATTAAATGCTTTAGACTTTTTCAGAGCGACCAAATGGATACGTGAAAACTTGCCTTATGCCGGCGTTTCCGGTGGTGTGAGTAACGTTTCGTTTTCGTTTAGAGGAAATGACAAAGTACGTGAAGCGATGCATTCGGCATTTTTATACCACGCGATTAAACACGGGATGACTATGGGCATTGTAAATCCGGAAATGCTCGAGATTTACGACGAAATCGATCCGATTTTGTTGGAACACGTAGAAGATGTTTTATTAAATAGGAGAGAAGATGCCACCGAAAGATTACTTGATTTGGCCGAAAGTTTCAAAGGTGATTTCAAAACCAATGAAAAAGCAGTTCAGGAATGGAGAAATGGTTCGGTGCAAGAAAGATTAACCCATTCGTTAGTAAAAGGAATAGACGAATTTATTGAAATAGATGTCGAAGAAGCGCGTCTTTCCGTAGACAAACCTATTGAAGTTATCGAAGTCAATTTGATGGCCGGAATGAACGTCGTAGGCGATTTGTTCGGTAGCGGCAAAATGTTCTTACCGCAAGTGGTAAAATCAGCTCGTGTGATGAAGAAAGCGGTGGCTTATTTGTTACCGTTTATTGAAGCTTCCAAAGACGGAAAATCCTCTTCAGCCGGCAAGGTTTTGATGGCTACCGTAAAAGGTGATGTACACGATATCGGTAAAAATATTGTATCGGTGGTTTTGGCTTGTAATAACTTTGAAATTATCGACTTAGGCGTAATGGTACCACCGGAAAAAATCATTGAAGCTGCTGTTCGCGAGAATGTCGACATCATTGGTTTGAGCGGATTAATCACACCGTCGTTAGATGAAATGGTTTATTTGGCCAAAGAAATGGACAAACTCAACATCAAAATTCCGGTGATGATTGGCGGTGCCACAACTTCAAGAGCGCATACTGCCGTAAAAATTGCTCCGGAATATAAAGAAACCGTTGTTCACGTGAACGATGCTTCGCGTGCGGTAACTGTGGCGAGTAATTTGCTTCAGGCGGAAACGAAAGAAACGTATGCCAAAACTGTTCGTGAAGAATACGACAAACTTCGCGAAGGGTATTTGAATAGAAGTCGGGATAAAAATTACCATTCGATTGAAGACGCTCGTAAGAACAAATTGCAACTCGACTGGAACAATTTCACTCCGGTAAAACCGAATTTTATCGGCACCAAAACTATTGAAGTGGAACTGTCAGAACTGGTTGGTTTTATTGATTGGACACCGTTTTTCCAATCGTGGGAATTGTTTGGGAAATACCCGGCGATTTTGACCGATGAGGTTGTAGGCGAACAAGCCACCGCTTTGTTTGAAGATGCTCAAAAAATGCTGAACCAAATTGTTTCCGAAAAGTGGCTAACCGCCAAAGGAATTCTGGGTATTTTTCCGGCCAATACCATCAACGATGATGATATACAAGTAACACCAACAACCAACAACCAACAACCAACAACCTTTTTAACGTTACGCCAACAATCCCAAAAAACCGCCGGCGCACCTAATATTGCATTAGCTGATTTTATTGCACCAAAAGACAGCGGCAAACAAGATTATATCGGTTGTTTTTGCGTGACTACCGGATTTGGTGTCGATGAAAAAGCCGCGGAATTCGAAAAACAATTGGACGATTATAACTCGATTTTGGTAAAAGCACTAGGTGACCGATTAGCCGAAGCTTTTGCGGAATATTTACACTTAAAAGTGCGTAAAGAAATTTGGGGCTACGCTTCAGAGGAATCTTTATCAAACCAAGATTTGATTGATGAAGAATACAAAGGCATTCGTCCCGCACCGGGTTATCCTGCGTGTCCGGATCATTTGGAAAAACCAACGATTTGGAAGCTTTTAAATGTGGAACAAGAAATAGGTGTGAAGCTAACAGAAAGCATGGCGATGTGGCCGGCAGCTTCGGTTTCCGGATACTATTTTGCAAATCCCGAAAGCAAGTATTTCGGCCTCGGAAAAATCAAAGAAGACCAAGTTATAGATTACGCCAAAAGAAGAGGAATTGCAACAGAAGTAGCTACGAAATGGCTATCGCCGAATATAGCAGATTAAGAACCGTTATCAGTTGTCGGTTGTCCGTTAAAGAAAATGGATAACAGACACAACAGATAACAGATAACAGACAACAGAAATGAAAGTAACCCAACATATTGAAAACGCCAACGGCAAACCGTTATTCTCTTTTGAGATTTTACCGCCTTTGAAAGGGCAAAATATCCAGTCGATTTTTGACAGTATTGATCCGTTGATGGAATTCAATCCGCCGTTTATTGATGTGACTTATCACCGTGAAGAATATGAATACAAAGAATTGCCCAGCGGTTTGTTGCAAAAGAAGATTGTCAAGAAACGTCCGGGAACGGTGGGTATTTGTGCCGGTATTCAAAACAAATACAATGTCGATGCAATTCCGCACATCTTGTGTGGCGGTTTTACCAAAGAAGATACCGAGAACTTGTTGATTGACTTAGATTTTTTAGGTATTGATAATGTTGTTGCCCTTCGCGGCGATGCTTTGAAAACAGAAACCTATTTCCATCCGGAGAAAGAAGGCAATGAATATGCCACCGAATTGGTAACGCAAATCAGCAATTTGAACAATGGTATTTATTTGGATGAAGATTTAAAAAATTCAGCCAAGACCAACTTTTGTATTGGAGTAGCGGGTTATCCTGAAAAGCATATGGAAGCGCCGAGTTTGGACAGCGACATCCATTTTTTAAAACAAAAAATCAAAAACGGAGCGGATTACATTATCACGCAAATGTTTTTCGACAATAAAAAATTCTTCGATTTTGTAGATAAATGTCGCGCTGCCGGGATTACTGTTCCAATTATTCCGGGATTGAAACCGATTGCGACTAAGAAGCAATTGAACTTGATTCCACACCGATTTAGTTCAGAATTGCCTGACGATTTGATTATGGCTGTGGTAAAAGCGAAAGACAACGATGAGGTAAAGCAAATTGGAATTGACTGGTGTGTGGCACAAAGTAAGGAACTGGTTGCCGCCGGAATTCCGGTATTGCATTACTATTCTATGGGCAAAGCAGAGAATATTAAAGCGATTGCTAAAGAAGTTTTTTAAACTGATTTCACAAAAGACCATTCCTAATTAGCCCCGATTGCAACGGTATCTTTTACAACTGTTAGGTTTTTAAAACCTAACAGGTGTAAAAATATAGTGGAAAGCGGGAAAACGGACAACAAAAATGCCCAAGCGATTCGCTCCTGATTTCTCCTAAAGGCGACACGTACGTAGTGAACTGGCACAGCAAATGACAATTAGGTATTCTATTAATTTTATTCCGTTATATTTGTGCGTTTTAAATTTTGGCATGAAGAAAACTTACCTGCTTTTTTTACTGTTAACCATAGCTGTTTTTGGTCAGAACAACAATCCTTTTGCGGTTGAAGCGTCTGTTATTAGGGGAAACATTTTGCCTCATACGGAAGACATGTATCATTTGGTTAATGGTCATCCGAAAGGTTTTATGTTGAGCATTATCAAAAAAACCGACGGTTCTAAAGAATGGCATCAAGCATATAATTACCCGGATTATGGGGGTTATTTTTTATACCAAGATTTTAAAAGTCAGCCGTTAGGGCAGAATTATGCTGCCGGCGCTTTTTATAATTTTTACTTCTGGAAAAGGCGTTTGCAGTTTAGATTGTCCCAAGGAATTGGCTATACGACCAATCCTTATGACAAAGAGGACAACAGTAAGAATAAAGCATTTGGCAATCGATGGATGGCCAATACGAATTTCGGACTGACTTACAACACGCCGGTTTTTTTGAAAGCGATTAGTTTACAGGCCGGACTTTTATTTACGCATTATTCTAACGGTAGAGTTGTGTCGCCAAATAGCGGTATCAATACTTATATGTTAAATCTTGGGGTAAATTATCATTTTTCGGAGGATTTTAAGCGTCAAGTTGATACGACTACTGTTCAAAAAAACTATAAAGAACCGATTCGGTATAATTTTGTATTTCGAACCGGAATCAATGAAAGTCCGATTATCAACAGCGGTCAGTATCCTTTTTATCATATTGCTTTTTATGCCGATAAACGCATTAATAGAAAGTCGGCTTTGCAATTGGGTGCCGAATTGTTCTTGACCAAATCGATTGAAGAGTATATTAATTATTTTTCTGTCGCTTATCCGGAAGACGGAATTGACGCGGATACCGATTACAGAAGAGTTGGGATTTTTATTGGGCATGAATTAATCATCAATAAAATTTCTATTGAAGCCCAATTGGGTTATTACGCTTACCAACCTTTTAAAAAGGATATTGCTATTTATGATAGGGTTGGGATGAAATACCGTTTTTCGGATAAGTTTTTTGGTGTTCTTTCGCTTAAAACGCATTTGTTTTTGGCAGAAGCTTTAGAAATTGGCCTTGGATACAGACTATAAAAAGCAGAAAGATGAAAAAGTTTTCCTTATTGATTGTGATGTTTTGGCTGTTCAATGCTTGTGAAAAACCGAGTGATTGTATTGAAAGTACCGGTGCAATAATTACGAAAGAAGTGACGGTTGCGCCTTTCAAAAAGATAAAAGTGTATCGCGGTATTGAAGTGGTTATTACGCAAGGAACAGAATACAAAGTTGAAATTGTGGCCGGCGAAAACTTTATTGATAATGTTGAGGTCAAACAAAACGGCGACCAACTTATTTTTAGGGATGAAACCAGTTGCAATTGGGTTCGCTCTTATGGCACGACGAAAATTTTGGTGACTACGCCAACGCTGGAAGAAGTGTATTCAAAAAGCGAGAGGAATATCAGTTCAAATGGTGTTTTGACTTTTCCATACATTGCTTTTATTTCCATAGATAAAGATGGCGATGGTGAAAGTGGTGCTGGAACAGGAGATTTCATCCTCAATGTGAATAATGATTATTTGAATATTGCTAATAATAATGTATCTCGATTTTATCTTTCGGGACAAACCAATACCGCAGAGTTTAATTTTTATTTCGGAGACGGAAGAATAGAAGCCGAAAATTTAACCGCACAAAACATAAAAGTGTTTCATCGAGGTTCCAATGATATGATTGTAAAACCTATTCAAAGTATCATCGGAATCATGAATAGCACCGGAAACATCATCTTAAAAAATGTACCGCCGGTTGTTGATGTTCAAGAGTTGTATCAAGGTAATGTGATTTATCCTTGAGGAAAGTGAATAGTAATTAGTGAATAGTAATTAGTAACGTATTGATGTTTATAGGGCTTGTGAGCTTCGGAATTGATTATTTCTGTTAATGATGAAATTATGGTGAAGCATGAATTTTAGAATTAAATTCGCAATTGCAAGTAACGGCTGTTATGTGTAGTTTTTATGTCAATTCAAGAATTAACTGTTCCCAAAATGTGAAAAAACTAACACGCTTAGTTCTTGTGCAAAGATTAGTTGACATAAAATCTTTATCTGCTTTTTGGTCTTCAATTCCCCAACCAATTTTGTTTTGTTGATTATAAGCATAAACTAAATATTGTTTATTTAAATCGAATTTATTTCCACAATCTGTTCCGCCACCAGTTGTAATTATTGTAATTTTTTCTGAATAGTCAAATCCTTTCTTTCTTTTATGAATGTGTTTGATTTCAAAAATAAATTCGTATCGTTTGTAATCGACAATCTTTTCAGAATCAGTAAGTTTTTCTTTAGTTATTATTTCCTTTATTTCGACTACTTTTCCAGTAAAAACAAAGTCGGATTTATTTTGTCCTCTTAATGTTCCTACTTTTGAACAAGAACATGCATAAGTTGAACTAATAGAAAAAGTTATAATTAAAAATGTATATATAAATTTCATTTTGGATTGTACTTTAAATCTATTTCCTAGTTTCTAAGATTATTCACAACTCATTTATATTAACTACAAATTAGCCTTAAAACTAATCACTAATTACTAGTTACTATTCACTCTTTTTCTTCGTCTTTTCACGGAAGATTTGCTCCAAATTCTTGCTTTTCAAACTAATTTGCAACGTTTTCAATCCGTTGGCCTGTGCAAAGTCGAATACTTTCGGACGCATGTCTTCTTCGGTGTTGAAAGTCAGTAACCAAAGGTTATCGTTGGTGTTTTTATAAGTTTTGATATTGGCTAAATTCGCTAATAAAGTTGCGTCAATCGCTTTGTCAAATTCGACTTCAATGATTTGTTCTTTTTCTTCAGAAACCAATTTGTCCAGTTTTTTATCGGTGACGATTTTGCCATGATCAATGATGATTACGCGGTCGCAAATGGCTTCAACTTCTTGCATAATGTGGGTTGAAAGAAAAACCGTTTTGTCTTTGCCAACGTTTTTGATTACGTTTCTGATTTCTACTAATTGATTTGGGTCTAATCCTGTCGTTGGTTCGTCTAAAATCAATACATCCGGATTGTGTAAAAGTGCCGTCGCTAAACCAACACGCTGGCGAAATCCTTTAGACAGTTGCCCGATTTTTTTATGACTTTCCGGCTTTAAACCGGTTAATTCGATTACTTCTTCGATGCGCGATTTGGCCACTTTATACACATCAGCATTAAAAGCCAAATATTCGCGAACATACAAATCTAAGTACAGTGGATTGTGCTCGGGTAAATAACCAACAGATTTTTGCACCAAGATTTGAGCCTCGTTGACATCATTGCCATTTACGGCAGCCGAACCTTCATCGGCATTGATATAAGTCGTCAAAATTTTCATCAAAGTCGATTTTCCGGCGCCATTCGGACCAAGAAAACCGACAATTTCTCCTTTTTTAATGGAAAATGAAACGTTATCAAGTGCTTTTTGCGCACCGTAACTTTTGGAAATATTTTGGACTTCTATTGACATAAACAGACTATTTGACGCAAATGTAATAATTAATTAAAGGAAATAGAAACTCCCATTTATATAACATGAAAATGGTTTTTTTAGCTTTTGAGCAATTTTGTATATTTGTTTCGATAAAAAAATCAGTTAAAGGATAATTTATTTATTCTAATGTGGAACCAAGTCAGAATCTTGGACTGTCGTGCAACTGTATTTTCCTTTAATCAGGAATGAGTC
Source organism: Flavobacterium sp. (assembly GCF_046293665.1). Classification (GTDB taxonomy): domain Bacteria; phylum Bacteroidota; class Bacteroidia; order Flavobacteriales; family Flavobacteriaceae; genus Flavobacterium. Next base: position 921,324 of record NZ_JBKBOL010000001.1, read on the forward strand.
AGATACACATTATTGGTTTTTGTTTGGGCATCACGAGAAGTGCTTGAGCTTGATAATTCTTCGTTTAGCCAATGAAGGACTGTCTATTATTTGTTTCTCTAACTTAAAAATGAATAATTATGACAGAACAATATGAAATAGCCTTGGCTAAATACTACAACAAATTAAGAATAGTTCCTTTGCCTCTTGTTTCTTGGGATATATTTGCAAGCCATGATTTGGAAATCAATAGTTATAATGCATTTCAAAATCATTGGAAAGATAAAGAAGACTTTAGTAAAATTGTTTACCAAGCCAAACGCGAAATTATTATCACCAATGCCCATCAGGAAATTGTTTTTGCTACACAAGGGATTTATGAGATGAATGGCTATCATCCGTTTGAAGTTATAGGGAAGTCGCCCAAGATTTTTCAAGGAAAATTAACAACACAAGAAAGTAGGAATACCATAAGATCGGCAATTAAAAGTCAATTACCTTTTAAAGAAATTGTGATCAATTATAAAAAAGACGGATCAACTTATTTATGTGAAATTGAAGCCTATCCAAAGTTTAACCAAAAAGGAGAATTGATCAATTATATCGCTTTTGAAAGAATAGCGTCTTAAAATGAGGATCAAAATTCAAGTATTTTGATTAGCTAAAACGTTATCGTAAATTTTTCACTACATTTTTGCCGAAGCTAAACTTTAATTTTTTACATTAGCCAAATAGAACAACGCTATGAGACAATTTAACACATTTTATAACTATTTCTTTTATTTCTTCTTCGGACAGAAAAAGGGATTGGTATTGTGTTACGTGAAAAAGTAAATTTTAAAACAACAATAATATAAATCCCAACGAGAGTTGGGATTTTTTTTTGATTATATGGAAACAAAAATCGCTATACAAGGAATCAAAGGTTCGTTTCACCACCAAGTTGCGCAGGAATACTTTCAGCAGGAAAACGATTTAGATGAATGCATGTCATTTGATGCTTTGGTGAAAAGTTTGGTCAGCAACCAAGCACACAAAGGCGTGATGGCGTTGGAGAATTCAATCGCGGGTTCGATTATTCCGAATTATGCCTTAATCGACAGCAATAATTTGCACATCATTGGCGAACATTATTTAGACATTCACATGAATTTAATGGTTTTGAAAGGCCAAAAAATAGAAGACATCACAGAAGTCCATTCCCATCCGATTGCGTTATTGCAATGTGCTGTTTTTTTTAGCCAATATCCGCACATTAAATTGGTTGAAAGTGGCGATACAGCAGAAACCGCTCGCCGAATACAGGAGCAAAAACTTACCGGAATTGGTGCCGTTGCTGCTCCGATTGCTGCTAAATTATACGATCTAGAGATTTTGGCTGCCGGAATTCACACCATTCAAAGTAACAAAACCCGTTTTGTAATTGTCAAAACCACCAATAAAGAATGGCCAAAAGAAGAGATAAATAAAGCCTCGATAAAGTTTGAATTAGATGATACACCGGGAAGTTTAGCGACTATTTTAAACGTAATGAACAATTGCAAATTGAACCTCACCAAAATCCAATCGATGCCGATCATTGAAACACCTTTTCAATATTCGTTTTTTGTGGATGTGATTTTTGAGAAGTACAAACATTATGAAAAAGCCAAAAATATTTTAGCCTTAATGACCACGCATTTCAAGGTTTTGGGTGAATACAAAAAAGGAATACAATGATAACAACCGCCAACAGATTAAACAGCGTTCAAGAATACTACTTTTCCAGAAAATTGCGAGAAGTAAGACAACTTATAACCGAAGGCAAACCGGTCATCAATATGGGTATCGGAAGTCCTGATATGGCACCTGATAAAACCGTGATTGACGCCATGAGCCAATCGATGTTTGATGAAAAAGCACACGAATACCAAAGCTATCAAGGTTTGCCCAAATTGCGAAAAGGCATGGCCGATTTTTATGCCAATCAGTTTGGGGTGACTTTAGATTTTAATACCGAGATTTTACCGTTAATGGGTTCCAAAGAAGGAATTATGCACATTTCACTGGCTTTTTTAAACGAAGGTGATGAAGTTTTGATTCCCAATCCGGGTTATCCTACATATGCTTCGGTTACTGAATTGGTGCAAGCCAAAGCAGTCAGTTATGATTTAACAGCAGCCAACAATTGGCAGCCTAATTTTGAGCAATTGGAACAACAAGATTTGACTAAAGTGAAGCTGATGTGGGTTTCCTATCCGCATATGCCAACCGGAGCGAATGGTACAAGAGAGTTGTTCGAAAAGCTAATCACCTTTGGCAAAAAACACGATATTCTAATTGTCAATGACAATCCGTATAGTTTTGTTTTAAACGAAAATCCAATCTCGATTTTACAAGTTGATGGTGCTAAAGAGGTGGCTTTGGAATTGAACTCTTTATCCAAAACCTACAACATGGCCGGTTGGCGTGTCGGGATGGTTTTAGGAAATGCCACTTTAATCGATGCGGTTTTGAAAGTCAAAAGCAATATGGATAGTGGTATGTTTTACGGCATTCAAAAAGGGGCGATTGAAGCTTTGAAATTAGGTAAGGATTGGTTCGAAAAACAAAATGAAATTTACACAAAGAGAAGAGATTTGATTTTTCAATTGGCCGAAAAACTGCATTGTACTTTCGACAAAAACAGTGTTGGTTTATTTGTTTGGGCCAAATTGCCTCAAGGCATTTCAGCCGAAGCTTTTATCGATAAAGTTTTAATTGAAAAACATATTTTCATCACGCCGGGAATTATTTTTGGCAGCAATGGTGAAGGTTACATACGATTTTCGCTCTGCGTTACCGAAGAAAAGATACAAGAAGCGATTAAAAGAATTACGAATTAAAAATTACGAATTACGAATTACGAATTGGATTTTGCTAAATTTACAACAGATAAAAAGCTATGAATATTACAACAGAAAACAGAAAATGGTTAGACGATTTTAAATTGAGTCATCCGTTGGTAATTGCCGGACCATGCAGCGCCGAAACCGAAGAGCAAGTCTTAAAAATTGCTCGCGAATTAAAAAACTCAGATGTGTCAATTTATCGAGCCGGAATTTGGAAACCAAGAACACGTCCCGGTGGATTTGAAGGGGTTGGCGCCATCGGTTTAAAATGGTTGCAAAAAGCCAAAGCTGAAACCGGTTTGTTGATGGCAACAGAGGTAGCGAACGCAGCACATGTAAAATTGGCTTTGGAACACGATATCGATGTGTTGTGGATTGGCGCCAGAACTACCGTAAATCCGTTTGCGGTTCAAGAAATTGCCGATGCTTTAGCAGGAACAGATAAAATTGTTTTGGTCAAAAATCCGGTGAATCCAGATTTAGCTCTGTGGATTGGCGGCGTAGAACGCTTATACAATGCCGGAATCAAAAAGTTAGGCGTAATCCACAGAGGTTTTTCGACTTACGAAAAAACAAAATACAGAAATATCCCGGAGTGGCAATTGGCGATTGAATTACAAAATCGTTTCCCGGATTTGCCTTTAATTTGTGATCCTTCGCACATAACCGGTAGACGCGATATGATTCAGGAAGTGTCTCAACAGGCTTTAGATTTGAATTATGACGGATTAATTATCGAGACTCATATCGATCCGGATAATGCTTGGAGTGATGCAGCGCAACAGGTAACACCTACTGTTTTGAAACAAATATTCCAGGATTTGAGAATCCGTAAAGAAACTGATGATGCTGATGAATACAATAATCGTTTGGCAAGATTTCGGGTGGATATTGACGAATATGATGCAAAACTACTTGAGGTTTTGGGGAAAAGAATGAAAGTAGCCGACAAAATCGGAGCACTCAAAAAAGAGAAAAACGTAGCCGTTTTACAAAACAAAAGATGGAATGAAATCTTAGGCAAAATGATTTTAGACGGCGAGGAAAAAGGATTAAGCGAAGAGTTTATTTTAAAAATTTTCAAAGCCATTCACCAAGAAAGTATTACACATCAAGAGAAGATAATTAACGGATAAACGGATAATTTGTGAGAATATCGGTAAATTGGTGTCGCAATAGTTGTTTTTTTTATATTTGTTCATACCATTTATAAATCTATTAATGCTAAAAATAAAGAATATGAAAAAAATTATTTTACTATTTACATTGGTTTTTGGGTTTAACCTAGCCAACGCACAAGTTGATGTGATTAAAAAGCAAGTTGGTGAAACCTTAAAAGGAAAAGTCATAAGTGTTGACGACAATGTTATCGTATTTACGTACGAAGGTCAAAATGTAGAGTATACGATTGCTAAAAATGCCGTTGAAAAAATTACTTATGGTAAAACAGGACAAGTGGTACAAACTTCCAACAAAATTGTCGTTGCCGGTGAAGCTGATTGGCAAAAAGTGGTTATTGTAGAAAATTTAAATCAAACTGCCGGTTTAGAAGTTGGAGTTCAATTGGGAACCAGTGCTGATTTAGCCAATTATCAATCCGGGAATGGTAATTCTCCGGTGATTAAAAGATTAAAAATGCAAGCAGCAAAATTAGGCTATCAGTTTATTCTTGTGACGACTGATGCTTCTTCTAATAGAGTAGCTTACGGTTATAAATATTAAATTTTCAAAGAAAATAGTTTTAAAGTCGTCATTTATGGCGACTTTTTTTATGCCTGAAATAGTAATGTTAATACAAGAAAATCAGTTAAATAGGACTTGCTTTCTTTTAATTTAAAACCTACTGACTTTTTGGTAGGTTTTTTTTGTATCATTGCGCAACAATAAAAACAATCTCTAATTTTAAAACAACCAAAATGAAACAAACCTTTTTAGGTTTTATCCTTTTTGTTTGCAGTTGCATAAGCTTGAATGCACAAAACAAAATCGATAAAATCAACATGACTTACGGTGAAGAATTACCGGAGGACAAACAAAAAATCGTAAAAATTATTGGCGAAACTGATACTAAAATTTACGCACTCGGATTCAAAGAAAAGGATGATTATTTCCTTAAAATTTTTGAATCAAAAACCATGAAGTTAATTTCGTCAAACCCAATTGTTATTCCTCAAATCAGTGATAAGGAAGTTGATTTTGAAGATGTTTTTTTACTAAACGGGAAACTATACGCTATTGGAAGTGTTTTTAATAAAAAAGACAAAATATTCAATTTAATTGGAGCTGAGATTTCTGAAAAAGGCGTGCTGAGCAAAAACACCATCACTTTATTTAATTCGGAAGTGGCTAAAAAATCAGAGCGAGGCGGATTTTATTTCAAACAATCACCGGATGAAGGCGCTTTGTTAATTATGCACACGTCGCGCTTTCCAAAAGAAGATGCTATTAAATATGAAGTAAAATTGTTCGACGACAAATTGGCTACGCTTTTCACTAGTGAAGAAAAAGTAAAATTTGACGACAGCAAAAAAGATTATGAATTCACCATTTCTGATTTTGAATTGAATTTTCAAGATGATGTCTTTTTGGTAATCAACGAAAGTTACCGTGATTCCAAGAAGAAAGAGCAAATTGAAAAATTCCAAATCCACGCGTTCAAAAGAGCCAATAACTATACTAAAGAAGTTATAGATATCAACATCAAAGGGAAAGAAATCATCAATTGTAAGATGTTGTCTACCAACAAAAACACCTTACAATTGGTTGGTTTTTACTCAAGCGTTCGCGAAAATGGTAAAGCCAATAAAGAATTAAAAGGAGTTTATAATGCCACTATTAACTTAGCAACCAATGCCAATGACAACTTAAAATTCAACGAGTTTGATTATGCCACTAAAGTTAAATTGTTAGGCGAAAGAAAAGCCAAAAAAGGAAGAGATGTAAAACCATTGTACAATATCACTACACTTATTGAGAAAAATGATGGCGGAATTATTGTTTTGTCTGAGTTGCAATTCGTTTATGTTGGACAAAGTTCCGGAATCGGACCATTGGCGTTTACACCTGTAACTTATACTAAAAATGAAATCATTATTACGTGTCTAAAACCGGATGGTTCATTAGATTGGAGTAATGTTTTGCCAAAAGAACAATCGGCAACAGTAACTACCATGTCTTTTGTCTTTGGTTTTGGTGGCGGAAACGGTAATTTTGCCGTTGGAGGTGCTATTGCTATTCCTTTGGCCCAAATGGGTAAAGGACCTGAATATTTAGGCGCTATTCCAATTTACAAAGATGGTGTTTTGAATTTGCTTTTCAATGATAATGTTAAGAACAAAGGCGTTACCGATATCGAAGCCATCAAATCATTAGGGAATTATAATAATGCTGTTCCGTCACTTTTTATCTTTGATGCTAAAGGACAAATTACCAGAAAAGATCCTGAAGAAGTAATCAAAAACGAATTGGTGCTTCGTCCGGGCATTTATTACCGAAAAAATCAAAATGAGTTTATTATCTATTCTTCCAGAAAGAAACAAGATAAACTGGGTCGTATGATTCTACAAGACTAAAAATCTAAAGGCTGTGAAATTTTCGCAGCCTTTTTTTATTTAATTTTTTTTGGATACAATAACGTTTTCCTTTTTTACCTTTGCTAAATCCTAAATTCAAAAAATGACCGGACTTGTTTATAAATCTACCGGAAGTTGGTACACCGTTAAAACCGAAGATAATACATTTTATGAATGTCGTATCAAAGGAAAATTCCGCATGAAAGGCATCAAAAGCACCAATCCAATTGCGGTAGGCGATGTAGTCGATTTTGAATTAGATGACACTTCAGATGATATCACGGGAACCATTCACAATATTCACGATCGAAAGAATTATATCGTTCGAAAATCAGTGAATTTATCAAAGCAAACGCATATCATCGCCTCTAATATTGATGTAGTTTTTTTGCTGATTACCATCAATAATCCACCAACGACGACCAGTTTTATCGATAGATTTTTGGTTACAGCCGAAGCTTATGGCATTGAAGCGGTTTTGGTTTTTAATAAAATTGACACTTTTGATGAAGCTATGAAAGATGAGCAATTGTATTTACAATACATCTATTCTGAAATTGGGTATAAATGTTTGCGTGCTTCTGCCATTGAGAAAAAAGGGATAGACGAGTTGAAAGCAATGATGACCGGAAAAGTCAGTATGTTCTCAGGACATTCGGGTGTTGGGAAATCGACTTTGGTCAATGCTTTGGAACCGACTTTAAATTTAAAAACCAAAAACATTTCGGAACAAAGTAAACAAGGCCAACACACCACGACTTTTGCCGAAATGTATGATTTGTCTTTTGATGCCAAAATCATCGATACGCCGGGGATCAAAGGTTTCGGAATTGTAGATATGGAACCCTCGGAAATCAGTGATTATTTCCCTGAATTTTTTAAGCTGAAAGACCAATGCAAATTCAACAATTGTTTGCATAAAGAAGAACCGCATTGCGCTGTAAAACAAGCTTTAGAAGACAACAAAATAGCTTGGTCAAGATACAACAGTTACCTGAAAATATTGGAAGGCGATGAGGAACATTACCGTTCTGATATTTACAACGATGATAGAATTGCCAGTGATGAAACCAGAAAGTAGTCTTCAGTTTACAGTCGCAGTAATCAGTAATTTCTATTTAAGATGAAAGCCGTAATTCAAAGAGTAAGTCATGCTTCGGTTACTATTGAAGGTCAAATCGTAGCCGACATCCAACAAGGATTGTTAGTTTTAGTCGGTTTTGAAGATGAAGACAATTCCGAAGATATCAGTTGGTTAACCACGAAAATTGCCAACCTTAGAATTTTTGGAGATGCAAATGACGTAATGAATCTTTCTATAAAAGATGTTGATGGTGAAATGATAATTGTGAGCCAATTTACACTTCATGCGCTAACTAAAAAAGGCAATCGTCCTTCTTACATCAAAGCTTCCAAACCTGAAATAGCCATTCCGTTATACGAAAATTTTATCGCGCAAATGGAAACTGAATTAGGCAAAAAGGTACAAACCGGACAATTTGGTGCCGATATGAAAGTGGCCTTGCTCAATGATGGACCGGTAACCATAATTATCGATTCAAAAAATAAGGAATAAATATGAAGCAGAAATTCATCACTTTCTTGGTTGGGTTTTTTATTTACGGGACTCTTTTTGGCGTAATGATGTTTTATACAGAAACAAATGGAAATATAAAAAAAGCGCTAAGTGCCGGCATTTTTTTCGGCATTTTCATGGCGCTTTTTGAAGTTTTTATTAGTCCGAGAATCAAAAATTATTTTACTAAAAATAAAGAATAAGATTATAAATAAAATCATAATTTTTTTATATTTGGCAAAATTATTGTCAATGAAGCTCAAATTTATTTCCTACTTTTTATTGCTCTCTACATTTTTGGTTTCAGCGCAAAAATTAGACTATGCTGTCCAAACGATTCCTGATAGTTTAAAGCAAAATGCGAATGCAGTGGTGCGTTCGAGTCAGCTAAATATTAATATTAGTTCTCAAAAATCAATGACTGTTAAAACGTCAAAAGTAGTTACAGTGTTGAATGAATTGGGTTTGCGAAGCTTGGATTTAAGCGAAAATTACGATAAAAACAACAGGGTCAGCAAAATTGAAGCAACTGCCTACGATGCCTCTGGGAAAGAGTTAAAGACGTACAAGAAAAAAGATTTTAAAGACCAAAGCGCTACTGATGATGGCTCCATTTTCTCAGACAATAGAGTTTTGTATCTTGATTACACGCCAATAACTTATCCTTTTACTATGGTTTATGAATCAGAGACAGAATCAGCCAACACTGTTTTTATTCCGTCTTGGTTTCCGATAGAAGGCTATTTGGTAAGTACTCAAAATACAATGATTTCCATATCTTACAAACCCGAATTGAAACTTAAAGTAAAAGAGCTCAATTTCTCAAATAATTTCCCAATTGATAAACTGGAAACTTCTGGTTCTATAAGTTATTCAGCTAAAAACTTAATAGCCAAAAGACCGGAAGAATTAGCGCCTAAGTTTGAACAAATTTTTCCTAAAGTCATGTTTGGTTTGAGTGCCTTCAGCTTAGAAGGCGTAAATGGAAAGGCAGATTCTTGGAAAGAAATGGGCAAATGGTTTTATGATGAAATACTAACTGGAACGAATGAATTGTCAGAAGAAACCAAAGTTAAAGTAAAAAATTTAGTCGGAAATGAAAAAGATCCTTTAAAAAAAGCGGCAATAATTTATAAATATGTTCAAGAAAAAACACGTTATGTCAGTATTCAAGAAGGTATTGGTGGTTGGAAACCGATGTTGGCTAAAGACGTTGATAAATTAGGTTACGGCGATTGTAAAGCGCTCACCAATTATACAAAAACATTACTTGAACAAGTTGGGGTAACTTCATATTATTCCAGGTTATATGGGGATTCAAATAAAAGAGAGATCAATACGGATATAGTTTCTTTTCAAAGTAATCACGTTATTTTGGCCATTCCAAACCATACAGATTATATTTGGCTAGAATGCACTAGTCAAATGCTTCCCTTCGGCTTTCAAGGTGATTTCACTGATGACAGAAATGCTTTTGTGATAAAACCGGATGGTGGCGAAATAGTCAGAACCAAAAGTTTTACAGAAACTGATAATTTAAAAACAATAAAAGCTTCTTATACAATCACTCAAGAAGGAAATCTGTCAGGCAAAGTCAGAATGATTTCAAAAGGCTTACAGTATGATGCAAATTATATGAAAGAAAGAGCCAGTCGTGATAACCAAGTCAAAACATACAAAGAAGAATTTAGTAACATTAACAACATAGCTGTCAAGAAAATAAGTTTTAGCAATAATCCTGAAACTATCGAATTCATTGAAGATTTAGAATTAGAAGCAAACAGTTATGCTCAAAATTCCGCAGGAAAATTATTATTTGCCTTGAATGCTTTTGACCAAAACTCATATGTGCCAAAAAAATACAAAACAAGAGAATTTCCTTTTCAAGTAGAACGCGGTTATACTAATGAGGCTGAAATTGAAGTCACCATTCCTGAAGGATATACAGTTGAAGCCAAACCGGAAGGAATTACTTTAGATACTGAATTCGGATACTATAAAATTGAATTTATAGCCGAAACAGCCAACAAAATCATTTGCAAAAGAAAAATGGTTCTCAAAAAAGGATTTTATGATAAATCTAAATACGAAACTTACCGAAAGTTCAGGGAAACCATAGCCAAAAACGATAATTCAAAAATAGTCATTACCAAAGCTTAACATTATGAAAAAATTATTTATTGCCCTTTTGATATTAGTGAGTGGATTTTCCTTCTCTCAAAAGAAAGAATTAGGAAAAGTCACCATCGAAGAATTAACAGAAAAAAAATCAGCTTTAGATACGTCAGCAGTAGCTTCTTTTTTAATAAAAAATTGCGATGTCAAGTTTAATTATTCCGAAACAAACGGTTTCACATTAATAAAAACTTTTAAAATCAAGATTAAAATTTATAAAAAAGAAGGTTACGAATGGGCGAATCACAGTATTGGTTATTATACAGGTAGTAATGGTCGAGATAAACTGAATTTTTCAAATGCCGTAACCTATAATTTAGTTAATGGTAAAATTGAAAAATCTAAATTAAAAAGTGATGGTGAGTTCGAAGAAAAAGTAAATGAGTTCTGGTCAAGAAAGAAAATAACATTACCCAATGTAAAAGAAGGGTCAATTATTGAATACCAAGCCGAGTTAGAATCGGAACGATTAAATTCAATTGACGAATGGTTTTTTCAAAGTTCTATTCCGGTGGTTTATTCAGAATTAAAAACCATTATACCGGAATTCTATAATTATAATGTTATGAATAGCGGTTTTTTAACCCCAGTTGTTAGTAAAGACAGGACAACCAAAACCCACAACATAACCTCAAAAGAAAGAGTAACTAACGGTCGTGCGGTATCAACATCGTATTCTTCAAATGAATTTTCCTATGCGGAAAATAAAACAATATTTGTGTTGCAAAACATACCCGCCCTTAATGATGAATCTTACGTGAATAACATTAAGAATTATACTGCCGGTGTAAAATATGAATTGGCTTCAATTAAGTATCCGAATGAACCGATTAAAAACCTTACGACCGATTGGGAAACTGTAGTTAAAAGTATTTATGATAATGACTATTTCGGACCTGAATTAAATAAAACAGGTTATTTTGAGAAAGATATTGATACTGCTTTAAACGGAATTACCAATCCTGATGAACGATTAGCAGTAGTGTTTAGTTTTGTAAAATCAAGAATGAATTGGAATGAGATGCACGGTTATAGTTGTAATGACGGTGTTAAAAAAGCCTATCAGGAGAAAAAAGGGAATGCCGCTGAAATCAATTTAATGTTGACCTCAATGTTGCGATATGCCGGTATAGACGCCAATCCAATTTTAATTAGTACTCGTTCAAACGGGGTTTCGCTTTTCCCTTCAAGAACCGCTTTTGATTATGTGATATCCGGGGTTGAATTGAATAATCAAGTAGTTTTGTTAGACGCTACTAATAAATATTCTTTACCCAATATTTTACCCATTCGTGATTTGAATTGGTTCGGAAGAATCATCAGAAAGAACGGAAGTTCAGCTCAAATTAATTTAATGCCAAAATCCAATTCTAAAGATATCATAAATGTCATGGCAACAATTGGTACAGATGGTAACGTAACAGGAAAAATAAGAGACCAATATTTTGATTATAATGCATTTGTTTTTAGAGTAAAAAACAACGGAATTTCAAAAGACAGTTATATCGAAAAACTGGAAAAAAGATACCAAGGATTAGAAATCGATGACTATGAGGTCCAAAATAGTAACGATTTATCAAAACCAATTGTAGAAAATTATTCCTTCACATCCACCAATTCAGTTGAGATAATTGGAGATAAAATGTACATATCGCCATTCTTATTTTTTGCCATGACAGAGAATCCATTTAAACAAGAAAAAAGAGAATATCCGATAGATTTTGTATACCCAAATCAAGATAAATACATTATCAGCTTATCCATTCCGGATGGATATACCATAGACAATCTTCCCCAAACTAAAGCTGTTGGCATGCCCGAAGATCTTGCGAATTTTAAGTATAACATCAGTAATAATGGCAATCAAATCCAAATAATGTATACCTTAGATATCAACCAAGCCATCATAGGTTCAGAATATTACGAAGCCTTGAAAAATTTCTACAAAGAAATGATCAACAAGCAAACGGAGAAAATCGTTTTAAAGAAAGTGTAAAAATGGACATCAAAAACGCCCAACAAGAAGTAGATAATTGGATTAAAAACCACGGCGTTCGTTACTTCAACGAATTAACCAACATGGCACAACTCACCGAAGAAGTTGGTGAAGTAGCTCGAATCATTGCTCGTCGTTACGGAGAACAATCCGAAAAAGAAAGCGATAAAAATAAAGACCTCGGTGAAGAATTGGCCGATGTGGTTTTTGTAGTCTTGTGCTTGGCCAATCAAACCGGAATCGATTTGCAAGCCGCTTTTGATAAAAAATTGGATTTAAAAACCAATCGCGATCACGACAGACATCAAAACAACGAAAAACTAAAATAAATTGAGCTGGATTTTACTAATTATCGCCGGATTGTTTGAAGTAGGTTTCGCCACATGTTTAGGCAAAGCCAAAGAAACTTCGGGAACCACATCACTGTATTGGTATGGCGGATTTTTAGTTTGCCTTACCATCAGCATGTTTTTATTAGTAAAAGCCACCAAAGAATTACCCATCGGAACTGCTTATGCCGTTTGGACCGGAATTGGAGCTGTCGGTAGCGTTTTGGTTGGCATTTTCGTATTCAAAGAACCGGCTACTTTTTGGCGCGTATTCTTTATTTCAACCTTAATTCTCTCCATAGTCGGATTGAAAATTGTTTCTAAATAATGAATTTACTTTTAAAGCCTTCAAACGTTAATCAACAATCTGTCCTCAAAATTACCGGTTCTAAATCGGAAACAAACCGTTTGTTGTTACTTCAAGCTTTATATCCAAATCTTACCTTGGAAAACACTTCCAATTCAGACGATTCAGAGGTTATGGCAAAAGCACTTCAAAACTCCCAACTTCCAACTCCCAACTCCCAACTAATAGACGTTCACCACGCCGGAACCGCCATGCGATTTCTAACTGCTTATTTCGCCATAAAAGAAAATAGTGAAATTGTTTTAACCGGTTCAAGCCGAATGAAAGAACGCCCGATTCAAATTTTAGTTGAAGCTTTAAAACAACTCGGTGCCGAAATCACTTACGAAGAAAAAGAAGGGTTTCCGCCAATAAAAATCAAAGGAAAAAAACTAACCCAATCTAAAGTTTCACTTTCTGCTAATGTTAGTAGCCAATATATTTCGGCACTATTACTAATCGCGCCCAAATTAGAAAACGGAATCGAACTAACCTTAGAAGGCGAAATCACTTCAGTTCCTTACATAAAAATGACCTTGGCGTTGCTCAACGAAATCGGAGTAGAAACCTCATTTGTTGGAAATACTATAAAAGTCAACCCCAAACTCCCAACTCCCAACTCCCAACTCCTAACCGTCGAATCTGATTGGTCATCTGCTTCCTATTTTTACTCAATAATAGCCTTATCCCAAATCGGAACCGAAATCACTTTATCAAGCTACAAACAAAACAGTCTGCAAGGCGACAGCGCTTTGGTCGAAATTTATCAAAACTTTGGAGTAGAAACAGTTTTTGAAAACAATACAATAGTTTTGAGAAAGGCTTATAATTGTCAATTATCAATTATCAATTGTCAATTAAATTCCTCGCCCGACATCGCCCAAACTATTGCAGTAACTTGCGTCGGCTTAGGAATTGGTTGTCATTTAACCGGTTTGCATACACTTAAAATAAAAGAAACCGACAGACTCGAAGCTTTAAAAGCTGAACTGACCAAACTCGGCGCAATGGTTTCGGTCACTAATGATAGCCTAACTTTAGAACCTTCTGCAAACATAAATGAAAACGTAGCCATCAAAACTTACCAAGATCACCGAATGGCGATGGCTTTTGCACCATTGGCACTAAAAGTTCTGATAGTGATAGAAGAAGCCGAAGTCGTTTCCAAATCCTATCCAACTTTTTGGGAAGATTTAAAAAGCATCGGATTCGCCATTTCAGAATCGAAATAAAACCTTAGAACCTAAGTAACTTAGCACCTCAGAACCTTTTATAAAAATAAACCGCTTTTTACTTGACAACGCCTATCTCACGATAGTATATTTGCAGTCAGTTAAAATTATGACAATTCATAATTTATAGCTTATAACCCATAACTATTTCAAATGAAATTATCTCACTTTCAATTCAATTTACCCAACGAATTACTAGCTGAATTTCCTGTAGAAAACCGCGACGAATCAAGATTGATGGTCGTAAACCGAAAAACCAAAACTATTGAGCATAAATTATTCAAAGACATCATCGATTATTTCGACGATGGCGATGTGATGATTTTAAACAATACCAAAGTTTTTCCGGCACGTATGTACGGTAACAAAGAAAAAACCGGCGCACGTATCGAAGTTTTCTTATTAAGAGAACTCAATGCAGAACAACGCCTTTGGGATGTTTTAGTAGATCCGGCACGTAAAATAAGAATTGGAAATAAATTATATTTCGGAGATGACGATTCATTAGTAGCAGAAGTTATTGACAATACAACTTCTCGTGGAAGAACTTTGCGTTTCCTTTACGACGGTTCATACACCGAATTCAGAAAAAAATTAACGGAACTTGGTGAAACGCCAATCCCAAAATACATCAACCGCGAAGTAAACGAAGACGATGCCGAGCGTTACCAAACCATTTATGCCAAAGAAGAAGGAGCAGTTGCCGCACCAACAGCCGGTTTGCACTTCTCGAAACACCTTTTGAAAAGATTAGAAATCAAAGGAATCGACTTTGCAGAAGTAACGTTACACGTTGGTTTAGGAACGTTCAATCCGGTAGAAGTAGAAGATTTGTCTAAACACAAAATGGATTCTGAAGAACTAATCATTTCTCAAGAAGCATGCGATATTGTCAACAACGCTAAAGAGAAAAAAAGAAAAATTTGTTGCATCGGAACTACTTCTATGAGAGCCATCGAAAGTTCAGTTTCCTCCGCAAGAACCTTAAATCCGTATGTTGGCTGGACTAATAAGTTCATTTTTCCACCTTACGATTTCAGCATAGCCGATTGTATGGTCACTAATTTCCATACACCAAAATCAACGTTATTGATGATGGTTTCAGCATTCTGCGGTCACGATTTAATGAAAAAAGCCTATGAAGAAGCCATTAAAGAAAAATACCGTTTCTACTCTTATGGCGATGCAATGTTAATCATCTAATTTTCAGGAGCGCAAAGATACGGGCATTCTTGCCATCCGTTTTCCTGCTCTCCAATACAATAAAAAAAGCTTTCATCCCGAAACTTCGGGAGAAAGCTTTTTTTATTTCCATTACGATCAGGGCTAGCTACAATCGTCAGCACAAAATAATATTTGGTTTTTAAACGCTGTGCATCTCTTTCTTTCTCTGTGTATCTCGGTGAAATAATTTTTTTTCAATACTTTTACGCCAAACTAAACTACAACCATGACTTTTCAAAATACCCGCGAATTTGCACAACAACTAGATTCGCAAGATGAATTGCAACACTTCCGAAACGAGTTCATTTTCCCGCAACACAATGGCAAAAACGTGATTTATTTCACCGGAAACTCTTTAGGCTTACAACCAAAAAGAACCAAAAAATACGTTGATGACGTAATGAACGATTGGGGAAATCTCGCTGTAGAAGGCCATTTCTATGCCGAAAAACCTTGGTGGGATTACCACGAAAGATTCGCCAATCCGTTAAGCGAAATCGTAGGCGCAAAGCCTTCCGAAATCACAGTAATGAATACGTTGACGGTGAATTTACACTTGTTAATGGTGTCATTTTACAATCCAACGACCACTCGCTATAAAATCATTTGCGAAGAGAAAGCCTTTCCGTCTGACCAATACATGTTCCAAAGTCAAGTCAACTTTAGAGGCTACAAAAGCGAAGAAGCGATTGTAGAAATCAAACGCAGAGAAGGCGAACACAACATCCGTTTAGAAGATGTTTTAGCCAAAATTAATGAAGTAGGCGATGAGCTGGCATTGGTTCTAATCGGTGGCGTAAATTATTATACCGGACAAGTTTTCGACATGAAAGCCATCACCGAAGCCGGTCACAAAGTCGGAGCCATAGTTGGTTTCGATCTAGCACACGCCGCCGGTAACATCGAATTAAAATTACACGACTGGAACGTAGATTTCGCCGCTTGGTGCAGTTACAAATACATGAATTCCGGACCGGGGAATGCCTCGGGTTGTTTTGTACACGAAAAACACCATCATGCCGATTTGCCTCGTTTTGCCGGTTGGTGGGGACATAATAAAGAACGTCGTTTCAAAATGGAACCACAGTTTGATCCGGTTCACGGTGCCGATGGCTGGCAAGTGAGCAACTTACCGATTTTGTCTTTAGCGCCTTATTTGGCTTCAGCCGAAATGTTTGCCGAAGTTGGTATGGAAAAGCTAATTAAAAAACGAAACCAACTAACAGCTTACTTAGAATTCATCCTTCACGAAATAGACAAAGACATCGACGGAACCGAATTTGAAATTATCACACCCAATAACCAAGAAGAAAGGGCTTGTCAGCTTTCAGTTTTTCTTCACGGTCAAGGCAGAAGTTTATTTGACTATTTAATGAAAAATGGCGTAATTACCGATTGGCGTGAACCGAATGTAATCAGGTTAGCACCAGCTCCTTTTTACTGTTCTTATGAAGACATGTATGAATTCGGACAAATCTTAAAACGCGGAATTTTAACCAAATAATATTGGTTTTCTGAAAAACAATTCGTTGATTTGTAATATATTATTAATTAAAAACCACCAACCCGGGAACTAAAAATGAAAACAAAATTATACTTTGCCATTTTTGCTTTTTTTGCTTTTTTAACCTCAAGTATTGCACAAGTTTCTGAGAAAGAAGCCGAAGCAAGATTGTGGATAAAAGCCAATGAAAAAGAGTTGCAAATCAATCCTGACGATACTTTTTCACTCCGATTTGTTAGAAAAACACAAGCCGGAGAAACACTTCGTTTCCAACAATTGAAAAATGGTGTTCCGGTATTTGATTCAGAAATATTGGTGCATTTTTCTCCTTACGGTGAAGTAACAAGTACGGCTTCAACTTACAAGCCTACCATTGCTAACATCAATACAACGCCTTCCATTACAAAAGAAAATGCTATTGCGATTTCTAATCAAGCATTAGAAGTTTCGGGAGATATCACTTTCCAAGAAAGTAAATTAGTAGTTTATGATAAATTAGGAGGAACCAAATTGGTTTACAGAGTAGTAACCGATGCATTCTCTAAAGCAGGAAGTTGGGAAACTATTGTGGACGCTCAAACCGGAGAGGTTTTAAGCACAAACGATATTGCCTACTATTACAACAAACACAAACACAACAAGGAAGAGAGTGATCCTCCGGTATCAATGGCGCCTTTAGCTTTTGTTTCCGGTAGTGGATTGGTATTTAATCCTGATCCGCTTTCTCAAGCCGGAGTTGCTTACGGAGCAACAGGTTATGTTGACGGGAATGATGCAGCAACAACGCAGTTGAACAACGCCAGAGTTTCAGTAATATTACCACAAATTGATTTAACCGGTGGAGTTTATAAACTCAAAAGTAATTATGCTGAGATTAAAGAGTTGGGTGCGCCCAACAAAGGTCTTTTTACCCAATCATCTTCAACGTTTAATTTCACAAGATTTGAAGACGGATTTGAGGCGGTGAATGCTTTTTATCATATTGACAAAAGTATGAGATACATCAATGAAACTTTAGGAATTCCTTGCGTTCCTTACCAAGCAGCAAATGCCGGTGTTGTTTTCTTTGATCCTCATGGTGCTAATAGTGCTGATAACTCTTTTTATTCAAATGGCCAATTACAGTTTGGTGAAGGTGGTGTTGATGATGCGGAAGATGCGGATGTGGTTTTACACGAATTAGGACACGGACTACACGATTGGATTACTGGTGGCGGATTGTCACAAGTAAATGGTTTGAGTGAAGGTTCAGGTGATTACTGGGCAGTTTCTTACAGCAGAAGTTTGAATCAATGGACATCTAATCAACCACATTATAATTGGGTTTTCGGTTGGGATGGTCACAATCCTTTTTGGAACGGAAGAACCACTGATTATGGTGCTTCATACAGCGGCGGATTAGTAGGACAAATTCATACAGATGGTCAAATTTGGGGCACAGTTTTAATGAAAATTTGGGACGGTATCGGAAGAGAGAAAACAGACAAAGCTTTCTTGAATGGTTTAGATTTAACCACAAGTAACACCAATCAACAAAATGCTGCAATCGCCGTTAGAACAGCAGCTATGGATATGAATTATCCTTGTGCCGATGTAGCGTTTATGACCGAAAAATTCTTTGAAGCGGGTTATAATATGCCATCCATTTCTTTGAGAATGAATCCTATTCCGAATCAAACAGTTCAGGCTGGCATTTCAAATACTTACACTTTGCCAAGTTATGCTGAATTAGCCAATCCAATCACCAATAACTGTGATGCCGCTTTAACTCAGTCTCCGGTTGTTGGTTCAGTTTTAGCTCCGGGAACTTACACCATAACAATGGTAGCAACAAGTGGTTCAACAATTACAAGAACTTTCAATCTTACCATTTTGCCATTCCTTGACATAAATGAAAACGTGAAAAATAATTTTATCATGTACCCAAATCCTGCTTCAAACCAAATTACGGTAAAAGGAGAATTTGAGGCTAACGAAAGTGTAACGGTTAGCAATGTTTTAGGTCAAGTGGTAATGACAAAAGCGATTACTTCAAACGAAGAAAGTATCGATGTCTCCAATTTGGCCTCAGGAGTTTATACCGTAACTTTTAATACAGCTAAAGTTTCTCGCAAGTTCATCAAAGAGTAAATCTTTAACTCAAAATACTACAAACCACAATGAGTAATCGTTGTGGTTTTTTTATTTAAAAAAGACTTAGCGCCTTAGTGATTTAGTAACTTAGCAGCTTTAAACATAATCTTGCAAAAACCTTAGAACCTTAGTACCTTTGTCTCTTAGAACCTCAAGATAAAATGACAAAAGAACAGATTATAGCCAATTTTGATCCAAGCCAACCGGGTTTAGCCGATGCCACAGTTTTTGGATTACCCTTTTCAGCCGAACAAAGCGAAATTATTATTATTCCTGTTCCTTGGGAAGTAACCGTAAGTTACGGATCCGGCGCTTCTGAAGGTCCGGAAGCGGTATTAGAAGCTTCGTTTCAAGTGGATTTAAATCACCAAGATTTTCCGGAGTTGTGGAAACTCGGAATTTATTTAGAGGAAACACCAAGTCATTGGAAGAAAAATTCAGATAAGTACAAAGAGTTGGCCCAACCGATAATCGAGTTGCTCGAAAGCGGTGAAGCAGTCGAAAATTATCCGGCGTTGCAGGCTGATTTGGATACAATCAATAAAGTGTGTCGCGACTTGCATACCGAGGTAAAAGAAAAAGTATTGTTTTGGATGAAGCAAGGTAAAAAAGTAGCGCTTTTAGGCGGTGATCATTCTACACCTTTAGGCTATTACGAAGCGTTGGCGAGTATTCATGATGATTTCGGAATCTTGCATTTAGATGCGCACATGGATTTAAGAATTGCTTACGAAGGCTTTACTTATTCGCATGCTTCTATCATGTATAACGCGTTGCAACTTCCTCAGATTTCAAAAATAGTTCAAGTCGGAATACGAGATTTCTGTGAGCAAGAAGTTGAGGTTGTAAAAGCGGAAAAAGGCAGAGTTTTAATCAATACTGATGCCGATTTAAAAGCCGAAACCTTTGAAGGTAAAACTTGGGCACAACAATGCGAAGCCATCATAGCAACCTTACCCCAAAAAGTATGCATTAGTTTTGATATTGATGGTATGTATCCTTGGTATTGTCCCAATACAGGAACTCCGGTTCCGGGTGGATTTTCCTTTGAACAAGCCACTTACTTGTTCAATAAATTAGCCGAAAGCGGTAAAGAAATTATAGGTTTCGATTTGGTTGAAGTCGCACCGGGAGAAACAGACGATTGGGATGGCAATGTCGGCGCCAGAATGTTATTCCACATGTGTGGTGTTCTAGCGAAAAACAACAAATTGAATGTCGGACAAAAAATCAATTTTAAGAGACAGTAAATATTTAAAATAGCTTAGACAAAACCCTTTCAATTTCTTGAGAGGGTTTTTTTTATTACAAAACGTCCGATTTGTAATTCGTAATTCACAATTCGTAATTACTTATATTTGTTATCCAATCACTACTTTCATGAAACGCATTAAGAAATTCCTACTCATCCTTTTATTACTTCTGGTTATTGTTGTTATCGTTGGCGCAAGCTATTTACAATATTCCAAACCAAAATATGATGGCGAATTAACACTAAGCAATATCAACAAAGAAACCACTGTTTACTTTGATGATTTTGGCGTGCCACATATTTATGCCAAAAATCAAAAAGACGCAATGACGACTTTAGGTTATGTACATGCACAAGATCGTTTGTGGCAAATGGAATTGATGCGGCGTATCGCTCCCGGAAGACTTTCCGAAATTTTTGGAGGCGCAGCTTTAAAAACCGATAAGTTCTTTGCCGGAATCGGTATCGATGAAAATTCAGCTAAAGCAGTCGCTCAATTGGACAAGAACTCGCAAACCTATATTTTGGCAAAAGCCTATCTCGATGGGATTAATCAATATATCGAAAATGGGTCAACGCCAATTGAAATTAAATTACTCGGAATTGACCAAGAGCAATTTACCTTGAAAGACATATATAATATCTTCGGGTTCATGTCGTTTAGCTTTGCCATGGCACAAAAAACAGATCCATTGTTAACCGACATTCGCGACCGATTTGGAATGGAATATTTAAAAGATTTCGGAATCAATGGCGAATTAGGAACCCAGCAATTACAATCTTTCAAAGGCAAATACAAAGAATACAGCGAAATCTCTAAATCAGTGGCGAGTTTACTTGAAGCTTCTCCGGTTCCCGCTTTTATTGGTAGTAATAGTTGGGTAATTGGCGGCGAAAAAACCAAAAGCGGCAAAGTGATTTTGGCCAATGACCCGCACATCATGTATTCGCAACCCGGAACTTGGTACGAAGCACACATCGTTTGTCCGGATTATGAGATTTATGGGTATTACATCGCAGGAACGCCATTTCCATTATTGGGACACAATCGAGATTACGCTTATGGCTTGACTATGTTTGAAAACGATGATGTCGATTTCTTTCAAGAAGAAGAAAATCCTAACAATCCTAAGCAGTACAAAACACCGAAAGGCTATAAAAACTACACTTACAAACAAAAAAACATCAAAGTCAAAGATAGTTCCGATGTCAAGCTAAATGTCAAAACCAGTAGTCACGGACCAATTATCACAGGCTTGTTAGACGGCTTAAATACTGATAATTCAGTCGCAATGCATTGGATTTATACGCAACAAAAGAATCAAATTTTAGAGGCTGTTTACCAATTATCTCACGCTAAAAACTTAGAAAGTTTCCATAAAAGTATCGAGTTGATTCACGCACCGGGTTTGAACATTATGTACGGAGATTCAAAAGGCAATATCGCATGGATAACTTCTGGAAAATTATACAAAGTCGATAAAAGTATCAATACCAATTTCATTCTCAACGGCGCGAATGGTATCGATGATCAAAAAACGTTTCTGGCTTTCGCCAAAAATCCTCAGGCAATCAATCCACCATGGCATTATGTCTACAGTTCAAATAATCAGCCATCACCAATCGATGGCTATTTGTATCCGGGTTATTATTTGCCCAAAGACAGAGCCACCAGAATTGACGGTTTGTTAAACCCGAAAAACGATTGGACCAAAGAAGAGGTTTCTAAAATGATAGTCGATAACACTTCGGCAACAGCCCAAACTATTGTTGGTAATATGACCAAAAACATAAATTCAGAAGACCTTTCTAAAAAGGAAAAGGAGGCACTAACTGTTTTGCAGACTTGGAAAGCGACACATAATTTAGAAGACATAGCGCCAACCATTTATAACAAATGGCTTTATTTCTATCTGAAATCGACTTTAGAAGATGAATTCGGTTCAGCCAATTTCAAATTATTATTGAGCACACACATCGTCAAACAAATGATTGAATCCCAAACTCAGAATGCCAATTCGCCTTGGTGGGACAATATCAATACGAAAGACAAAAAAGAAACCCAATCAGAAATCCTTACGAAATCTTTCAAAGAAGCTATTGTATCTCTGGAAAATCAATTGGGAAGCGATATTTCACAATGGAACTGGAACAAAGTGCACCAAGTAGAATTCCAACATCCAATCGGTAAAGTGAAAATGTTCAGCCAATTTTTCAATGTTGGACCGTTCCCAATAGCCGGTTCCAATGAAGTCATCGATAACCAATTGTTTATTTACACCGATGAGGCAATTATTCCGGTCAAAGGCGGACCATCAACCCGACGTGTTATTGACTTTTCCGATATCGAAAACAGCATAAGTGTTTTGCCAACAGGACAATCCGGAAATCCAATGAGTAAACATTACAGTGACCAATCGGAACTTTTTATAAACGGAAAGTTCAGAAAGATGAAACTCAATAAGAAAGAAATTGAATCGAATTCCTCTAAATTGGTTTTCAAACCTAAAAATTAACATTAAGGAGTTAAGATACTGCATTAATAAAATTAAGAACTCGCTTAATGAAAGCCTTAATTTGACTTAACTTCTTAATGTTTAAAAAAGTTCTCTAAAAAAAAGTAAATTTGCAAAACCGTTTATAAAAATTCAATGCAAAATCCTCAAAAAATTGCTGTCGTTGGTTCAGGCCTAGTCGGAACCTTGTTGGCAATTTACCTCAAAAGACAAGGACATACTGTTCATGTTTACGATCGTAGTCCCGATATCAGAACGGTAGAATTCTCAGGTCGTTCCATTAATTTGGTGATGTCAACCCGTGGTTGGAAAGCCATGGAAGATGTTGGTTTAGACGATGAAATTCGCAAAATCGGAATTCCGGTCGATAAAAGAGCCATTCATTTAAAAGACGGCAAACTTAATTACCAATTTTACGGCAAAGACGGTGAAGCTATTTTTTCGTTGTCCAGAGGTGTTTTAAACCGCAGAATGATTGATTTGGCGGAAGCCGAAGGGGTTGAGTTTTTCTTTGAACATAAAATTTGGGATGTTACTTTAGCAGATGCAACTTTACATATCGGTGAAACTGAAAGAGGCGAATGGACAGAATTGAAATATGATAAAGTTTTCGGTGCCGATGGTGCTTTCTCCAGAATTAGACACCGCATGCAACGCCAAAGCATGTTTGATTACTCGCAAGAGTTCATGAAAATTGGTTACAAAGAATTGCATATTCCAGCCAATGCCGACGGAACCCATAAAGTCGATAAGAACTCTTTACATATTTGGCCTCGCGGGAACTTCATGTTGATGGCTTTGGCCAATTTAGACGGCAGTTTTACTTGTACGTTATTCATGCCATTCGAAGGCGAAAATTCTTTTGAACAATTAAAAGACAAAGAATCTTTGGTGAATTTCTTCGCAGAATATTTCCCAGATACGAAAGAAGTAATTCCTGATTTGGTGGAAGATTTTTTCAAAAACCCAACGAGTTATTTGGTGATGATGAAGTGTTATCCTTGGACGTTTGAAGACAAAGTCGCTTTGATTGGCGATGCGTCACATGCTATTGTTCCTTTTTACGGACAAGGGATGAATGCGGGTTTTGAAGACATTACGGTTTTAAGTGAAATGATGTCAAAATATGGCGACGATTGGAAAACCATTTTCTCCGAATATGAAAAGTCCCGAAAACCGAATGCCGATGCTATTGCAGAATTATCTCTTCGAAACTTTATCGAAATGAGTACTAAAACCGCTGATGAAAACTTCTTGTTGCAAAAGAAAATCGAAAAGTGGTTCTCCGACAAACATCCCGATAAATGGCTGCCTTTGTACAGCCGAGTGACTTTTAGCCTACATCCTTATTCAGAAGCGTTGGCTTTAGGCGATTTCCAAAACAAAATCATGGAAGAAGTAATGCAAATGCCGAATATTGAGGAAAATTGGAATAGCCAGGAAGTAGAAAACAAAATTATAGCCTTATTGAAGTAGTTTTTTAGAAGCTATTTGCTTCGCCAGTTCGCTCTTTTGGAGCTCGTGTCCAGCTATTCGTTGCAATCTTTTTATCTCGTTTTGAGAACGAGATAAAAAGGATTTTCACTGCTATCTGGGCTAGGGCTAATCTTCTTCCCGATGTACTTTGGTAAAATCAAACGCCGGTTGACAAATCGCAATATATTCACAAGGTTCGTCAAACGGATTGGAATATTGCACTCGAGTATTCTTCTCAATTTTAATCGATTGGCCGGCTTCAAGAATTAAGGTTTCATCCTCAATGATAAATTGCTTTTTACCTGAAATGATATAAGTGTATTCATCAAACTCCGGTGTTTGAAACGGTTCTGACCATTTTGGCGGTGCAATCATGTGAGCAATTGAAATTTCGACATTATTGGTCGTAGCATTGCCGTGGTGTTCTTCAATGAGTTTACCATCGGTGGTTGGCACTACAAAAGGAGCTTTTTGTATAAAATATTTTTTCATAAAGTCTATCTTTCTTCTATTATCTATTCTCTATTATCTATTTCTCATTTCTTAAATATAAAATAAACGGCCAAAATCAAAAAGCAAAAACCAACGGCATGATTCCAACGAAAGGTTTCATTTTTGAAAAACAGCAAGGAGAAAATCACAAAGATTACTAACGTGATGACTTCTTGTATGACTTTTAATTGCAGTAGCGAAAATGGTCCGCCATTACCTTCAAACCCTATTTTATTCGCGGGAACTTGAAAACAATATTCAAAAAAAGCCAATCCCCAACTGATTAAAACGATAGTGATTAATCCCGCATTTTCAAACCATTTCAGTTCTTTGAATTTTAGATGACCATACCAAGCCAAAGTCATGAAGACATTTGACAGTACAAGTAGACTTATAGTTAAAACTGATTTCATTATTTTCTGAACAGCTTAGTTAGAATGCCAAAAACACCTCTAATAAAAGTAGCACTTGTCACCACTTTTGTTACCGATTTACCGATAACTTCGGCTGTACTAGGTTCGCTGCTTTTTCTTTTTTGTTCTTGCTTGGTTTCTTGCGCTTGTTCGGCTTGTTGGTTGGCGACTTCGATTTTTTTGCTTAGCATTTCATAAGCGCTTTCCCGATCTATTTCTTCTGAATATTTTCTAACCAATTTCGATTTGGCGTTGATTTGTTCGATTTCGCTATCGGTTAAAACATCCATTCTGCTCATTGGTGCTCGCATCATGGTTGCTGCTAAAGGTGTCGGAATGCCTTTCTCATTTAATGCGGTTACTAGTGCTTCTCCGATTCCCAGAGAAGTCAATACTTCGTCTGTTTTGTAATAGTCAGAAAGCGGATAGTTCTCGGCGGTTTGTTTAATCGCTTGTCTGTCTTTGGCCGTGAAAGCACGAAGCGCATGTTGTATCTTTAATCCCAATTGTGCCAAAACACTTGCCGGAACATCCATTGGATTTTGAGTTACAAAATAAACGCCTATTCCTTTGGAACGAATGAGTTTGATAATGGTTTCAATTTGGTTCAACAACGCATTACTGGCTTGGTCAAAAATTAAGTGTGCTTCATCAATAAAAATAACCAATTCAGGTTGGTCAGCATCGCCTTTTTCAGGCATTTGTTGGTAGATTTCCGCCAATAAACTCAACATGAATGTTGAGAATAATTTTGGTTTATCTTGAATATCGGTCAAGCGGATGATATTGATATAACCTTTGCCGTTTTCGTCAATGCGCATTAAGTCATCAATTTCGAAAGACAATTCACCAAAGAAAATATCACCACCTTGTTGCTCCAATTCGATTATTTTACGCAAAATAATCCCGGTAGTTGAGGTCGAAATTTTACCATAGTGTTCTTCGATTTCGTCTTTGCCTTCTTCAGTAATATAGTTGATGACTTTTTTCATGTCTTTCAAATCCAACAAAGGCATTTTGTGGTCATCACAATATTTAAAAATAACTGCAACTACTCCAGTTTGGGTGTCATTTAAGTTAAGTATTCGTGAAAACAGCACCGGTCCGAATTCAGAAACGGTAGCGCGCAATCGAACACCATTTTGATGAGATAATGACATCAATTCTACCGGAAATCCTGCAGTTTTATAGGGTAGATTAATCTTGGCGTGTCGTTCGGTAATAAATGGTTTTTCTTCACCTTCTTTAGCAATACCGGAAAAGTCGCCTTTGATGTCCATCATCAAAACCGGAATCCCAAAAGAAGACAATTGTTCCGATAGTACTTGTATGGTTTTGGTTTTTCCGGTACCGGTAGCGCCTGCAATTAAGCCATGTCTGTTTAAGGTTTTTAGAGGTACTTTAATAAAAGTATCTGCTAAAGCTTCACCTTTTAAAATGGCGCCACCAAGAATGATGCTTTCGCCTTTTGATGTGTAACCGTCATTAATATGTTTTGAAAAATCGGATGCTGTTGCCATTTACTGTTTTTTAAATCTAAATATAAAGGTAGGGCAAAATAATATATTTTTTTAAAACTTACGAAATGTTAATTGTTTTGATGTTGGAGGAAAAATATTCTAATTTTAAATTACTGAAAAAGTTTTCTTTGAAAATACATTTTCAATACTTTTTACGTTATACATTTAAATACGTATTAAGCGCTTGAAAATTAGACTTATTTTTATTTAAACGGTAACGATTGGTTTTAAATGTTGGAAACAACTCAAAAACTGTAATTAAAACGATATGTTATTAAAATTAAAAAAAGTTTTTTTATTTGAAGTAAAAAATTAAATTTGCTCCTATTCAAGTTTATTAACAACTAAAACTTATAATTTATTAAAACTTTTAAAATTTAAAAAAATGGCAAACGTTAAAAAAGAATCGGGTTCAAATGGTTTAGGGATGATGTCAGGAATCATCATTGTAGCATGTGTTTTTGTGGGATGGTTAATCTGGCAGTTTATAATGGGTAATGGGGCTAACTTTGAAGGCGGAGTGAATACAGGTCATCCAATACCAGGAAACTATTTAGCAATGGTTTATAAAGGAGGAGCGGTAGTGCCGGTTTTGATGGGGTTATTTTTGATGGTAATTGTGTTTTCAATTGAGCGTTTCTTTGTTATCACAAAAGCAGGCGGAAAAGGAAATTTAGATGCTTTTATGAGAAATGTACAAAATAGTATTAAAGCTGGAAATATTGATGATGCTATCAGTGCTTGTGACAAACAACAAGGTTCTGTTGCAAATTCAATCAAAGCAGCATTGGTAAAATACCAAGAAGTTAAGAAAGAAGGATTCACTAGTGAAGAAGCTGCTGAAACTATTCACAAAGAAATTGAAGAGGCTACTTCATTAGAAATGCCAATGTTAGAGAAAAACATGACCATTTTGTCAACATTAGTAGCATTAGGGACTTTAGCAGGGTTATTAGGAACTGTAACTGGAATGATTAAAGCGTTTGGTGCATTAGCAACAGCGGGTTCGCCTGATCAAGCGGCATTAGCAAACGGTATCTCTGAGGCTTTAATTAATACTGCAACAGGTATTTCTACTTCTGCCTTAGCAATTGTAACTTACAACTTCTTTACTTCTAAGATCGATACTTTAACTTACTCTATTGATGAGGCTGGTTCTACTATCGTAAACACATACAGAAAATTCAGAGGAAGTTTAAAATCATAATTCAGTAATTAGAGAATCTAATTGTTGTAATAAAACAAATAAATAATGGCTAAAGTAAAAATGTCCAAAAAAGCAACATCCATCGACATGACGGCGATGTGTGACGTGGCTTTCCTTTTACTTACATTCTTTATCCTTACGGCAACGGCTAAGGCGCCAGAGCCATTACCGGTAGATACGCCTTCTTCAACTGTACAAACCAAATTGCCGGAAACGGATTTGGCCACATTAACAGTTGGAAAAAGTAACGGTCAAGAACAAGTGTTCTTTGGGGTTAAAGGAAGAGATGTTCGTATAAAAACATTAGAGTTAATGGCTCAAAAATATAATTTATCCTTCACAGAGGACGAAATTAAACAATTCTCACTAGTAGATGAGTTTGGTGTTCCGATTGAAGCGATGAAACAATTATTGGCCATGAAAGCAGCAGATAGAGCAAAGCCAGGAATTCAACCTGGTATTCCACATGACTCTATCAATAACCAATTGAAAGATTGGATTTATACGGCAAGACAAGCAAATATTGATGTAGCTGATAAAGAGTTGCAATTTGCTATCAAAGGCGATGCGAAAGAAGAATATCCACAGATTAAAAAAATCATGGATATTTTACAGGACCAAAAAATCAATAGCTTTAACTTAGTTACTGGTTTAAGAGGAAAAGATTATTAATTTTAATAATAATATAAAATGGCTGAATTAAATACCGGCGATGGCGGTGGCAAAAAAGGCAGTAAAAAGGTAAGAAGTAAAAAATCCAACGCAAAAGTGGATCTTACCGCCATGGTGGATTTGGCATTCTTGTTGATCACTTTCTTTATGTTGACCACCTCTTTATCTAAACCTCAATCTATGGATTTGGGTTTGCCTGATAAAGAAAAGCCAAATGAAGATAAAACAGATATTAAAGTTGATCAGAGAAGAACCATGACTATTATCATGGGTAAAGACAACAAAATCAAATGGTTTCATGGTTTGCTTGACTCACCTGAACAAGGCGGAGCTCCAGCAGATGCTGTTTATGGAAAAAATGGAATTCGTAAAGAAATTTTGAAAAGAGTAACTTCGATACCACAAATTACAGGGGATAAAGATAAAGGAATGATTGTAATCATCAAACCTTCAAAAAAATCAACTTACAGAAACTTGGTGGATATTTTAGACGAGATGGCCATTTGTAATGTGCCTACTTATGCTATTGTAAATGAGATCACTCCTGAAGAACAAAAATTAGTAGATGAAATGAACAAGTAATGTCTTGTGCTAATCTTTAAAAAGTAACATTATGAAATTAGACTTATTTAAAAGACAGTGGATAGACATCGTTTTTGAGGGACGTAACAAAGCCTATGGTGCTTATGAATTGCGTAAAGAGAATCCAAAAACAACTGTACGTTCACTGCTTATTGGAACATTGATTTTTGGTCTTGCAGTAGCATCGCCATTGATAGCAGATTTAATCCCGGATAGTTCGGATGATGAAGCGGTATTAGATAAAAAAATTGTAACGATAAAATTACCACCTAAGGAAGAACAACCAAAAGATCTTCCACCACCTCCACCTCCACCTCCAAAAGTGGATCAAGTGAAGTTTGTGAAGCCGGTTGTGGCAAAGACAGAAGAGATAGTCGAAGAGCCACCTAAGATGGAAGAGATTAAAGATAAAAATCTTGGTAAAGAAACCATTAAAGGTGACCCTGATGCAGAGTTAAGAGTGGAACCTGTTGGAACAGGACCAAGTGTGGTAGAAGAAGACAACAACATCTACAACACAGCAGGTATTGAGGTTAAACCTGATTTCCCTGGTGGATTAGAGAAGTTTTACAAATTCATTGGAAAAAATTTCCAAGTACCTGAAGAAGATGGTTTAAAAGGAAAGATATTCGTAACTTTCGTTGTTGAGAAAGACGGTTCATTAACTGATATTAAAGTAATCAGAGATATTGGATACGGAACCGGTAAAGAAGCTATCAGAGTGTTGAAATCATGTCCGAAATGGAATCCGGGTGAACAAAATGGTAAAAAGGTTAGGGTTTTGTATTCCTTACCGATTTCTATTCAATCAGCCGAATAAATGATTTCAAAAATCATAGAAAATTTTAAGAAGAAATCGCTAAAAGAGCGATTTCTTCTCGTTATTAGCTTATTGAATTTTATGGCTTTTTGTTTCTTAGGATTGCTTTTACTCTTTTGGGATAAATTAAAATTGAATTTGCCCAATAATCTTCAAATAATTGCAGGCTGCCTTATAATATTATTTGGTTTTATCCGTTTTATAACTCAAGTAAAGCGCTTGAATAATTTAGATGATGAATAAAATAACTAAAACAATTACAGGTTTTCTTTTGCTCACTTTACTGTTTGTTTTTTCTTGTCAAAAGAAATCGGATACAAAGATAGATACCATATTAGAAGGCAAAGCCACTATTTATGTAGATGAATCTATTTTGCCGATAATTGAAGATGAAGAAGCTGTTTTTGAAACGCAGTATAATGCCAAATTACATTTGGTTGCTCAATCCGAAAATGAAGTTTTGAATTCATTACTGAATGATACAGCCAAAATTGCCATTCTCACAAGAAAGCTTTCAAGCCAAGAACTAAAGGTTTTAGAAGGCAAAAAGATTACGCCAAGAATTACGCCTTTTGCAACCGATGCAGTTGCCTTTATTAAAAATAAAGCGGCTAATGATACTATTATACCGTTACAAGATGTAATTGATTTTATAAATGGTAAGTCAGTAGCAAATATAAAAGGATTAGTTTTTGACAATGCCAATTCGAGTACAGTAAGATATATTTCTGAACTTTCCGGAGTTACGGTAACCAATCAAAAAAATGTGTTTTCATTCAAAACTAATGAAGAGGTCATCAAGTATGTTGCCGAAAATAATGGAATGATAGGCGTTATAGGGATGAATTGGATTTTTCAACCTCCTTTAGAACTTCAAGATGCAGTTGATAAAGTCAATGTTCTAGGAGTTAAAGCTAAAGATTCAAAAGAATATGTGTTTCCAACGCAAGACAACCTAGCGCAAGGTAAATATCCTTTGGCACGTCATTTGTATGTCATCAACTGCCAAGGATATTCTGGATTGGGAATGGGGTTTGCTTCTTTCCTTGGTGGAGAAAGAGGTCAACGAATCATTTTAAAATCAGGATTAGTTCCGGAACGTGTTCCAACCAGAAAAATCATGATTAAAAATAATAGTAATACAGATAAAAATTAAAAAATTGCAAGATGAACAAGTTTAAAATATTCAGCTTAGCGTTAGTAGCAACAACCGTTGCGAAAGCACAGGATTTAGAGCCAGCGAAGAAAGCTATTGATGCTGAACAATTTGAGAAAGCAAAATCGTTGTTGAAATCCGTTATACAAACCAAACCTTCTAATGGCAAAGCCGCTTTTCTTTTGGGTAATATTTACCTGAAGCAAAATATTGCTGACTCTGCAACAATCTACTTTCAAAAAGGATTAAACGCTAGTGATGGGGCTAAATTCAACAATATCGGATTAGGCCAAATGGACTTAGATGCTAATGATAAAGCTGCAGCACAAGCCAAGTTTAATTTGGTAACCAAAGATTTGAAGAAGAAAGATACTGAAGAGTATGTTTATATCGCTCGCGCTTACATGAATGCAGACAAGCCTGATTATACAAGTGCTATCGCTGTTTTGACTAAAGCTGCTGCCGCCAACCCAACAGATGCTCAAGTACAATTAGCTTTAGGTGATGCTTACTATGGTGATAAAAAACAAAACGAAGCTTATGTTGCTTATCGAAATGCCTACCAAGCTGATAGTTCTTTAATCAGAGCTAAAATGCAATTGGGTGTTTTGCTTAAAGGTGCTAAAGCATACACTGAAGCTGTAAAAGCTTACAATGAAGTAATTGCCATCAACTCAAATTATGGACCGGTGTATAGAGAGTTGGCTGAAACTCATTATTTATGGGGAAACAACGTTCCGTCTACTTACACAGAAAATATTCAGAAAGCATTAGGGTTTTATGAAAAGTACATGAGTTTAACCGATTATTCATTGACTTCTCGTATGCGTCATGCTGACTTTTTAATCTTGGCCAAAGATTATAAAGCTTTGGAAGTAGAAGCTAACAAGATGAAGGAGTTAGATGGAGTTAATCCTAGAATTCTAAGATATTTAGGTTATTCTGCTTATGAAAATGGTAATGCTGATGCCGCTTTAGATGCTTTGCAAAAATTTACCTCCAATCCGTCGAACAAGATTATTCCTCGCGATTATTTGTATTTAGGTCAGACCAAAATTAAAAAAGGTACTAGTGAAGACGGTAAAACCGTTGACCCAACTTTATTAGCTTCAGCTATTGAGGACATCAAAAAAGCAGTAGCTATGGAGCCTTTAGCAACCAATGAGTTGAATGAATTAGGAAAAAAATTATACGATCAAAAAGCATTTACTGCAGCAGCAGCTGTTTTTGAAATTGCGGTAACTAATCCAACTTCTAAAAATTATCTGATTGATAACTTTTACTTAGGGAACTCATTATATTATGACAATACACGCAAAGAAGTTGTCAAACCGGATGCAATCGCTTTACAAAAAGCAGATGTTGCCTTTGGAAATGTAATTACCGCATCACCGACAACAGCAGATGCTTATATTTTCAGAGCAAGAACAAACAGATTGTTAGAGAATGACGAAATGATGGCAACATACTACCAACAGTATGTGGATATAGTTACTGCCAAAGGAGAAGAAGAAGTGCTTAAAAACAAAGCAAAATTTATTGAATCATACAATGGTATGGCTTCACATTTTGCAAATTCTGATAAAGCAAAAGCAAAAGAATTGTTAAACAAAACTTTAGCGCTAGATCCGGCTAATTCATATGCCTTAGAAGCATTGAAGTTATTGAAGTAATAAGGACAGCATAATTTTAAAACCGTCTCAATCTGATTGAGACGGTTTTTTTATGGTTTCATTTAAATTTTCAAATGGACTCATTTTCACTCGAGCAAAGCGAACTGGCGAAGCAAATTGATTATCTTTGCCAACTATATTTTAAATAATGTTATCAAAAGAAACACAATCGGCTGTTGAAAAAGGGGAAATGCTTCCGCTGATGGAAGAGTTTTACACCATTCAAGGCGAAGGCTATCACACCGGAACTGCGGCATATTTTATAAGAATTGGTGGTTGCGATGTAGGTTGCCATTGGTGTGATGTCAAAGAAAGTTGGAATGCCGAATTACATCCGCCAACCAATACCGATATAATAGTTGACAATGCTGCTAAATATGCTGATACAGTTGTAGTAACCGGCGGTGAACCCTTAACATGGGACATGACTTTATTAACGCAAAAGTTAAAAGACAAAAATCTTAAAGTACATATTGAAACTTCCGGTGCTTATCCGGTTTCAGGAAATTGGGATTGGTTTTGTCTGTCACCAAAGAAAAATAAATTACCGGTTGCCGATGCTTATGCCATTGCCAATGAATTGAAAGTGATTGTGTACAATAAACATGATTTCACTTTTGCAGAAGAACAAGCCGCAAAAGTAAATCCGAATGCGATTCTTTTTCTGCAACCTGAATGGAGTAAAAAAGAAGAAATGACGCCGTTAATTGTAGATTATGTAATGAACAATCCAAAATGGAGAGTGTCATTGCAAACTCATAAATATTTAAATATCCCTTAAAATTCATTTATGAAGGTTGTTAAAATTTTACTGTTTGTTTTGTTTCCAATGTTAGGTTTTTCTCAAATTGACGGAGAAGATGAAGTATATTTAAATGGAGATTTAATCGAAGCCAAGTTCAATGGCGGCGGAATTGATGAGTTTACCAAATTCATTAGAAAAGAATTTGATTATTCAAAAGTAACCAAAGCCGGAAAGATGGTTGGCGCTTTTACTATTGATAAAGATGGAACGGTTAAAAATATTAAAATTATCGAATTTTTTGATGTCGAATCAGCTACAGAATTCATAAGAGTGCTCAAAATCTGTCCAAAATGGGAACCGGCCAAACGCGGTGGAAAACCAATAAGTATTGAGATAAAATATCCAATGGTATTTAGAAAAAAATAGTATTTTTATAAATTATTAATAAATCCAAAAACATGAAAAAATTATTATTCGCTGTTGCATTTGTATTAGTGTCACAGTTTGGTTTTGCTCAAGAGAAACCATCAAAAGAAGATGTGGCTGCTGTGATTGAAAAGAGCGGTGCATCAGGTCAATTGAATGCTGCTAAAAAGCAAGTGCTTGCTATGATTCCTCAAGACAAACAAGCAGCTTTTGTGGTTGAGTTTGATATTGTAATGAAAAAAGTAAATGATGCTACAGTTGAGATTTACATGCAAGAATACTCAAAAGAAGACATCAAAGCTATGTTGGCTTTTTACAATAGCCCAGTAGGGAAAAAAATGGCCGAAAGATCAGAGATTATTGCTCAAAAATCACAAGAGTCTATGATGGGTTTACAAGGAGAAATTCAAGCACTAGTAATGAAATACATGCAGTAATTTGTCAGCATAAAATAAAGTTAAAATCCCAAACACTGTTTGGGATTTTTTATTTTTACAAAAAATAATCCATCATGAAACCAACGGTTCACGAACACCCAAAAAACGAATTATTATCTGTGAGTAAATCACAATTTTTGCTTGACGCTTCCATCACTTTTTTAAATCACGGTTCTTTTGGGGCTTGTCCGAAACCAATCTTTGAAGAGTTTCAACGTTTACAACGCGAGTTAGAATCGGATCCGGTTCAATTTATACAGAAAAAATTACCCGAATATCTCAAGATAGCTAAATCGCCATTAGCAAAGTTTATAGGTTGTAATCAAGAAGATTTCTTCTTTGTGCCTAATCCGACGGTAGCGATTAACACCATCATGCGTAGTCTAACATTGCAACCCGGTGATGAAATTTTGGCTACCAATCATGAATATGGTGCCATGGACAGAACATGGCATTTTTATTGTAAAAAATCCGGAGCTAAATACATTCGTCAAGACATTAGTTTGCCGATAGTTTCCAAAGAACAAATCATCGAAGAGTTTTGGAAAGGTTACAACCACAACACCAAAGTTATTTTCTTAAACCACATTTCGAGTTCAACGGCTTTGATTTTTCCGGTTAAGGAGATTTGTGATAAAGCACAAGAATTGGGTTTGATTACTATTATTGACGGCGCGCACGTTCCTGGTCATATCGATTTAAATATCGCTGATTTGAATCCCGATTTCTACACCGGCACTTTGCACAAATGGATGTTGGCTCCGAAAGGCAGTTCGTTTCTCTATGTGAAAAAAGAGTTTCAAGCGGATATTGATCCTTTAGTGGTTAGTTGGGGTTATGAAAGTTTGTCACCAAGCGAAAGCCAGTTTCTGGATTACCACGAATACCAAGGAACCAATGACCATTCGACTTTTTTGTGCACGCCAAAAGTGATTGAATTTTTAGAACAAAACAACTGGAAAGAAAAATCGAAAGCTTGTAAGCAAATCGTTTTTGACAATTACCAACGCTTTTGTGATTTGCTCAAAACCCAACCTTTGGCACCGATTGCTGAAGCGTTTTTAGGACAAATGGCAAGTATTCCGGTGAAGACCACAAAGCCCGCGGAGTTAAAAGATTTGCTATATGACAAATATAAAATCCAAATTCCGGTCATGCCGTTGAATGGGAATATTTATTTGAGGTATTCAATCAATGCCTATAATTCTCAGGAAGATTTGGAGGTGTTGTACAAAGCATTGGAAGACATTATTAAAACCACCGATTTGATAGAAGCATAAACTCCTAGCCCGGATAGGAACGGCATCCTTTTACACCTGTTAGGTTTTTAAAACCTGACAGGTGTAAAAGATACAGTGGATAGCCGGAAACAGCTCCTAAAAAAGCTTGGCCAAATAATCATAATGTTTGCCTTCAATAACCAATTCGCATTCTAAACCATTGGCATGAGCGGCATTTTGTAAAGTGTTGTAATCGAGATATAGCCAAGGAAAAGTCTCTTCGGTTTGGCCTTTGTAGGAAACGGTAAAAGTCAATTCGCCATAATAGCCATTGGCCGGAACCAAAAAACTGCCGTCTTCGTCTTCGTCAAACATATAAATGATGTCGGAACTGTCAATCAAAATCTGTCCGTTTGGATTTAAAAGGGATTTTAACTTTTGTAAATATTTTGAGGTATCGGCAAGTGTTCCAAAGATTCCCGTGCCGTTCATTAACAATAGGATGGTGTCGAACTTTTCGTTAGTTACTTCTAATAAATTCTGAACTATGGTATTTTTAACCCCGCGAAGTTGGCAAGCTTTAATGGCATTCGGAGAAATATCTATAGCCGTAACGTCAAAACCTTTTTCTTGCAAATACAAACTGTGACTTCCGGCGCCGCAACCTACGTCGAGGATTTTGCCCTTAGCGAGTTGCAAAGCTTTCTTTTCCAACTTGGGCATTTCATTATAAGCTCGAAAAAGATACTCGACGCTCATGTCATCGGCATCGGAAATATTGGTTTCAGTGACCAAATCTTCGGGAGCATTGTTGGTTTGAAAATCGAGTATGGCTTGGCCGAATAAATCTTTCATTAATTTTAGTTTCAGGTTTCAAGTTTCAAGTTTCAAAGTTGTTAACTTTGCAGTAACCAACGTGAAGCCTGAAAACTTGAAACAAATTTTAAACAATATCCAAAAGTTAGCCAAAGATAAGCATATCGAAAACAAAAAGTATTTCGATAAGCTGAAAAAGAAAACGCCCAAGAATTTGGATTATGTGATGCAGGATTTGCACGACGCCGAGTTTAAACGAACGGATTGTTTGACTTGTGCCAATTGTTGTAAAACAACCGGACCATTATTTACTTCGGCCGATATTGAACGCATTGCGAAACATTTGAAACAAAAGCCACAACAGTTTATAGACCAATATTTGCGCATTGATGAAGACCAAGATTATGTGTTGCAAAATGTGCCGTGTACGTTTTTGGACGATGAAAATTATTGTATGATTTATGAGGTTCGTCCGAAAGCTTGTCGCGAATTTCCACATACAGATCGAAAGAAATTCCAGCAAATATCCGATTTGACGTTGAAGAATGTGGCGATTTGTCCGGCGGCTTACAATATTGTGGAAGAAATGAAGAAACGCTTACCTTTATAAAATTGAAATGAAAGTTTATAGGTCTAAAATCGACTGGTGGTTGATTATCGTTGTTTTTATTGTGTTTTGTTACCCTATGATAGAGGGCATTTTGAGCAAAGACTATTTGATGTTCTTTGTGTCATTTGGTATTTTGAGTTTCTTTTTTTTGATGTTCAAATCCATAAAGTATAAAATTGAGGGAGAGAATCTTCATATTTGGTGGACCAAAATAGACATTAAAACCATTCGAAAAATCTACAGAACCAACAATCCATTAAGTTCACCGGCTTTGTCGCTCGACAGAATTGCGGTGGTTTACAATAAGTATAATGAAATATTAATTTCTCCTAAAGAAAGAGAAGCTTTTATTCAAGAGCTTTTAAAAATCAATCCGAATATTGAGGTGGTGAATAATAAATGATTGTTTTTATCGTTTTTTTAAAAAAACAGTCATGAAAAAAATCCCTTTTTATTTACTACTAATTTATATGTTCTCCTTGGCAACTGCCTTGTTTGGGTATTGGATAGATGCCGATGAGCCTGTAAATTCATTTGCTTACCAAATGTTTGAAGTGTTTATGCTGTCGCTGATTATATATGTATTGCTTTTACTTTTCTTTTTTATTCCTTATTTTTTGTTTCAATTTTTTAAAAGAATTATAAAAAGCAAACATTAATAAATCAGGTACTTTTTACGCATCGTTTTAAATTCAGTCAAGCCATTCTCCCAAGATTTCCTGATGTCAGCTTCCGAAGTTCCGGCTTCAATTTGTTGTTGTAGTTTCTTAGTTCCGGCCAATTTGGTAAAAAAATCATTAAAGAATTTGCTTTTATCCGAAGTCGTTTGATACGCTTTGATCAGCCATTTCAATTCCAAACGAGTCACTTTTTGAATTTGGGTTAAATCTTCTCCGTAGCACAATTGGTTTTTGTGCATGGGTTCTTTGGCACCAAAATTCGGAATTGGCGTAAAACTAAAATCGCTTTTTGGCAGAAAAGGCGAACCGTAAATTTGGAATTGTTTTTCAGTTCCTCGTCCCGAACTCACATTGGTTCCTTCAAACAAACACAAACTCGCGTATAAATTGATGGATTGGTCATTGGGTAAGTTGGGCGAAGGTTTTACAGGCAAACTATAAGCCATTTCTCTTTGGTAGTTCAAACACGGAATCACGGTCAAATTACATTGGATTCCATTTTTCAACCATTTTTCGCCGTTAATCATTTGGCCATATTCGCCAATCGTCATGCCGTGCAATAATGGAATTGGGTGCATGCCTACAAAACTAGTGTGTTCTTTTTCTAAAATCGGTCCGTCAACAATACTTCCATTTGGATTAGGTCGGTCTAAAACAATCAAAGGAATATTGTTTTCCGCACAAGCTTCCATAATATAATGTAATGATGAAATATAAGTGTAGAATCTTGCACCGACATCTTGCAAGTCAAAAACCATCATGTCAATTCCGGTCAATTGCTCCGGTTTAGGTTTTTTGTTATTGCCGTATAGGGAAATAATAGGCAAACCGGTTTTGGTGTCTTTGCCGTCTTTAATCAATTCGCCTGCATCAGATGTGCCACGAAAACCGTGTTCCGGCGCGTAGATTTTCTGAACATTGATTTTTTGGTCTAAAAGATAATCAACCAAATGGGTTTTGTTAGAAAGGATTCCGGTCTGATTGGTAACAACGCCAATTTTTTTATTCTTTAATAAAGGAAGATAAGTAGCTGAATCATCTGCGCCTGTTTTTATAGCGCTTGGTTGTGACGTCATTTTTGTTTCGGGCTCAAGATTTCTAGTCCTGATTTTTTCTCCGATACCACAAGATGACGAGATAAACAAATAGGCTAAAAGCAATAAGGTACCGTTGATAAAATATTTCATAACAAATAATTTTCTAAAAGTTGTGGTAATTCAGCGCCGATAACTTTGTGTATCTTTGTCACAAATCGATTAAAATATTGAAACCGGAATACTTTATAGCCAAAAGACTGATTACTGCTAAAGACCATAAAAGTAGTATTTCTGCGCCAATAATAAAAATTGCCATCACTGCCATCGCTTTGGGTATGATTATGATGATCGTTTCTATTGCTACCGGTATTGGACTTCAACAAAAAATACGCCAAAAAGTTTCCGCTTTTAACGGACATATTATTATCTCAGGCTATAACGACAACAATTCTGATGTTAGCACCAAGCCCATTTCAATTAACCAAAGCTTTTATCCTAAGTTCAAAACCGTTGACGGCATCAATCATGTGCAAGCCGTTGCCAGTAAGGCCGGAATCATAAGAACAGAAACCGCTTTCGAAGGGGTTATTTTTAAAGGTGTCGGCAAAGATTACGAAACTACTAATTTAGAAGAGTATCTAATGGAAGGCAGATTGCCTAATTTCAAGTCTAATCTCAACGAAGAAGTTTTAATCTCACAATATCTTACGAATAGATTAGGGTTGAAGCTCAATGACAAGTTCGTGACCTATTTCATGAAAGAAAACAACGAAGGCTATAACCTGCGCAATTTCAAAATCGTTGGGATTTACAATTCAGGGTTTCAGGAATTCGATGCCAGTTATGTAATCGGCGATATCCGTCACGTGCAAAGAATCAACAAATGGAAACCCACTGAAATCGGTTCTTTTGAAGTATTCGTTGATGATTTTACCCAAATTGAACAAAAAGGACAAGAGGTTTACGGAGAAACATCTTCCACATTAGATACCCAAACCATAGTCGAGAAATTCTATTACATCTTCGAATGGCTTAAACTATTCGATTTCAATATTGTTGTGATTCTAATAGTGATGATAGCTGTTTCTACCATTAATATGGTAGTCGCATTGTTGGTTTTGATTTTAGAGCGAACCCAAATGATAGGCATCCTAAAATCAATCGGTGCCAACAATTGGACCATCCGAAAAATATTCCTTTACAACGCCGCTTACCTAATAGGAAGAGGATTGCTTTGGGGTAATATCATCGGCATCGGACTGTTGTTGTTGCAAAAATACTTCGGCATCATTAAATTGAATCCCGAAAGTTACTACGTCAACGAAGCGCCGGTCGACATCAATTTATTCTACATATTACTCTTAAACATAGGAACCGTAGCCATCTGCCTACTGGTTTTATTAATTCCTTCCTATATTATCACCAAAATCACACCGTCCAAATCTATCCGTTTCGAATAGGAGCGAAAGGCTTGGTCTATATTGGTTATCCATTTTCCCGCTTTCCGGGCTACGGGGTAGCCTCTGCAATCGGGGCTAGAAAGGAAACTTTGTTTTGTGTTTGTTAAGAAAATTCAAAAACGCCCTTGTAAAATTCATGTTATCAGGAGATTAAAAAAAAGACAAAAAAAGGGTAATTTTTATTTGGATTAGGAGAAAAATAGTTTTTATATTTGCACCCCGCAAGAGAGGGATTGTTCATTGGAAAACTGCAAAACGAGG
>NZ_JBKBOL010000002.1:0-142824 GCF_046293665.1 Flavobacterium sp.
GGATACTGAGGGCGGATTGGCCTTTAGCTGTGAGGAGTTTATCATTAATAATGTACAAGTAATAGATTACCCACATTACTTTACTCCGAATGGTGATGGTATTCATGATACATGGAATGTGGTAGGATTATTTAATTATGCAGATCAAACAAAAATTTATATATTTGACCGCTACGGAAAACTACTGAAACAAATCAGTTCGGCAGGAGATGGATGGGATGGTACCTACAACGGCCAGCCATTGCCTTCAACGGATTACTGGTTTACGGTGGATTATCCGGAGCAAAACACAATGAAACAATTTAAAGCCCATTTCTCATTAAAAAGATAAATTAAAATGAATTTTAGAAAACTTTGTCTACTAGCTATACTTTTTGTATCACAGCTTTCAAATTCTCAAGAAGGATTGCCTGTTTATTCTGATTATTTATCAGACAATTATTATTTGTTACATCCTTCTATGGCGGGAGCTGCAAATTGTGCTAAGCTCAGACTAACGGCAAGACAACAATGGTTTGGTCAAGAAGATGCTCCGGCTCTACAAACGTTAAGTTTTAACGGATCGTTAGGCGAAAGATCGGGCGGTGGTATCATTGTTTTTAATGACAAGAATGGATATCACTCTCAAACCGGTATGAAATTGACTTATGCGCATCATTTGATGTTTTCTCGTGACAGAGTTGACTTAAATCAACTTTCATTTGGTATGAGTGCCGGTTTTGTGCAAAGTAGTTTAGATCAAAGTACGTTTTATACAAATGATCCTACTTATGATCCATTAATTTTTAATTCAATTCAAAGAGCTTCTTATTTTAATGTTGATATTGGAGCTTCTTATAATTTCCTTGATTTTTATGTTCATGCTACAGTAAAAAATGCTTTGGCCAGTGACAGAAAGTTATATTCAGACAGAGAGCCGGTTAACTTAAGAAGGTTCATTTTGAATTCAGGTTATACTTTTGGAGATGAAGAAGGAATTCTTTGGGAGCCATCATTTATGTTCCAGTTGGTTACTCAGACTCAAGAGAAGACAGTTGATTTGAATATCAAAGCTTACAAAGAGTTGGAATTTGGAAAATTATGGGGCGGAATCTCTTACAGAAGAAGTCTTGATGGTGCTCAGTTTGTGGAAGGAAATGCTGTTTCTGATCAAAAAATGCAATATATAACCCCTATTTTAGGGGTGAACTTTAAAAATTATGTGTTCTCTTATACTTATTCACATTTGTTAGGAAATGTAAATTTTGATAACGGAGGTTTTCATCAAATTACCTTGGGTATAAATTTATTCTGTGCTCCTGAGAAATACCACTGTAATTGTCCAGCGATTAATTAATTTTAACTATAAGTCCCGATATTCTCGGGACTATTTTTTTTATGGTAATAAAATCAGTAAACGGTAAATATCCTCAAATTCCAAGTGATTGTTATGTGGCAGAAAATGCCACTATCGTAGGCGATGTTGTGTTAGGCAGTTCTTGTAGTGTTTGGTTTAATGCCGTCATTAGAGGCGATGTTCATTATATCAAAATCGGTAATAAGGTCAACATTCAAGATGGTGCTATCATTCACTGTACTTATCAAAAGCATCCAACTGAAATAGGGAATAATGTTTCTATAGGTCACAATGCGATTGTTCATGGTTGTAAAATTCATGACAATGTATTGATTGGAATGGGTTCAATTGTGATGGACAATTGTATAGTGGAAAGCCATTCGATTATTGCGGCCGGAGCTGTGGTTACTCAAAACACAGTAGTAGAATCGGGGACGATTTATGCCGGTGTTCCTGCAAAGAAAGTGAAAGACATTGACCAATCGGACTTTGCGGGTGAGATTGAGCGTATTTCGAATAACTATGTGATGTATTCGAGCTGGTTTAAAGAAATTTGAAATTAAAAGGAGGACTGCCGGTGGCTGTCGGTTATTTTTTCTAAGAAAACTAAACGTTTAGCTAGTCTTGATAGTTTGATGTTAAGAGGAGAATGTCCAGTGGACATTGGTTTTTGATTGTGCTAAAAGAACTGTACTTGATTTATAGCCCCGATAGTAGTGGAAATCCTTTTTTGCTTGTACTTCGACATCCCGATAGCTATCGGGACAACATGACAAGCAAAAAAGATTGTAGCGGATAGCGGGTCAATGGTTCAAAGAATATTAAATGTTGTGCTCCTAAAAATCTTTCCTTTTTACTTCGTATTTATTGTTTAGGATATCGCTTAAGACCTTTGGATTGGCATTGGTATAGAAAAGTACATTTCCTTTTTTGGTATCATTACTCAGGCCGACACTTTCTGTTAAAACTTTCTTTGTCTGCCGTGCTACAGCTTCCCCTGAATCGATGATTTTAATGTGATTTGGGAGGATTTTTTTGATTTGAGGAATCAGATAAGGATAATGGCTGCAACCGAGCACGAGGTAATCGATATTGGCTTCAATCATAGGTTCTAAATAGGCGTGAAGTAATTGGTTCATTTCGGGCGAATTGATTTCACCGTTTTCAATTAATGTTACTAAACCCACACCAATTTGTTCAATGATTTTAGTGTCTTGGTATTTTTCTACTGTTTGGTGAAAGAGTTCACTATTTAAAGTTCCTTTTGTGGCTAAAATTCCGATCACGTGTTTTTCAGAATTTATTGCGGCAGTTTTTATAGCCGGTTCAATTCCAATAAACGGAACGTCATATTTGGCGCGCAATTCTTTGATGGCATTGGTGGTGGCGGTATTGCAAGCTACGACTATGATTTTAGCATTTTGATTGAGAAGATATTCGGTGTTTTTAATACTTAACGCGATAATTTCTTCTTTTGACTTTTGTCCATAAGGTGCATTTTTGCTATCGGCTAAGTATACGGTGTCTTCGTTGGGAAGCAAGTCATGAATTTCTCTCCAAATAGAGGTACCGCCAACACCGGAATCAAAAAGGCCTATGGGATTGTTATTTGTCATAAAAACAAAAGTAAAAAAAAACTGCTCAATCCTAAAGTTTCAGGTGAGCAGTTTTCAAGTTTGTATTTTAGATTTTAGAAACCTAAATCTTTTTTAATGTCAGCCGTTAAATCCGGACCGTCAGCTAAAAGTAAATCAGCTACATTTAAAACGTATTGGTATCCTTTAGCTTTTCCTACTTTAGCAATAGAAGCTTTGATTTTTTCCATCAAAGGCTTTACTAAGTCAGTTTCTTTCTTTTGCAATTCTTTTTGCGCATTGTCTCTGTAATCAGTGATGCGTTTTACTAAGTCTTGTACTTCTGTTTGACGGGTTGCGTTAACGGCATCTCCAACAGTAGAGGCTTCTTGGTCGTATTTTTGAATTTTCTTTTGATATTCTTCAGCCATTGTTTTGTATTCCGCATCATAAGTGGCGCTCAATTTTTCCAATTGCTTTTGAGCATCTAACATTGCCGGCATTTTAGAAATAATTTCATTTACATCTACGTGTGCAGTTTTAGCTTGGGCATTGATGGTGTGACTTGTTCCTAAAAACAATACAGTAGCTATTAGTAATGATTTCAATCGTTTCATTTTTAAAGGTATTAATTAATTATTATTGTTTATTCTTCTTTTTTCGGTTCACCGGTTTTTTCTTCTTTGGCTTTTTTAGCCGCTTCCCTATCCGCTAGAACTTTTTTCTTTTTTTCTTCTAAAGCTTTTTTCTTGTCTTCTACAAGTTTTGCTCTCTCGGCTGCTTTTGTATCTTTTGGGGCAGACTCCACTTTTGTTGAATCAGAAACTTTTTTGTTTTCAGGAGTTGCCGGTTTGTCATTTGTTTTATCGTTAGCAGGAACCGTGCCATTTTTTTTAGCTTCTCTTTCCTCCAATAATGCTTTCCTTTTGTCTTCTTGCTCTTTTTTCTTGGCTTCGGCGGCTAGTTTGCGATCTTCAATTAACTTATCTCGAGCTGCTTTTTTATCTTCTAAAGCTTTTTTTCTGGCAGCCAGAGCAGGATTTTCATCTTCTACATCTTCTTGGTATTCCTTCTTTTCTTGTTCTTTTAATTCTTTTTTAGACAACTGTTCTCTTCTTTCCGCACGGGTAATGGCTCTAACTACTTGGTCGCTGATGTCGTGTCTTTTAGCCGAAAATAACATGGTTAAATCAGAAGATTTGTCAAAGATAAAATCGTATTTTTTTAGCTCTGCAATATCTTGTACAGCATTGAAAACTTGATCTTGAATGGGTTTAACCAATACAGCTTTTTGAGTCATTAAATCGCCATTAGGACCAAATCTCTTTTGTTGGAAATCTAAAAGTTCATCTTCTTGAAACTTGATTTCTTCTTCTCTTTCATCGATTAGCTCTTTGGTTAATAATGCTTTTTCGGTTTTTAGGGCATC
Source organism: Flavobacterium sp. (assembly GCF_046293665.1). Lineage (GTDB taxonomy): Bacteria > Bacteroidota > Bacteroidia > Flavobacteriales > Flavobacteriaceae > Flavobacterium. The sequence continues at coordinate 4,340 of NZ_JBKBOL010000002.1, forward strand.
TTTTAACTTTGCAATTTCAACTTTTTTGGTTTCAATATCTTGTTTCCATTTTTGAGCTTTTAGCTCTAATTGGTTATTGGCTTCTGTGTAGTCAGGAACATTTTGCAGTATATATTCCATGTCGATGTAACCAATTTTTATACCTCTTGTTTGGGCATTAGCCTCAAAAGTAAAGGATATAAGTAATATTGATATTGCAAAATATTTTTTCATACGATTATGATTTAGAAATAATATATCAAATATAATTAAAATTGTTGACCAATTATAAAATGTGTTTCCCAACCATTCTTTTGATTAAAACCAGGAACTGCATCAAACCCGTGGGCAAAATCTATCCCTAATAAACCAAATGCCGGCATGAAAATTCTAATACCAAATCCGGCAGATCGTTGCAATACAAATGGATTGTATTCTTTAAAAGAATTATAAGATGAACCGGCTTCCAGGAAAGTTAGTGCATAAATCGATGCCGCAGCTTTCAATGTTAAAGGATATCTTAGTTCTAATGAGAATTTATTGTAAACCGTTGCTCCATCTTGATCAGATAAGGATTGATTAGGGTAACCTCTTAATTGAATCACTTCACGACCGTCTAAAGAAAAGTTAGCCAAACCGTCTCCGCCCAAAAAGAATCTTTCAAACGGAACTAGTCCGCGACCGTTGTTGTAAGCGCCTAAGTATCCAAACTCACCCAAAGCTCTTAAAACCAATGCCTTTGATTGTGTTCCGGCTAGTCTTGTGTACCAATCGGCTTTGAATTTTAATTTATAGTATTCCAGCCAGTTAAATTTTTCTTGGTCTACTTTACCTTGATCAACAGCAGCATCTTCTAAGTTGGTTACCACATTTCCACCGATACCATCAACAAGAGCGCCAGTAGGCACCCAATTGTTATTAGAGTCGAAATAGCCTACACCTTTGTTTTTTAATTTGTAGGCTGCTTGGTTTTCTAAATCACCATAATTAATACCATTAAATAAAGAATACGGCAAAGTGAATTTGGCTGAAAAACTAAATTCAGAACCCGAAGTTGGATAAATTGGGTTTACTCCTTTATTATTTCTGCTCAGTCCAAGTGAAAAAGCCAAGTTGCGCGAGGCACCATCACCAAAAGTAAACAAACCGGTATTGTAGTTGTTCAAATCATAGTATTGGAAACTAACTGAATTAGAGAATACAAAGAAATCATCCGGCACCGTTAATCTTTTGGCATACCCAACAGACAAAGAAGTGATGTTAAAACTCTTAGTTCGGTCAACATTAGCCGAGCGTCCGGAGTATAAAAATTGTTTACTGTGTGACAAAGAGGTAGAAAATTGAATTGGTTTTTTACCCCCTAACCAAGGTTCAGAAAAAGACAAACTATAGGTTTGGAAGAAAGAACTGGCTTGTAAACGCAAGGCCACTTTTTGTCCGTCACCCATTGGTAATGGTTTGTAAGCTTCTTTTTTAAACATATTTCTGGCCGAGAAATTATTGAAAGACAAACCTAAAGTTCCAATAAAGCCACCTCCACCGTAACCGCCTTGTAGTTCGATTTGACTTGATCCTTTTTCAACAACGTTGTATTCAATATCGACTGTTCCTGCGGCCGGATCAACATTTTTGAATTTTGGATCAATGGCTTCCGGGTCAAAGAATCCTAATTGTCCAATTTCACGAATGGTTCTTACTAGATCTTCTTTGCTGTATTTTTGTCCCGGACGGGTTTTAAGTTCTCTGTAAATTACCCTGTCATTGGTTTTGTCATTTCCTACTACAGTAATGTTGTTGAAATAAGCAATTGGACCTTCCATTATTCTAATTTCAAAATCGATAGTGTCATTGGCGGTTTTTACTTCAACTGCATTGATGTTGGAGAATAAATAACCATTGTTTTGATACAAGTTTGTTATATCATCACCATCAGGTTTTGACTTGTCAGCGATTCTTTTTTCTAATAAAACGCCGTTATAGGTTTCCCCTTTTTTAATTCCTAATACTCTTTCTAATAATTGATCTGAGTAAACAGAGTTCCCAAGGAATTTGATATTACCAAAGTAGTATTTTCTTCCTTCTTCTACTTTTATATTGATGGCTAGTTTAGATTTTTTTTCATTTAAAAAAACAGAATCTTTAATTACTCGGGCATCTCTATATCCTTTTTCTTTATATTTTTCAACGATAGAAGTTAAATCTTCTTGGTATTTTTCCTTGATGAATTTAGAGGATTTGAAAATTCGTATAGGATTAATTTGTTTGGTGTTTTTCATGGCTTTTCTCAGTTTCTTGTCTGAGAATTTTTCGTTGCCATCAAAATTGATTTTGGAGATTTTTAATTTGTCTCCTTTGTCAATGTTTACCAACATTTTTACTTGATTGCCTTCAGTAGTATCAGGTGTTGTGGTTATAAAGACTTTAGTTTTGTAATAACCGTCTTTTTTGTATTTGTTTTCGATGTAGTTTTTGGTCGTTGTAATCAGATTCTCATTAACAATTTTACCTTTTGTTAGATTGTTTTCTTTGATTAAAGCTTCCGTTTTCGATTTTTTTACGCCTTGAATTTTTGCTTCACTTAATTTTGGTAATTCTACGATATCAAGGTCAAGCCAAATACTGTCACCTTCTGTTTTGTTTACATAAAAGTCGATGTCACTAAACAGTCCAAGTTTTCCTAATTTTTTAATGGCATTACTGATTTCTTCTCCGGGAACCGTCAATTGTTGTCCTTTTTCCAAGCCGGAAAAAGTAACTACTGTTTGCTCGTTATAACTGATTTTTCCATTTACTTTAACGTCTGCTAAAATATATTTTTTTCCTTGTTCAAAAGGCAGTCTGTCTTGGGCTTGTAATTGAAAAATACTTCCAAAAAATAAGATAATTAGAAATATTCTTGAGGGTGTAATCTGCACTGAAATTTTATTTAATTTGTTCACTTGTTTTTCCAAATCGTCGTTCTCTTTTTTGATAGCTAATGATCGCTTCATATAAATCGTCTTCTTTAAAATCGGGCCACAATACGTCTGTAAAATAAAATTCTGCATAAGCGATTTGCCAAAGCAGAAAATTACTGATCCTGTGTTCGCCACTGGTTCTAATTACTAAATCTACATCGGGTAGATTGTGCGTGTAAAGATGCTGATTAATAATTGATTCATCAATAGTGTCTATCGAAATTATATTATTTTTAACTTTATCACTGATTATTTTAACAGCATTTAACAATTCCTCTCTCGAGCCGTAGCTTAACGCTAATGTCAAGGTCATCCGGGTATTGTTTTTTGTCTTTTCAATAACACTTAAAAGTTCTTTTTTTGCTGAGGAAGGAAGCAAATCAATGTTCCCGATACAGTTCAATCGAATGTTGTTTTTTTGAAGGGTTTCGAACTCTTTCTTGAGGGAAGAAATCAAAAGTTTCATCAAAGTGTCCACTTCTAGCTTGGGACGGTTCCAATTTTCAGTTGAGAATGCGTAAAGCGTAAGGTTATTTATGCCTAATTTGGCACAGGTTTCTACGGTAACTCGAACTGATTTTGTTCCGTTTTCATGACCAAATGCACGCAATAAACCTTTCTGTTTCGCCCAACGACCATTCCCGTCCATAATGATGGCAAGGTGTTTGGGTAAATTGTCTTTGTTTATTTTGTCTAGTAAATTCATTCTTTATTCTGCGCAATAACAGGGTTTTTCAGTAAAGGTGTACGTAAGTGTAAACCCAGTGAAAACATACCAGTCTTTGCTGTTTATATTGCCAAATTGTAATGGCGCTAAATTTTCATTCTTCGGAAAGCTTCCGTCCAAGTTATCGGTGAAAGTATACCTTGCACCAACTTCAAAGCCCAAAACGATGTTGTCAAAAATATTGCTTTTGACGCCAACAATCATTGGAATGGCAAAAGTGCTTTCGGTATAGTCTTTCTTTGTTTGTCCATTAATTACATACAATTCATCGTAGGCAAAATAGGAAAGACCTGTAAAGACATATGGTGTTATTTTCTTTTTCAAAGTTTCGTGTAGATTGAAATCAAAAAAATTGAATTCCATCCCGGCTGAAAGCTCTTTGATGTTATTTTTAAATTTATAACCTCTCAAATTCCTTCCCGGAACTTCAGAGTCTAAATCATTTCCTGTAATAGTTGACTGCGTATAGGAAAATCTATACGAATGTCTAGGGCTTTTATTCCATTTATATAAAATACCGATAGCCAATTCATTTGGAGCAATATAATTGGTTTTACCCACATCGCCAATGAAATTACTACCGCCCAAGAAAACACCAATCTCGTTGATTTGTGCGGTCAAAATATTTTGGAAAACCAAACAAAAAAATAATACTAAAATCTTTTTCATCAAATTGAAAATAGCGTGCAAATATAATAATTCTCAGTACTTATATAGCATGAATTTCGGATTTCTGCCAAATAAAATAAAGTGCTGATAATTACCAAGGTTAGCAAGGTTCTATTCTAAAACGATTTTTTTAGAATTGTAGTATAAAATGAATGGATTTTTTTCTAGTTTCTCTTGTCTTCACCCCAAAGTAATTTGGTTCGAAGCGTCTTGAAAAAGGTTTCTTCCGGAATTTCCACCATATTAATATTGAATGGTGTTTTCTTAATTTTAATGATCGAATGGTTATCTACCGAGGTGATTCTTGAATCCAAAGAAACCAGATATTGTTCTTCTCGACCCGAAACTTTTAGAGTAATTTCAGTATTGTCTGGAATAACCAATGGTCGTGCGTTTAAATTATGGGGCGCAATAGGGGTTATTACCAATCCCTTTACCTCGGGAGTTAAAATTGGTCCGCCACAACTCAATGAATAGCCGGTGGAACCGGTTGGCGTGGCAATAATCAATCCGTCTGCCCAATAAGAGTTCAAGTATTCACCATTCAAAAAAGTTTCAATAGTAATCATCGAAGTGGTGTCTTTTCGACTTACAGCAACTTCATTCATGGCAAAATTAATGTCGATTTCCGAATTGTTTGGAGAGCATTCAATAGTTAACAATGATCGTTCGGAGATGGTATATTTTTTTTCAAGTACGATTTGCAAAAAAGCACCAATATTTTCCTTTTGTACTTTGGCTAAAAAACCTAATCTTCCGGCATTAACCCCTAAAATGGGAATACCTGAATCACGCACAAAAGTTGCGGCTCTTAAAATAGTTCCATCGCCGCCAATACTGATAAGAATGTCGAAACTGTTGTCTAAATCAGAATGAATGGAAAAGGTATTGTATTGTTTTTCAACAATTTTTTCTTCATATAATATTTTCAAAAACTTTTCTTCAATGACCAATTCTATATTGTTTCTGTTGAAAAAAACAAAAATATCCTTGATAATCGGTCGCGTGTCGTTTTGATAATATTGTCCGAAGATGGCAACTTTCATAGTAATGAGTTATCAGACGTCAGATTCCAGAGGTCAGAATTTAGAATTTTACTTCCAACTTCCAACTTCCAACTTCCAACTTCAATTTTACATATTTAAATATTTATCCAAGTATTCAGAACGTTCCTTCAAATTGTTCAAATAGTTGTCTTCTTGGTGTTCAGAAATAATTTCATAATTGTAACGACGAAACGTTTGGATGATTTCATTCATGCCGCCCAAAGTGATTTTAACAGTTACTTGCACTTTTTCCGCATTGGCTTCCGAAACAAAAATGCCTAAAAGCTTGCCGTTATTACTTTCTACAATTTGAGCAATTTGACTCATCGAATACTCATTGGTTGATTTTTCAACCACAATAATGCCGCCGGTTTCTTTTAAGAAAGGCGTTTCGTTTAAAAACTTGATCACATCTGTGATTTCGTAATAACCAACATATTTATTATTTTCATCTAAAATCGGAACCAAATTAGCATTGTTTCTTGCAAAAACTTCTAAAACATCCAACCAAATCATTCCAATCCTAACAAAAAAACCTTCTAAAGCATAACGGTAATCGGCTAAGTTTTTTTGCGTTTCAAAAGTTTCAGCATCAACCGAAGAGATACAACCTAAATAAATTCCATGATCCAAAACAGGAAAATGGGAAAAAGTACTTTCGGCAAAAAAATCCTGAATTTCTGCTACTTTTTCTTGGTTCGAAAAAGGTTTAAAATCGTTATTGACATATTCTGAAAGTTCTCTCATGTATTCTTTTCTTTAGCGACTGCAAAATAATCAAATTTTGGGACATGCCGACTTGCTTAACTTTGTATTTTTGTCTAAAAATTAATTTACCTAATAATTTGTAGATTTCCTAGGTTTGAAAAACAATAATTTGCGAATTCGTGGATAAAAAATAAAGCATGACAAAATTAAGCGTTAACATCAATAAAATAGCCACTTTGCGAAATGCTAGAGGTGGCAATGTGCCCGATTTATTGCAAGTTGCCAAAGACATTCAAAAATTCGGAGCACAAGGAATCACTATTCATCCAAGACCGGATGAGAGACACATTCGCTATCAAGACGCACGTGATTTAAAACCAATTGTCTATACTGAATTCAATATCGAAGGTAATCCACAACACAATTTTATCGATTTGGTTTTAGAATGTAAACCTGATCAAGTGACTTTGGTTCCTGATGCGATTGGAGCAATTACGTCTTCGGCCGGTTGGGATACGATTAAATTCCAAGATTATTTAACAGAAGTCATTGCCGAATTCAAGAGAAATGGTATTCGAACATCTATTTTTGTTGACCCGATTTTGAATATGATTGAAGGTGCCAAAAAAATAGGAACAGACCGAATCGAATTATACACTGAGGAATTTGCGCACCAATACGGATTGGGTAATAAAGCCGGAATCGAGTCGTATGTAAAAGCTGCGGTTTTGGCCAATGAATTAGGGTTAGGGATTAATGCCGGCCACGATTTAAGTTTGGATAACATTAAGTTTTTTAAAGAAAATATTCCCGGTTTATTGGAAGTTTCCATTGGTCATGCTTTGATTTCAGAAGCATTGTATCTTGGTTTGGACAATGTAGTAAATATGTATTTGCAAAAATTGAAATAATGTTACACTCAAGAATTGAAGGCGAAGGCAAGCCACTAATAATAATTCACGGTTTTCTGGGTATGAGTGATAACTGGAAATCCTTCGGGTCGCTGTACGCGGCTGAAGGTTTTCAGGTACACATGCTTGATTTGCGCAATCATGGAAGAAGTTTTCATTCAGAAGATTTTAGTTACTCAGTAATGACAAGCGATGTGTTAGAGTATTGCCAAGGTCATGATTTAAAAAATATCAACATCATAGGTCATTCTATGGGTGGAAAAGTAGCTATGCTTTTAGCAACTGCTTATCCTGATTTAGTAGAAAAATTAATTATTGCTGATATCGGGCCAAAATATTATGCACCGCATCATCAAGATATTTTAGCAGGATTGAATGCCGTTGATTTTTCAACAAAACCTGACAGAGCCGAAGTTGAAGAAACTTTGTATCCGTTTATTCCGGATTTTGGAACACGCCAATTCTTAATGAAAAATCTCTATTGGGTTGAGCCCGGACAATTAGCATTCCGATTCAACTTAACGGTTTTTAATGCCAAAATAGAAGCAATAGGTGAAGCTTTGCCTGAAGAAAATCATTTTGATAAACCAACCTTGTTTATCCGCGGAGGCAATTCTAAATATATTTTAGATAGCGATGTAGTCCACATTCAAAAACACTTTCCTAATTTCAAGTTAGTAACGATTCCTAATGTCGGCCATTGGCTTCATGCCGAAAACCCAAAGTTGTTTTTTGAGGAAAGCTTAAGTTTTTTAAAATAAAAAAAGCCCTTTCAATTGAAAGGGCTTTTCTATAGTTAATTAAAGCTGTTTAGCTTTTGATAAATTTCTTAACTGCTTTACCTGAATCAGTGTTGATATTCATAAAGTATACACCAGAATTTAAATCGGAAACATTTATTTCAACTTGAGAAAGGTTGTTTACTCTTAGGGTTTTAACTGTTCTTCCGTTAACATCAGTAATACTTATATCAGTTAAAAGGATGTTGTAGTTGTTAGAGATGCTAACTGTATTGTCAACAGGATTTGGATAAGTGCTGAACTTATTAGCAAATGATTCATTAACACCTAAAGTTCCAGTGATTAGAACGTCATCAATTGATAAAGTGTCAGCATCAGTAGCTAAATACTGGAATCTAACTTGAAGGCCTGATAGTCCTACATAATCAGCTAAATCTAAGGAAACAGCCAAAGTTTCATAATCGTCATAAGGGCCATAGTCTTCTTCTACCCATAGAGTAGTCCAATCTAGACCATTGTCACTAATTTGAACATTTAAATCTCCATTAGGAAATGGTGCCACCATGTATTCATATCCTATTTTAGCATTGAAACTAAAGGTAGCATCTGCATAACCATCCAAGCTAAAAGTAGGGCTGGTTAAAGTGGCGTCATTTGGATCAAGAATCCAAGCAATAATGGCAGATTTTGCACCAGTAATATTGAAGGTTGCTTGAGTAGTAGCCGAATAGTCCGTGGTTGGTCTCCAAAATCTTGTTGCTACTTGTGTTTGAGTTGTCCATCCTGTTGGAGGAAAAGTTGCACCTTCAAATCCCTCAGATAATATTTGAGAACTGCCATAAAGTGACGTTAATAATGCAAAAGATAGTAATAATTTTTTCATAATTAGAATATATTAAGTTAATGTTGCAAATATATTAAATATAAATTTTGTTTAGTAAAAATTAACTTTTTTCTAAAAAGGTTTTTGAGTAAGTCTATTGCTTCATTGTAATTAAGTATTTGTATTTGCCAATGAAACTTCAAAAAATTAAAATTAAAAAAGCCCTTTTCAACTGAAAAGGGCTTTTTTATAATTTATTTAAGCTAGTTAGCTTTTGATAAATTTCTTAACGGCCTTACCCGAATCTGAATCAATATTCATAAAATAAACTCCTGAAGTCAAGTCAGAGACGTTCATCTGAACCGTTGACAAATTGTTAACAGATACATTTTTAATAGTTCTTCCATTGATATCTGTGATTGTTACGTTTGAAACTAAGATGTTCTCGTTGTTTGAAATGGTAACTAAGTTATTGGCAGGGTTTGGATAAGTCGAAAATTTTGATGAAGTAAACTCAGTACTCGACAATGTACCATCAATTGAAATATTGTCTAAAAACATTACATATTGGTCATTTCCATCGTTTCTAAAAGCAATTCTAATCGAAGTGCCTGCATATCCATTTAGTGCTACCGTTCTGTAATTTCCTGTGTTTAATTCGTTATTAACATCTAACAATAATGTGGTGAAATTAGCTACTGCCGGACCACCTGTTGGCGAAATGTAAACCTGATAATCTTCTAAAAATGAAGAGCTTCCTAAGCTTGTTGCAGCCCATTTAAGTGTAACCCCAGTAGCACCTGCAGGAATCTCAATTAGAGGAGAAACCAGCCAGTCATTTGCCACTCCAACGGGAGTATACCAAGAATTGCTGGCAATGATATTATCAGCCATGCCGGTTGCCGCAGCAGGATAGGCATATTCAAAATTTTCGTTTGCTTCTTGAATTTCAAACAAAGACAAAACAGTCCAAGCATCTTGTATTAAATAAGACAATGCTTCACCCTCTGTTCCTCCAGGACCTACAGGTGTTCTGTTGTCTAAATTGTATAATATCCATTCATCAATCCCAGGACCTATACCATCCCAGTTTTCAGCAAAAATTGTAGATTGAGAATATAAATTCAAACTGCCAATTAGTAAAAAAGAAAGTAATAATTTTTTCATATCGGTTTTATTAAAAGTTAATAAAAACAAATATAGGCAATATTTTTTTTATTTTTAATAATTAACTTTTGTAACTGATAAACAGATGTTTAGTAAAAAAAATGTTGTAATAGAAATTAAAGGTTGCTTTCCGGAAAATGAACTAAATTTTATGGCATATAGAAATTTATTTGCATATTTGATTAAAAATAAATTTTATGAAACTACTCCTCAGAATATTTATAACCGCCGTTTTAGTAATGGCAATCGCCTATTTAATGAAAGGCGTAATTGTTAACGAATTCACCACCGCATTAACAGTAGCAGTCGTTTTAGCCTTGTTGAATTTTTTCGTAAAACCTGTTTTGGTACTGTTAACCTTGCCGATAACCTTTTTTACATTGGGTTTATTTTTGTTGGTAATCAACGCGATTATCATCTTGCTTTGTGACGAGTTTGTCGACGGATTTGAGGTGAGTTCGTTTTGGACAGCCATGCTCTTCAGTATCATCTTATCACTTTCGCAATCATTGGTTTATCAAATCACCGGCGAGGCAAAATAAATCGGTAAAAATCAATAAAATAAAACTTGGTTGGGTTGCAGAAATGTTATAATTTTGCAACCCAATTTTAGTATGTAAAAAACACAAGAAATGAACATCACAAGAAATAATGTAGACGCATTAAATGCTGTAGTTACTGTTGAAGTATCAAAATCGGATTATGCAGAAAAAGTAGAGAAAGTTTTAGCAGATTATAGAAAAAATGCTGCTATTCCCGGATTTAGGAAAGGAGCTGTCCCAATGAGCTTAATCCAAAAACAATATGGTAAAGCTGTTTTATTAGACGAAGTAAACAAAGTGTTGCAAGACAATCTGAACAAATATTTAGTAGAAGAAAAACTAGACATCTTGGGTAATCCGTTACCAAAAGTAACCGAAGATTTCAACTGGGATGTGGAAGATTATAAATTCGAATTTGAATTGGGTTTAGCCCCGGAATTCACGGTTGATTTAGGAGCCAAAAACGATGTGGTACAATACAAAATCATCGCCGATGACAAAATGCTAAACGACCAAGTGGCCCGTATCCAAAAACAATACGGCAAACTAATCGCAAAAGACACTGTTGAAGAAGGAAACGACGTTTCGGGTGTTTTTGCCAATGAAGAAAAAGGCATCAACAACAGAACAACATTATCTTTAGATGTTTTTGCTGACAAGAAAACCGCAAAAGCTTTTATGGGTAAAAAAGTAGGCGATGTAGTAACGTTAAAAACTAAAGGTTTATTCGATGATGATCACAAATTAATGGATTTCTTAGCCGTTAGTCACGATGACGTTCACGGTTTAGACATCGAAGTAACCTTCACTATCGACGAAGTAACAACACATGAACCTGCAGTTTTAGACCAAGAGTTATTCGATAAATTATTCGGACCAAAAGTAGTAACTTCTGTAGCCGAATTAAAAGCGAAAATCAAAGAAGACGCCGAAAAACAATTCGCCCAACAAGCGGATCAAAAATTCTTAAACGATGTGACCGTGTCATTAATCGCCAATACCAAGTTTGATTTACCGGCGGAGTTCCTAAAAAAATGGATCCAAACCGCAGGTGAAAATCCACTAAGTGCTGAAGAAGCAGAAGCAGAATACACCAAATCTGAAAACGGTTTGCGTTACCAATTAATCGAAGGCAAAATCATCAACGAAAATGGTCTACAAATCACTTTCGAAGACCTAAAATCATACACCACTGAAATCATCAAAAAACAAATGGCGCAATTCGGCCAAATGGATCCAAGTGATGAAGATGTGCAAGGTATCGTAGCCCGCGTAATGTCAAACCAAGACGAAGTGCGTCGCTTGTCAGAGCAAGTAATGAACGAAAAAATGCTAAACTTATTCAAAGACAAAGTAAAAGCCAAGTCAAAAGAAGTAAGCTACGACGAGTTCATCAAAGCAATGTATGGCGAATTAAAACACTAATCATATATTTTACTATATTTGAGCGTCAAAGTAATTTTGGCGCTTTTTTTATTAGAAGCTAATCCGGCTATACGTTACAATCTTTTTATTGTTGTCACCCTGAGCATGTCGAAGGGCTTTTTCTATACAATAAAAAGGATTTTCACTACTATCCGGGCTAGGGTTTTTGATTAAGCGACACATTGTCACCTTAACAACAAGGCACGAACTTTGACTAACCAAAAGAAGAATTCATAACTTATAACTCTTAATTCATAACTAATAAAAATGGACTACGGAAAAGAATTTAAAAAGTTTGCGACCAAAAAACACGGCGTAAACAGTCTGTATTACGATAAAATCGTAGGAAGCATGACACCTTATATTATTGAAGAACGTCAATTAAACATTTCACAACTCGACGTATTCTCCCGTTTAATGATGGACAGAATCATCTTCATGGGAACCGGTGTCGACGATTATATGGCCAACATTATTCAAGCGCAATTGTTATTCTTAGAAAGTGTTGACGCTTCTAAAGACATACAAATCTACATCAATTCACCAGGAGGAAGCGTGTATGCCGGTTTAGGAATTTACGACACCATGCAATACATCCGACCTGATGTAGCGACTATCTGTACCGGTATGGCAGCGTCAATGGGCGCGGTTTTACTATGTGCCGGAGCCGCCGGAAAACGTTCGGCGTTACCACATTCAAGAGTCATGATTCACCAACCATCAGGCGGGGCACAAGGGGTAGCGACTGATATGGAAATCAACTTAAAAGAAATGTTGAAGCTGAAAGATGAATTGTACCAAATCATTTCGCACCATTCAGGGCAAACTTTCGAAAAAGTACACAAAGATTCTGAACGCGATTATTGGATGATTGCCGATGAAGCAAAAGAATACGGAATGATTGATGAAGTGTTAAGAAGATAAATAAATTGCAGGTTTCAGGTTTCAAGTTTCAGGTTTTTCAACTTGGAACTTTAAACTTTAAACTTGAAACAAGTAAATAATGGCAAAACAAGTTTTAGAATGTTCCTTTTGTGGGAGAAAAAAACCGGAGACCAATTTGTTAATCGCCGGGATTAATGCGCATGTCTGCGATCGTTGTATCGAACAAGCACATGGCATAGTGATGGAGGAATTAAAAGGAAATGCAGTAAAACAATCGGCAGATTTGGTTTTAAAAAAGCCAAAAGAAATCAGAGCTTTCCTTGATCAATACGTTATCGGGCAAGACCAAACCAAAAAAGTAATGTCGGTGGCCGTATACAATCACTACAAAAGATTGATGCAGCTCCAACACGAAGAAGACGTTGAGATTGAAAAGTCCAACATCATCATGGTAGGCCAAACCGGAACCGGAAAAACATTGGTGGCAAAAACCATTGCGAAAATGTTAGACGTTCCTTTAGCAATCGTAGATGCAACGGTTTTAACCGAAGCCGGTTATGTTGGGGAAGATGTGGAAAGTATTTTGACACGTCTTTTACAAGCCGCCGATTACGATGTACCCAAAGCAGAAAGAGGAATTGTATTCATTGACGAAATAGATAAAATTGCTCGTAAAAGCGATAATCCATCCATTACTCGTGATGTTTCGGGGGAAGGCGTACAACAGGCTTTACTGAAATTATTGGAAGGAACTATGGTAAACGTACCGCCAAAAGGTGGCAGAAAACATCCCGACCAAAAATTTGTAGAAGTCAATACCAAAGATATTTTGTTTATCGCCGGTGGTGCTTTTGACGGTGTGGAAAGAATTATTTCTAAACGATTAAATCGCCAAGCCGTTGGTTACAGCACTTCCAAAAATGTGGATGGAATAGATAAAGACAATTTGTTGCAATACATCATTCCTAAAGACATCAAAGATTTTGGTTTGATTCCGGAAATCATTGGCCGTTTGCCGGTGTTGACACACATGGATCCGTTAGATAAAGCCACATTACGAGCCATTCTAACCGAACCAAAAAATGCTTTAATCAAACAATACGAAAAGTTATTCGCCATGGATGAAGTAAAATTCACCATCACAGACGAGGCTTTAGATTATATTGTTGAAAAAGCGTTAGAGTACAAACTCGGCGCACGAGGATTGCGTTCGTTGTGTGAAGCCATTTTAACCGATGCGATGTACGACTTACCTAGCTCGGACGAAAAACAACTTCACATCGATTTGGATTACACGCACGATGCGTTGACCAAAAATTTACTGAAACGTTTAGAAATAGCTTCTTAATTCAGACTTTGATAAGCATAAAAAAGGGAACACATCAGTTCCCTTTTTTTATTTCCTCCTGAAAGTATTTTTAATTGCTGTACATCTTTTGGTTAATTCGTGTACGGAAATGAAACAATTCCCGTACGGCAATCGCTCAATTCCCGTACGGCAATTAAAATAATTATCAGTAACATTTAAAAATAGCACCTTGATAATTTAACAAAGATCTCTCAATAAAGGGATTTTATGTAGGTATCTGGATTTATTTTTGAGAATTCTCCAAGACCAATTTGGCAATGTTTTGAGTCAGTACCGTGGGTGAAATACAATCACAGTTGGTGAATCCCAATACATAAATGTTTTCACCGGGTAAGTAAATGCCCATTGATTTATACCCAAAAATACTCCCGCCATGTTCTCTGGAATCGCTCTTGTTTATTTTTTTCAAGTGCCAACCGTAACCATAGTTTGTTGCTTCACCATTATTGAGCGAGTAATTGTTGAATAATTTTTGAGTGTTTTCGGTGTTCAATAAAGTGTTGTTGTTTAAAGCCATTTGCCATGTCAGCATGTCTTTTAAAGTCGACATAATAGCGCCGGAAGCAAAGGGAACGCTATAATTAATCACCGTTTTGTTGACATAACCGGACTCTTTTTTCTGATAACCATAAGCTCTTTTGCTAATGATTTGTCTGTCGGTAGCATAATAAGATTGCGTCATACCGATTTTTTTAAAAATATCGTTTTCAATGAAATCTTCATAAGTTTTATCGGAAACTAACTCAATGATATAGCCTAAGATAACATAGCCCGAGTTGTTGTAATCAAACTTTTCTCCGGGCAAAAAGTCAACCGGTTCATTTTTAAAAAAGTCAACCATCATCTTAGGAGTCATTTCTTTCTGAGCAATGTCTTTGATAGATTTCATTTTGGTAAAATCTTTAATTCCCGAAGTATGCGTCAACAAATGATGAATCGTAATTTTATCTCCTGAAGGAAAATCAGGAATATACTTTGACAACAAATCATTAGTGTTCAATATGCCTTGCTGTTGAAGCATCATGATGGCAACGGCTGTAAATTGTTTGGTCATCGAACCAATTTGGAAAACATAATCAGTGGTCAAAGGAACCTCTAATTCAAGATTGGCTTTTCCAAAGGCATTTTGATAAATAATTGCATCATTTTTTGCTACCATGAAAACACCGCCGGGACCATTTTTGTCTTTAATTTCGGTTACTATCAGATTATTAATTCTTTCAGAGAGATCTTGAGAGTAAACAGGATTTATCGCTCCAGTGAAAAGAAATAGTAGCGCATAGATGAATCTGTAGTGATGGGATTGTATCATTTATTTGATTTAAAATTTTGGTTACTTCATAAAACCACCACCCGATTGGTTTTTCTCAATATTGATGTTCGTTTCTTCTTTCTTTAAAGACAAATCCCCAAAGTTATAGGTCAATGATATTCTAAAGGTTCTAGTATCTTGCTTTTGGTAAAACTTGGTCTCCAAATTAGTAGAAGAAATCAATGCATTTACTTCATTACTGTTGAAAACATCAAAACAATGCACTCCGATTTTTAGGTTTTTGTTCATGAACTCTTTGTTGAATGAAATATCAAACTGCTGAATTGGTTTAGTGATTTGGTAGATTTCCCAAGTACCTTTTGGCAAAATAAAATAGGACATAGAGTTCTTAATTCCCCAAGGTAAAATAAATTGCGCTTGCGCCGAATAGTTCCAAATGGGTTTGTTTTCAAACGAAAAAGTATAGCCTTCTGTAGTGGTTTTGATATAATTTACATTAAAGAAAATGTAATTCATGTTGTCCATATTGGCCATTCGTTTCTGGAATTCTTCTTTGCTTTTAAAGAAATAATCCAACGGAACAGGGAACGAAGCAAAGAAACTCAGGGTTTTGGTTTTGTCAAATTGTCGGAAGGTTTGGTTGCTCACCAATTCTCCGGGTTCGGCATCAAAAACAAACCGATTGATGTCATTAGCAATGGTATAATTTCCTCCCAAATTCACAAATTGAAACGCCGTTAATTTCATCTCAAAGTTGTCAAAAAATGTCGGGTTCAAAAACGGATTTCCTTGCGAAGTGTTGTATTGGTCAAAATTAGCAAAGTTATTCGGGTCCAAAACATTGTAATCCGCTTGTTGGATTTTTTTCGAATACGAAGCCGATAAATTCATGTTTTCATTGATTTCGTATAAGGCACTTACATTCGGGAAAAAGTTGGTGTTCTTGAAATTTATCTTAGTTTCATCACCATCTTGTACTGCTAATCGGTCAACTTTGTAATCTTCAAAACGAAGACCGGCAGTGAAATTGAACTTCTTGATTTTTTTTCTGGCTTCAACATAAAAGGCCAAATTGGTTTCGTCGTAATCAAAATCTACAATAGAATTGGAAGCCGAATTCAAATTGTAAATCCCTTTGTCATCCACTTTGATGTAATTGAATTTTCCACCTGTATTGATAGAGAAATCCATCTTTTTGAAAGGAATATTAAAGTCGTATTTCAAATAATAATTGGCCAAATTAAAGTCGATTTTCCCATTAAAGAAAGTCGATTCTCCATTGTTTTGACCGGTTGAGGTAGTGTTTGGATTTCGATTAAAAAAGTTACTATAAGCGGTAATATCAAACATTCTACCTAATGTATCTAATTTGGTTCTGTATTGTAAACTCAATTCGTTCATGCTGTTTTTCATTTTAGACAGCGCATTGTTATCAAAGTCAACTCCGGTTCCGTTTGTGGAAGCTTCGCTTACGATTCGGTCGTTCCCTAAATTCAAATTGTAGTTGAATAGCAAATTTGATTTTCCATTCAATTTATAATTTGTTCCGGTTCTGAAATAAAAATTCCGATTGGTAAATTTGGCCAAATTCTTTTGGTATAAATTTTCTTCCGGAGAAAAAGAGGTAAAGGTTTGGTCGTTTTCATTTTTGCTTTCACTGTCAATATAATTGTAGCCAATCATGGTTTGCCAACTCAACTCTTTGACCTTTCCGTTCAATAAAATTTGTGGACTGGGCTTTTGGTATTTATTAAAATTGTAATTAATATTAAAGCTTGCATTTAAGCCTTTTTTGCGTTTGGTACTAGTTACAATATTGATGATCGAACCACTCGCATCGGCATCAAAAGAAGCACCGGGATTGTAAATGAGTTCTACTTTTTCAATCGCATTTGCCGGTAAAGTGGATAAATAATTTTGCAAATCGGTTCCACTTAAAGAACTCGGAGCACCATCGATATAAATAGTAACACCTTTACTGTTCAAAGTAATCGTTCCTGTTGGTGAAGTAATAACGCCCGGAATTTTTTTTACAGCTTCCAAACTGCTACCACTATTCAACATGGCGTTATCTCTAACATTGATGGTGGTTTTGTCTGATTCGACTTTTAAAAACTGCTTTTTGTTGCCGTAAATGGTAACTTCTTTGAGTTCGTTTGTTTTTTCTGAAGGTTTGGTTTCTTCTGTTTTCGGCGTTTCTTGCGCGAAAAGTGTGCCCGTGACAAGGAAGCACAAGGCAATGCTTAGTGATTTCATTTTTGATTGATTTTTTTGAGGCAATCCAACTAGTTGATTTAGCCTCTGTGATTGATGATTGTCAGTAAGACTTCAAATCAAAAAAAATGTTACAATCAAAAAATCAATTTTTAGCAAATATTTTTTAGCGAAGGAGTTGTTTTAGGGGCTTCAATAGAACATCGTCCCGGACCACAACCCAATCTTTTTGGGCCACAAGACGTTAGAAAGCTGAGTAAGACTATTATCGTGAGGAGTTTTTTCATTGGAACTTTACTATTTGTTTTTAGGAATTTCAACTTGCATACTCAACAACTGTTCCAAATAATCTCTCTGATTCGAAAGTCTTGGAATCTTGTGTTGACCGCCGAGTTTGTCATTCTCTTTGAGCCAGTCATAAAATAAATTTTCACGGGCGACATTAATCTTGAGTTCGTTTAATGTCATGTTGTTATACCGTTTGGCTTCGTAGTCTGAGTTGACAGACTGAATATTTTCGTCTAATGCTTTTTGGAATAAAGCCAAATCTTCCGGATGTTTTTTGAACTCTATCATCCATTCGTGTGAACCTTTTTCTTTACCTTGCATGAAAATTGGCGCAACTGTATAATCAATTACTTCGCAATCTAGCGCTGAACAGGTTTTAGCCAAAGCCAAATCGGTATTTTCTACCATTAATTCTTCGCCAAAAACATTTATGTGGTGCTTGGTTCTTCCGGAAACTCTGATTCGGTATGGGTTTAAAGAAGTGAAACGAACAGTATCGCCTATCATATAGCGCCAAAGTCCGGCATTGGTCGTAATGACCATTGCATAATTTTTGAACAATTCGACATCGGCTAATCGAACTATTTTTTGATTTGGTGTGCCAAAAGTATCCATTGGAATAAACTCGTAGAAAATGCCATAATCCAACATCAACAACAAATCATTGGAATAATTCAAATCCTGAATGGCAAAAAACCCCTCGGAAGCATTATAAATCTCGTAATATTTAAAATCAGATTTCGGCAATATTTTTTTGTATTGTTCGCGATAGGGTTCAAAACTTACACCGCCATGGAAATAGACTTCCAAATTTGGCCAAAGCTCGAACATATTTTCTTTTCCTGATTCGGTTAAAATTCTATTTAGTAAAACCAACATCCAAGAAGGAACGCCGGCAAAACTGGTTACGTTTTCGGTTTTGGTTTCGTTAATAATCGCGGTGAGTTTGCTTTCCCATTCGCTCATTAACGAGATTTTATTGCTAGGCGTACTGCTGAATTCCGCCCACATCGGCATGTTTTCAATCAAAATCGCTGACAAGTCGCCAAAGAAAGTGTTGTTGTTTTCGTGAATCTGAGAACTACCGCCCAACCGCAAACTTTTGCCTAAAAACATTTCGGAATTCTCATTGTTGTTCAAATACATACACAGCAAATCCTTGCTGGCTTTATAATGACAATCTTCGAGCGCTTCGTTGCTAACCGGGATAAATTTGCTTTTAGCATTGGTAGTTCCGCTCGATTTGGCAAACCATTTAATCGGTGTGTTCCAAAAAATATTCTGATAGCCTTTTCGGGTTTCTTCAATTAGTGGTTCTAAATCTTCATAAGAAGAAACCGGAATTCTTTCGGCAAAAGTTTGGTAAGATTTAATGCTTTCGAAATCATATTTTTTACCCAAAACTGTTTCATCACAATTACGAATCAAATTCATCAACAACTCATCCTGAACTTCATGCGGATATTTCAAAAAAAGCTCAATCTGATGAATGCGCTGTTTCAAAACCCAAGAGGCGATAGAATTGATGATTGGAAATAGCATATTTTAGAATTGGGAATTATGAATTACGAATTAGGAGTGATAACTTTACCAAATATAGGAAATAATTTTAAGAATAAAAGATGACATACGAAGGTGTATTAACCAAAATGCAAGCCGAATTCTCAAACCCAATCCAATATTATTTGGTGTTTGAGAACAGTTTTTTAAGCTTGAACCAATTGTTAGACAAATCGTTGGAAATCTCTTTTCAAGGGTATCAATGTTTGAATTGCGGTAAAAAAAAGAAGATTTTCCGTCAAGGTTTTTGTTACGATTGCTTTATGAGTTCCGCCGCCGCAGGTGATTGGATTATGAAACCCGAGTTGAGTACCGCTCATTTAGATATTGAAGACCGCGATTTGGAATATGAAAAGAAAGTCCAATTGCAACCACATATAGTTTATTTGGCTTTGTCGAGCGAGATTAAAGTTGGCGTAACCCGAAAAACCCAAGTGCCAACTCGATGGATTGACCAAGGCGCTGTACAAGCCATTCAGATTGTGGAAGTGCCAAATCGTTACTTGGCAGGAATTACCGAAGTTGCTTTGAAAAATCATTACGCTGATAAAACCAATTGGCAAAAAATGCTGAAAAATGAAGTGCCAACGGTTGATTTGGTTGCTGAAAGAGTAAAACTGGAAAATTTAATTCCAACGGAAGTTCAAGAATTTTATAATCCGAATAAGGAAGATTTATACGAATTGCAATACCCCGTTTTACAATATCCAAATAAAGTCAATAGTTTAAATTTGGATAAATCACCTAATTTCTCCGGAAAACTAACGGGTGTCAAAGGACAATATTTGATGTTTGAAGACGGAACCGTTTTTAATGTTCGAACTTTTGAAGGTTATGTAGTTAAGATAAACGTTTAAAAAAGAAACCCTTTCTGTTGAGAAAGGGTTTACTTCGTCAGTTCGCTTCGCTCGTGTCTTTTTTTATTTTGTTGGCGCCGGCGCAGTTGTTTCTGTTTTTGGGGCTTCTTTTTTCTTTTTGTTGAACAAATCTTTGATCAAGTCGTTCGCTTTAGTCTTCACATCTGTTTTGACATCTGT
The DNA here is from genome assembly GCF_046293665.1 of Flavobacterium sp. Lineage (GTDB taxonomy): Bacteria > Bacteroidota > Bacteroidia > Flavobacteriales > Flavobacteriaceae > Flavobacterium. The sequence continues at coordinate 24,660 of NZ_JBKBOL010000002.1, forward strand.
TTTAGTGGTGTCGGTTTTTGGTTTCGTTGCGTTTGAAATAACATTGTTTAGCGCATCTCTTCCTCCCGAAACTAGTTTGTCTTTTTGTTGTTTTACCAAGTTGTTTACCAAAGTGGTTGTGGCTTGTTTTACATCTGTTGTTACATTCGGACTTTTAAAATTCCCGCTGAGTATCGCATTTATCGGAATGGTTTCAAATTTCTTAGCGTCAGCCGGTGTTAGTTTTGCAATTAAATTATTGATATCGTTGCCTAAGTATTTGGCCGGAACATCCAACTTTACATTGTAATTCATCAATTGATCAAAACCATGAGTTCCTCCGATAGTAGCTGTTATATCTTGGTATTTGATGTCAAATGGTTTTACATTGACTTTTCCGTCTTTGAAAGTTAAGGCCGCTTTCAAATCATTCAAATTTAATTTGGTTAAATCCACAAAACCTAATTTATTATCCAAAGCGGTTAACAAAGTCGAGTTGCTTGAGTTTACAGTAGTCGAAAGCAATTGCCCCAGTAAATCTCCCGAAATACTTTTTAAATCAGGCGTCATTTCTTTAGCGTCTAAATTTCCGGATAGCTTGATCTTAGAATTCAGTTTTCCGTTAATTACACCGGCAATTGGCGCTATTTTGCTCATCATTTCCAATTGGGTAAAGGTTTGCGCAATATCAACGCCGTTTAAGCCTAAGTCCATGTTGAATTTCGGGGTTTTTTCTTTGGTGGAAACATCACCGTTAAACGCAATTGAGCCCCCAAAAATATCGGTTTTCCCGTTTTCTAAAGTCGCTTTTTGATCTTTGATAATTATTTTTCCGGATACATTTTTTAAAACTAAATTGTCATATAAAACGGTGTTAGCTTTGGCTGTTAACGAACAATTCAAAAATGCCGGGATTTTCATGGGTTCACTTGATTTAGCGTCTTTCGCCGTTTCTGTTCCGGTGGTCATAAAATCACTTACCGCTAATTGGTTTGAATTCAGATTAAAGTTTCCTTTCAGCTCTTGGTTTTTAAAGATAAAACCATAGAAATTTTCCAAAACACCGGTTACGGCTAAATCGGTTTTTCCGGTTGTGGCATTAAACTGTTGCAAGTTCACTCGACTTGGATCAAAGGAAACCAAAGCGCGATTAATGTTCATTGTTTTTCCATTCTCATCGGTATAATTGAAACCGGTTAAATCGATTGTGCCTGCATTTTTGATTCGGGCATAATCGCTCTTTTCTACCGATTGCATGTCGAATTCCGTAGTCACATCGGCTTTTAGAACGCCGCTTAACGGTTTGTCTAATTTTACCGGATAAGCTTTCGTTAGATTACCTAAGTTAATTGTCCCTTTTAAATCGGCATTTACCAATGCATTTTCGGCTATGTTTTTAATATTGGCTTTCGCACTAAAAATGTCTTGGTCAATCTGGAAAGACAATTTATCCAAGTTGACATAAGTATCATTCATTAAACCGGTTTCGTTGATAATCTTGGTGTCAATGACAATATTTTGCACTGATTTAGGCAAGTTCGGATATTGGAACGAAGCATTATTTGAAGCGATATCGATGTTGAATTTCGGCACAGTAGTATCGGTTAATTTTCCTTTGGCAAATCCTTTTACGATGAAATCTCCACTGGTTTTCACGTCTTTTAAATTGCTTGAATATTGCGCCGGAATCAAGCCTAAAAAGTTTTTAAAAGAAGAGGTTGGTGTTTCAAAAGTCAAATCATAAACTTGTCCGTCATCAACCATTTGAATAAAACCATTAAATTTCAAAGGCAATTCGTTGATTTTGGCTTCGTTTTCCTTAAAGGTATATTTGTTTTGGTCTAAATCGATTCCTAAAATCGCATCCAATGAAATCGCTACGTTTTTCATGTAGTTGACTTTGTCCATGTCAAGGGAAACTTTGGTAGTGGTTTTGGTTGCTAAATCCAATTTAGAAGCCGCAAAATCTCCGGTTCCTTTGTGATTGATGCTGTCTAAAACCATTTTGATTTTTGAACGCTCATCGTAATATTTGAACTTGAAGTTTTCAACGGAATATTCTTTTATTTTTAGTGAAAGCGGTTTGCTTTTTTCATCATCGGCTTTACTTTCTTCTTTTAGGGCGATGTCAAAATTGCCAACACCATCTTTGTTAAAAATAATATTAATCAGTCCGTTTTTAGAATCAACACCGTCAATAATCATAGGTTCGTTATCGCCTTTGAATAATTCCTTGATAGACATTTTCAGATTCAATTCTTCAAAAGCCACTAAAGTATCACCATCAAATGGTGCTTTGTTAATGATGGATAGTTTTTCAATATTCACACTCGCATTCGGAAAGTTTTTAAACAAACTCAAATCAGCATCGGTGAAAGCAACTTTAGCATCGACTTTTTCATTGATAGCAGACAAAATTTTGGCTTTGATTTGGTCTTTAAAGAAATACGGAATCGCAAAAGCGGACACTACAAGGAGCAACAAAACAATTCCGACTATTTTTAAGATTTTCTTTAACATGATGTGATAGATTTAGTTACGCATTAGCTAAACAAAAATAATGCCTTTTCGGCACAAAGCGGTTACTATTTAAAGAAGTTTTATGATTTTAAATTAATCAAATTGTTGAGAAATTGTTATTAACAGTCGGTTAGTTTTTGTCTTTATTCTGAAATAGTTTTAGTTAATTTGTGCTTCTATGAACAAGCAGCATCAAGTCATACTTTCTTTAGGTAGTAACCAAGGCAATCGTCTCGAAAATATTGAGCGATGTATTGCTGATTTGCACAAGGAAGTCGGTACCATAATCCGAGTTTCTAAGCTTTATGAAACACCGTCTTGGGGTTTTGAAAGCGAGAAATTTTACAATTGTGCAGTGGTTGTGAATACCCATAAGTCGGCAGAACAAATTCTCGAAGAAGTATTGTTGCTCGAAGAAGCATTGGGCAGAGTTCGAGAAGAGAAAGAAGGTTATCAAGCCCGTATTATAGACATTGATGTCATTGCTTTCGACGAGGAAATTATTGCTTCTGAAAAGTTGCAAGTACCGCATCCTGAAATGCAAAATCGACTTTTTGTGTTGTTGCCAATGCGTGATTTAAACCTTGATTGGCGTCATCCGATTTTACAAAAATACTTGCATGAATTGTTGGTGCTTTCAGAAGACAAGAGCAACTGCAAAGTGGTTCAAAATCTTGAAATCCCGATTGCCAAAATCAAATTAGACCATTTCAATTACATCGCGATTGAGGGAAATATTGGTGCCGGAAAAACCACTTTGACCAATAAATTGGCCGAAGATTTCAATGCCAAGACCGTTCTAGAACGTTTTGCAGACAATCCTTTTTTGCCGAAATTTTACGAAGACCAAAATCGTTATGCGTTTCCACTAGAGATGTCTTTTTTGGCCGACCGATACCAGCAGATTTCTGATGATTTGGCACAGTTTGATTTGTTCAAAGACTTTATTGTTGCCGATTATCATATTTTTAAATCGTTGATTTTTGCTAAAGTGACTTTGGCAGAAGATGAATTCCGTTTGTATAAAACGATGTTTGATATCATTTACAAAGAAATGCCGAAGCCCGATTTGTATATTTATTTGTACCAAAGCACCGAACGTCTTTTGGCCAATATTAAAACCAGAGGCCGAAGCTATGAACAAGAAATTCCGGCGGAGTATTTAGAGAAAATCAACAATGGTTATTTGGATTACATTAAATCACAAAAAGATTTAAATGTTTTAATTGTTGATGTAACCAATCGAGATTTTTTGAACAACCAAGACGATTATGTTTTTGTTTTAGAAGAAATTCGGAATAAGATTTCCATTTAAAACTTCATTTTTTGGAATAAATCCCAAACGACAATACCGGCACTTACCGAAATATTTAATGAATGTTTGGTTCCAATTTGTGGAATCTCAATAGAACCATCACAGATTTCAATTGCTTTTTGAGACACTCCATAGACTTCATTACCAAAAACCAAAGCGTATTTTTTTTCTTTCTCAACCACAAAATTTTGCAAAAAAGTAGCATTTTCTACTTGTTCAATGGCAAAGACGTTGAAGTGATCTTTTTTTAAATCTCTAATAACAGTTGTCACTTCTTTTTGATACTCCCAAATTACTGTTTCTGTCGCTCCTAAAGCAGTTTTGTGTATTTCTTTATGTGGCGGAATGGCGGTAATGCCACACAGGTATATTTTTTCAATTAAAAAAGCATCAGCAGTTCTGAAAACTGAGCCAATGTTGTGCAGACTTCTAATGTCATCAAGAATAATAACGATTGGTGTTTTTTCGGCTTCTTTAAAGTCGGCTACAGATTTTCGTTCTAACTCTTTGTTTTCAAGCTTTCGCATTCTTATGTTTTATAAAATTGTTTCACTAGTTCAGCCAGAGCTTCGTATCGCTCTTCTGTCTTTCATGAACGGCAAAGATATTCAAAAAAAAGTCCCGTCTAGTTTTTAGAACGAGACAGGACTTTTCGAATTTATAACTAAGTATAATTAACTTTTAACAGGCTCAACTTTTGTTTCAGCTGGTAAAACATTTCCTTTGATGGTAAGCACTTTAGTTTCTTGACCTACTGCGTTTGATTTTATAGTTACCGTTTTGGTAAAAGGTTGTCCGGCTCTTGAAGTATCATATTTAACTCCAATTGATCCTTTTTCCCCTGGTTGAATTGCTTTTTCAGGTTTTGTTGGAACAGTACATCCGCAAGAACCTTGCGCACTTTCGATGATTAAAGGTTTTGTTCCGTTGTTTACGAATACAAATTCTCTTTTTCCGTCAGAGTTAGCAGGAATAGTCCCGTAATCGATAGTTTCGTTTTCGAATAACATTCCCGGTCCGTCTACTTTTGGAGTTTCAATTTTAGCAGTTTCTTTTTTAACTACTTTTTTTGCCGTTTGAGCATTAGAGTTAGTAACGCCAAAAGCAACTAAGGCAGCAAGTAAAATTATTTTTTTCATTTTTAATGTTTTTTAAGTTTCTGAAGCAAATCTATTTAAAATATGAAACCGAGTCTTTTTTTTTGCCTTAATATTAAATTAATTTTTTTTGCATCAGCTATTCGACCTAAAATATTTAAATTCGCTTTCTTATAAATTTAATTCGAAATCCATTGTCAGCCAAAGAAAACAAAGTCAAGGAAACGCCTTTAATGAAGCAATACAACGAGATCAAAAGAAAGTATCCCGATGCTTGTTTGTTGTTCAGAGTGGGCGATTTTTATGAGACTTTTGGAGAAGATGCCGTTCGTGCTTCTAAAATTCTCGGTATTGTTTTAACTAAACGTGGTGCAGGTTCGGAAACAGAAACCGCTTTAGCCGGATTCCCTCACCATTCTTTAAATACTTACTTGCCTAAGTTGGTCAAAGCAGGATTGCGCGTAGCGATTTGTGACCAATTAGAAGATCCGAAAATGACCAAAACTATCGTCAAGCGCGGTGTAACCGAATTGGTAACGCCCGGAGTTTCGATGAATGATGAGGTTTTGAATTCGAGGGCTAATAATTTTTTGGCTTCGATTTATTTTGGAAAAAAACAATTAGGAGTTGCGTTTTTGGACGTTTCTACCGGTGAGTTTCTAACGGCACAAGGCAATGAAGAATATATTGATAAACTGTTGCAAAACTTCAGTCCAAGTGAAATTTTGATTCAAAAGAATAACAAAGGTAAATTTAAAGAAAGTTTCGGCGAAGATTTCAATGTGTTTTACCTTGAAGATTGGGTTTACAAAGAAGATTACGCAGCAGAAACTTTGCAAAATCATTTCCAAACCAATTCTTTAAAAGGTTTTGGCGTTGAAGAATTACCCGATGGCATCATTGCTTCAGGGGCGATTCTCTATTATTTGTCTGAAACGCAACACAATAAAGTTCAACACATCACCAATATCCAACGAATAGCCGAAGATGCTTATGTTTGGATGGATCGATTCACTATCCGGAATTTAGAATTGTACCACAGTCATTCTCAAAATGCCGTAACGCTTTTGGATGTGATAGACAAGACGCTTTCGCCTATGGGTTCAAGATTATTGAAACGCTGGTTGGCTCTGCCTTTGAAAGATGTTAATAAGATAAGAAGCCGTCACGAAGTGGTTACTTATTTGAAAGATAACCAAGAAATTCTTCGAAAAATACAATACCAAATCAAACAGATTTCCGATTTAGAACGTTTGATTTCGAAAGTAGCTATCGGGAAAATTTCGCCTAGAGAAGTTATTTATTTGAAAGAATCTTTAGACGCCATTATCCCAATAAAAGAAATCGCTTTAGCCAGCAAACAAGAAGCTGTTCGAGTAATTGGCGACAATTTGCATGCTTGTGATTTGCTTCGCGAAAAAATAAAAACGACACTAAATCAAGATTCACCGGTTTCGATTGCCAAAGGAAATGCTATTGCCGCCGGAATTCATCCGGAATTGGATGAACTGCGAAATATAGCTTTCTCTGGGAAAGAATATTTGGAAGGCATCGAAGCGAGAGAATCTGAAAGAACCGGAATTACATCGCTTAAAATATCCTTCAATAATGTATTTGGTTATTATATTGAAGTACGAAACACGCATAAAGACAAAGTGCCGTCGGAATGGATTCGAAAGCAAACTTTAGTTAATGCCGAAAGATATATTACTGAAGAATTAAAAGAATACGAAACCAAAATTCTTGGAGCCGAAGAAAAAATTCACCAAATCGAAAGCCATTTGTTTGAGCAATTGGTGATTTGGATTGGGACTTATATTAAACAAGTACAGTTAAATGCCAATTTGATAGCCCAATTGGACTGTTTGACTTCTTTTGCGCAATTGGCTATTGAAAACGATTATGTATGTCCGATTTTGGATGATACTTTTGAGTTGGAAATTACCAATGGTCGTCATCCTGTGATTGAAAAACAATTGCCGGTTGGCGTGCCTTATGTAGCCAATGATGTTTTCCTAGACAGAGAAACGCAACAACTCATTATGATTACCGGACCTAACATGTCGGGTAAGTCGGCGATATTGAGACAAACGGCTTTGATTGTGCTCTTGGCCCAAATGGGAAGTTTTGTTCCGGCAGAAAAAGTACGAATGGGAGTGGTGGATAAAATTTTCACTAGAGTTGGTGCCAGCGATAATATTTCGATGGGTGAATCGACTTTTATGGTGGAAATGAATGAAACCGCTTCTATCTTGAATAATATTTCAGATAGAAGTTTGGTGCTGTTAGACGAAATAGGTCGTGGAACCAGTACGTATGACGGAATTTCGATTGCTTGGGCTATTGCGGAGTTTTTACACGAAAATCCGGCAAGACCTAAAACCTTGTTCGCCACACATTACCATGAACTGAACGAAATGAGCGAATTGCTGCCGAGAATTCAAAATTATAATGTTTCGGTAAAAGAGTTAAAAGACAATGTGCTTTTTATTAGAAAATTAGTAAAAGGCGGAAGCGCGCACAGTTTTGGTATTCACGTAGCCAAAATGGCCGGAATGCCGCAGATGGTTATCCAAAAAGCGCAAAAGTTGTTGAAAAAACTGGAGAAAAACCATTCCAGCGACGCACTCAATACGATTAGATCTTCTAAAGATGAAATGCAACTCAATATTTTCAGTATGGACGATCCTTTATTAGAAGAAATTAGAGAAGACATTCTAAATTTAGACATCAATACTTTGACACCTGTTGAAGCTTTGATGAAATTAAATGAGTTGAAAAGAATGTTGTTGAAAAAATAAGTTGTGTCGCTTGATTTTGCTAATCAAGGGATTAGAATTTCTAAAAGTTTTTTTCAAAAAAAGGTTTGTATAATTCAATTTTAGTGTTACATTTGCATCCGCAATACGGTATAAGTATTGTTGTTCTTACAAACTTTGAAATGCGAAAATAGCTCAGTTGGTAGAGCGCGACCTTGCCAAGGTCGAGGTCGCGGGTTCGAGCCCCGTTTTTCGCTCAACTACTTATAATGCTCGAGTGGTGAAATTGGTAGACACGCTGGACTTAAAATCCAGTGAACAGCAATGTTCGTGCGGGTTCAAGTCCCGCCTTGAGTACAACAAAAACCCTTTATTTTAAAGGGTTTTTTTGTTTTTGCAGGTTTCATTTCACATGAGAAGAATTGAAATTTATATTCAAAACGCACCTGTAAATGCACCTGTAAAAATTACTATCAACGTAATGGAAGATTTGTTCTCAGAGGTAAAATTATACAAGACAACGGACAAGGATGGAAATCCTACAATTGTTCCTGGCAAAGCTTGGTATATTTATTACTACTATAGAAATCCTGTAACTGGGTTGATGGAAAAGAAACAAGATACTTGGAAAATCAATCGCTACAAAACCATTGCCGAAAGAACCAAAGCCGGTAATGCTTCGGTAAAGGCACAATTGCTTTTACTTCAAAATGGTTTCAACCCTTTTCATGCTGAAGGCATTCCTATTGTCAAAGACAACTTCGACTTTGAAAACTACACTGTTAAAGATGCCATTACTTACGCATTAAATAATAAGGCGGGAGAACTGAAAACAGCCACTATTGATGATTATACCACTAGAGCCGGTGTATTTGTTGAATGGTGCGTGAATAATGGCTTAGACGGCCTAAATGTTCGCGAACTGAAAGAGGTTCACATGATTGGTTTCTTTAATCATTTAGTTGCTCCGGATGGCCGTAATCTTGGAATGACTTCACAGGATAATTATAAACGTGCGTTGTCGTCATTGTTTGGCAAGTTGAAAAAGGATAAATTAATAGAAAAGAACATTGTAGATTTTGAAACCTCGAAAGATGAACCTCTAAAAAACACGCCTTTTACCGGTCCCGAAGTTCTAAAAATAAAAGAATATCTTTTGGCCAATGATGTGCAGCTCTACAATTATATTTTGTTTGTGATTTATGAGTTTTTGCGACCAGTTGAGATTGTCAGACTGAAAGCTGAAAACATCAATTTTAAAGAAAAAACACTAGCGGTTGAAACCAAGACTAGCCGTAAGAAAACTAAAAAACTGATTTCGCCTGTAATTGAATATTTAGAAAGCATAAATGTAGATTCGTTGGCCAGCGGTGTGCATATTTTTACCAATACGGGAAAATTTGAAATTTGGGATGCGAAAGAGAAAACCAAAACAGATCACTTTGGAAACCGTTTCAAAAAAGTAAAATTGGCTTTAGGATTTGGCAAAGATTATGGCATTTACTCTTTTCGTCATACTGCTGCACTCGACCTTTATAAAACATTTACAAAAAACGGCGCAACTCATACTGAAGCTGTGAGTAAATTAATGCCAATTATTGGCCACTCGAACGAAGAAACCACCGAAAAGTATTTGCGTGATGTGGGCGCTTTGTTGCCAAAAGATTACGGCGAATTTTATACGTTAGATTTTTGAGATAAATCTAAACCGTTCAGTTTTATTTTCAAATTACTGTTTAATAAATCTTTTGAAAGTTGTTTTTTTAGATAAGCATGGTACTGCTTTTTGGTTTTGAATTTTTTGAGAATTTTTCCGGATTGTCCATCACGAATTACAACTTCATTAATCTTAAAATTTTCAGGTAAATTAGAAAAGTCAGCAATTAGTCTTTGAATACTATTGTGACTTAAATGCAAAAAGAAATCTTCAAGTTCAAAATGTGCCATTATTTTTTTTACTAAATTAATAAAAAAACCGAAACAAATTGCTTTGCTCCGGTTCGGGAAAATAAAAGATTGGACCCCGTTATTTTTTCTTTTTGGTTGTTGCTTTCACAACTTTTACAACGCCGCCACCTTTAATATACTTGTAGCCCTTTTTCAAGTGTGTTCCGCATGAGGTTAGTCCAGTTGATTTTGATACTCTTACCGTTTTGCTTTTAGCCGGTTTTGATGCTTTTTTCTTTGTTGGCATGGTTTCTATGGTTTAATGGTTATGTGAAAATATTATACTTTGCAGATAATGCGTCGAATTGTGCCAAAATGTTAGCCGGTAGTGGCTTTTGGTAAATTGGTTTTACAAGAACGTCAATTATTAATTGTAGTTCCTGTTCGCTCATTCTGTCAAATACTTTGAGTAAATCAGGGTTTTCTCTTTCGCTTTGCGATAATTGAGGAGCTAACCAATTTAAAACAGTTGTTTTTCTATTGGTTGTAGATGCGATTGCGGTTGATTTCTTTTTACTTGCTAATCCGATTATTGTTGCTGCTAATACAACTCCTAAAATGACTTTTCCTGTTGACATGGTTGGTTTGGTTTAATGGTTAAATTCTTTCTATTTCTTCAGAAAAATGTACTTCTTCTGGATCTACTTCTTCGGTGTTTTCTTCTAGCCATTCGGCGTAACCTTTTGGATCGCTTTCGGCAAATCCTTTTTCCCAAATTACACGCTTTCCAAAACCATAACGGCCACGGTTAGAAATGACAAAGTTTTCAACGTTCATAATGGCATCAACTACGTGCATCCAACCTTCATCGCCTTTGAATGTTCCGGCTTTGGTCACTTCAAAAATCAAGATGAATGAAACTTCCGGGTATTTTCGCATAAAATTAGCCTTAAACTCTTCGGGCTTAATTTTCTCAAGTCGAATGTAATCTGAAATCATATCGATAAAAACAAATTTGTATTTACCGGTGGCAATTTCTTTTTCTAAAGCTGCCAATGTATTGATGTCGCTTGGTTCTGCTTTTGGGTTGTTTGATAGTCCGCTTTCTATCCACAATTTTTGTGTAGAAAGGTTAAAACCTTGATCGGCGAAATTGTAAAGAACGTTACCAAATTTGGTCAAGTAATTGGCCAACTGCAAAGCGGCTGCCGTTTTACCGTTTTTAGGCGGCCCGAACATCGCAATTTTCATATTGGCTGCCGGTTCTTGCATTAGCTTTTCCCAACCGTTATCCATTGGCAAACTTTCAAACTCCATTTGCATTAGTTTGTTGCTTGGTTTTGGTTGATGAACTACAATTGCTTCAGCAGTAACGGTTTCTTTGATAATATCAACTATTTGTCTTGTAGTATCATCCATTGGCGCATTGATATAAACCGGAATGTTATCTTGAATAGGCGATGCCAAAATCTCAATTGGTTTTGCCAATGCTAATTTTAACTGTTTCCCGGATTTATTCGTTTTGGCTTTTTGAGTTGGTTTTGGTTTTATCGTTGCTTTATTCTCATTTTTTTTCGTGATATCGGAAACCTTTTTTGAATTATTCGCAACATTTTGAGTTTTGGAATACTTTTTCCAATTGTCCGATGCTAATTCTTTATCGTAGCGTTTCTTTTGCACTGCGGTTAACTTAATGGTTGACTTCTTCGGATTAAACATTTTGTTTAACTCGATAGAAATAGCTTGTTTACCGTTAACCAAAATAATAGGTTCGCCTTTAAGAAATTTGGCCCAATCTTTTGATTTTATAGTTTCAGTTGCGCCATTTTGCAAATGAATTTTTATAACTCTTTGACTGTATTTTTCAGGCGTAACATGATATTTGATAATTCGTTTTGATTCGGCGCCTTCTATTGGTTGACCTTCATATTTTATAAACACAAATCGACCTTTCAAATCAGGAACTTGAATAGGCGATTTTTGCGGTTTAATTGCTGTTTTCGGTACAGTTGAAACCTTTTTTGTTACGGTTTTACCCTTTTTTGTTACGGGTTTGGTGGTTTTTTTACCAACAGTAGGTTTAGCCGGTGTAATTTTTTTGGCTTTGGGAGTTTTAAGTACCTGGTCTTTTTCTTGGTTACGGTCTAAAATCCAATTGGCCGCTTTTTGCGCTTGCGCTGAAGCTTTTAAGAAGAAACGGTTATCGTTTTCCAATTCGGTAATTAAACGGCTATTCCAACCTTTTAAATACTTAGCGGAATTCTCTACTGTGGTAAATAAAATACCGGCTTCTGAACACAAGAAAACGGCTCCCAGTTCGGCTACCAATTCTTCGAAAGCATACGCTTTTTTATCTTCTTTGCCGCCATCACGTTTGCGGTTGTCATTGCCTCTGTCTAATCGTTTTGAATGTCCTGTACTGTGAATTATTTCGTGGAAAAAAGTAGAGTAGTAGAATTCTTCTTTGGTAAACGCAGCAATCTTAGGCATATTAACCAAATCGTTTGCCGGTTGGTAATAAGCATCTGCACCAACAAAAGTATATTTTGGTGGTTTTGGGTAGCCGTCAATAATGGCTTGTGCCTGTTCAATAGGCGATGTTGTTTTTGGCTTTGGTTTTGGTGGAAACTTTAATCCGGTGCAATCATCGGCACGGTAAACGTTGTAGTATTTAACAACCGGTATTTTTTTTCCAAATTCCTTAACCTGTTCTGCTGTGATTCCGTTTGACTGGATGAAAGAACTGTATTTACCTTTGTCGCTTGTGGAAATTTCTAAATCGCCATTTTTATAACCAAAAATCATCGTGTAATAAATTACTCGATGTGCTTTGCTTCCTGCTTTTAGTGTTGCTCCGGCTTCTTGAATTTGATTGAAAGTAAGGTAATAAGGTTGAATAAATTTAATAGGCACTAAGTAATTATACCCGGTTAATTTGTCGAGTTTAATATCAAAGTTGAGCAAAACGAAATTGATTCCGTTGTACGTTTTTTTACTCACATAGTTTTTGGCTTCATTTTCGGAGCCGCCGCCAACCCATTCTTTTTGCCATGGCAAATGACCTACTTTTTTGATGGTGTTAATTATCAAATCAGTAACATAGTTGTAAATGTCATTTGGAGAAACCGGCTTGCCTAATCCTGTAAATTCGGCTTCTTCTGAAATGTATTCAAGACCGTGAAGCATTGATTCATCAATCGGCGTTTCAACATAAGGAGAAGCTAAACCAATAATGTTAGCGGCTTTTCTAATTTCGTTTCGTGCTCCGGCCGGAAGTCTTTTTTTGTGGTAAGTGATAACGCCGTTTTCTTTGATGGTGGCCAACTTAACTTTGTCTTGGTAATAAACCAGTTCGTTTCCTTTTACAATGGCATCAATTTTGCCTAATCCGGTAAATTCTTCTTTGATTGGGTTATCAAGTTCCAACTCAAATTGTTCAACATCAGGATAAGCTTCAAGCAATTTTTCAACTCGGTTTAACAATTCCGTGTTTTGTTTGCTTGGTTTTTCTAATAGTGCTTTATCGCGAAGTTCTTCGAGTGATTGGCGTGTAGCAATAGTGCCACCCAATCGGTTGAATTGGTTAATTACAGACATTTGGCTTTGGTTTAATGGTTTTTGGTTATTATTGCTCTATTATCCAAGTCTTGCCTAATGCTTCAACGTAAATATGAACTCGGTAATTGTTCAAATTATCATCAAGCTGACCATTTAGTAATAAATCAACAATATTCAAAGCTAATAATTCTACTTTAATATTGGTTATTAAAAAGTTACTTTTTTTAGGAAGTGATATTTCATACAGATCGTGAAAAGCATTTCCAATTTCAACTCCTTTGTGGAAAACCTTAATTTGCTTTACTCTGATTAATCCGGCTGTGTATGGTTCAAAATCAATATTCGTAGGATTATGCAGCGCAACATTCATGTTAACATAAAGTTTTCCCTGACTACTTCTAAGATTGTTTAAATCATCAATGTCAATTGTCATTTCGTTAATGACACTTTCGTAATCGCTTTTTTTCTTAAACGCAAATAGGCCTAGTGCTAATGCGCCTATGCCTACTGCCTTTAATACTGTATAATCCTTGGCCATGGTTAGTAATTTTTTATATCTTCAGCTTTGACAAAAAATATTTTAGTTCCACTCCACAATTCAACATAAACTGTGTACCAATTTCCCGCTTGGTTACTGCTGCGAACTTTTCCAACAGCTTCTCCAAATTTTTTGGTAGTAAAAATTTCATAATCACTGTAGTAAGAACCGTCAGCTTTTGACAATGCATTATATAACGGCGTTCCGTTTTTGTTGTTAGCCATTACTTTAGTGCCAACAGGATAACGGTTTTGGTTTACCGTTGGCGCTTTTGAAAATGCTTCTAAAGTGGTTTGTTTAACTCCTTTTAACTTAAACAAAGCCGCTTCTGTTATTGGGCCAAAATTTCCATCACTACCTACGTTTAAAAGGGTTTGGAGTTTGGCAACTTCGGGACCAATAACACCCATCTTTAAAACTAATTTTAGATTTAAAGGTATAGGCTGCACCGGAGCATTACTAACCGGCAAAACATCCGTTTCGGTGGTTTCTGTCGGTTTAGGCTCCTTTTTGCCTGTTACTGCCAATGCAATACCGCCAACCACTATAGTGCCGATGCCTAAGTATAAAAGGGTGTTATTCGACTTCATTTTAAACGCCTATGAATGTTGATTGAAATGAGTTTCCTAATTTTGCGGTTTCCTTTCCGTAAGGCACAAAATTTAAACCGGCCTGTATGTGTCCTGAAATTGGGTATCTTTCAAGTTCAGAAGCGGGCACGTTTTCAATGGCTTGATTATTACCCGGGTAAGCTGCTTGAAAATCAACAATGGCTTCAACGCTTCCGGTGTACCATCTTTTACCATCTTTTACTACAAACCAGTGACCATTATCCATAACAACTAACTTTCCTTCATAGTCGGTTTGGTTTGGTTTATATGGTTCCTTTACTGTGTTGGCAGTTTCTTCTTTTTTGCGCATTCCAAATGCAATTAATCCTATTAATGCGGCTCCTGCGATTACTTTTGTTGCTGTGTTCATGATTTTTGGTTTAATTATCCTATTACTATTTTTCTAAGTCTGTAAATGCCAAATGCTAATAGACCAACCCAAAATATACGACCGGTCCATAAATTAACCATTTGTTCCTGTGTTAAAATATTAGTGGTTTTGGTTATGGTAATTGTTTTTCTGTGGTTTACGTGATAGTATTGTTTATTTACTTTTGAATTTATGGCAATACTATCTTTTGATCCTTTGAGTTTGTTGTAGAGAAAAAGCGTTTTTTGAAGCTTGTCATAATACAGCTTCAGTTGGTTTTTTCCGTTGTTTTGTTCCAAATTAATGCTAGATAAAGCGTTGTTCACGGCAATATCACAAAGCGAGTCACAATTTTTAATACCGGTTTGCATATCGGGAATTTTGAAACCTTGCTTTGTTTCGCTGCTTTCTGTTTCTTTTACTTTTAAAGAAATATTAATCGAATCAAATTTGGTTGATTTGCTTTCTAAATTTTCATCCGTGCTAACACTCGTTTGAGTGCTTTTGCATCCAAAAAAAATATACAGGATTAGTAAAAATACTATCAAGTAACTCGCTGCTTTTCGTTCAGGTTTTTTCATCTTACATTTTATTATTAGAACAGTCTTTACACTGATTAATGTACCGCTTCAATTGTCCTCTGATTTCTTTGATTTCTTTTCTCAATTCGGCAATCACTTCGTTATTGTCTTTAACATACTGCTGATATGACTTTTGCATCCCTTGCAATGCGCTGGCTTCGGTTACTTCGGCGTTTGCATTTCTTTGTTTTCGAGAAAGTAAAAAAAGAATCAATCCGCCTGAACCTAATAAATAGGGAAATATTGTTTTAATCAGTTCTAAAATTGGTAATGGCATATACTTTAGTTTTGATTTGGGTTTTAAATTTTCTTCAGACAAAACCTGAAATACTTTTGTCCGGGTTCGTCGCTGTAATAATATAATTCGCAATAACTTTTATCTTTATAATCCGAGCATAAGCGCAGGTTTATGCCTTTTTCTGCTTCATTGATGCAAAGAAAAATTTTGTCATTTTGCCTTATGAATTGGTGTGCGTTTTGCACTTGCAATACCTGTGTGTTGTAAGCCGTTTTTATTGTTATCTCTTTTTCGGTAATTGTTACCGTTCCGGTTATTGGTCGTATTTCCCAATCGTCGGGTGTACGTTTATCAATGGTTTCAAACTCGAAAGTTTGGGCATTGCAAAACGCTGTGAATAACAATAGTATGGCTAACAGCTTTTTCACGGTTGTAATTTTTCTTCTCGTTTAGAAATTTTAGCCTTTCTTTTACTAATGGTCATACTGCCTTTACCGGTCGTGAGAAGTAAAACGCCCAACGTTGCAAAAGCACCGGGCGAACTGGTTAACTCAATCCCAACTAAAGCGGTAATTGACGTAAGCGCATCGGGAGCATAGGCATTGACAAGAGCAATAAACGACACCATTAGCATAGTCCAAATCCAACGGTTACGGTTTTCTTGCCAAAAGATGTTAAAGCGAAATTCGCCGTTAAAAACTGATGCACGTGCTTTGAATAGTGTTAGAACTATGATTGCGATTAAGGCTAAAGCGATGTTGGTTAAAATGCTTGTTATCATGATATTTTTGTTTTAATTAATTTTATCTACAACTATATTTTTTAAATAAAAAGAACTACCTAAAACGCCTACACCCTCAAAACGCAATTGCGTACCTGTAGTAGCAGTTGTAAACGTGAATTCTAAATTCAGCCATTTGTTTGCCATTAAATACCCTCTTAATTGCGGATATAAAAAAGAAAATGTTTCTGCGCTTGTTTTCAGATTTATAGATGAAACAGAAACACCATTTCCAAAATAAGCCTCTGGGACATATATAGAAAATTTCACTCGGTAAGTATGCCCAATTGTACCTGTCAAAACGCCTGTTTTATAAACTAAGGGCGTTGTATCTCCGTTCAGCAAAACTTTTAAAGCGTTCGACACACCGTCAATCGTTTCAGGTGCTGATGGTGTGGTGTTTGCATCACCAGTCCAACCATCCACTCCTGCTGAAAAGTTTGAAGTATATCTATTGGTATATGTTGGCGTACCTGTTGTGACTGTTGAAACTATTGGAACAGATGTAAATCCAATAGCTTTGTTTCCGAATAAGTCTTGAATTGAACTTTCGGTATTATCGCACCTGTAGTAAGTCAATGTAATTGTGCTTCCTGAGTTGTAAAATGGCTCTGACAAATTCAAAATACAAGTTGAACCACTAATAGAAGTCGATATAACTTTTCGAGTACCGCTTAAAACAAAATCTTTCCAAAATGGAGAAACGGCTGGGTTTAATGTTTTATCATACGTCAATATTACCTGATTTGGACTAGCATTAGTACAGGTTACAGAAACTAAAACGGGCGGAATATTATTTGTTTTTTCCCTTTCTAAAACTTCAAAAATCTTTTCAGTAAAATTGTTTCCTAAGGTTATCGCTCCTGATTTGTTGTAATGAGAAGTATCTCCTGTTATGTCTTGCAATTCCCACTTACTATCACTTTCTCCTGTAACTAATTTATTTCTAAAATCAAACAAACTTAAATTGTATTGAGACGGCTGGATATTTGAAACAATATACGGAAATGATTGCCTTTGAAGTGTACCTATTTTGTTGTAAATTATAGGCAAGTTTACAACCTGACTTCGCAACTCCAAAAACCACTCTTTTGAAGCGTCTTCAAAAACTTGTGCGCCCACTAAAGTTGCGCCATTTGTTTCTCCTAAATTCCAAAGAACAACAACATCGTAATTTCCGGCACCCCATTGAGAATCTGCTTGTGAAATTGCATATAAAGATTTAGCTTTAAAATCATCCCTGTTGTAATTTCCTAAATGACCGGGTAAAATATCAGTCCCACCAATTGCTCGTTTAGAGAAAATTACATTAGTGTATTCGTTTGATAAATTATAAAGAATCTGATTTAAATAACCCCATTGATTTGCTGGGTCAGGTGACCAATCCTGTAAAGCATAAGCCGACATTACGACATTCACAAATTTAATGTTCGTGGGTGTGCCTTGTAGATATGTTGGCATATCGGCATAAGGAACACGACCTGTTGCTGGATCAGTACCGCTATTAGATTGACCACCAATTAATACTAAAATATTTTGTTTAGGCGCCGGAGCAGTTGAAACTGAACCATCCGCCATTAAATACTGCAAATTTGTACCACCATCTTTAACAAATGAACCACCTTGTACGGCTCCACGTAATCGGGTTGTAGTAATAGAGGTATTCCCTAATGTAGCGGTGTTAGAACCGGCGCCAATGGCGTTGTGGCCTATAACTATTTGGTTAGTATCATTGTTATTTAAACCTCTTGCGCTATGACCAATACCTACGTTATTAGTTCCGGTTGTGTTGGTTGCAAGCGCACCATGACCTAAAGCCGTGTTACTGTCTGCGGTGTTTAGCAGTAAAGCGTTGTTTCCAACGGCAACATTTTCCGTAGCTGAAATATTGTTAGAAAGCGTTTGAGTGCCTATAGATACATTTCGAGAGCCTGTTGTGTTTTGGTTTAATGATCCTAAACCTATAGCAGTATTGGCAACTGCTGATGTATTACTTCGCAAAGCCGAAAATCCGTAAGCGGTGTTAGAACTTCCGGTAGTGATGCTTCTCAAAGCTTCATCGCCAAATGATGTATTGCTGGCAATATTCGCTTTTCCGTTATTCCAAACGGTTCTATCGGTTGTATTGACTTCTAAAGGTTCTAAATTAAACGGCGATAAAAGCACGTAAGCACTACCGTTCCAACGGTAAGTAAGATTGCTTGTTTTGTCAACGTAAATATGACCGGCTAATCCTGTCACCGGGAAAGAAGCAAAGTCATTGGCTTCAACAATTTCTACAAAGTCGGTTTTTGAGATATAGCCAAATTCTCCCGTTGCTGAATCTTGTACTAAAGCACGTGTTGCCGAAACTTTTAATGGGTTTTCAGTTAAAATTAAACGGGTATAGCTAACCGGCTTTGGCTGCGCCAATGCTCCTATAGAAAAAAGAAAAATTAATATTTTATAAATTGGTTTCATTGTATTTTGAATTATTCTGTTACTGCTGATATTATAGCTATTGAATCTCCGGCGGTCATTGGGTCAGGATAAAGAAATTTTACAACGTTTAGCGTTATTTCATATTCATTAGGCAAACACAATGCTTTATTAAAAAAAATAGATTGAATTACCGTGCCTTCAGGTAGTTCATATTCCTGTTGGTTTTCAATAGAAATTATTTCAATAAGATTGTTAGGCGTTGAACCGCCACCGCCGTTAGAATTATCAGGTTTTACTACTCCTACTGTAATGCCCATTTTAATTTTTTTTATCGTAATAATGTTTTACTATCAATGCTGTTCCTATCAAAAAAATACTGCCACCTATCCCGATGGCTACTCCTTTTTTTTTACAAAATCTTTAATCCATTCACTTGGTAAATGTTTAAGCATAACTTTTTCAACTTCAGCAATGGTTACTTTTTTATCGTTGTTTAAATCAAAAGCCGGATTGTTGTTTGCAAATCTTTCAGCTGTAATTGAACCTTTTTGAATGATATGAGAAAGCGGCTTATTAACAGCAGCCGGAAACAACGTGATTAAGTATGTTGATATGTAACTGTCTGTTTTTTTTATGCCTAATCGTCTAAACCAAAGTTTGTAGTAAGCATAAACATAGTCCAACTGTTGTACCGCTGTCATGGCTCGCAAAGCTGCGGTAGTAGTTCCTAAATCTTTAGCGGCGGCAGTTCCAAATTGAATTAATCCAGTATAGCCTAATGAATTAGTAATTGATGGCGAAAATGTACGTGCGCTTTCCCAGTACATGATGGCCATTAACCAGTTAGGATTTATGCCTAATGCAGCAGAAATGACTTTTACCCTTGCCACAAATGCGGAACGGTAAGCATATGGTACTTTATTTTCGTAAATCAAACTCATTTTTATTTTTTTTTAAGAATTGCCTTTTTGGCTGTTCTAACTCTCACAAAACAGCCAATCGGGCAACATTCACGCAATGAAACTGAACTAACTTATATCTTTGCTTTTACTGTTTTTGGTAACTCTTTTGGTTTTTGTATAACTCTTGTTTCTCGTGTTGATTTTTTTGTCATTTCACGAACTAAAACGGCTCCAACTGTTCCAACGGCTAACCATGCTAACCAGTTTGTTGTTTTGGGCGTGATAATTACAACTTCATTTAATTGCTCTGAAGCTTCTTGTAAAATCACTTTAGCAGGAATATCAGATGCTTTGGCGGTAAATGGTTTGTAACCCACGTATGTAATTGTAACAATATCATTAATGCCTATGCCTGTTTTTTGGAAAACACCTGTTTCAGTAGTTGAAAATTTATCGTTATTGATGCTTACCGTTGCCAGTGGCAAAACTCCCACAGTATCAGCTACCAAAGTTTTTAAAGTCATTGTAGCATTGACTTGGTTTTTTATCGTAATAGGCGTAGTTGCAATTGGTTTAGGAATTGCGTTTTGAACCGTTGGTTGTGATGTTATTGTTATAGGCGATAAATCTTCATAAGGATAATAATCTCTATCTGTAGAAACAGCAGAAATATTGTTATCCAATGAATAGCCTAAACCGTGTGAGAAATATGGATTTTTCATGTTACAAATAGTTAGGATATTTTTTTTGTAATGAAGAATAGTTTTCGTCGCTTAACTCATTCTCTAACCATCCTTTCAAGTTTACATAAGGCAATTGATACACCGGAAAATAATTGATTTGATTTCCCATAGTGCTGTTGTATTGTCTAATTCCGAAAGCTTTAACCACTTGGCCAAATTGGGTTTGATTTACGTTAGTCAAGGCTTTAAAAATTGCCGCTTCATCGGTACCGGTTGTTTTCATAGCGTTAAGTAATTTGTTCATTACTGTAACTGCATTAAAAGTAGGAGCGTTAACCGTTCCGTTTCCTGTTGGTTCCGAATAGGTTCCGGTTTCTGTTTTTTTGCGAGTTAGGAGAATTAAAACACTAATTCCTGCTACTGCTGAAACGCCTATAGTTAAATATTTTTTTTCCTTTGGTGTCATACGCCTGCAAATTTTAATTTTTTCACTTCTGTAGTCGTTTGAATTTCTTTTACCGTTGGCTGTTGGCCCGATCTAAAAAATTGACCACCTAATAAAAATTTGAGTTGCAAAATTTGTTCACGATTGAGTTTTGAATTCAAAAGTTCAATCATATCAGAATAACCGGTTAACCAATTTCCTTCAACATTAAAGGCGTTGTAAATTCGAACAAAACCGTTATAGTTCACATTAGCAAACTGACTGGAAATAGTTTCAAAATCATTACCAAATCCTAAAAATCCTAAAGCTTCTTTTATGGCTGTTGCTTTTGCTCTAGCTTGTGAAAAAGTCACATTTGCCGGAGAATAATTAGAAACTTCATCCATTTTTTTGAACTTAGTTACCATTTTGTAAATGACAACGCCACCAACAACGACAATTCCGGTAATTACACCGGCTTTAATCAAAAAAGGAATAGTAGAGGCGGCTTGTTTTGCTGCTTCTGAATCTTTGGCTTTTGATGCTGCTGCTATCATTGCCGGATTTCCTATTTTTGATTTATATGTCATTATCTTAATAAAACTCTTAATGTTTGGAACTTAATTTCGCTTTCTAAATAGCCTTTCGCCTTTGGAATTTTGGCTAATTCACGTAACCTTTTTAACTGATCGGTTGGTAATGCCAAAATTTCTTCAACGGCCGCTATTCTTGTCAAAACGTCCATATCTGAACTGCCTTTGACTACTATTGTTTTTTCTGCCATGACTAAACTTTGTATTTGTTAATCAATTCGGTTAATTCAGCTTGGAACTCCGGGTTTTTTATATAGAAGCAAATGCCAATTAAACCTTTGATTTGTTCATCTGAACAGTTTTCAACTACGTAATCAATGAATTCCTTTTGAGCAGCGTTATAGCTTGGATTACCCAACGTGCTTACGCCTTCAGAATTACCGGCTTTCATAGCTGCTATTTTTTCAAGCATATCCGGGGCTTTTTCTAATAGCTTTTGAAAGCCTTCGCCATCAAAGAAGCCTTTTTGTCCGGCTGTAGCCAGCATTACGGCTAACTCTTTTTGCTGTTCTGCTGTGGCAACTTTTGTTTTTTGCTCGATTAAATCAAGATCTAATTTTCGGTTATTGTGCTTTAGTTCTTTGATCTCCTCTTTTGCATCATCCAATTGCTTTCTAACTTCGATAAGCATAGCCGAATCGGTATTCATTTTCATCACTTCGTGGAATCCTAATCCAAAAGAATTGCCTAACATTGAATTATTCATAGGCGAAGCTTCATGAACTGTTGGAGCCGAAACCTGTAAATTTTGAACCACCGGTGCAGCAAGTTCTTGAACAAAATCAGGTGAAACTTGAATGCCGCACGCTCCTTTTTTTTGTGAAGAAGTGCCATTTTCACGGCGTAATTCTACCCAAACTAAAGTTGGTTTAGTGATGGCTCCAAGTTGGAACTTGATGTAATTTTTTAAATCTTCATTAGGAATGTCTTTGATGAAAATTTTGGATTGTCCTACTGGATTAGAATTTTCTGTATTGGTTATCGTGATAAAGTGTTTATCCGGAAACTGTTTCAAAAAATCAATGGTTGTTTGAATGTTGCTCATATCTTGCGTGAATTGAGTTGGTTAGTTTTTTTCTAGTTTTACGAACCCTATGTATAGGATTTTCGTTTTAGCAGGATCGGCTTCAAAATTGATTGAAATTGCGTTTTGCAATTCAACATTAGGACAGTCAATGCTAAATGATTCTCCGGGTAAAACTTTTCTACCGGCAATATTTACATAGGCTGTACCTTGATTTTGAAACGTAGGACTAATCATTCCCAATAATGAATATTGAGAATGATCGTTTCCTATGATGCTATTGATTACATTTCCTTTTTGAAAGCACATTAGTACTCAGGTTTTTCGATTACAAAAAGTACTTGGAAATTTAAATCTTCTGTTGCTGAAGCTGCCGGAGCCGTGTAACGAGTTTCATACATTCTACCGCCGTCAAAATCAACAGGGCGCAATGATTGTAACCAATCGCCACCGTTTGTTTTTTCAGTAAAACGGTAATCAGCAGGCTTCAAAACCTCATTACCATTGTTAAGAATAGATAAATTGATGATTCTGTTTTCAGGATCACCCGCTATCACGTTACCAATTGCAACAATTTTACCGCTTGGAACATCTAAATTAATTGTTCCTAAAACAGTTGTTTTAGCCAAAAAAACATTGGCTACAACAAATTCATATCTTTTATTCATTTTGTGAATTTTAAAAGTGTGAGTGAATAAAAAAACGCCTTGCCTTAAACTAAAGACAAGGCGTTTTTAAGGTTTGAATGGTTGGGTGTTATGCGTTGCCTTTTTTGCTTGTTTGCAAGCCGTTCAAACGAACATAAACATAATGTTTAGCTGCGTTTGACAATGAAACTCCCGGAGGGAATTTAATTTGCATAGTGATGGTTCTATCATCGGCGAAGTATCGCAATGACTTTAACTGTGTGTAAGCATCAGAAGCCTTTTGTCCAGTTAAAATGTTGGTTAAGTCACGAACCGGTGCACTAAATACTACTCTACCATCTTGACTTAAAATGAAAATGGCATTTTGAAGCGCAGCAGGAGCGGCAGTATTATAAGCCAATTCGCCTTCTTTTCCTGAAGCTGCATCGGTTGCATAATTAATCGCTATTTGGTCAAATACGAAAGCTCTACCGGTTTGTAATTTGTTCTTATCAAAAGAGCAAATACCGTCAACTCTTTCAGTTGTACCGTCGATTAAATCGATTGTACCACCACCAACGACTTCTTTTTTGATTTCAAGGGTTTGGTCATCCAAAACGATTGAACCTGTGTTAAGGTCTTTAACCAATTGAGCTGATAATTGTTGCGGGATCATTGACAAAAACGCCAATACCGTAAGGAAAAATGCTGTGTTGAAAATCTTATTCATGATTTCTTGTTTTAAAATTTAATTATTATTGATGAATGTTGGGTTATACTAATTTTTTGAGTGTCTTATACTCCTGAAAAAGAAACTTCTTCGGCTCCGGCTCTGCTCCACATATCTTCTTCAGAATTCGCTAAAAATTCACGAGCTGACCAGTCTGCTGAGTTGCCTAATCTTGCCATGATGTCATTTGCTGGCTCATATGAACTACCTAGTTGATGTCCAACTAAAGCATTCATAATTTTACCAGTAATAGTTGTCTCATCTTGTGCGGCAACATTTTCTTTGGCAATTCCGGTGATTTCATTGTATAGCGGTTTCCCGGCTAATCCAATAAAGAACATTTGGGCTTTGTCGCCATTTGGTTTTTTGGTGTCAACAGATGCAGCGCCTACTAGGCCTAATCCGAATAACGCCCAGTTTTTCCATGCTGACCAATCAGCAGGAAGAACAGCGGAAGCAACATCGGCGACTTTTACGCCCGCACCAACTGCCAATAAATTGACAACTGCGTTTCCACTTGATTTTACGTTTGGTTTCTGAAACATAACTTTTACTTATTTAATTTTACTTTTGGTTTTTGTGGATCTATTTTGAGGTGTTGATTTTGTAACATCGGTTTTAGGAGAAAAAAGCATAAATGCTGCTAATCCAGCGGCTCCAATTCCTAAAACGGCATTTGTTGAAAGTCCGCTATTTGGGGTTTCATTTTTTGGTTTATAACCTTCTTTAATGGCTTCTTCCTTACTAATCGTTGCCGTTTGACCTGTATTGGTGTCCGTAACGGTAACTGTTCCATCGGCGTTTTCTGTCCAAACCAAATTTTGTGTTGGTGCTGTTGGTTGCGTTTGTTGGTTTAAATCAACTTTTGACAAATCAACAAGAGGTACATCATTTAACCCTCGGGTAACTTTTTTTGAAAGATATTCTTTGCCGTCACCTGTCATGTTAGCCGGAATTACATAGCTAATAGGGTTATTGGCAATTAATGTTACTGTTGCTCCTTTGC
The DNA here is from genome assembly GCF_046293665.1 of Flavobacterium sp. Classification (GTDB taxonomy): domain Bacteria; phylum Bacteroidota; class Bacteroidia; order Flavobacteriales; family Flavobacteriaceae; genus Flavobacterium. The sequence goes on from NZ_JBKBOL010000002.1 coordinate 49,303, forward strand.
TTTTCATTAAGTCTAGCAATTGATCTGCTTTTGCTTTTACAGGGTCAAAAAATTTCCAGTAAACTTCTTTGATGGCTTTTTTAGCACAACTACTCCAACTAGCTTCTAAAAGCTTTAACTCTTTGTAGTATCTACAAATGATATTAGCTTTTAAAATGAACTCTTTGATGGCTTCTTTTTTTGCATAGTCAGAAGAAGCATTGTTGATATTGTTGATTAACTTTTCAAAATATGGAGCATACGTTTTTTTAATTCTGTCTGTAGCCATTTGTGGTGTTAAACTTGCACCCCAACATGAAAAATTTAAGCCATTAGCAAAAACGGCCCCGAATGTTGAATTAATAAAACTGGTTGGTATAATTTTGCTAATCAAACTTTTGATAGCCATTGGGTCGCCTGAATAAGCTGCTACTGCTGTGGAAGCTGTTTCGCCAAAATTGAAGCCTAATCCTTGTTGTCTGTTCATGGCTACTGCCATTTGAACAACTTGTTGCATATTAGGATCAACGCCATTTTGAACATTGCGTTTAACAATTTGCAAAATAGTATCAGTAACATTTCTTGAAACGCCCATGTTTTCAAGATGATCTAAATAAACATGAAGGTTTTTGATAGATTGTGCCAACGTTCCCGGATTGCCTAAACCAGTTTTATGTATAGATTGTCCGTTGCACGAACAGCCTAAGCCAGTAGTTATGGGTGATGCTAAACCTTGATGATACATATTTCTATCGTATTTTTTTGTAAATCTTACTTCTTTGTTGTCGTGCGTTGTGGCATCGATAACGTGGTATTTGCTTCCATCGGGAACCACAACGTAAACGTGTGACCATTTTGGCGAACCCAGTTGCACCATTCTAAAAGCGCATTTGATATTCAGATTTTGTAAAATCTTTGCCGCTATTAGAGAGTAACTTTTGCAATCCATTCCGTTTTGTCTGTCATACCATGCAGCACTCAACGCTCTTAAGTCTTGGGCTTCGCCGTCTAACTTGTATTGGAAATGGTCGTAGAGAAAAGTGTAGATGTTTTTACAGGTTTGCTCTATTGTTTTTCCTTGTAATAATTTGGCTAGTTTGGCACATTGAGAGGCGTATTTCTTTGCCCAATACTCCATAAATTCGAGCGTTTTGAATGTGTTGTTGTTGTCTGTAGATTTATCGAATTTGTGAATGATTCCGTTAAACCTTGGCATTACTGCTTCAAACTCACGACCTGATTTTAATGGCCGATACAACGCTCTATTTACTATTTCAATTTCTTGGGCGGTCATACTTGAATTTTTAGGTAAAAAAGGACTGATTTTAATTCGGTTGTATTTTTGATGTACTACAAACTTTTTCAGTCCTGTTTTTTTACTAATTCTAATCTCAACCTACTAAATGAAAATTATTACGGTAACAAAGATTTAACGATTGTATTGTTTGGTTTTACGATTCGTGAGTTTTGAGTAGTTTTCACGAGGATTGTTGAGGATTATCGAACATTATTGAGGATTATCGAGGATTTTTATTTTTTGGTATTGCATTTTATTTATATTTTTGAAGTGCCATTAAACCAAAACCAACGTTCTTATGTTTTACCCAAATGAATTAATTAAGCCGCAAAAAAAAAGCGCACTGTTTCATATTTTGCGAGAGTTTAACACGGAAACAGTTCGCACAGAAATCAACAAAATCATAAAAGAATGTCGCCAATGCAGCTTGAAAGAAGCGGGCGATGTTAAGACTTTAAAACCTACTGAAGTCAAGTTGGTTCTTGAGAAGTTTTCATAAAAAAAACCACCCGGTTGCGAGTGGTTTTATAAAGTAGTTGATACTGGTTATTGTCTAACCGGCCAATCCCAAAATGAACGGCCTTCTTCTGCTTTAGTGAGGTTTTTAACGTTACTAATGTGAACTTCTTCTCGAACGCCAAAAACGGTCAAATCAACGCTATCTTTATTTACTTCTGTAATGATAGCCGGATAGGTGTCTTTTTGTTTGTTTTTGAACTTCTTTTTTGTTCTTTCGCTTGGTGTAAACGTTACGATTCTACCTTCTGTTGCATTCATAATAACTGATTTAATGGTTTGCCTACTCTGTTAGCTTTTCGGCTTCCGCTGTTATGTTTATAATTTCCAATGAATTGAATAATAAGTTCCTTGATGCATTAGTTTTTTGTAATATGCTTTCATATCATAGGTAATTGTTCTGCCATCTAAATTTGACATCGTATGACCAACAATAAATTGGTGAAAATCGGGTTGTAAAACTTCCGGTATTTCATCAACAAAAGCAAAATCCGATTTAGACAACTCTTTAATAATTGTCATACATTCTGATAGAGTTATATTCGTTATTTCCATAATTATTTAGTCAAGAATAAAGCAGTTACATAAGGTCGATTTTGAGCGTTGTAAGCCGTTGCAACGCCAAAATAATTGTACTTCTTAGAAAGCATCACTTCACGGTGTTTGGGTGATTTTAACCAAGCTTGAACGGTTGCATTTGCCGTACGGAAATTAAACGCTATTACTTCGCCTAACAACTGTTCCGGAAAGTGTTTTTGGCGTTCGGTGTAATAGTGGTGATCCATTTTTTCGTTGGTAGCCATCCAGTTGGAATGCGTTGCCGCAACGTTGGTTAGTTCTTGCTTAAATGTCAACAAATCACAGTTGTTTTCTAACCGGACAATGTTGATTTCGTTCATTATTGCATAGTCGATATACGACACTTCAACGTTGGGATAAACTTTGATTGATGGCTGCGGTTTTTCCTTTTGTTGACAGGATAATGACAATAAAACGAGTAGCGTTATTGCAATGATTTTTAGGATTTTTTTCATGTGAGTGATTTTAATTGTTGATCTATAGAATTAGAAATTTTTAGCATTACATTTTTAGTGTATTCGTTGCGCTCGTAAATTTGAAATTGGCAAGCTTTAACTATGGTTGCAGCTTGTGCAAGTGATAAATTAAGGTTGGAAAAAGAGTTTTGTTTCTCAATTCGATTTCTAAGAACGTAGAACAAATTACTAGACAGGTCCAAGGCTATAATTGAATCTAAAAACGTGGTCAAATCGGACGATTTTAAATGTTGTCCTAAAAACGTGGCAAAAATGTTTATTTGTGCCTGTAATACCTGTAATTCTGAATGTTCCAATTTTTTGAGAGTTACTTTTTTCATTGCGCTTTGATTTTTTCGATTAGTTGGCCGGTTTGGTTATCATAGAACTGGATAACTTGGGCGGTTTTCATGATGTCTTTTGCGTACCATCGCCGGAGCATTCCTTCCATAATGGTTTTATCATGTTTTTTGTTTTGGTCTATTGGGCTGTAAACGGTTTGGTTTGGGTAGCCATTTTTCGTGAGAATGACCATTTTTAAACGTGATTTTTCTTTGTCGTAAAATGGCATACTAACTCGCTTTTTTATTGTTTTTTGCCAATATTCTTGTGGCGGTTTTTGGTTTGGTTTTCATTGTGGCCAATAATTGAGCGGCTTTTTCTTTGCGTTGCATTTCTTTGAATTTGTATAATGCCATTGGCTGTGTTTTGGCATAAATTCGGATGGTTCCGTTTTTAAAAAGAAATTCTCTTTCTCCACGGGCTATGGCTTTTTCAATTTCTGATTTTATGCGAAGTGTGGTTTTTACTTTCTGTACGGCCAATTTCCATAGTTGCGACAATGTAACTTTGGAAAACGTTCTGATGAAAAGAAATATAAATAATGCAGTGATAATGTAAGCGGCGTTTGTGATAGCTGAGTAGTACATGATTTTTATGGTTTAATGGTTGTTATTTGTTAATGAATTTGTCTAATAAAATGAATGTGATAGCCATAATTGCTCTGTCTAATAATCTCCATTCTGCTGGATTCAAGTCCCAAATTATAAATGAGAAAAAAAGATAGCAGAAAAGTAAAATTCTCAATGCAACTAAAAATTTTGGGTTGAAATTTCTTCTTAAAGGTTCCATGCTAACAAGTGTATTTAGTTGATATTTTTATAATTACTTCGGATAATTTTTCCATGTAAACGGCCGGTAAATTGGCTGTTGTGTAGTCTATTAATTCATCGAGTGAAACCTTGCCTTTGAAGAATAGATTCAATCTAGCATCAAATTTTTTCGAGTGGTTAACTGAAGCTTTGCGCAACTCTGTGTTTTTCTTCGCTTTTTGTGCCAAAAGTGGCTTGGTTTGAACGTATTTCAAGTGGTTTTGGTACGCTTTTTTAGTGTATTCAAAGCCCATTTCTTTCTTTTCGGTACGTGAAAAATCAAAATAGTCGGACGGGAAAAGCGAATTAATTTTAGTTTTGATGAACCAACGTTGAGCGTTGTTGATTCGCCACAACATTTCCTGTAATTTATCGACCATTAATTCTTTGTTGTAGAGGTAAACCGCACCGTTATTGACTAAGAATAGCTTTTCGATGTAGGCGTTAATGGCTTTTTTCCAACTTCCGATATAAACATTTCTACCTCTATAGAGTTTGGCAGCGTTGCAAAAGAATTCTTGAATAATTAGCTGCTTGAATTCTTCTGGGGTCAACGTTCCGTAAATGGCTTCTTTGTATAAAATGCGTTTGTCGATGCGTTGGTAGTTGTTGAATTCTCCGGCGGCTAGTTTTTCGGCCAATTCCTGCGGATGCAGTATTGAATTTTCTAGTTTATCGCTTAAATTTTCTGAAACTTTAACATTTTCGCACGCCGCCGGTGTTTGGACTTTCGCACCTTGCATTGGATGTTCTTGTAGAAAAGAAGATAAAAGGACAGCCGAAGGCGTTCCTTCTCCAAGAAAAGCGGCCACGCCGTTTTCTATTTTCTTAATATTGTTTTTATTGGTTCTAGTAGCTTCTTTATTATATGCAAAATCTTTCGACGTTTTGGGGCTAAGCGACTGATTTTCAGCGTTTGAAAACAAGCCCGATTTGGCATCAAAAACAACCAAAATTTGGCTATTTATGTTCATTTTAAGCCCTGATTTGTGACCTCTGAACATATAATCTACCAAAATTCCTGCTTCTTCTAAACGTTCTCTATGGTTGCGTATCGTGGCGGTGCAAACATCAACGGCAAAGATTTCATTTCGCTTGATGGATGCAATATGCCACGCATTTATGTTCATTTGCTTGACCGGAGTTGGTTCTGAAACGCCTAATTTCATATACTCGTTTGTTGACTTGGCCAACTGAACAGAATAGAGGTAAATCATTTGTTGAAAAATGATTTCGGTGGCGTACTTGATGGTTTTGAATTTCTCTTTTTTGTGCAGCATACCATAATCGGCGTTGAACTTCTCAACGGCATCGTTATACTCTTTGGTCTTTTTTCCCGAGTTGTGTTTTAGGAATAATCGAGAGAATTCTTTTTGCACATCGGTTAGTTTGTTAGCGTTTTTTGAACGGTATTGCTCAACGGCTGCGTTGTGCTTTTCGATGGCGTTATTTTCTTCTTTTACCTTTTCATTGTAATTGGCTACGAATAAACGGTAGTTATCCATGGTCATAGCCATTGCATCCTTGTTTATATAGGGGTAATGCGCCATTAATGGCTCGTGGTGCACGGTAGTTTCAACGAAAGTTAAACGCTCCAATCTCGTAACTGCAACGTTCTTTTTGGTAGCCGTTGCGGTTTGAGTATGGCTGCCATTGGGTAGCGTTGAACTAGCGTTGATGGGGAAAAGATTACTGGCAAAAAGTTGACCGAAACTAAGTCCGGTGTTGGTTCTTTTTTGGCTCATGGTTTAATGGTTTTGTTTTGTTTGGTGTTTTTGGTTTACGCAATTGGTAAGGTTGCGGGGTTGGGTTATGTGTTAAACTTTTTCATTGTCCTTTCAAATTGTTCTTCTGAAAGTTCCATTTTTAACCATTGGGTTAAATCTCTAAAAGGAGTGAAGCGATTAATACGCATTAATCCAAAAATGTTGTGAACTCTGTTAAATTCTTCTTCCGTTTTTACATTAGCTAATTCTTCTAAAATGAGTTCGCTACTATCAAAAATTGGTTGTCTTATCAATGCGGTTAGGTTTGAGGCAATTGTCTGAATTTTGGCTGTACTTAACATTTATAATCAGTTTTAGGGATTGATAACTCAGGTTTGAAGTTTTTTAAAATTCCCATTGCTCTAGCGGTTTCTCTTGCGCAAGTGATGATGATTATTTTTATTTTTTGCTTTATCAATGGGTTTTCTGTGTTTAGGTATATGAAAGCCATATTTCCCAATGCGGTGGCGTTTATATGTTCAAAATCAGTTTCTTGAAATGCGGTAAAATCGGCTATTTCTTGTTCAAAATTTTGTTGGTCATTTTTATAATTACTATAAGTAACATAATCAACAAACTGCGCCAATGCTTGAATAGGAAGTATTGAAATTGTTAGACCAATTTTATTCAAGAAATGAACATCAAAACGCAATCCGTTTTCGTCAAAATCAGGTTTCATTGATGGGAATCCGTGGCCGTTAAATTGATCGTTAAACATTGCTTCGGCTAAATAATCAGGCAGAATGCAATTAAACATATTTTCCATGTGTTCTGAAAATGTTATGTCTTTAGTGTTAAAATTGGTTGGAAACATATCAATTAGTATTTAAAAGTTGAAACTGGTCGTTGTAAGCTTTGGTAACTTCTTTGTAACGGTCGCCGTAATATTCTTTTGCTTCGAAATCTAAATCGGCAAAAATGCTGTTGAAAACTTCATCGTTTGCACCGGCTAATTTCATTCCGTAGAATAACTCAAAGAGGTATTCGAATTGTTGAGGATAGAGGTGTAGTTTCATGATAAATAAGATATTGGACTAGGAATGTTTGAAATTAACTGCGATGAAACGTGCGTGTATATTTCTGTAGTTTTTGGCGAACTGTGTCCTAGTAATTTTTGAATTAGTCTTATGTCGGTTCCATTTTCAAGCGCATGAGTGGCAAATGAATGTCGGAGTAGGTGTGCGTGAATGTTTTTTCTTATTCCGGCTAATTCTGCATATTTTTTTAAGAACTGGTTTATTGATCTTTCGGAATATTGTGGGCCAAATTGGCCGTTGAATAAGTATTCTTTTGGGTTGTATTGTTTGAAATATTCCCGGAGTAAAAGCAAGGTTTCAATGGGCAACATTACTTGTCTGTCTTTTGCGCCTTTGGCCGCTATGATGTTGATAATCATTTTTTGGCTATCGATGTCGGTTATTTTTAATGAAATGACTTCGCCAACTCTTAAACCGCATCCATATAGTAGGTAAATAATGGCTTTGTGCTTAATATTTGTGCAGTTGTCAATAATTTTCTTTACTTCAGAAGCATCAAGTGGCTGCGGTAGTTTTCTATCTTTCCGGGCATACTCTATAAAGGCAAATTTCTTAGGTTGGTGTACGGTTAGTTTGTAAAACAACTTAATTGCAGAATGCATGTGGCGTTGAGAATTAACCTCTTTTGCGGTCAATAAATAATCCTTGATTTCATCACTAGAAATATGTTTAGGACTGTCTTTTTTACTAAAGAAGTTTAAAAACATTTTTATCTGACAAACATAGTTTTCTATGGTGTTAACGGCGTAATTCTTCATTCTTAAATCACGCTCATAGTTTTGAGTAAAGTTTGAGATATTCATAGTTTTAAGTATTGATTTTGTTGGTGTTTTAGGAAGTTTGGTACATATAGTAGTTGTAGGCAACCCTTAACAACCATCTGCTAAACGAAAACCCCGAAAAAGAAAAGTGCAAGAAAAGAAAAAGGCATTGCGAATCGCAATGCCTTTTCTTATTGTTCTATACAATCTTCAATTAATTCAATTCATTAACTTCATCACGAGCTTCAACTAAAGCAAACTTTAAAAATAAAAATCCTAACAGTCCTGCAATCAATGATGCAATAAGAATTACAAACTTTGCATTATTGATAATAGTTTCACTTTCAAAAGCAAGCAACGTTATAAAAATTGACATTGTGAACCCTATTCCCGCTAAAAATCCAACACCCAAAATAGATTTCCAATTGATATCACTTGGCAATTGGCAGATTCCAACTTTAACCGCAAAAAAGGTCAATGCAAAAATCCCTAAGGGCTTTCCAACAATTAATCCTAATGCTATTCCTAAACTATAGTTTTGAGTAAGTGTTGCACCTATGTCAGAACTCAAGACAATCGCGGTATTGGCCAACGCAAAGATGGGTAAAATTATAAACGCAACAGGCTTATGTAAAAAATGTTGCAACATATAGGAAGTCGATTTTTTGCCACCTTTTCCAAAAGGAATAGCAAATGCTAATAAAACTCCTGTTATGGTTGCGTGAACACCAGAATGTAACATAAAATACCACATCACAACACCGCCAATTATATATGGAATCAGATTATTAACTTTCAGTCTACCCATTATAAAAAGAACAACATAAACTCCTAAAGCAATGAATAAATTTGACCAAAGTATCGTCTTTGTATAAAAAATGGCAATTACTAAAATCGCTCCTAAATCATCCATTACAGCCAAAGCAGTCAAGAACACCTTCAAAGATATTGGCACTTTATTTCCTAATAAAGACAAAATACCCAAGGCAAAAGCTATATCTGTTGCCATCGGAATTCCTGCTCCAGCTTGAGTATTAGTTCCATAATTAAACATTATAAAAATCAAAGCTGGAATAAACATTCCGCCTATTGCGCCAAAAATGGGTAACAAAGCATCTTTTATATTTGACAATTCTCCTTTATAAATTTCTCTCTCTAACTCTAAACCAATTAATAAAAAGAAAATTGTCATCAGTCCATCGTTTATCCAATACTCTATACTTTTACCTGAAAACTGAGTGAGCCAAAAATGATGATAGCTTTCACCCAAAGATGAATTGGCTAAAACTAATGAAACAACAGTACAGAGAATTAATAATAATCCACCTGACTTTTCACTTTCAAAAAAACCCCTAAATAGTTTAGTTAATTTCATAATTTCAGTTATATTTTATCCACAACCAATTTATAAGTTGGATCTTCCATAATATTAACATCAATAATCGCCTCAGCATTTTTGAGCAACAAAATACAATCCTTACTTAAGTGGCGAAGATGCACTTTTTTACCAACCTTATGATAACGATGTGTAATTACATTCAAAGCTTCAATAGCTGACATATCAGCAACACGGCTATCTTTAAAATCAATTATCACTTCATTCGGGTCATTCAACACATCAAACTTCTCAGCAAACCCACTAACAGAGCCAAAAAATAACGGCCCAAATATTTCATAATGCTTCACTCCTGCTTCATCAACATATTTCCTTGCACGAATACGTTTCGCATTTTCCCACGAATAAGCCAACGCCGCCAAAATAACACCTATTAAAACAGCAACAGCCAAATTATGAGTAATTGCAGTAATCAATGTGACTAAAACCATTACAATAACATCAGACCACGGCATTTTTCTAAAAGCTTTCAAACTTGCCCATTCAAAAGTTCCGATGGCAACCATAAACATCAGACCAACCAAGGCAGCCATAGGTAACTGAACTATTAAATCAGAACCAAACATTATAAATGCTAACAGTGTTATAGCTGCAACAATTCCTGCCAATCGTGCTCTTGAACCTGCTGAAATATTAATTAAACTTTGTCCTAACATAGCACAACCACCCATTCCAGACAAAAACCCTGACGCAATATTCCCTAAACCTTGTGCAACACACTCTTTATTTCCACTTCCGCGAGTTTCAGTAATTTCATCAATCAAGTTCAAACTCAATAAACTTTCAATCAAACCAACACCTGCAACAATACAAGCATAAGGGAAAATAATTTTCAAAGTGGCAAAATCAAATGGTAAATTAGGTACTGTTAACGGTGGAAAACCACCTTTAATAGTTTCGCCAGCATTCAAAGTATCGCCAACTGTCATGGTGTCAACACCAAAACCAATTACAATTCCCGCAACAACTAAAATAGCCACTAAGGAAGACGGAACAACTTTAGTTAATTTAGGTAAACCCCAAATGATTAACATCGTAAGCAAAGTCAATCCTAACATAACCCACATCGCAGAACCTTGTAATAAACTATCTGTTCCCTTTTGGTAAAAATTAGGAAACTGCGCCATAAAAATAATAATCGCCAATCCGTTGACAAAACCAAACATTACAGGATGAGGAACTAATCGAATAAATTTCCCTAACCTCAAAACTCCTGCTAATATTTGTAAAAGTCCCGCAATAATTACCGTAGCAAAAACATATTGCAAAATGGTTTCCGAAGTAATATCAGGAAAAGCTGTTCGTAATTCCAAAATCAGTCCAACAAAAATTACGGCAATAGCCCCAGTTGCACCCGAAATCATTCCGGGTCTTCCGCCTAAAATAGCCGTTACTAATCCCATAACAAATGCCGCATACAATCCCGTAAGCGGAGAAAAACCTGCAATCATTGCAAACGCAATAGCTTCTGGCACAAGAGCCAAAGCAACTGTTAAACCTGATAAAATTTCTGTTTTATAATTTACCTTTTGAGATAAATCAAATAAGTTAAATACTTTTTTCATAAAGTGATGTAAATAAATGAATGATACAATTTCATATACTGAAACAGTACCGAAAAAAATTCGATAAAATAGTTTGGGAGTAATCCCTCGATTTAAAGACTATAAATCAGGGCGGAGTAACTGTGATAAAATGAATAGTGTTTTTCATAATCATGGTGCAAAAGTAAACTTTTAAAACAAAGAAACAAATTCAAAGTCCAAACTTAACAAAAACATATCATCCAAAACCCTTACAAAACGGCAGTAGTAAACTGTTTCTATGAACTGTGAAATTTATAAGAAAATAACTAAACAAATACAATTTTTTAATTATATTTGAGAATCATTAACCTTTTAAAGACCTATAAACATGGCATCTACATCAGAAACAGGACACGCAAAAAATGTAGCGAATTTCCAAGATTTAATCGAATTCGTTACAGGGTATGGAGCTACTTACAATCCATCCAAAAACAGTTTAAAACTTCCACAACTTATTACATTAAAAGCGACAGCCGAAACCAATTTGGCAGACGTAATTACCAAAAACACTAATTACAACAACAAAGTAAATGAACGCATCATTGCTTTCAGCGGACTAAAGTCATTGTCAACACGATTGGTTAATGCTTTACAAACCACCGATGCAACACCCGAAACAATTGGCGATGCTAAAACGTTTAACCGTAAAATGCAAGGCAAAAGAACATCGTCAACACAAACACAAACCGACCCAAACACTCCTGCCCCGACAACAATTTCTACAAGCCAACAATCTTACGACCAACTCATTCAACATTTAGCAGGTCTAAACTCAGTATTAGAAGCTGAGCCAAGCTATGTACCAAACGAGAACGATTTGAAAGTAGTTACCATCCAAGCAAAAATCACCGAGTTAACCGCAAAGAATACAGCCGTTGCCACTGCTTATGCAGGAATCAGCAATTCAAGAATTGCACGAAACGAAACGTTATATTCAACCGCTACAGGATTAGTTGAGACCGCCAACGAAGTAAAAAAATACATCAAATCCGTTTTCGGTGCCAACAGTCCACAATTCGCACAAGTAAAAGGAATAGAATTCAAGAAACCAAAGATGTAAGCTTTCCGCTAAAAGAAAGTATCCAACCACTAAAAGAAATACAGCATACAAAATAAGACTTATTGCTTCCGCAATAAGTCTTATTTAATCAGTAACTTGAAATATAATAACCGCACTTAGAAATATTAAAACCTCAAATAGAAATATAACAACCGCCTTAAAGTATGTACAATACGCAAAAAGAAATATAACATCCGTCAAAAGAATTATGGCATCCGTCAACAGAAATCTATTAGCCACGAAAAAGTTGACAAATAATAACGGATAAACAAGGGCAGCCTACAACAGCAGTTTGTGATAATTGCGTGGCTTGGGATTATCCCGAGTTTTCTCTGAAAACTCAAAAAGGAATTTTATATTTGTAATCATCAGTAATTAATCGTCGCAACTATCACAATCTGCGGCACGTTAGCGGCAAGACCACAAATTTTCTGCAAAAGAGCTAAAAAAATAGACGAAATGAATACTATACACAATCCAAATAAATATAAAGTAACAGTTGGAAATCTTACCGTATTGTTAGGTTTGTTTATTGGAATTTACTATATATTATTTCCAGGTTATGGAGGTTGGGGATATGTTTTTGCATATATTACATTTGGTATATCATTACTTTATTTTTTTTTGGATTTATTGTTACAATATGTTGTTCCAAAATATTTGTACATAAACATAACTGAGAGTTTAATTGATATTGGAATTATAATTTGGTTCCTGAATTTGTAAAAGTCCAGCCGCTAACAGCAGTTTGCAACAACTGCGTGGCTTGGGTTTCTCAACGAATTTTCTCTGAAAATTCAAAAGTAAGTTTTATATTTGGAATCAACAGTAATAAATCGTCGCAGCAGTTGCAAGCCGCAAGACGTTATATGCAATTTTGAAGAAACCTCGCAGAAACTTTACGGAAGTTCTTATTTCCTTCAAATTCTACTGTGATATAGTCAAATGCTTTTCTTTCAACCAAATCTTTATCAGGATGCCAAAATAACCAACCAGATTTTCCTTTTTTGCCAACTCCTTTTACATCCTGATTTAACTCTACTTTTGGGTTGTTAGCGTTAAGCCTTTTTTGCTCTTTTAAATGGTATTCGTTCATAATAAAACTGCATATAACAGCGGCTATATTTCAGCGTTGCTGTCGTGATTAATTTAATTGTTTTTGTTTCTCTGTTTTGGTTCGGTAATAACCGAAAGTGCAATGCTTATCATTCCACGCCGAAATTATAGCCGCAGGACGTTATGCGCTACTTTACCAAGATTGCGCTGGAAGTTGAAACGGTTATTTAAAATCTAAAATAACACCATCATTTTCCGTAAATCCTTTTTGTACAATTTCGTAATCGTGTCGTTCTTTTGGGTTCATAACATCACGGTCTAAAATGTAATGGTCGGAAATTCTAACTGTTTTTCTTCCGACCAATAAGTACACGCTTCCACTTTTAGATTTATGTGTTATTTTGCCTTTATTCGCTTTAGAAACTTTTTTAGCATACTCTAAAATTGATATTTCTTTAGGTTGCGCAGCTTCATATTTCTTTTTGTTTTCATTCGCTTTTTTGCGCATTGCTTCGGTTGCATCAATTGTGTGTGTTGGTGCTTTTTTAAGTTGCGATTGCGACATTTTTGGATTTTTAATGTATTCCGTTGTCATTCCATAGGAAACAACTTTAAACATTTTGATTTTCCCAAATCCTTTTGCGAAAATTTTTTCTTGTTCTGCTTTTGTTGGTTTTGCCATAATTTCTATATATTTGTGATGTGATAAGATTCTATCCTTTTGGGTAGAAGATTAGAAATGCCCGATTGAATTATTTCTTTCGGGTTTTTTTCTGCCTGAAAATTAAGAAAAAAGCAGCGCATAACCGCAGTTTGGCGCAATTGCTGGTTTCCGTTTCGTTGGAGAATACTCGGTTTATTCAAATTTTTCATTTCGTTTTACTTTTTGTTTAAAAATTCCGCAACTGACGCCAAGCTGTCACTCGTTAGCAAACACTATATCAGAACTCACGAAATTGAGAATTTGATACAGTTATTGAATCGCCTTTTTTGACACAATCAGTATAATTATTTTGACAATAATTACTTTCGCCCACGATTTTTCTTGCTTCAATTTCTAGTGGCATTTTATCGTAACCATATAAACTTTTTTGAGCCAAATATTTTAAATAAAATAAAATTGCACCCGATTTATTATATTGTTTCCAGTGTACTAATTCGTGTTCTAAAAGTTTCTGATTATCTTTTTCGCTTTCTTTTATATAAATTCCGAATGGTGGAATAGTTTGTGCGTTGTAATTAAATGGTAGATTTTTTTTAATAATTATTTGAGGTTTAGTATTAATTTTAGCTAACAAATAATCAGCTAATAAAATACCACCAATTGTAAGTAAAATGTTTTTTGTTTTCATCTTTAAAAATTTTATAAAATAGCGATTTGCTAACAGCGTGTTTATTCAATTGTGGCAAAAGGCTTAATTTAATGTTTATTTTGTACTTTTTATTTTTGGTTTCAATCCGAAACTTTGTTTTGTGTTTTTCCACAACTGAAATAAACCCGCAAAACGTTACCTGCAAGTGCTAAATAAGTGATTAATTCAAAGGTTTGTTTATATTTACCCATAATACACTCTTTTTTTTCCTTCCTTTTTTAGATAGTTTGCGGTTAAAAAACTACGCATCCATAGCCACATTCTTCTTCTAAATCAAACAAATCATTTTCATAAACATACTCATCATTTGCTTTTGTAAATGGTTGTTCAGCCATTTTTACTAAATCTTCAATAGTATTATAACCTCTATAAAAGGTTTGTGTACCATTATTCTGTTCCATTAATTCGTTATAACTTGGTTTTCCATCAATAGTAATAGATCCATAAGTCTTAATCATTTTATCCCACCAAAACATTGTATTTGGTTCTTCTTTTAAAATAGTCATTAACTTTCTGTTAGATTTAGCAAAACACAAATCACAATTTCCTTTGTATGCAGGTATTGTAATTTGTATTGGTTGGTCTTTCCAAAATTTATTTCTTGCCTTACTATCAATTTTATGATCCATTAAAGGATAGAACACGTTATTCGTTTTATAATCTTTTCTTACTCTATCCATTTCATCAATTCGTAAACCAACTGCAACAGAGTAATTATCCTTACCAAAAATACTATCAGCATATTTTCTCAAAACTTCAAGTTTCATATCTCTATTGCACCATTTGTTTTCTTTATTTGGTATTCCAAGTTTTTTAATTCCAGATTCAAATATTTCGCCTTTAGTTTTTAGATTTTTATAATCAACTATTTTAGGAGTAACGCCAATTCCTTTTTCGTGAAATTCTGCTTCAATCCAAACCATATTAAGGTTATAATAGTCATTACATTCATTCATAAAATGCAAACTTTCTTTTCTTTCTTTACTTGTATTTGCCATTCCGTAAACGATATTATGGTCAGGATACCATTTTCGTAACATTATAGCCATCATAACGCTACTATATCCAGCAGATATTGAACCAAATATATTTTTATTGCCTTGTAGTTTCATAGTGTTGTAATTTGCCTTATCAGGCATTTGCCAACGCTCAAAAAAGAGTGTATTATTAGTTTAGTGCTTTATCAAAGTTTAATGCTATCTAACCGCACCAGTCAGGTAACACTGTATAAAATCCATTGCCGAAAAAGGCAACGTATCTTATACGTTTTCGTTAGCAAACAGTTTAGAGAACGTCTTGACTATACTTGTCAATCATTGCTCCAACCTGTATTGCTTCTTTCAACATTCTTACTGCTACAATTCTCATTTCAGCTAAAGTTTCTTTTTGCCTTGTCAAATCATCGTTTCTAACGCATTTCCAAAGAACATCATTGTAAACCCTTAATAAATCCATTTCTTCATCAAGTTCGTCAATTTCTTCTTTTAAAACTGCAAAACCCTCGTGAGGTGAATTTGTAATTTTTGGAAATTTCTCTCTTGCTCTCTCTAATTCAAAAACAATTAAATCTTGAATGTGTTCGTCCATTTGTTGTTTAGTTTTTGTCATAATAAAACCGATTTGCTAACACCCGCTATATTTCAGCGTTGGTGTAGTGATTAATTTAATTATTTTGCTTCTCTGTTTGCTTTGGTAATAACCGAAAGTGTAATACTTGTTTATTCCACGCCGAAATTATAGCGGTGAAACGTTATAAACAATCTCAGCGAACGCCGTTGCAAGTCATGCAGATACCGTTCTTAATTCCTATCACTCTTGAGCATTTACAAACTTTAACCTGAAACTTATCATCAAGAGATTGTTTGTCGTTTGGTTTTAAATCATCAAGATTTCTTAATTTCATCCACTCTGATTTTTTTAAACCCATTGCATCGGCTAAACTTTCTATTGAAAACCCTTTTGATGCGTGACCAAAACCCAATAATTGCATTTCGGCTGTTTTTAATTGGCTTGCCATATTAAGACTGTTTATAACACCACATTGTAGCAATAGCTACGATAGTGTTTGATTAATAATTATTTTTGTGTTTGCTATCTACTACACATTGTGTAGTGTTTTGGTTAATTAATACGCTACTGCTACAATCTGCGTTCCGTTATCCAACACTAAAAAGGAACATCATCATGAAGTCTATCATGTTCAAAATATTTCCTTATGTTTTGTTTCATTGTTAAAAGTTGAATATTCCAAATATGATAACCTTGTGCATTACACCTTCTGTCTATTGTTGCCGCTCTACCGCATACGCCTTTTTTTAGTATGTAACCTATCCTAATGCAGAACTGTCTAAATTCTTCAAGAGTGATTGTGAATTCTTTGCCTCGACGTTGTGCATTTCCTTTAAAATTTCGGTATCTATAATAAACCGGGTCACGTTTTTTTAATTGTCGGGCGTAATGTTTTGCACAAAGGCCGCCACTTCTTGGAGCGGGTTTTTGATTGCAGCTATAAGCACAGCAAAAATGGCCTTTCACTTTTTTTATTTGGCTGATTTCCATAATGCTTATAACAATACATTTTCTGGCAAAATGCCTTTTATCTTACTTTGCAAATCTTGATCTTGAGAAAGTTTCATCAATCCCATTTTACAACAAATGGCAGCTTCGCTTTTATCCATGTTATAATAATGCATTTCATACTGTTTTGTGGCTGAATTAAAAATGGTAACGGTCGTTTTTTTATTGGTCAAAATCCTAAATGCAGTAACTATTTTCCGAAGAAACATAGTAAAAGGAGTAACATAAATTTCATTAACTGGTAGTTGGTTCATACTGTTGAGATTAAAAATTAGTAGTGATTTCGTCTAATGATTTTAACCTGTCAATTTCAATATTTGCCTTTTCAAGTTGTTGCTTGAGATAGGTTTTTATTGGGTTCAAAACTTCTTCTTCATGGTCATTGACTAACATTTCAATGCTTTCGATGGCCGTTTTTAAGTGTTCGGTCTTGGTAATTAGCTTTGGTATTGACATAGTTTGGTTGGTTGGCTTTTAACCGCTGCATAGGACTTTTTAATCTGCTTTAAAACTTTTCTAAAAGAAAAATTTTGGTAAGAACGTATTTGCCTATGCATGGCTAAAAAAGTGGTAATTGATGTAAGAACGTTGGAAAGCCTATCGGGATGCGGTTACTCTCGTGCAACCGCAAACGTCAAGGAATATGGCAAGTTTTCACTTGCATTGGATATTGTGTTTTTTTCGCCAATTGGCCAAATAATTAGCGGCCATTACTTTAGGGTCGAAAAGGTTTTGTTTTTTGATTTTCGTTGGCACGGAATTTGCCTTTTGTGCTGCGAAACTTTTTGAAAACTCTTTTTCAAAAGCTGCAATTTCCGCCGGAGATAATGTGGCGACTATTTGTAGAGCAATGTGGGTTTGAGTTGACAACATATAATTTGTTATATTTGTCCTGCAATCGTGGTTGATTGCAAGAACGTTTGTTCGAAAGGCAAATGTTTAATGGTTGGGGCGTTAGTTGGTAGCTAGCGCCCTTTTTTTATGTAAAAGGTTTAATGGTTTTATTTTTGGCACAGTATTTATTCATATTTTAATATTTCTATTAGTTGGAAAACAGTTTTTTGATATTCGGCATAATCAACACGAATTTTGTTGGCTATTCTCATGGTTGGTAATTCTCCATTAATAGCTTTAGTTACATAAGAAGTTGATTTTTCATGTTTAGCACTCATTGATCGTTTAAATAAATTGAATATTTTATTTTCAATTTTTGTTTTGAGTTCATCAATACCAACTGTTTTACAAATAATTTCTTGTGGCAGTTGCTTGCGTTTATGCTTGTTTGATTTTCGGCTTTGTGCCTTTTCTTGAAGGGTTTTTGTTGTCATTTTAGTATGAGTTAGATTTTGTTTTCTTATATTTCTGAAACAAACTTAAGAATAAAAAACTAATTAAAAGTATTTTACACTAATTATTTTAGTTAAAAATACTAATTAAATTATAAATAACTGATATTTAAGTATTTAAAAATATATTTTTAAAATGAAAAACTATATTTCTCAAAATATTGATTTTTTAGTAAAAAAAATGAATTCGTCTCAAAACGAATTTGGTAAAATGTTTGGTTTGGGAACAGGTATTGTTAGTTCTTACATAACCAAAAATGTAATTCCTAAAATTGAAACCATTCAAAAAATTTGTATTCATTTTGAAATAACGATTGATGATTTTATCAATAAAGATTTATCTAAAGAGAATGTTTATGGAATAAAACAAGGAAAATTATTATTTACAAATGAAGAAGGCGAAGAATATGAAATAAGCCCACGTTATGTTGAAGCACTTGAAAAGGCTATTATTGATAAGGATAAAATTATTAATATGCTAGAGGATAAACTGGCATTACACGAAAAAAATAACACGGCATAAAAATTGTATGAAAATTGTGTATATTCGTAAACCATAGTATTAACAAAATTCGTACAAAGATGAAAAGATTATTATTTGCATTTCTACTAATTAGCGCATGTGCATTTTCTCAAGAAGCAGACAAAGAAATTTATTCTAAAGTTTCTCCAACTACTAATGAAGAATATAAATTTTTAGTTGCTGGGTTAAGAGATCACATTGAAAAGGGAACAGACATGAAACTGGGTTATTCTATTAAATGGAATGAGCCATTAAAATCAAAAGATGGAAATTACAAAGTAAACTTTGGCGTTTTTTTAAAAAATGATACCAACACGGTGAAGGGGATTTCTATTATTCTACAAGTATTTAGCGTGTCGTATTATTTGGCAATTCCTATTAATAACGATGATTTAATGAAGTCTTATCAAAATTCATTAAATGAACTTGGAGAAACTAATACAACATTTGTTGCTTTTGCTCTTAGTAAATATTTGCCGGTTTATTTAGACTTATATACAAATATGTTGAATGCAACTAGAAGTAAATAATAATTAATAACCTATAAACGCACCTGTAAAACAAAATTTCTTTGAAAATCTGAAAAGTAAAGAGTTTGATTGTCAGGCGATTAGGTTTTGAATATTGTGTAAATAAGAGGTTTACACAACTTAAAATCCAGTGAACAGCAATGTTCGTGCGGGTTCAAGTCCCGCCTTGAGTACAAAGCCTCTAACTTAAAGTTAGAGGCTTTTTTTATGCGCTTTGGTTTGGGTTTTTAATAGGTTTAATGTTTTATACCAATTCAACTTTGTAACTTCGAAGCTGATTTCAAAACAATGTCTCTAACTAAAATCAGCTCTTTTTTATTTTAAATACTTAAATATTGTATGGGAACTTTTGTTGTAACTAAAAGATTGAATGACTTCTATAAATTTGAGTTTGTTTCCAGAAAAGGGAAGACAATCTTCACCAGTACCGATTATGAGCTTAGGTTTGAATGTGAAGAAGCGATAGAGGTTTTTAAGGTTTCTATTGATTCATATCATTTTCTTAAGTTTAAAACCGCTAAAGGAAAATGTTTTTTTAAATTGATGAATGAAGAAAAAGTTTTTGCAATCAGCAGAAAGTATTCAACAGAACTAATGTTGCAAAAGGGAATTGATGAGATTGTTAGGTATGGGTCAAAAGCAGAAATATTAGATTTCTCAGCAGGCGACTCTATTTTTTCTGATGTAGAATGAGATGATTCAGTTTGTTTTTGAGACAATTATAAAAAAAGAAAGCCACGCAATGCGTGGCTTAATTTCTTACTGTAATTTAAAATTACTTAGCAGCTTCAACTGGAGCAGCAGTAGTGTCAGCAGCAGCAGTGTCAACTGCAGTAGTGTCAGCAGCAGGAGCTTCAACAGCAGTAGTGTCAGCAGCTGGCTCAGCAGCAGCATCAGCTTGTTTACAAGATACTACAGTTAATGCAGCAACAACAGCTAAACTTAAAAATACTTTTTTCATCTTACTTAATTATAAAAGGTTAATTATTAATTCGGAGCAAAGATATAAATTTTTTTATTTGGAAAATTTTTTATTTAACTTTTTTTAAAAAATCTCTATTTTGCTTCGATTTTCATTTTACAACAATCGTGCCAAAACTTAAGAAACGCTTAATTTCTTTATTTTTTCTTTGGTGCAACAATCTTCATTTCTTTAATTAAGTTATCAGCACCGGCAAATTTATCTATTACAAATAAAACATAACGGATGTCGACCATGATGTTTCTGCAGATTTCAGGAGAATAAAATATATCACTCATTGTGCCTTCCCAAACACGGTCAAAGTTTAAACCAATTAAATTTCCATTAGCATCAAGTGCCGGACTTCCTGAATTCCCACCGGTAGTGTGATTGGTAGCGATAAAAGCGACAGGCATTTTACTTTTCACACCATAATTTCCGTAATCTTTAGCATTGTACAAATCAATTAGTTTTTGGGGAACATCAAATTCATAATCACCCGGAATGTATTTTTCTATTACACCATCTAAATAAGTAAACGGTTCGTAAATCACACCATCATTAGGTTTGTAACCTTTAATTTTACCATAAGTCACACGGAAGGTACTATTGGCATCCGGAAAAATTCGATCTGATTTTTTACTCAGTTCCAAAATGGCCTTCATGTAAGTCCTTTGTGTAGCGGTAATTCTCAAATTGATTTCATCGTATTTCGGCAATACAGTTTTTAAATAATTGTCTGCCATAACTTTTACAAGCTGAAAGCCTTTGTCTTTATTGAGGTTTTCCAATACAGTTTTAGAATCGCCACTAAGTAAAACCTTCACTTTTTCATAAGTAACCAATTGTGATTGGGTGAAAATTTCATTAGACAAATTAACAATATTTACATTCTCGAATGTACTTGGCAAGAATTGTTTTGGGTAAGTTTTAGCATAAATCTCAATGGTTTTTTCAAAAACCTTTTGATCAATGTTAGTATTGTAATCTTTATAGAAATCTCCTAATCCATTGATTAAATTATTCCTTCTGTCGTTGAAGGATTGTTCGCCTCTGGTATTGTAAATTTGTTCTAATTGGTATAATTTGTAACCTAAATTCAGGATTTCAGTATTTCGCAAAGCGACTTCTGTAAAGACATCTCTGGCAAGGGCATAGTCATTGATTTCTGTATAGTTTTTTTCAAAATCAGCTAATAGATTTCCATATTCTGCTTGTTTTCCTGCAGCAATAACTTTCTTTTGAAAATCAGCCTCAAACTGTTTTTTGGCTTCTACTGCATTGGCTTTTTTCAATCCTTTGGATTCTCCGATCCATTTTTTCCAAGCATTAGAAATAGAAGAGTTTTTAGCCGCATACTGTATTTTAATGGCTTTGTCTTTTCGCATAAATTCATTTTGCACTTTTAAAGTAGCGTCGCGAACTTCAATTTTAGCCGGATTTAACGTGTTTACAATTTGTTCAACCGCAACAGCTGGCAAATATTCTCTGGTTGTTCCCGGAAAACCTAAAACCATAGTAAAATCATTTTCCTTTAATCCTTGTATAGAAATTGGGAAGAAGTATTTAGGTTTATAAGGCACGTTGTCGCTAGAATACGCCGCCGGACGATTGTTCTTGTCGGCATAAATTCTAAATAAAGAAAAATCTCCGGTATGGCGAGGCCAAACCCAATTATCAGTGTCGGAACCAAATTTTCCGATGGAACTCGGTGGCGCGCCAACCAAACGAACATCACGGAAAGTTTCGGTTACAAATAAAATGTATTGGTTTCCGTCATAGAAAGTCTTGATGCTGTTTTCTTGCCAAGATTCTTTAGGCGATGTTTTGCTTAATTCAGCAATGTTATCTTTTATTCTTTTCTGTTTATCCGCTTCTGAAGTCAATGAGGCAACTCCGGCAAGTATTTTTTCAGTAACATCATCTATACGAATGATAAAAGTTACGAATAAGTCTTTGTTTGGCAATTCCTCTTCCATTTTGTAGGCCCAAAAACCATTTGTCAGGTAATCTTTTTCAACAGTAGAATGACTTTGGATGTTGTCATAACCACAATGATGATTGGTTAAAATTAATCCTTTGTCTGAGATAACTTCTGCTGTACAACCTCCGTCAAAATGAGGAACAGCATCTTTTAAACTCGATTTGTTTACCGAGTAAATATCTTCGGCACTGATTTTCATGCCCAGATTTTTCATTTCGGTTTCGTTCATTCCTTTCAATAACGAAGGAATCCACATGCCGCCTTGTTGTGCTTGAACTTGGAATACTAAAAGTAATAGCAGTAATCTTAAAAATTTCATAGTTTAGATTGTTTGAAGTAAAGTAATGAGTTTGTGTTTGTTTTTATTTGTTACAAATATGCTTTATAATCACCTCTGTTGCCCCTTTGTTCATTTGCACAAAAGTTTCGCAAATGTGACCCTTTTCATGACGAATATCATCATTTGAAATCAAATTGTCTAAAGCGTCGTTGAGCTCGGTTTGATTGTTTATTGAAATGCAACCTTCCATATTCACTAAAGCCGTCGCTTCTGCAAAATGGGAATAATTTGGCCCAACCACAATCGGGATGCCAAAAGTTGCCGGTTCCAAAATGTTATGTACGCCGGGATTTCCGAATCCACCGCCAACATATGCAATATCGGCATAACTGTAAATTTTGGTTAAAATGCCAATCGTGTTGATGATGAAAACTTGAAATTCCGCCAAATTTTGATTTTCTTTTTCCGAAAACAAAATTGCAGATTTTGTTATTTGTGATTTAAGATTTGAAATTTGTTCTGTTTTAATGTTGTGCGGCGCGATAATAAATTTCACATTGGCATCGGCTTGATTGATAAAATTCACCAATAAATTTTCGTCTTTTGGCCAAGAACTTCCAATCACAATAGTGGTAGTGTTGTTTTTAAATTGTTCAATAAAATTTAACGAATTGTCTCGGTCTAAAATCGAAACCACTCGGTCAAAACGAGTATCACCTGATATTTTTATGTTTTGGTGACCTAAAGACTGTAGCAATTTTTTCGAACTTTCATTTTGCACAAAAAAACAGTCAAAAGCTTTCAAAGCATTTCGGTAAAAATCGCCATACCATTTGAAAAATGCTTGATTCTCTCTGAAAATTCCCGAAATCAAATAGGTTTCAACATCCGCTCTTTTTAATTCGTTCAAATAATTGGGCCAATATTCATATTTAATGAAGAAAACCAATTCGGGATGAACGAGTTTTAAAAACCTTTGTGCATTCGATTTAGTATCCAAAGGCAAATAAACAGTTGCGTCAGCGATTGTATTGTTTTTTCGAACTTCATAACCCGAAGGCGAAAAAAAGGTCAGTACAATTTTGTGATTGGGAAACTCTTCTTTTATTTTTTCCATTACAGGCAAACCTTGTTCGTATTCGCCCAAAGAGGCTGCGTGAAACCAAATGGTTTGGTCTTCCGGATTTATTTTAGCCGATAAAGTTTCGAAAACGGTTTTTCTCCCGTTGACAAACAGCTTTATTTTGGGACTGAAAAGCGCCAATATTTTCACGATTTGTGAAGCTAAAACCAGCAAAATATTATATAAAAAAAACATCCCGAAAAATTTGATGCGCTAAAATACGTTTCTTTTACGGAAGATGAAATTCTACTTCAGAATTTCTTACTTTTGCTACTCATAATTTTTTAGAAGATGAGAAAAATTCAAATGGTTGACTTAAAAAGTCAATACGAAAAAATAAAAGATACCGTTAATGCTTCGATTCAAGAAGTTTTAGATACCACAACTTACATCAACGGACCATTGGTTCACGAATTCCAAAAAAATCTTGAGGAATATTTAGAGGTGAAACATGTAATTCCATGTGCCAACGGAACTGATGCTTTGCAAATCGCGATGATGGGTTTGGATTTAAAACCAGGCGATGAGGTAATTACAGCCGATTTTACTTTTGCTGCAACTGTTGAAGTGATTGCCTTATTGCAATTGACGCCGGTTTTAGTTGATGTCGATATCGTGAATATGAACATTTCTATTGAGGCGATTAAAAAAGCGATTACCCCAAAAACCAAAGCGATTGTGCCGGTTCATTTGTTTGGTCGCGCGGCGAATATGGAAGCGATTATGGCCATTGCCAACGAACACAATTTATATGTAATCGAGGATAATGCTCAAGCTATTGGAGCGAATTGTAAATTCTCTGACGGAACCAAAAAGAAAGCCGGAACAATTGGACACGTTTCCTCAACATCATTTTTTCCTTCTAAAAATTTAGGTTGTTACGGTGATGGTGGTGCGATTTTTACCAACGATGATGATTTGGCACACAAAATCCGCGGCATCGTAAATCACGGAATGTATGTTCGATATCATCACGATGTGGTTGGCGTAAATTCCCGTTTAGACAGTATTCAAGCAGGTGTTTTGAATGCTAAGTTACCATTTTTAGATGCTTACGGTAAAGCTCGTCAAGATGCTGCAAGAAAGTATTCAGCCGCTTTTGAAGGACATAAAAATATTATTGCGCCAAGTATTTGTGATATTTGTGATTGTCACGTTTTCCACCAATATACTTTAAGAATTATTGATGCCGACCGAAATGGTTTGATGGAACATTTACTTGCGAAAGGCATTCCGTGTGCCATTTATTACCCGATTCCGTTGCATTCTCAAAAGGCTTATTTGGATTCGCGTTACAAAGAAGAAGATTTTCCGGTAACCAACCAGTTGGTGAAAGAAGTAATTTCGTTACCAATGCACACCGAATTAGACGATGAACAAATTAAATTCATAACCGATAGCGTTTTAGAATATTTAGAAGATAAGAGATAATAGACAATTAGATAATAGACAATTGATTAGGATATCCATCTGTCATCTTTTAGTCTATTCTCTATAATCTAAATAAAATATGAAAGTAGTAGTAACAGGAGGTTTAGGATTTATTGGTTCACATACGGTTGTTGAATTACAAAATCAAGGTTTTGAAGTAGTAGCCATTGATAATTTATCTAACTCTTCAATTAGTGTTTTAGATGGTATCGAAAAAATTACCGGAAAGCAACCTCTTTTTGAAAATATCGATTTAAGAGAGAAAGCAGCGGTTCAAAATTTCTTCAAAAAACACAATGATATTGTTGGTGTGATTCATTTCGCGGCCTCAAAAGCGGTTGGCGAAAGTGTTGAAAATCCATTGTTGTATTACGAAAATAACATCAATACGTTGGTTTATGTGCTTCAAGAAATGACTGTAATGTCGCAAGCCAACTTAATTTTCAGTTCTTCTTGTACGGTTTATGGTCAAGCCGAAAGCATGCCTATTACCGAAGATGCTTCCGTTCAACCTGCAATGTCTCCTTATGGGAACACCAAGCAAGTTGGTGAAGAAATCATTCATGATGTCGCCCGAGTGACCAATTTAAATTCGATCTTACTTCGTTATTTTAATCCAATCGGAGCACATCCAAGCGCTGAAATAGGAGAATTGCCGCTAGGTGTTCCACAAAACTTAGTGCCTTTTATTACCCAAACGGCTATGGGTTTGCGTAAAGAATTGTCGGTTTTTGGTAATGATTACCCAACGGTTGACGGTACTTGTATTCGCGATTATATTCATGTGGTTGATTTAGCAAAAGCTCACGTTATAGCTTTACAGCGTTTGTTAAACAAACAAAATTCGGAAAAAGTAGAAACCTTCAATTTAGGCACCGGAACCGGAAGCTCTGTTTTAGAAGTGATACACGCTTTCGAAAAAGTCTCCGGGCAAAAATTACCCTATAAAATCGTAGCTCGGAGAGAAGGTGACGTAATTCAAGCATACGCCAATACCGACAAAGCAAGAGAGGTTTTAGGTTGGAGTACCAAATTGTCTTTGGAAGATGCTTTAGCTTCGGCTTGGAAATGGGAACAAAAAGTTAGAAGTTAAGACCTTAAAATACCGATTACTTCATTGTAGTCAACCCTATCCACTACATGAGTGAAAAAACTGATTTCAAATTACTTTTCTGTCTATTTATAGTAGCGGTAGTTTGGGGTACAACTTATTTGGGGATTAGAATTGCTGTCGAAACGATGGAGCCTTGGTACATCACCTCCACCAGACAAGGTTTAGCGGCTTTGATAGTTTTGGCTATTTTATTGTACAAAAAGCAATTGGCTTGGATTGGATGGGAAAACTTCAAACTCCAATTTATTCCGGCGATTTTGATGATTGTTTTGGCGAATGGTTTTACCACGATTGCTGAGCAAAGTGTTCCGAGCGGATTGACTTCAATCTTAAGTGCTTTATCGCCGTTAGTAGTCTTTTTAGGCGGAACGATGATTGGTCAGCAAAAGGCAACACTCAAAGGTTTTTTGGGTGTAATTGTTGGCTTCCTTGGCGTTGTTTTTATATTCAGAGATGGTTTGGGAGATATTTTAGATCCGAATTACAAAACCGGAATTCTCTTTTTAAGTATCGCCATTTTGTCTTGGTCAGCCGGAACGGTTTACACCAAAATACACACACACAAGTCGAATAATATTGCGCTGAATTTGTTTTATCAGTTTTCGATAGCAGCCATTGTTCAATATGTTTTAGCGCTTATCATTAATCCGGATGTAGATTTTAGTGCTTGGAGTTCCAGAAGTGTTTTTGCAACTCTATACCTGTCTGTTTTTGGTTCAGTGATTGCTTTTTTTGCTTACCATTATGCCTTGAAAAGAGTGACCGCCATTCAAGTCTCAGTGCTGAATTACATCAATACCATCATTGCCGTATTTTTAGGTTGGCTTTTGTTAGATGAAGTCATTACACTTGACTTTTTGATTGCCACAGTTCTAATTATTCTCGGAGTGTTCATTACCAATTATAAAAGAACCCGAGGCACATGAGCCAAAGGCGAACTGAGCAAGGCTAAAGCCGAACAGGGCGGAGCCAAATAAAAAATCCCCATTTTTGATGAGGATTTAGTTTTTTTATTTAGCCGATTCTTTTAATTTTTTGGCTGCTTCTTCCAATTTGGTCGCGCTTTTTATTTTCATCGTATCCATTTCGGCTTTTGTTTTCTGCTTTAAAGTATCCAATTCTTTTTTGGCTTTTACCGTCACAGAATCTACAGTTTCTTTTACTTCTCCGGTTACTGCGTCTTTAGCGGCATCGAGTTTTTCTTTAGTTTCATCTTTGCACGAAGCTAACAAGGCAATTAAGGCAAATGATACAATTAGTTTCTTCATGATATTTAGGATTTAATTTTTAATAACAAATTCGGGTCAGGACAATTCTCCATATAGAATGCCAACGTTTTTGAACTGCAAACTCCGGGATAATCACCCGTTTTATTTTCCATATCAATAATGATTTGGAAATGCAAATGTGGCGCATAATCGCCATTAATTGGAGGCAAACCTAAAGTCGCTATTTGTTCTCCTTTCTTGACAAAGTTACCTACTTTTTTGTTATTTAAGCTATCCAAACTCAAATGACCATACAAAGTGTGAAACTTTAATCCGTCGATTTCATGTTCCAAAATAATCGTCGGTCCATAATCTCCTAAAGCAGTATTGTCTTGAAAACTGTGGATTTTGCCCTCCAAAGCCGCGTAAATCGGTGCCGATTCGTTAATCCATAAATCTAAACCAATATGAATGTTGCGCTCGTCAGTATTGTCATTTTTGAAAACACTACTTCTTTGGTACAAATTCCGATGTTCAATGTAACCACCAAAAGCAATTTTAGCTTGATGTTTATCTAAATAATTTTGAATGTATTCTTCGTAATCTTTAGCAGTAGCTAGTTTTTGACCAACCAAATTTTCATTGGTCACCGATAAATCCAAAGCAACATAATCAGCATAATCGATGGCTGCCGAAATGACTTTGACGTCTTGAATATTTCTAAATAGGTCAATGATTTTTTCCATGGCAAGCAATTTACAAAACTAACTCTGAATATAATTTTTCAAAAGTAGCATCCAAATCAGCACTGAATCCAGAATGAGGTCGAGACGTTTGTATGCTCGAACTCTTAACCGCTGTCAACCATCTGAAACGCTCCGAAATTTCGAATGCACCAATTGGTCCGCCATCTTTTTTGCCATGACCGATTTTTACAAAGGATTCCAAGTTTTCTTTTAATTGATTAATATCAAACTCAGCACAAATCGACTGTATTTTTTCGGGTACGATGTGATACTCAATCCGCAAGTATTTTTGCCTTTTGCAAAAAAGCAACAATCCGATATTGATAAACTCTTCGCGCTCTACCTTGGGCACAACACGAATAACGGCATATTCATATAAGTGTTTTTCTTGCATCTTGCGCTTGTTTTAAAAATACATCGGTATTGGCCAATCGGATAGATAAAAATTGAAAATAAATTTCTTTTATTTCATCCGAAGATATGGCGCCATCTTCCCATTGTAGCCAATCTTCTGGAATTTGATTTACAATTTCTTTGAGAATGGTATCGTTTAATTTTGTTTTGAATTCGGTATTGACTTCTTCTAATCGACTTGCTTTGGGTAACAAAACATGGTCTTTGATCAAAGCAAATGGCGAAACCGCATTGGCTTTCCAGTTGTCCCAAGAATGGTGGAAATAAAAAGCCGCGCCGTGGTCAATCAACCAAAGTTCTTTTCTCCAAATTAAGAGATTAGTGTTCTTAAAAGTTCGGTCGACATTGGTGATAAAAGCATCGAGCCAAACGATTTTTGACGCCAAAAGTTCCTCACAATCATTAGTCGCCGCGTCATAAGTTATTGCGCCTGATAGATAATGCAAACCCAAATTCAAACCTTGACTGAACTTCAACAAATCCTGAATTTCCTCATCGGCTTCAGTTCTTCCAAAAGCTTCGTCTAAATGGGCAAAAACCAATTCAGGAACCGGCAAGCCTAAATAACGCGCAATTTGTCCGCCCAAAAATTCGGCAACCAAAGCTTTTACGCCATGACCGGCGCCGCGAAATTTCAACACATATTTAAAATCATCATCGGCTTCAGCCAAAGCCGGTAGCGAACCACCTTCGCGAAGTGGCGTAATATATCGGGTTACGTTTACCGTTCGTAAATTTAAGTCCATCAACTCGGAATTCTTTAAAACAAAGATAGCATAAAAAAACTCCGATGTTTTTATCGGAGTTTTCAATTTTTTTGAGGTTATGCAGAATGGGTTTCCACTTCTCTATCAATTTTATTGACCAAACCAACCAAGACTTTTCCGGGACCAACTTCCGTAAAACTAGTCGCGCCGTCTTTAATCATTTGTTGTACTGATTGCGTCCATCTTACCGGAGCGGTCAATTGAATAATTAAGTTTTTCTTGATTTCGTTAGCATCAGAAACCGCACTAGCCGTAACGTTTTGATATACCGGGCAACTCGGAGTGTTGAAAGTGGTAGCTTCAATCGCTGCCGCTAATTCTTCGCGAGCCGGTTCCATCATTGGCGAGTGAAAGGCACCGCCAACCGGCAACAATAAAGCGCGTTTTGCACCGGCTTCTTTCATCGCTTCACAAGCTTTTTCTACGGCTGAAAATTCACCTGAAATTACCAATTGTCCCGGGCAGTTGTAATTCGCCGCTACGACAACACCATCAATCGAAGCACAAACGTCTTCTACAATTTTATCGTCTAAACCCAAAACTGCCGCCATTGTTGATGGAGTGATTTCACAAGCTTTTTGCATCGCAATCGCACGTTGAGAAACCAATTTCAATCCGTCTTCAAATGACAATGCACCATTGGCCACCAAAGCAGAAAATTCGCCCAACGAGTGTCCGGCCACCATATCAGGTTTAAAATTTTCTAAGGTTTTGGCTAAGATTACCGAGTGTAAAAACACTGCCGGTTGCGTTACTTTGGTTTCTTTCAGCTCTTCTGCAGTGCCGTCAAACATAATATCGGTGATGCGGAAACCTAAAATGGTATTGGCTTTTTCAAATAAGTCTTTGGCCATGGCCGAATGCTCGTATAAATCTTTACCCATACCGGTAAATTGCGCTCCTTGTCCAGGGAAAACGTATGCTTTCATAAAGTGATTTTTGTTGTTTTGAATAGCAAAAATACTAATTTTTTTGGAGCGGAATGGCTTGGGCTTTTTTGGTTTCCATTTTCCCGCTTTTCGCGCTACACGGTAGCTAGCTACAATCGGGGCTAAAAGGCTACTATTCGCTTCTTTGTAATCTTATATTTCAATCGAGTTGATAATTTCCAACAATTGTTTTTTCAGTTCAGAATTAGTAATGCCGTTTACAATATCAAAATTATCGTTGAAACTTGGTAAAGAAAAACTGCCTTTAACTTCCGCACCTTGGAACGGAAATCTTTTGGTAGCAATGTCTAAAACACTTCCGCCACCACGAGCCCCTGGAGAAGTAGCTAGTAACAACATTGGCTTTTGCTGAAAGGTTTTATTGTTAATTCTCGAAGCCCAGTCCAAAGTATTTTTAAACGCCGAAGAATAAGCACCATTGTGTTCCGCTAAAGAAAGTACAATGAAATCAGCACTGCCAATTTTGGCATAAAAATCTTGTGCCAAAGGATGTATGCCATTTTCTTTTTCTTTATCCACCGAAAAAACAGGCATGTCATAATCATTCAAGTCTAACACTTCAATGTCAACATTTTGAAACAAATTCGCAGCATAAACCGCCAATTGTTTATTGATGGAATTCTTGCTCGATGAACCACCAAAGGCTATTATTTTCTTCATTTTTCGATATTTAAGTAATAGGTCAAAGCGCCGGACGGACATTTTTTTACAGTATCAATAATTTTATCGGTTGTTGAATCTTCCGGAGTAATCCATGGTTTTGCTGCCGGTTTAAAAACATCGGGATTGTTGCGAACACAATTGGCAGAATGTATACATTTCCCCGATTGCCATACTATGGTCACTTCGCCATTGGTGTATTCTTT
Source organism: Flavobacterium sp. (assembly GCF_046293665.1). Lineage (GTDB taxonomy): Bacteria > Bacteroidota > Bacteroidia > Flavobacteriales > Flavobacteriaceae > Flavobacterium. Next base: position 80,135 of record NZ_JBKBOL010000002.1, read on the forward strand.
GGTTAGGTCTTTCGGATCCATAATTTTATATTTTGGTGTTTATTTGTATCTGGTTTTTGAGGATTTTGGATACCGGACATTTTTCGGCAATCAACAATAATCGCTCTTTGATTTCGGCCGAAACTTCATTAGAAAAAGAAATGTCTCGAGTAATAGTAGTAACCAATTCGCCATTGTTTTCTTGAGATAAATTCAGTGAAATATTAATCTCAGGAATATCCCAACCTTTGCGGTCTATGTACATGCGTAAGGTTGACAAAGTGCAACCCGCTAATGAGGCCAAAAAAGTGGAAAACGGATCAGGTCCGATATTTTTTCCACCAACATTTTCCGGTTCGTCCATCAATAAAGTGCCGTTGCGCCAAGAAATGGTGCACAAGTATTTTTGTGCGCCAATTTTTCCTTCTACGTTATTTTCTAAAAGATTTGCCATAATTGTATTCTTATAAAACGTCTCTAAATTCAGGAACTTTATCAAAAACACTTTTTGCAAACGGACAAAGCGGGATAATTTTAATGCCGTTTTCACGAGCATATTCCACCGCTTTGGTGACCATTTTTTTACCAAAACCTTTGCCTTCGTTTCCCGGATTTACCTCGGTGTGATCAATAATAATTTTGTCTTCGCCCGCAAAAACAAAGGTCATCATTGCTTCGCGTTGGCCATCTACATCAATGTAAAAAAAGCCTTTTTTACCATCGATTTTGAGTTGTACTTCGTTGTTCATGTTTTTTGTTTTAACCGCAGATTCGCAGATTATCAAATTCAAAATAAATCTGCGAATCTGCGGTATTTTATTATTGTATCATTGGAACTTCCATTAATAATACTTCCGCATCTGTGGTAGCTTCAAAGGTTACTTTTTCGAAATCTGTGATCCCCAAACCGTCGCGTTCTCCTAATGCTTCTCCGTCAACGTTTACGCTTCCTTTGATTACGAAAACATACAATCCGTTACCTTCTTTTTTGCGGTCATAGTCTAAAGTAACACCTTTGTCTAAATTGCCCATGTGAAACCAAGCGTCTTGGTGAATCCAAACTCCGGCATCATCTGCATTAGGCGAAAGAATTTGTTGTAATTTATTGTGACGGTCAGTCGTGTCTAACGTAATTTGTTGGTAACGCGGTTCAACGTTTCTGTATTTTGGAAAAACCCAAATTTGTAGCAAATTGGTTCTTTTGTCCGGATTCGGGTTGAACTCAGAGTGCTGAATTCCGGTTCCGGCGCTCATCACTTGTACGTCACCAAATTTGATTACCTCAGTATTGCCCATGCTGTCTTTGTGAGCCAAATCGCCTTCCAATGGAATAGTAATAATTTCCATATTATCGTGTGGATGTGTTCCAAAACCCATTCCGCCGGCAACGATGTCATCGTTTAATACTCTCAAAACGCCAAACTGAACTCTTTCAGGGTTATAGTAGCTTGCAAAACTAAAAGTATGGTGTGCGTTTAACCAACCGTGATCGGCGTGTCCGCGAGTGTGTGCTTTGTGTAAAACGGTATTTTTCATTTGTATTTAATATTTGTTTTTTAATGGTCAAATGCAGCCGAAACAAGTTTCGGTGTCATGATGTTTAAATTTAGTAATTATTATGATACAAATTTACAATCATGTTGTGTCTGGAGAACTTAATGTAGATTAAGAAGTGAGTTTACAGTCGCAGTCTCAGTTTCCAGAAATGCAAAAACTGAAAGCTGAGACTGAGTACTGAGACTATTTTTTAAGCATACGCGCTTTCATTTTGCTAAAGAATTCAGGTGTTACGCCAATGAAGGAAGCGATTTGTTTTTGCGGAACTTTTTGGATGAGTGTTGGATATTTTTTGCAGAACTTGTCAAAGCGTTCTTCGGCAGTTAGGCTTAGATTGTCCATTAGTCTTTCTTGGTTGGCCACCAAAGAATTTTCGATAAGGATTCTGAAAAAGCGTTCGAGTTTTGGGATTTCAAGATAAAGTTGGTCTTGATTTTCTTTTGACAACACAACTACTTCGGCATCTTCCAAAACTTCAATAAAAAGATTTCCGGGTTTTTGTGACAATAGGCTGTACATGTCACTAATCCACCAACCTTCGCAGGCAAAACTCAGTACGTGTTCGACTATGTTGTCATTGATGTTGAAACTTCGAAGTAAACCTGAATTGACAAAATAACCTTCTTTGCACACTTGACCGGCATGTTGAAGAATAGTCTTAGATTTAAATTGTTTGGTTTCGGTTTTAGATAGAAAAAGCAATTCTTCTTCCGGAGTTAAAGAAATGTGTTTGGAAATGTTTTGTAGAATCAGACTCATATTTTCAAAAGTACAATAAAAGTTATTGAAAATAAAGTGTAAAAAAAGCGGTCTTGTTCTTAAGAACAAGACCGCTTGTATTTTTAGTGTTTATGACCCTCATGGTCATCCTGTTTTTTATTTTCTACGGGAAGTAGTTTGAACTGTGATGCCACAAATTTGTTGTCTTTTATTTCTCCGACAACTTCTGCTTTTCTGACTGTAGAGCAAAATCCGTCAGCGGCGTGAGCATCCCCATGTTTGTGAATGTCGGTTCCTTCAACGAAATACGATTTTCCATCGATGCGAACAGCTAAATCACAGCCTTTTTTGTCTTTCATTCCAAATTGACATTGACCACAAGAGGCTTCAACAATTTGAGTTTTTTGGGCTACTTTTTTTTCGTGTGCATTTTGTGCATTTACCGTAGTTATGCCTAAGGCAAATGTTACTACTAACAATAATTTCTTCATTTTTTATCAATTTACGGTTACTAATTTTGCGGTTTCTTTAGCTTTTTCAACTATGGATTCAATTGGTGTGCTCAATGAATCATTAGTCAAAACAACACCCATTCTTCTGTATGGTCTTGAAGTTGGTTTCCCAAAGATACGAAAATCAGTTTTAGGTAATGAAGCAACGTCCGAAATTCCTGTGTAAGTTGGGTTAGTAGAATCGCCATGGGCTAAAATTACAGCGCTTGCACCAGCTTTTTCCAAAGTAATTTCAAAAATAGGCAGGCTTAAAATGGCTCGCAAATGCAATTCGAATTCGTTAAAGTTTTGGGTTCCGGCTAAAGTAACCATTCCGGTATCATGCGGTCTTGGTGACAATTCCGAGAAATAAACACCTTCATCCGTCAGGAAAAACTCTACTCCGAAAAGTCCGGCACCACCGAGTGCTTCCGTAATTTTTTCAGCCATATCTTGTGCTTCAAACAAGTCTTTATCTGAAACTATTGCCGGTTGCCAACTTTCTTGATAATCGCCGCGTTCTTGTCGGTGACCGATTGGTGCGCAAAATAGCGTTGGGTTATTGTTTTGAGTAACGGTCAGTAAAGTGATTTCTGAATTGAAATTCACAAAGGCTTCTACAATCACTTCAATAATATCGCCACGGGAACCTTCTTCGGCATACTGCCAAGCTTTTTCAATATCGGCTTCGGTTTTGATGGTAGATTGTCCTTTACCTGACGAACTCATCAATGGTTTTACAACACAAGGCATGCCAACTTCAGCAACCGCTTTTTGCAATTCTTCAGCGGATGTTGCATAGCGATAATTGGCCGTTCTTAAACCTAAATCTTTGGCAGCTAAATCGCGAATCGCTTTTCGGTTCATAGTAAAATTGGCCGCTTTTGCCGATGGCACAACGGTTATCCCTTGTTTTTCATAATCGTAAAAACGTTCGGTGCGAATGGCTTCTATTTCGGGAACTATAAAATCGGGCTTATGTTTGGCGACGATTCGGTCTAATTCGGCGCCATCGAGCATGTTGATGACTTCGAATCCGTGGGCGACTTGCATGGCCGGCGCATTTTCATAACTGTCGACTGCAATTACGGTTTGTCCGATTCTTTGTGCAGCGATTACAAATTCTTTTCCTAATTCTCCGGAACCGAGTAGTAGTATTTTTTTTATCATGGTTTATAATTAGCAGGGATTGCGCGAAGGATTGGAGCAAGTACCGCGTACTGCGGAAAGCCTGGCCCAAAGGGCGCGCCCAAATTATTAAATAAAAAGCCCCAAGTTTCCTTGAGGCATATAATGATTTAAGCTAGTGCTTCTTTGATTCTTTTGAAAGCTTCGGTTAGCAATGCTTCGCTGGTGGCGTAAGACAATCGAATGCAGTTTGGGTTTCCGAAAGCGTCGCCGGTAACAGTGGCTACGTTGGCTTCTGATAACAAATACATGGAGAAATCATCGGCGTTGGCGATTAGTTTGCCGCGTAACGTTTTACCGAAATAGGCAGAAACATCCGGAAACAAATAGAAAGCACCTTCAGGTATGTTGATTTTGAATCCCGGAATTTCTTTGGCTAAATCGACTACTAAGTTTCTTCGGTTTTTGAATGCAGTCACCATTTCGTTTAGAACACTTGGATCGGCGTCAACGGCAGTAATGGTAGCTCTTTGTGCGATGGAGTTTGCGCCGGAAGTGACCTGGCCTTGCATTTTGGTACAAGCTTTAGCGATAAATTCGGGAGCGCCGATGTAACCTATTCTCCAACCGGTCATGGCGAAAGCTTTGGCCACACCATTTACGGTAATGGTTCTGTCGAATAAGCCCGGAATTGTTCCGATGCTGCAGAAAGTTCCTGAGAAATTGATGTGTTCGTATATTTCGTCGGAAACAATATAGATGTTTGGGTATTTTTCTAAAACTTTACCAATGGCTTCCAATTCCTCGCGGTTGTAAACGGAACCACTTGGGTTACAAGGCGAACTGAACCACATCATTTTGGTTTTGGGCGTGATCGCTTTTTCTAATTCTGCTGCGGTCATTTTGAAATCGCTTTCTACAGAAGTCGGAACTTCCACCGGAACACCGCCGGATAGTTTGATAATTTCGTAATAAGAAACCCAATATGGTGCAGGCAAAATTACTTCATCACCGTCGTTTAACATTACTTGCGCCACGTTGTATAAAGATTGTTTCGCTCCGGTTGACACAACGATATTGGCCGGTTTGTAATCAAGGTTGTTGTCTCTTTTGAATTTTCTGCAAATGGCGTCTTTCAATTCTCCGTAACCGTCAACTGGCGTATAGGTACTGTAATTTTCGTCGATAGCTTTTTTGGCGGCTTCTTTGATGAAATCGGGTGTGTTGAAATCGGGTTCGCCTAAACTTAAGCTGATAATGTCTTTTCCTTGGGCTTTTAATTCTCTGGCCAACGCTGCCATGGCCAATGTTTGTGAAGTAGATAAATTGTTAATTCTGTCGGATAAAATACTCATTGTGTTGTTGTTGTCAAGTTAAATAAAGAGACGCCAATAAAGGCGTCCGGTTTTATGTTATGCTAATTGAGGTTGTCTTCCTAATTCCCTTAAGTGTTTGAAATGCGAAGCGATAGCCGCTCGAGTGGTTTTGAATTCGTAATACGGCAATTCACATTCTTTGGCAGTTTGTTTCACGATTTCAGCAATTTTGTCGTAGTGAATATGACTGATGTTTGGAAACAAATGATGTTCAACTTGGTGATTTAAGCCACCGGTGTAATAGTTAACCAACCAGTTTTTAGGAGCGAAGTTAGCAGTAGTAAATAATTGGTGGATGGCCCAAGTATTTTCGATTTCACCATTTTCATCCGGAATGGGATTTTCGGTTTCTTCCACTACGTGAGCTAATTGGAAAACAACGCTCAAGATCACTCCGGCCGTATAATGCATTACTAAAAATCCTAAAACTACTTTCCACCAAGTGATACCCATTACCATTGGAATAACCAACCAGATAGAGAAATAAATCACTTTGGTAATGATTAAAGTTGTCCAACGAATCACCGGTTTTTTGAATTCACCATAAGATAAATTTCTTTTTAAGTAACGTTTCATTTGAAGGAAATCGGTAGTAATGGCCCAATTGAATGTCAATAATCCATATAGAAATACTGAATAATAATGTTGGAATTTGTGGAATTTATACCATTTGGCTTCTTTGGTGAAGCGCATGATTCTTCCGGCTTCTAAGTCTTCATCGTGACCTAAGATGTTGGTGTAAGTATGGTGTAAAACATTGTGTTGCACTTGCCAATTGTAAACATTTCCGGCCAAAATATAAATACTGCCGCCCATGATTTTATTGACCCATGATTTGTTTGAGTAGGCACCGTGATTACCGTCGTGCATAACGTTCATGCCAACGCCGGCCATTCCAACGCCAATGACAACGTTAAGTAAAAGATAAGCCCAAAAAGGCATGTCCAACGCCAATAAAATAAAGTAAGGCGTTAAGAAAATGGTAAACATTACAATTGTTTTTAAATGTAGTTTCCAATTTCCGGTTCTGTCGAGGTTGTTTTCTTTGAAGTAGTTGTTTACTCTTGAATTTAGAGTTCTGAAGAATTTTAAACTATCGGTTTTAGAGAAAATAGGTGATGTGGTATTCATTATAATATTTCAAATTTTGTCCAAAGATAATTATTATAATTTTTCAAAGATTATAAACAAATCATAATTATCAACCAAAAGCACTATTTTTGTTGAAAATTCAATTTATGGAAGAAATTATCAAACAATTTCCTAATCTTACTGAAAATCAACTCCTACAGTTTCAAAAATTAGAAGCGCTATACCAAGATTGGAATGCGAAAATCAACGTAATTTCCCGAAAAGATATAGATGAATTATACACCAAGCACGTTTTACATTCATTAGCGATTGCCAAAATCCAACCCTTTGAACCCGGAACGTACATTTTAGACGTTGGAACCGGTGGTGGATTTCCCGGAATTCCGTTAGCGATATTGTTTCCGGAAACCCGTTTTTATTTGATTGATGTGATTGCCAAAAAAATAAAAGTGGTGCAAGCCGTTGCGGAAGGTTTGGGGTTAAAAAATGTCAAAGCCGAGCAAATGCGTGCTGAGAACGTTAAAGGCGATTATGACTTTATCGTGAGCCGTGCCGTGACTAATATGCCCGATTTTGTGTCTTGGATTAAAGATAAAATTAAAAAGCAGAACAAGCATGAATTGCAAAACGGAATTCTCTACTTAAAAGGTGGCGATTTGACGGAAGAATTAAAAGATTTTCCAAAAGCAAAAGAATACAACATAGCAGCGTTTTTCAAAGATGAGTTCTTTGAAACTAAGAAAGTGGTGCATTTGCCTTTGAAGTTTAAGCCATAAAAAAACCTCTCGATTGAGAGGTTTTTTATTTTTATCCTTTTACAATTTTCTTCGTTGTACTGCCGCTTCCATTACCGATGGTGATGAGGTAAATACCTTTGTTCAATGACACAGGAATTTCAAAAGTTCCGCTGATGGTTTGATTTTTTGTTGAATAAATTATTTTACCTAACATATCAGTCACAATGATACTAGCATTTTCAATCGCATAGGAAGTATTGATTTCAATATTATTTTCTACAGGATTTTTTATCCAAAGCGATTCAAATGCCGGGTTGGTTGTTGTCAAAGCACCGTTAATGATTTCATTCAAAGCAAAAGTTACATTGGTTTGACTTAACGTTACATGATTTTCATTCACGGTTGGAATTGAGGAGGCCACAAATGGTGTTACCGAGGTACCGGTTACAGGCGTATATAAATTATTAGTATTTGAAATTGCCATTGAACTCCAAGTTGGAATGAAGGTAAAATAATCTGCATTTAAATTGGTGAAAAATTCGGTTAACAAAGGATCGGTGCCTAATCCATCTTCAAAACCACTCATGTCAAATCTTCCGCCAGGAGCCGTGTCTAAACCATCAGTATTTGCGGGAGATTTGGAATTGGCCAAACTTTCAAAACCGGTAACCCAAAAAGCTATCACAAATTGTTGTCCTCTAAAACGACTAACTTGATTGGTTTGATTGGCTGCCGGCGTAAAACGCAAGTTGATAATAGCGCGCTGTGTTGCAGTTAAATTAAAAGTGTGGTTCATCACTTCAAAATTTGGAGTGTAATTCATAGTGCCATTGCCAGCACCGTTTGAGATTGAGACGTTTCTAACAGTAGTTGGAAAGCCCATGGCATTTAATTCATTTTGGAATGCATTCCTGAAATTTGGTGCTCCTGTTGGCAATAAACTTGCAGCATCAGTATTGAATTCGAAAGTACTTCCGGTTTGTAAATGTCCTTCCATGTGGTCGATTAGCATTTGTCGTGCGGCCGGACTTTTGATTAAGCCATCAACAACCGGTTGAACAGCGGCATTTCCTAATGGTCCGTATGCCATATAGTTGAATAAGTGTTGGAAGCCAATGGGCACGTTCGCTCCTTGATGAGGTGAATCAAAGGAGATGTACAAACGCGTGTCGTGGTTAAGGGCATTCATTTCCATATATCGCAAAGCATAGCGGGAAATCAATCCACCCATACTTGGACCGATGACAACATTTTTTTGATTGCCAACTTTTTGCGCGTTAATCTGATTGATTATTTCCACTAAAACAAAAGCATTTCTTTGGATAAAATCCACTCCGCCATCAACCACAGTAGTTGTGTTTGGTCTTGTGTAAGTAGGGAAATTTACTAAGATGATATCAAAGCCTTGCGTTCTTAAATAATCGGCTAAATTTTGCCCGACACCATAAGTTAAACTCGCATAAAATGAAGGAATAGTGTTGGAATCGCCGGGATCAAAACCATCAACCACAAAAACCGGTTTGTCTAAAATTCCATCGACCGTATCCGGAAAAATTTCATATTCACCTTGGCCTAAATAAGGCGCTGCTTCGCCAAAACCTTGATAAGGAATTGTGGCCGTAATTGAAGTTATGGCATTAGGTTGGTAGTTGTTTTGAGTATTTCTATTGACAACACCGTTATTTTGGTTGTCGATATTGATTGCAAATGATTGTAGTATCGTTTCTCCATTGGTAAACTGTATTTTACAATTTACGATTTGTTTTTCATTGGTTCCAAAATCAATTTTGAATGGTTTATTTGTTGAAATGGTTTTCCAAATTCCTTCTTCATTGGTTTGAATAGCAATATTTTGAATTACTCTGTCCGTTGTATTGAATATGAATTCCTCTTTTAAAATAAAATTTACTTGATTGCTTTTTACTTTTGAAAGCAGTGGAGAAATCAAATTAATAGAATGTTTTGTAAATGCATTTAAACCATTAGGTTTTAATTGTAATTGATTATCGGCACTCAAAAACAAATCACCGTTTTCAGAAGCAGCCTGATTTATTTTTTCAAAATCTGCAATCAAAATACTCAAAGGCACTTGGTTTTGTACTTTTCCCAAACTAGCAGCTTCGCGAAGTTTTTCCAATTTTGGTAAACGTTGTAAAAAATCGGCACGTTGGATTTCATGATAGGCTTGCAAGAAATAGGTTGAGGTTACTTCTCGTTTTTTTTGCTCAGAAGCATTTGAAATTCCAAAAACTCTGTCGTAAAGAATTTTAGTTTCCGTTTTGTCTTTTAATAAATCATAAGATTTGTCTTGAGCAAAAGTGGAAATGGTGAAAACGAAAAGTGATAAAAGAGTAATTATTATTTTCATAACAGTTTGGTTTTGGTTTTTGACATTCGAATATACAAAAAATTCATTTTCAATGAAATAAAAAAAGCCCAAGTAAAAACTTGAGCTTATCATCTTATTTATAAATACTTTTTATTCTCCTAAGAAAGGATATCTGTAATCTTCCGGAGTAACAAAAGTTTCCTTGATTGTTCTTGGCGAAACCCAACGCAATAAGTTCTGCATGGAACCTGCTTTGTCATTCGTTCCCGAAGCTCTTGCTCCGCCGAATGGTTGCATTCCTACAACAGCTCCGGTTGGTTTGTCATTGATATAGAAGTTTCCGGCACTATTTTGCAAAGCCAAGGTAGCTTCTTCTATCGCATATCGATCCTGACTGAATATCGCTCCGGTTAAAGCATACTCTGAAGTGCTGTCTACCAATTGTAAAGTTTCAGTCCATTTGGCATCTTCATAAACATAAATCGTCATCACCGGTCCGAAAAGTTCAGTTTCCATCGTAGCATATTTTGGATTGGTGGTCACAATTACAGTTGGTTCAATAAAGTAACCTTTTGATTTGTCATAGTTGCCACCAACGATAATTTCGGCATCGCTGTCTTTTTTAGCTTGGTCGATAAAACTCGCTAATTTGTCAAATGAACCTTCATGAATTACGGCTGTAATGAAGTTTCCGAAATCTTCCGGCGAACCCATTTTCATCGATTTTACATCGGTAATCAATTGTTCTTTTACCGCAGGCCATAAACTTTGCGGAATATAACCTCTGGAAGCCGCAGAACATTTTTGACCTTGGAATTCAAAAGCACCACGGGTAATTCCGGTTACGACTTGTTTCACATTGGCACTCGGATGCGCTAAAACGAAATCTTTTCCACCGGTTTCGCCTACGATTCTTGGGTAAGTTTTATAAGTATGAATGTTCTCACCAATTTTTTTCCAAATTTCTTTGAAAACGAAAGTCGAACCGGTATAGTGAACTCCTGCAAAATCAGGGTGTTTTAAAATAGTATCGGTAATCATCACCGGATCGCCAAAAACTACATTGATTACACCATCAGGAACTCCGGCTTCTTTAAAGACATCGATAATCACTTTTGCCGAAAAAACTTGGCTGTCACTTGGTTTCCAAACGACTGTGTTGCCCATCAAAGCGGCACTCGCCGGAAGATTTGCGGCAATTGCTGTAAAGTTAAACGGCGTAATCGCATAAACAAAACCTTCTAACGGACGGTATTCCACTCGGTTCCAAATATCAGAAACTGATTTAGGTTGGTCGTTATAAATTTGAGTCATAAACTCAACATTGTATCTCAAAAAATCAATTAATTCACAAGAAGCATCAATTTCGGCTTGGAAAATAGTCTTCGATTGCGCAATCATTGTTGCGGCGTTGATTTTGGCTCTATAGGGTCCGGCAATCAATTCGGCAGCTTTCAAAAAGATAGCGGCACGTTGTTCCCAAGCCATATTGGCCCATTTTTTTCTCGCTTCTAAAGCGGCAACAATGGCTTTTTCTACATGCGCTTTTTCGGCTAAATGGTATTTTCCCACAACATGTTGGTGATCATGAGGCGCGGTCATGTTTCGGGTATTTCCGGTGCGAATTTCTTCACTGCCTATGTAGTTTGGGACATCGATAGTCTCGTTCCACATTTTTTTATAAGCCGCTAGAACAGCTGCTTTTTCGGGCGAATTGGGAGCGTATGATTTTACGGGTTCATTAACCGCTTTTGGGACATGAAAAAAACCTTTTGGCATGATATGAAAAGATTAAAATTTGACAAATGAATAACTTAAAAGATTCTTTTTTAAGAATTTCTAAATTTGACACAAAAGTACAAAGGAAATTTTGAATTTTTAATAAGAGCCGACAAAGATTAATCCGTCTTTAACACGATCTTTTAGTTCAATGCAAATGGTGCGCTTAATTTGAAGGTTGGCACAATTACTTTAAATGTTTTGGTAGTCGTAAAATTAATCATGTTGAAGTAACCGCTCATCGCTCCGAAAGGAGAAGATAAAAGACAACCCGAATTGTAAGTGTGTTTTTCGCCTGGTTTTAAAACCGGTTTTTTGCCAATCACACCTTCACCATCTACTATTTCTTTATCATTGAGTGAGTCAAGAATTTCCCAATGACGGGTATTTAACTGTACAGAATCTTTGCTATGGTTTTCGATGGTGATTTCATAACTAAAAGCAAAATGAATCTTGTAGTTTTTGAAGTAAGTACCTTCAAAACTAGTCAAGACCGAAATCTTTATTCCTCTTGTTATTTGTGAAACCATGTAGAATTCATTCTATTGCGATGTCAAATTTACGAAAAATACGTTTTGATAAGTGAATTAGATGTTAAATTTTCTAGTTGGTAATATCAATAGAATTTGCAATTCCTTTACCTATAATTCTATCATATCGTTGGTTGTTTTCTCGGTAATAAACTAACGCAAAATAATTATTTTCTGTCTGGATAAAGTTGCCGTCGATGGCATTTTCTTCATCAATTACCCCTTTGCTGTCTGCAATTACATATTGGTAATTGGTAAAACCTTGCTTAATCATAATGGCTTTTTCATAAACCCCTTTTTCAGCATTGTATTCCATTTTATTTTCTTCGCTAAGAGCAAAATTATTAAACATGCCATTCACATAGATGGGTTTTTTGCCATAATAACTTGGTGCCGATAGGCTAAAAAACACCCAAGCATAATCGGCTTCAATCTCACTGTTTTGTGCTCCGATATTTTTTACAATAAAATTACCATTAATATCGGGATAGTAGGTGTAAGGCATGTTGGCCCTTGCTTCAGCGCGATAAAGATATGCGTTGTAAATTCCGCCTTTAGAGTCAATTCTGGCTATACTGTTGTTGGCTGCCCGAATATCTTTGTTTTCAAAAAACAGGTATTCATTTCCGGCCCAAAATTGGGTTTCCGTATCATATTTATAAATCAAATCGTTGCCAATGGTATATTGTGGGACAATGTTAGTAATGGCATTGTCAAATTTTCCGTTTTGCAACAACAGTACTTTTACGTTTTTAAGCGGACTTTGGAAATTAATAGTAGCCGATTTTATAGCAAAATCTAAGTTGTGTTTCTGATTGGTAACTGCTAAAGTTCTCGGTCTTCTTACTTGCATCGGAACACTCACCAGTTCTTCGTAAAGAATGAATTTTTTTGAAAAAACGACTTCTTTATCATCGTTTAAAATTTTGATTACATAATTACCACTTACCCTAAACTGGGTAAATCTGTTAGGAAATGATAGTCGATAGTGTGAATAGAGTTGAAGTGTTGTCAAAGAATTGGTATAATCCTGAATTCTTTGGTCGTCAAAGCCATTGAGGTATTCAGCTTTGGCCAATTGTGATGGTTTCCAATCGTAATCACAATGGGTTATGGTGTAAAAATAATTGGCTTCATTGCCGTACAAATCGTCAAACATAAATTGAAAACTATCCCCTAATCTGAACATGGGAATAGCATTTTGTCCGTTTTGAACAAAACTCACGGTTTTAATATTGTAAGGAGGTGCTATTTCTTTTTCGACTTGAGCGAAAATTGTACTGAAGAAAAAAAGAAAACCGAATAAAAAGAGATTGTTTTTTGGCATACTATTATATATCAGAATGGTAAAGATACTAATTTTATCAAGCGAGAATTGTGCCAGAAAGAGAATTATTTAAAACAGACCGGAATTATTTCTCCTTTGGCCAAACAATACTTCTCTACTAATTCAGACGCAATTTTATTGGTGTAATCTTCTTCAATTACTGTGAAACCTACACTTCTCAACTTATCAAAATAATCTCTTCCATAAACACGAACGTGATCATATTGCCCGAAAATCCTAGCGCGCTCTTTTTGGTCAACAATCGTATCATCAGAAAAAGTCGTTTCTCTTGATAAATCTTGTGGAATTTGAAAGATGCCCATTCCGCCGGGTTTTAAAACTCGGTATAACTCTTGCATGGCCTTGGTGTCATTGGGAATGTGTTCCAAAACGTGGTTGCAAAGGATTAAATCATACGCATTATCTTCAAATGGCAAGTTGCAAATATCCGCTTTTACATCAGCTAATGGTGAAAGTAAATCAGTAGTCGTGTAATCGATATTGTTTTGCTTCTTGAAACGCTTGTAGAATTCTTGCTCAGGTGCAAAGTGCAGTACCTTTTTCTTGATAGTTGCGGTAAAAAAATCGGTTTCATTTTGTAAATACAACCAAAGCAAACGGTGTCTTTCTAGCGAAAGTGTACTTGGTGACAATACATTGTTTCTTTGATTTCCGTAACCATAAGGCAAAAACATACGGAAACTTTTCCCGTCAATCGGGTCAGTGAACCGATTCCCTTTTAGGATAAAAGCCAAGATAGGTCGAACCACAATACTTAAACGAATAAGTATTGGTCTTGGAATAGTATTTAAAATGAATTTGAATATTTTTTTCATGGTTGTTGTAGAGTAATTACACAGAGTTACACGGAGTATCGCAGGGATTCACAGAGAATTTAATTTGTTATTTCTCTATGTGATGATTTAATTTTAATAGTTAAATAAATATTATATATTCTTAATTTCTCAGTGAATCTCATTTTTTCTTAGTGAATCTCTGTGTAACTTAAATAACCAATGCTTGTTTTCTAAACTCATCTTCTTCATTGCTCTCAATTCCTAAAGCTTTGTAGATATAAGCAAAGGTCGAAAGTAATTCCGGTTTTCCGTCAATCAAGGCTACATCATGTTCAAAATGAGCGCTTGGTTTTCCATCGGCAGTTAGGATTGTCCAACCGTCTTTGAGTTGCTTGATATTTTTGGTGCCCATATTGATCATTGGTTCAATCGCTACAACCATGCCTTCAACGAATAATTTTCCGCGACCACGTTTTCCGTAGTTTGGCATTTCCGGTTCTTCGTGCATTTTTTGGCCTAAACCATGTCCGACTAACTCACGAACCACACCATAACCATGTGCTTCGGTATATTTTTGAATAGCATTGCCAACATCTTCCACACGGTTTCCGATTTTGAATTCGCGAATTCCAACGTACAGACTTTCTTTGGTGACTTGCAATAATTTTTTGACTTCCGGAGCAACTTCACCAATTTCAAAAGAGTAAGCGTGATCACCGTAAAAACCGTTTTTCAAAGCGCCACAATCTACCGAAATCACATCACCTTCTTGTAAAGGAACATTGTTTGGAATACCGTGAACCACTTGTGCATTCGGACTCATACAAAGCGAGTTTGGAAAGCCGTACATGCCTAAAAATCCCGGTTCTGCACCATGGTCTCTAATAAAAGCCTCGGCCAATTTGTCTAAATATAAAGTGGTTACTCCGGGTTTGATTTCGGAGGCTATCATGCCTAAAGTTTTGGAAACAATCAAAGCACTTTCGCGCATCAATTCAATCTCTTCTCTTGTTTTTTGGATAATCATCTGCTGTAGTTTAACTTCTTTTCGATTCGTTTGTGACTTTGAATCAGTTTGCAAAAGTAATTATTTTAGCCATACTTACTCAGGATTGGCCATGATTTTAAACAGAGCGGCATTCGAGTCCAAAAATCGGTTTTCAAGTTGCAGTTTTGATAATTGAGCAGCAACCAAGTTGTTTTCGCGCGTATTGATTAAAAAAATAGAGCTTTCGCCAAAGGAAAAAAGCCGTTCTTCAGAAGACAACATTGTGCTGTAATCGTTCACCAGGCTTTCAATTAACTGTTGCTGTCTTTCTAAAGAAGCGATTTCAGTTTGTTGGGCTTTGATTTTGTTTTTCAATTGCACTCGTTCTAAATCTAAATCGAATTTGGTGTCTTGTATTTTGTATTTAGTCAATAGCAAACTCCCGCGTTCTTTTCTCAAAAATACCGGAAATGAGAAATTCACCCCAACTTTATAATCCTGAAAACGATAATTGTCAAAGTAACTCGGTTCGGATAAATAAGAATAGCCTAAGTCGATTTTAGGCAAGAGCATATTGGCCTTGAGCTTCCGTTCTACTTCGAGCATTGCGATTTTGTTTTCTAGCGCATTGATTTTCGGATGGTTTTCCAGTGATGGATTTTCCAACATCAAATCGTTGGTTCGCAAGGTTTCTTTGATGGTCGCGGCCAAATTTTCCTCCGGTATCATGTCGTCTTGCAATTCAAGCGGTACATTATTCTCTAACCAAAGAAAATTTGACAATTCCAATTGGGCTTTCGCCAATTTTAATCGGGATTCTTCTAAACTGAGCTTTCGGTTTCTAACAATGATTCCGGCTTCAACACTGTCAATCGCAGGTTTGTCGCCTTGTTCAATGGATTTGGTTATACCATTGTAACGGACTTCGGCATTGGTTAAATAACTTTGGTACAAGGTAACTTCGTTAAAATTTCGCTTCCAATTGAAATAAGCTACCGAAGCATCGTACAAAACGGAAACTGCCATTAAATTTCGTTCGGCCTGACTTAAATTGACTTGAATTTTAGCTTTTCGCAGATCGGCCATGCGCTGGTTAATGAACAAACCTTGTCCAAGCGGAATTGAAATGCCAAGAGAGGTCAATCCTTGATTCGGAACCGTATTTTCGGGATTCAGATAAATACCATCATTGTTGTCAAATCCGGCTTTGATTTCAACGCCATACCAGGTTGGGATTTTGAAACTGCTGTTTAAAATGGAATAGTATTCGTTGTCTTTGAATTTTTTTTGTTCAAAATCGACTTCAATCTTTGGGTCAAATCCACCTCTGGCCATCATCAAATTGGCTTGCGCCTGATTAAGTTCTAAATCGGCACTTTTTACTAAGGGATGGTATTTTTTGACATAGCCTAAAAACTCGTTATATGTGAGTTCTTTGGAAGTGTTTTGACTCCAAACCGACATCCCGAAAAATAAAAAAGCTATAATTATCGTCCTCATTACTTTTTGTCTTTTTGAAGATTGCTTTTCGGTTGGTAATAATTCGGCGGAAAACCATTGAGCGTTCGCCAAATCTCAAACCAAACAGGAACATTGTCTAATAATGCCAGGGTTTGTGCACCCGAACCAATACTGATTTGTTTTGGCCACGGAATATCATTTTCATCCGGCGCAATCAAAACTCTGAATTTTCCGTTATCGCTGATAAAATTTTCGATGGCGACAATCTTTCCGCCAAAAGTTCCGTAAGACATATTGGGCCAACCCGAAAAAACTATTGTAGGCCAACCATCGAACCAAATTCTCACTTTTTCCCCTTTGTGTAGTAACGGTAAGTCTGTTGGCGTAACGAAAGTTTCTACGGCAATATCATATTTTGCCGGCATGATACTAACTATTTGTGTGCCTTCTTTAATCGTTTCACCAATTCCTGATTGTAACGCTCTGTTGACATAACCACTTTGTGGTGCTTTGATGTAATACATGCCATTACGAATTTGGTAATTGGTATATTGGTTTTTGAGTTTGTTGACTTGTGCTTCAGTGTCGTACTGACTGCTAAGCGCCGTGAATTGGTCGCTTCGGGCTTTTTGTTCTTTTTCGTTGTATTCAGCAATAATTCGGTTGATTTCTACTTTAGCATTAATTAACTCGTTTTCGCTGGCTAAGAATTTATTTTCCTGCGTGATGATTTTGGCTTCGGTTTCTTGTAATTTCAAGCGTTTTTCTTCCACATCGGTCATCGGCTTTAAGCCTTCTTTATTTAAAGCTACTGATCGATTGAATTGCGTGGTAGCGATTTTAATTTGGGTTCTCACGGCCACTAAGTCCATACTGTCGCTTTTGACTTTAAGTCGTGATTGCTTGATTTTATTTTGTGCTTGTTGCAACTTTAATTGGCGTTCGTTTTGAATGGCGGCAATTTGAGCTTCGAGCGAGGTCACTTTTCCACCATAGGATTTTCCGGCTTGTTCTTTGGCTTTGAGTTGGCTTTCGGTATTTTTAACCAAGTTGGGATCCAAATAATCCTCTTTGGTTTCCGAAATAAAAAGAATGGTATCGCCTTTTTGTACAAAATCACCTTCTTTGACATACCATTTTTCAATTCTACCGGCAATAGCAGAATGAATGGTTTGTGGTCTTTGATCGGGCTTTAAAGTAGTAACGGCACCGGTTCCCGAGATGTTTTGTGTCCATGGCAAAAACAATATCAATAAACCCAATAGAGAAACCCCTACAATAATTTTGTTCAAAATTTTGTAATGCGGTCGGTTGCTTAGCGTGTTAAACGTGCTGTATTTTTCTATGCTATCGCCAATTCTGTTGTTGTTTGAAATGTTAAGCATCGTTATTGTTTTTTAGTGTCATTAATAATTTTTCCTTCGCTCATGATGATTTTTCGGGAACATTTTTCTTTCCAATAGTCGTTCTTTGAAGAAACGATTAGTGTCCATTGGTTTTCTTTAGCAGTAATGAAATCGATGACTTCTTTCGCAGCATCATTATCCATTTTATCTAATGCATCTTCATAGAATAAAATCTTAGGACGATTAATAATACTACGCGCTAAAAGCACTTTTTGTGCATTCGAAGATGACAATTGCTTGCCTTCGGGATAAATTTTCGTGTCTAAACCTTTCGGTAAAGACTTGATGAAATCGCCCAAGTTGACGCTTTCAATCGCCCATTTCAAATCTTCTTGAGAAATCAGCGGATTGTTGAAAGTGATGTTTTCCATAATTGTTCCTTCAAATGGTGTTTCGCCAATGATAATGGTGCTGATTTGCGAGCGGTATTGTTCCAAATCAATTTTTCGGTAAGTATCATCATTAATGTATAACGAACCTGATGTTGGTTGCAACAATCCGGAAAGGATGCGAATCAGGGTTGTTTTTCCGGAACCGTTTAATCCTTCTAAATATATTTTTTCAGATTGCTCAATGGTTAGGTTTATTTTTTCCAGTACATAATCATTGGCATCCGGGAATTTATAGCTCAGGTTTTCTGCCGCTAATTGAATATTGGTATAGCAATAATCGGCGGTTTTTGAATTGGTTTCTTCTATTTCCAAATCGGTAATTTGCCCTATTTTTTCTACTGCGGTTAAAACATCATACAAGGTTTCTAACCCAATGATAAGCTTTTCAACAGAATTGATGACCAATAAAATAATGATTTCCGCGGCTACAAATTGACCAATGTTCATCTTTTGGTTCAGTACCAAATATCCGCCAATAAGCAATAATCCTGCGGTGATAATGATTTTGAAAACAATCAATTGGGTAAATTGTCTTTTGATGATCTCAAAGTGTCTCTCGCGATAAGTCAAGTATTCTGAAACTAAACGGTCATTTTTGGTTAAAGCAAAATCGAAGTTGGATGTTTTTTTGAAACTAAAATTGTTTCGCGCCATTTCTTGAAGCCAACTCACCACTTTATACTTGTATTTCGACTCTTTTAGACTACTTGACAATCCTGAATTATAGGAAAAGCGAAAGATCACATACAACAACAAGATTAGAAAAATACCAAAGAAGATAAAGAACGGATGGTAAAGCGAGAGCAAAATGATTCCGAAAACAATTTGTAACAAGGCTGAAGAAAAGTCAATCAGTAATTTTGAAGCTCCTTTTTGTATGGTTAAAGTGTCAAAAAAGCGGTTGGCCAATTCGGGCGGATATTGATTGTGCAATGCATCAGTTTTAATTCTAGGCAAGCGAAAACCGAATTCGAATGAAGAACGGATGAATATTTTTTGTTGTAAATTTTCGGTAATGCGCAATTGCATTAAGGATAAAATCCCTACCAAGGCGACACCGGCAATAACAATAAATACCAAAACGATCCAAGAAACACTCACTCTTCCCGATTGTATTAGGTTGATAATGGCTTGAATGCCCAACGGAAGTGACAAACTCACCAATCCGGCGAAAATAGCGTAAAAAAACACTTGATAAATGTCTTTTCGGTCGAGTTTTAATAAGTTGACTAATCTTTGAGATGCTGTTAGTGCCATAGTTATTTGCTTAAAGTTTTTTGAACCAAATCGATATAAAATTGTGAAGGCGAATTATTTTCATTACAATTGGTAATGGTTTTCAGATGGTCTTTTAAAAAGTGTTGGTGCAGCGAACCTTCTACCATTGAAGAAGCCAAGCTCTTGGCATAACCATATTGTGGATTTACTTCTTGAATGATTTCAATAATACGGTTGATTACTCTTTTGTAAACCAAAAAGAAGCCTTCTTTGTTTTCTTCATCTACTTCTTTGGTTAGTAGTGTTTTGGTAAATTCAGCTATAATGATTTTATTCAAAATCGATTCGTTGACGTGTAACGTGGTCGAATCATCTTCAATTTTTTCGGTAACTATGGTGATGGCTCTTTTGAGTTTGTCCATCGGGTCAACTATATTAGAGGTAGAAAAGACCAAGCGGTATTCCATCCAACCCCAATACCACGAAGACAGGTACAATAAGAGTTTGTGCTTGCTCTCAAAATAGCGATATATTGAACTTTCATTGGAACCAATTCTTTCACCTAGTTTTTTAAAAGTGAAAACTTCAAACCCAACTTCGTCAATCAATAGAATACTTTCTTGAACGATTTTCTTTCCAAGCGCTGAGGTTTCCGGATCTTTAACGTAAATCTTTTCGTTTACTTGAATTTTTATGTTGGATAGAATGGTATCCATGTCGATAATGTTTTTTGCAAATATAATAGTAATACTATTAATATTGAAACTTTAACTTTTATTTATAATTATTAACCGAATGTCTTATGAGAAATGTCATATTTTTATACAAGATTCCGAGTTAATTTTGACCTAAATTTTAGTTATGAGCAAATATGTTACGGCTGCAGAAGCAGTCAAAGTAGTAAAGTCAAACGATAGGGTTTATGTTCAAGCGGCGGCGGCTACTCCAACCATTTTAACCCAAGCCTTAGCCGAAAGAGCCTCAGAACTCCGCAATGTTGAGGTTTGTCATTTGCATACCGAAGGACCGGCACCTTATGCTAATATTGAATTAGCGGATAGTTTTCATGTGAATTCTTTTTTTATCGGGGCCAATGTTCGGCATACGTTAACCGCCGGAAACGGTTCGTATACACCGGTTTTTTTAAGCGAATTGCCGCATTTGTTTCGCAAAAAAGTATTGCTGATTGATGTGGCTTTTATTCACGTTTCGCCACCGGATAAACACGGTTATTGTTCGTTAGGCGTTTCTGTCGAAGCCACTGTGGCGGCAATTGAAAATGCCAAAATTGTCATTGCCCAAGTCAATCCGCAAATGCCGAGAACTTTTGGCGACGGTATTCTTCACGTCTCTGAAATTGATTATTTAGTTGAAGTTAATGAAGCTATTTATGGTCATGCGCCAACGCCTTTTTCCAAAGAAGAAGAAAAAATAGGCGAGTATGTCGCTTCGTTAATCGAAGACCGAAGCACTTTGCAAATGGGTATCGGTTCGATTCCGAATGCGGCTTTGAGCAAACTCAAAAATCACAAAGACTTAGGCTTGCATACCGAAATGTTTTCCGACGGCGTAATCGATTTGATTGAAAGCGATGTGATCAATTGCAACTACAAAGGCACCTTGCGCGGCAGAGTTTTGGCTACTTTTTTAATTGGTTCCAAACGGTTGTATGACTTTGTGAATGACAATCCGTTTATAGAAATGAAGGAATCCTCTATGGTAAATGATACGGCTCGTATTCGAAAAAATCCTAAAATGGTTGCTATTAATTCGGCTATCGAAGTCGATGTAACCGGGCAAGTTTGTGCCGATTCTATTGGTGCCAAAATGTACTCGGGCGTTGGAGGCCAAATGGATTTTATTCGCGGTGCTTCTTTAAGCGAAGGTGGAAAAGCGATTATTGCTTTGCCTTCCATCACCAAAAGAGGCGAAAGCAGAATTGTTCCTTATTTAAAACAAGGAGCCGGTGTGGTTTCTACTCGATCTCATGTGCAATACATCATTACCGAAAATGGCATCGCCGACTTGTATGGCAAAACCTTAAAGCAACGCCTCAATGAAATGGTCAAAATTGCTCATCCAACGCATCAGGAAAATATCGAAAGAAGTTATTATGAGCTGTTGAAATAGGAGCGAAAGGCTAGGGCATATTTGCAGTCCATTTTCCCGCTTTCCGTTGCAATAAAAAATGCTTCCAAATTGAGGAAGCATTTTTTATTTTCACTGCAATCAGGGCTAGATGGGGATTGTCTTTTGCAAAACAAGCGGTATCAACAACCATAAGTGTTAAATTAGCCAAGCCAAGTCATATCATCCCTAACGGGATTTTGTTTGATTTTACAATCTCTACTTGCCGACATTTGACACCTACGGTGTCATAATCGCTTAGTTTTTTTGAAAAAAATCAGCTCTTTCAAACTATCCCGTTAGGGATTTTATCTAGGTAAAAGTAAAACTAGTTACACTGATGTCGAAATCCCGTTAGGGATGATATAGCAAAGTTTTTATTTGGTGGTATAGGGTCTTTATAATCTTACTAAAAGCGATTTTCCAGTCATAACTTCAGGTTTTGGAATGCCCATCAGTTCTAAAATAGTTGGAGCCAAATCACCCAAAACACCATCGTGCACTCTTATGTGGTCTTTATCAACCATAATTATCGGCACCGGATTGGTGGTGTGTGCGGTGTTTGGCGAGCCATCAGGGTTAATCATCGTTTCACAGTTACCGTGATCGGCTATAATGATTGTAGTGTAATTATTGGCCAAAGCGGTTTCTACAACTGCAGCCACACAAAGGTCAACCGCTTCACAAGCTTTGATGGCGGCTTCCATAACGCCGGTGTGACCTACCATATCGCCATTGGCAAAATTCAAACACACAAAATCGACTTCACCTTTTTGTAACTCTGGGATTAAAGCGTCTTTGAGTTCAAAGGCACTCATTTCCGGTTGTAAATCGTAGGTGGCGACTTTTGGTGAGTTTCTTAAAATTCGGGTTTCGCCTTCAAAAGGTTCTTCGCGTCCGCCCGAAAAAAAGAAAGTAACGTGCGGATATTTCTCGGTTTCGGCTATGCGGATTTGCTTTTTACCGTACTTTTCTAAAACTTCGCCTAAGGTTTCGTTTAGGTTGTCTTTGTCAAAAATTCGGTAGATGTTGTTAAAAGTATCATCGTAATTGGTCATCGTTACATAGTACAAATTCATTTTGTGCATGTTGTGATCCAAATGGTCTTTTTGCGAAAGTACTTCGGTCAATTGTCGGCCACGATCGGTTCGGAAGTTGAAGAAAATAACCACATCGCCTTCTTTAATGGTGGCAATTGGGTCGTCATTATCATCGGTCATGACTATTGGGGCCAAAAATTCATCGGTAATATTGTGGGCATAATATTCCTGAATGCTTTTTACGGCGTCGGTTGAATGCACCCCATTTCCGTTTACAATTAAATCATAGGCGAGCTTAACGCGTTCCCAGCGTTTGTCTCTATCCATGGCATAATAACGTCCGATGACAGAGGCCAATTTAACAGTTGTACCTTTGATATGATTGGTAATATCGGCTATAAAACCCGCTCCCGATTTAGGGTCAACATCGCGACCATCGGTAAAAGCATGGATGTAGACTTTAGAAAGTTGGGCATCATAAGCAGCATCTACTAATCCTTTGAGGTGATTGATATGCGAATGCACCCCACCATCAGACACCAGCCCGAGAAAATGGACTGCTTTGTCATATTCTTTAGCATAATCAAAAGCATCTGCAATCGATTTTTCTTTATTGAAAGTTTTATTTTCTACTGCCAAATTGATTTTGGCCAAATCCTGATATACAATTCGGCCTGCGCCAAGATTCATGTGGCCTACTTCGGAATTCCCCATTTGACCATCGGGTAAGCCTACGTTTAGGCCGTCGGTTCTTAATTGGGCATTGGGATATTGTTTGTATAAACTATTTATAAACGGAACATTGGCGTTGTTAATGGCAGATACTTTTGGGTCGGGTGATTTTCCCCATCCGTCTAAAATCATTAGGATTACTTTCTTGTTCATTGGGTGTTTTATTACTTGTAGTTTGGTCTTCAGCCTTGAGTGAGTAGCAAAGTTAAGGCTAATTTTCTGTTTTTTAGAAGCGTTCTCTGGTTTTAGGTTTGGTGAACGAATTATAAAAGCGAGAATTTTTTACCGAGTTGTAATCAATAAAATAACGAATGCTGATAGAGAAAACGTGATTCAGGTTTTCGCTGTCCAAAACATCATTGAGATTGCTTTCATATTGGCGGTTAAATTCTCTACTAAACAAAAAGGCGTTATTTCGATATAAAACAGAAACTTGACTTCCCGGAGCAAACCACCAAGAATAAGTGAGGTCAAGATTCCATAAATTCAGATTCGAATTTTTATTGGTGGTATAACTTGAATTGTTTACATAACTCCCATCGTCCATTAGAGTTAATATTTCATTATTGGTGGCATGAGACCAATAGTGGCGAACATTTAAATTAAAGTTCATCGTGTTGTTGATAGAGTATTTTCCTTGCAGAGTATTGATGTGTGTAATTCTGTTTCTTCGGGCAAAAATGGTGTTGTCATCTGCATCAAAATCAATCCAACCTACATTGTTGTTCTGTCTGCTAAAGGTAAAGCTATATATTAAAGAGAATCGATCGCTAAAACGGTATCTTGGACTGAATAAAACGGTATAGTTTTTTCTGCCTTTTTCATCAAAAACAGTGATGGAAGGATTGATGTCAAGGGCAAACGGTCGGTTGTAATTGGTAGAATACAAAAAGTAAGTTCTAACATTTCTTGGAATGTTTACAAAACGCTGTTCACCTATGGATCTGGGCTCATAAAAATCGGACACATCCAATGGGTTGCTGTAAATTCCAAAGCCATAAAAGTCGTTTAGTTTGTCGTAGGCGTTAAAATACAAATTCAGGTTTCCGGCTTGAATTCTTCCGGTTCTGTTGTCAAACTCTGTGTAAGTATTCAAAAAGGCTTGAAATGAGTTGAATATTTTATTGGGATTTAAAGTCCTGTAATTAGAATTAATATAGAAACCGTGATAATGGGTCATAAAATTGATGCCCAAATCGTTGTTGTCAAAATCTGTTGAGGCATAAACACTCCCAATACTATAGCGATAGTTGCCACTCGTTTCTCCTAAATTAATATTGGCCGCTATTCCTTTTTTATCATCTATGTCAGCCATGTTATTCACATAACTATATTTAACAGCACCCGACAAGTTATAGGTATTTTTCTTGGTGTTTAAATCCCACACCAAAGCCGAAACATTAGCATCTCTGAATTCGCCGTTCCGAGTTACATTAGTATTGATTAATGACACCGAAGAGTTTTTTCTGAAACGTTGGTCAAGAACTAAGACGTTGTAATTGGCCAGCGGTGCTATATTTTGTAGGCGCGTTTCACCGGTGTCGTTATTTTTGACCACTACGCTGGTGTTTTCTGTTACCGCATTTAAAACACCTATACCCAAACCACTTTTGGTTCTACCGGAAACTTTCAAAGCATTAATCAATCTAATAGAACCGGGCTGGTCAATTATTGTTTCATCATCGGCGATATTAATTTCGGGTGTTTCACCAATTCTTCGGGTGTAAAGTAAATCGCCTTTGCTGAACATATCGGTTCCTTCGGTAAAAAACGGTCGGTTTTCACTGAATTGTTGTTCAAAAGCGGTCAGGTTTAATTCGACATTGTCAAATTTGGTTTGGCCAAAATCGGGAATTAAAATGGCATCCAAAGTAAAAGCATCATTGATGCCATATTTAATGTCCATTCCGCCTTTGAATTCACCAAAAGTTTTTTGCGATTTATTGGAATACAAATATTGCGAAGCATACGGAATTAGGAATAATCGGGTAGGGGTTTCAATGTTTTCAATGCCTTCTAAAATTCCGGCTTGTGTACTTTCGTTGGTAATACTTCTATCTAGTTTTGACCATGAATATTGTTGTCTGAAACGGCGAACTTCGCGGTAAAAATTGATGCCCCAAGTTTGTTTTTTTTCTGAAGGAAATCGGAGTGCAGCATAAGGTATTTTCATTTCAACACGCCATCCGAAATTAGTAACATCAACATGGCTTTCCCAAATAGCATCCCAAGAAAAATCTTCACCTTTGGCCTCGGTATAAACACCATCTTGTTGCACACCGGCGGCACTTACAAAAAAACGAAACTCTTGTTGTCCGTCATTATAACCGTTGATGAGAACGCCAAAATGATCAGCTGTAGCAAAATCATCTCTTAAGGTAAACTCTTTTAGTATTTTTTGAGGTTCGTCATCATATAAGGTAGCAGCAATGTAAATAGCAGTATTGTCATAAACAACTTTTACTTCTGTACGTCTTTCATTGGGTGCAGGTTTTCCGTTGTCAGGTTCAATCATTACAAAATCAGTGGCCATTTTAGCATCTTTCCAAGCCAATTCGTCAAACTTACCGTCAATAGTGATTTTGTTATCAGTAGATTTTGTTTGAAGTGTTTTCTTTTGACTAAAAACTAAGCAGGAAAAAAGCAAAAAAGCATAAAGAAATAAGTAAGAAAATTTAGGCATTGATGGTTTTGTTTGACGAACAAAAATAACTATTTAATTGATATTTACAATCTTTGTTCAAATAAAAGCTATTGATTTATAAAGTATTATGAAAATTAAAATTAGCTTAATAAAAGGCAAATAATTTGGTTTTGGATAAATATAATATATATTTGCCCAACCCAAGTCTAATATTAAACCTATAGCAGTCAATGAATTATAAATCCTTCTCTTTGTTGTTTTTCGTGTTGTTGATGTCTTTCGACACTGTAACTGATAAAATAAACCCAGTAATTTCAAGTTTGGAGAAAACCGAGAAAGCGACTTCAGCAAATGCATCTGTTTATAGTCAAATAGATGCTAATTCTTTTGCGTTGCCTAGTTTTGAGTGTTTTAATTTGGCTTTTGACGGATTCAATCATCTCAAGGAAAAAGGGTTGATTCAAAAAAATATATTGACGATTGTTGATTTTAGTTTGTCTTCTAATACTAAAAGACTTTGGGTGATAGATTTGGATAAAAATATCGTTTTGTTTCAAACATTAGTAGCACACGGTAGAAATACAGGTGAAGAATTTGCGCAAGCTTTTTCTAACCAAGCCGAGTCTTTTAAAAGTAGCGTGGGTTTTTATGCTACCGCCGAAATCTATAATGGAAAACACGGCATGTCCCTAAAATTAGACGGATTGCAAAAAGGCTTGAACGATAAAGCCAGAGAAAGAGCGGTAGTAATGCATGGTGCCGATTATGTTTCGGAATCTTTTATCAAGCAAAACAAAAGATTAGGCAGAAGTTTGGGTTGTCCTGCAGTTCCGGTTGAGCTTAACCAGAAAATCATCAATGTGATTAAGGACAAATCTTGTTTGTTTATTTACCATCCTACGGTTAAGCAAGAAATAGTTTCTAAGTTAGCTTCTTAGTCTTTTCCACATTATATAATGTTTGCCTACGTCAGGAATATCAAAGGAATTCCCAATGATTTCGTATTCCATTTTTTGATAAAAGCCAACGGCATTTTCACGAGCATTGAACCAAATTAAAGAAACGTTTTGAGCCTTGAGGATCTTTTCAGCATGTTCAACTAATAGGCTTCCGAATCCTTTTCCCTGATTGTTTTCTAAAACTGCCATGCCTCGAATTTGAGATTGATTTTTGTCTTCAAATAGATGACTTTTATGGTCGAAAAGAGAGATTACACCTTGAAGAATTCCATTTTCATACAAACCAAAATGCTTTGTACTTGTCAAATTGTCACCATCAAAGTAGCAACTTTCAATCGGTTTTCCCTTTCTGAGCACCGGATGACGGACTGTAATGGTCTCTTGGGCTGAAATTTTTCTAATGGTTAACATTTTTATTTTTATAACTAAATGGTTTTCTTAAGGTTATATGCACTACTGTTTTTTGTAACATTTTTTTTGAAAAAAATTTGCATCAAAGCAAAGTTATTCTATATATTTGCACCCACATTAATGCGGAAGTAGCTCAGTTGGTAGAGCTCCAGCCTTCCAAGCTGGTTGTCGCGAGTTCGAGCCTCGTCTTCCGCTCTGAAAGTCTCAAACTATAGTTTGGGACTTTTTTATTTTGGTTTTGGCGAGAAGTTTATCCCGATTCATCGGGAAGCCTCGTCTTCCGCTCTGAAAGTCTCAAACGATTTTTTATTTTAATTTGCGAATCTGCGGTTAAATTTCATTTTCCTAAATAAGCCAAATCTGTTTCCGGCTCCAGCTCTACAGGAGTTTGATTCTGCTGAAACAATCGTGCGGTTAAATTTCCTTTTAAAATTATTTTTTCGCCGGAAACTTCTAACCAACTGCCTTCACGTAACCCTAAAACGGGAGTCGAATTGAAAGCATGGAATTCTTTGATTCTGGTTTCACGGGTTTCGCCCATGTGTTTGCTGTTGGTATCCGGATCTAAATAATGCGGATTCAAATTAAACGGAATCAACCCCAAAGTTTTAAAACTAGGCGGATAAATAATCGGCATGTCATTGGTCGTTTGCATCGTTAAGCCGGTAATATTACTTCCGGCACTTGAACCTAGATAAGGTGTTCCGCTTTCAACCGTTTTAGCTAAAACGTCCATCACCTTATTTTGATACAATTGGGTAACCAATAAAAAAGTGTTGCCACCGCCGGTAAAAATTCCTTGTGCTTTTTGAATACCTTCTACAGGATTTTCAAATTCATGCAAACCTTTCACAGTTAAGTTAATTTTGGCGAAAGCCTGACGAACATTAGCCGTATAATCGTCATGAGATATTCCGCCTGGACGAGCATACGGTATGAAAAGGATTTCACTACAGTCTTTGAAGTGATTTTCCAGGGTTGCCAACAAGTAGTCTAAATAACTTCCTCCGTGTATCGTTGAGGTACTGGCTATAATTAGTTTTTTCATTTACAATTCATTTTATCTGACTTCCAATGGTAGTCTTCCTTCAAATATTAAATCTCAAAAATAGTGTTTTTACTGATTTTATTTAACAAATAATTACCAAGATGTTGGCATTTATTTAGGAAACAGTAAGATATTTTTACCAAGTCTAATGATTCTTGTGATAACTGGTTTAATTAGCTAAATTTTATTCAACACCAAAAATAAAATGTAAACTGCTTTTGTATTAACTATCTAAAATGTATTAATCCTTGTCAGGTTGATGGCAAATAGTTACTACTTTTGACTATTAATTAAAGCAATTCGAATGAAGTACAAAATACTGATTTTACTTTTTTTTATTCACAATATTGGATTTTCACAATCCGCAGAATTGGTGTTTCTTAAAGGTAAAATTGTTTGCGCTATCAAAGAGCTTAACCAAATTAATGTTTTCAATCTTCGTTCAGAATCATCGACTACAACTAATGAAACCGGCGATTATTCAATGTTTGTGAAAGTAGGTGATACGCTTCGATTCAAAAGTTTACAAACTGAAACTAAGGACATTATTATTCAAGAAGATGATTTAGCCAAAAAGCTTCTGGCCACTACACTCATTCCGAAAGTGATTGCATTGCAAGAAGTTGAAATCAAAGAATACAAAGACATTAATGCGGTTTCACTTGGCATCCTTGACAAACCGGCAAAAAAATATACACCGGCCGAAAGAAGATTGGCTGCCGCTGAAGAGTTCCATTGGTATAGTCCGTTGTTAATTCCACTTGGCGGAATGAGTTTCGATGGCTTAATCAACTCCATCAGCGGAAGAACGGCTATGTTGAAAAAAGAGCTCGAAGTGGAGAAAAAAGAGCTTTTGATGACCAAAATTGAAAACCAATTCGAAACCAATTATTTCACTGAAAAATTGAAAATCCCTGAAGAGAATGTCAAAGGGTTTTTGTACTATATAGTAGAAGACCCAAAATTAATGGAGTTAATAAATGCCAAAGATAAAGAGATGGCTAAGTTTAGGATGAGTGAATTAGCGACCCATTTTTTGGCATTGATAAAACCTGAGAAATAATAATATGACTATGAAAAGATTGCTCAAAATATTCCTTTTGTCATTGATTTTTGTCGGACTTACATCGGCTGATTCGCATCGATTTTATGTGTCAATTTACCAAATTGATTTTGTACCACAGAAAAAAAGGATTGAAATTACCACCAGAATTTTCATGGACGATTTGAATGATGCTGTGACCAAAGCCTATAAAAAAAGCACCAATATCGGCACCCAAAAGGAAACGCCGGAAGATGTTGCTCTACTAAAAAAATATTTGGCAGAAAACTTTAAACTTATTGTAAACGGCAAATCCAAAGCCTATAATTATTTGAGTAGTGAAGTGGAAAGTAATGTTGTGATTTGTTATTTAAGTATTAAAGAAGTGTCTAAAGTTACTTCGCTCGAGGTTGAAAATTCAATCCTTATTGACGTACATTCTGAACAACAAAATATTATTCAATTTAATAATAACGGTAAGAAGCAAAACCTTTTATTGTCTGCATCAATCACTAAAGGAATGTTAAAATAATTTTCGATTTTATTCTGTAACAGAAATTTATCTACATTTATGACCTTAAAAATAAGGCTATGAATTGTAAAACAAAGGTTTTATCATTTTTTTTCTTGCTGCTGATGGGATTACTTCAAGCACAAGAAACTCCAAAAAATTCCAAATCAGAAGAAAGAAATCCGGATAAGTTTAAACAAATGTACGACCTAATGGCAACGCCTAATATGTATCGTACAGCATCGGGAGCACCGGGTCCAGAATATTATCAACAACAAGCCGATTACAAAATCGATGTCGAATTAGATGATAAAAACCAAAAGTTATACGGAACAGAAACCATTACTTATACTAATAATGCTAAGGAATCATTAGATTATTTATGGTTACAATTAGACCAAAACGAAAAAGCGAGAAACTCCAATTCGCCTTTGGTTGAAAATAAAAAAACTGATCCCGCTTTTTCAGCGCAAGCTTTTTCCAGAAAATATTTAGAAGAAGATTTTGATGGTGGATTCAGAATCGAATATGTAAAAGATGTGCAAGGAAAGCCTATGGCGTACACCATCAACCAAACCATGATGCGTATAGAGTTGCCTAAGGTTTTAAAGCACAAAGAAAAAATTACTTTCTCCATCAAATGGTGGTACAACATCAACAATTATACTATTGATGGCGGTCGTTCGGGTTATGAGCATTTTGAAAAAGATGGTAACAATCTGTATGTTTTAGCGCAATTTTATCCAAGAATGGCGGTTTATAACGATGTTGAAGGTTGGCAAAATATGCAGTTTTGGGGTTCAGGCGAGTTTGCTTTGACTTTTGGAAACTATGAAGTAAACATTACTGTTCCGGCCGATCATATCATGGAAGCTACAGGTTCATTAATGAACAGAAGCGAAGTTTTTACAGCCGAACAATTAAAAAGATATGCCGAAGCTGAAAAGTCTTTCGACAAACCGATTGTAGTAGTTACACAAGCCGAAGCCGAAGCGGCAGAAAAAGGCTTTTCTGAAAAGAAAAAAACTTGGAAATTCAAAGCCGAAAATGTACGTGATTTTGGAATTTCCACTTCCAGAAAATTCATTTATGATGCGATGGCAGTCAAAACCGGTAGCACGACTTCAATGGCGATTTCGTTGTATCCAAAAGAAGGCAATCCGCTTTGGGGAGAATATTCTACCCGAATTGTAGCGCATACGCTAAAAAGTTATTCTTCCTACACTTTCGATTATCCTTATCCAAAAGCAGTTTCAATTAATGCACGCGACCAAGGAATGGAATACCCAATGATTTGTTGGAATTATGGTCGTCCTGACGAAAATGGAAAATATTCCGACCAAACAAAATATGGCATGTTAGGCGTAATTTGTCACGAAGTTGGGCACAATTTTTTCCCGATGATTGTCAACTCCGATGAACGTCAATGGACATGGATGGATGAAGGTTTGAATTCGTTTATGGAATATTTAGCTGAAAAGTCATTTGATCCAAATTTTCCAACCCGTCGTGGTCCGGCCAAAAATATTATTCCTTATATGAGTGGTGACCAAACCGGTTTGGAACCGATAATGACCAATTCAGAGAGTTTGCGTCAATTTGGGAACAACGCCTACGGAAAACCGGCAACGGCCTTAAACATCTTGCGGGAAACGATTATGGGTCATGAATTATTTGATTATGCCTTCAAAACTTATGCGAACCGATGGAAGTTCAAACATCCAACACCGGAAGATTTTTTCAGAACGATGGAAGACGCTTCGGCAGTCGATTTAGATTGGTTTTGGCGTGGTTGGTTTTACACTACTGATTACACTGATATAGGAATTAAAGAAGTAAAAAAATATTTTGTATCCAATGAAGCTTCGAAAGAAGTCAGCGATTTTTTAAAGACCAGACGTCGTCGTGATTCAAGAAACGGAGCTATGGTTTACATGATTGCTGAAGGAAGTTCAGATTTCAAACCGGAGTTGAATAAACCTTTTAAAATTAAAGACTTTCAAGCTTTGGAGGATTATGTGAACAAACAATTCACCGCAGAGGAAAGAGCCAAGTTAAGTGAGCCAAAGTATTTTTACCAAGTGACTTTTGACAAACCCGGCGGATTGGTAATGCCGATTATCGTCGAAATTACCTTTGAAGACGGAACGACTGAAAACCATTATTTTCCGGCTCAAATTTGGAGAATGAATGACAAAGAAGTCAACAGAACTTTTGCCACTCAAAAAGCCATTGCTAAAATTGTAGTCGATCCGAAAGAGGAAACGGCTGACATTAACACTTCAAATAATTCTTGGCCAAAAACAACGGAAAAATCAAAATTTGATTAGCAGAACTTTGTAACTTTGCGACTTTATAATTAAGCACTTCAAATATGTTTGGAATAGGCGGTGGCGAATTAATTTTTATCGTTTTCATAGCATTGATGCTTTTCGGTTCTGATAAAGTTCCGGAAATCGCACGAACTTTGGGTAAAATAATGGCGCAAGTAAAAAATGCAACCAACGATATTAAATCTGAAATTCAAAAAAGCGCAGAGGTTAAAGAAATTAATGATTCGGTAAAAGGATTAACATCAACATTTACGGACGAAGTTGAAAAAGTAAAAAGCAATGTCTCCGAAAATATATTGCCAGAAGTCAACAAAGCTGCAGAAGATTTAGACTCTCTAACCGGTCCAATTAAACGCCAATTTTAATGCTCGAAAAAATAATTCAACTCGATAAGGAATTATTAGTCTATTTGAACGGTTTGGGTTCTGAACGTTTCGATGGACTGTGGTTGATTATTACCAAGCAAGTATATTGGGCTCCGATATTCTTATTCATTTTTTATCTTTTACAAAAGAAGATTGGCTGGAAAAATTTTGGCTATTATGTGCTTTTTACCGCAGTGATGATTTTGATTTGTGATCAAACGGTGAATCTTTTCAAATATAATTTTGAACGCATGAGGCCTTGCAACGACGAAGAAATCAAAGGCATCATCAGATTGGTGAAAACCAGTAAATCGTTTAGCTTTTTCTCGGGTCATGCTGCCAATTCAATGGCAAGTACTGTTTTTGGTTTTATGATTTTAAAGCGATATTACAAACATGCTTATTTATTGTTTCTTTTCCCTTTGATATTCGCTTACAGCAGAATTTACCTTGGGTTGCATTTTCCATCGGATATTTTAACCGGCTATATTTTCGGAGCAACGCTAGGATTCATTTGTTACAAACTGTACGCAAAATTCGTAATTCGTAATTAACTTCGTTCAATGCAGCTTTTCAACCTCGGGGCGTAATTTTTATTTCACTCTTGAAACTGTCAACCCATCGCGAATCGGCAGTAAAACGGTTTCAACCCTTGGATCATTTTTCAATAGTTGGTTGTATTCTAAAATGATTTTAGTCGTAATGTCTTTTGGATTCAATTCTTCCAAAACTTTGCCACTCCACAAAACGTTGTCGGAAAGTATGATGCCACCTTTGTTCATCATCGGAACAATCAAGTGAAAGTAGTTGATGTAGTTTTCCTTATCAGCATCAATAAAGACCAAATCGTATTTCTTATTTAAAGTTGGAATAATTTCTAAAGCGTCGCCAAGATGTTGTGAAATTTGGCTTGACCATTCACTTCTATCAAAATATTTCCTTTGAAAATCAACCAGTTCTTCTTCGATATCTAAAGTGTCAATCGTTCCGTTTTCGGCTAAACCTTCGGCCAAACAAAGCGTCGCATAACCGGTATAAGTGCCAATTTCCAAGATATTAGTCGGATGAATGATTTTAGATAACATACTCAAAACCCGCCCTTGAAAATGACCGCTCAACATTCTGGGATTCAATATTTTTTGGTAAGTTTCTTTGTTCAATTGCGTCAACAATTCCGGTTCGTCTTGGGAATGTTGCGTTACATAGAGATCTAATTCGTCTGATAGAAAGTGCATAACGTTATTTTTTACAAAAATACGAATTAACAAATAACCAAAATACCCTAAATTTGCGCCATGGAAATCGAGAAAAAAGACATCCGAAGCTTAACCAAAACACAATTGCGAGATTTTTTTGTGGCCAACGGTGACAAGGCTTTTCGCGGCAATCAGGTCTATGAATGGCTGTGGAGCAAAGCCTCGCATAATTTTGAAGACATGACCAATGTATCAAAGGAAACTCGTGCGATGTTGGAAGCCAACTTTGTAATCAATCATATCAAAGTCGATACGATGCAACGCAGCGAGGATGGAACCGTAAAAAATGCGGTTCGTTTGCACGATGGTTTAATCGTAGAAAGCGTTTTGATTCCAACAGAAACCAGAACAACGGCTTGTGTTTCCAGTCAAGTAGGTTGTAGTTTAGATTGTAATTTTTGTGCCACAGCACGTTTAAAAAGAATGCGAAATTTGGAACCGGGAGAAATCTACGACCAAGTGGTCGCGATTGACAGAGAAAGCCGTTTGTATTACAATCGTCCGTTGTCGAATATTGTTTTTATGGGCATGGGCGAACCGTTGATGAATTATAACAATGTAATGAAAGCCATTGATATGATTACCTCGGAAGAAGGTTTGGGCATGTCGCCAAAAAGAATCACAGTTTCTACATCAGGTGTTTCAAAAATGATTAAAAAAATGGCAGACGATGAGGTAAAATTCAAATTGGCAGTTTCGTTGCATTCGGCTATTGAAGAAACCCGAAATCACATTATGCCTTTCACTAAAAACTTCCAGTTGCCCGAATTGAAAGAAGCCTTGCAGTATTGGTACCAAAAAACCAAAAGCAAAGTCACTTATGAATATGTAGTTTGGAAAGGCATTAACGACGATAAAGCGTCGATCGATGCGTTGGTCAAATTCTGTAAATATGTGCCTTGCAAAGTCAATTTGATTGAATATAACCCAATTGATGACGGCGAATTCCAACAAGCGTCAAACGAAGCTATTGACAATTACATCAAGGCTTTAAGCAAATACGATATCGTGGCCAAAGTGCGTCGAAGTCGTGGAAAAGATATTGATGCTGCTTGTGGACAATTGGCTAATAAATCATAGTTTAGTCAAAATCAGGAGCGAATGGTTAGCGCATTTTTGCTGTCCGTATTCCCGCTTTTCGTTACAATCTTTTTTAATTGCCTTGGGTTTAAACCCAAGGCAATTAAAAAAGGATTTCCACTACAATCAGGGCTAAAATAGGAATTGTATGGATTAAAGTTAAGATTGTAACAAGAACATCTTTACTTCATTCAAAATACTTATTTTTACAGCATAAATGAATATCACTTCGCAAATAAAAAAGCCTATTCAGGAAGAAATGGAACTTTTCGAGAAAAAGTTCTACGAATCAATGACTTCCAAAGTAGCGCTGTTAAATAGAATCACTTATTATATTGTCAATAGAAAAGGAAAACAAATGCGCCCGATGTTTGTTTTTTTGGTCGCCAAAATGCTTTCCGAAGACAACAAAGTCAATGAAAGAACCTACCGTGGTGCTTCGGTAATCGAATTGATTCACACAGCAACCCTAGTTCATGACGATGTTGTTGACGACAGTAACCAAAGGCGCGGATTTTTCTCTATCAATGCACTCTGGAAAAATAAAATTGCGGTTTTGGTTGGTGATTATTTACTATCAAAAGGATTGTTGCTTTCTATAGATTATGGCGATTTTGATTTGCTTCGAATCATTTCCGTAGCCGTACGCGAAATGAGTGAAGGTGAATTACTCCAAATAGAAAAAGCCCGTCGTTTAGATATAGTAGAAGAGGTTTACTACGAAATCATCCGTAAAAAAACAGCAACTTTAATCGCATCTTGTTGTGCACTTGGCGCCAAGTCGGTTTCCGAGGAGGAAACTCAAGTAGAAGCGATGCGAAAATTCGGGGAACTTATCGGAATGGCTTTTCAAATCAAAGACGATTTATTTGATTATACTGATGACGCCATTGGTAAACCTACCGGAATCGACATTAAAGAACAAAAAATGACTTTACCCTTGATACATGCTTTGAACAATTGTACGGATAAAGAAAAGAGTTGGTGTATCAATTCGATTAAAAACCACAACAAAGACAAAAAACGCGTTAAGGAAGTCATCCAATTTGTAAAAGACAAAAATGGCTTGCAGTATGCCGAACAAAAAATGGTGCAGTTCCAAGAAGAAGCTCTCCAAATTCTTCGAAATTTCCCCCAATCGGAATACCGTGACGCACTTTCGCTCATGGTAAATTACGTTATTGAAAGAAAAAAATAATTTTTTTAAAAAATATTTTCAGCTGCAAAGGATTGATTTTATTGATATTTTCTACATTTTTATTTTAAAATTTATTTTTTTTCAGTTCATCATGCAACCATTTTTAGACGACTCTCGTCTATGCCAATAGAAACACTAACCAATAGTTTTGAAAGTAATCAACTTACATAAAGACGAAAAAGAATTAATCGAACTGGCTGTCGAAAACAATCGACACGCACAGCATCAGATTTATTCCAAATTAGCTCCAAAAATGTTGAGTGTTTGCCGTCAATATATCAAAGATGTACATCAGGCGGAAGACATCATGATTACCGCTTTTATGAAAGTGTTTACCAATTTGAAAAATTTTGAACACAAAGGCAGTTTTGAAGGTTGGATTAGAAGAATTATGGTCAATGAATGTATTTCTTTTATCAGAGTTCAGAAAAAGGTCAAGTTCATTGAAGACGAGAATTATTTTGAAGAAAGACATAACAATATTGAAAGCCAGTTTTCAGTTGAAGACATACAGTTTTTGATAGACAGTTTGCCCGATGGCTACAAAATGATTTTCAATTTGTATGCGATTGAAGGATTTAAACACCACGAAATCGCTACCATGTTAAGCATCAGCGAAGGCACTTCAAAATCACAATTATCACACGCTCGAAAAATGTTGCAGGAGAATATTACCAAATTAAAAAATTACAGCAATGGAACCGAATAAAATAGAAAAACAATTCAGAGAAAAGTTGAATGCGAGAGAAATTCAACCATCAGCCCAAGCTTGGGATCGATTGGATGCGATGTTGTCCGTTGCTGAAGAAAAAAAAACAAGAAAACCTTATGGCTTTTTGTTTATTGCTGCCAGTATTTTGGTTTTCGTAACACTTGGTTTGTTTTTGTTCAATCAAAATGGTACAGAAATTAATCCGGCAAATACAATTGTAGGAGCAGAAACTAAAATCGATACTGTTCAAAATAAAACAGAAAATAGTCAATTGCCAATAGTAGCAAGTCAACAACAAAATGAAGTCGTTGCAACGTCAGATATTCAACCGACAACCAACAACCGACAACCAACAACAAATCATCAAGGAGTTTCAATCAATAATCAATCAGGAACCAATCAAAACCCAATCATCAATCGAGAAAAACCAATTGAGTTTCAAAATTCATCAGATGTTGCTCAGAAAGACATGCCGAGAATTATGGAGCAAACCCAAATTGTAGTTGGAAAGCAAAACACCTCTAAATCAGACGAAAGGTTGTTAGCCGATTTAGACAAGTCTGCTAAACAGTCTGCCAACCAAGAGTCAAGTCTAAAAGTGGATGCCAAAAGTCTACTATCTCAAGTCGACGGAGAAGTAGAATACACATTCAGAGAAAAAATGCTCCAAAAAATCAACAAAAATTACCAAGAAGTTAAAGTGGCTTTGGCCAATAGAAATAACGAATAAGCAATATCAACATCAAAAATCAATGTCAATTGTACATTGCCATTAAAATTTAACAATCATTAATCATAATTTAAATCACAAACATCATGAAAAACTTTATTATTTATTCATCGTTATTACTGTGTCTTTTGGCAAGTAAATTGACAGCTCAAGAAAAAGAGAAAGTAGCAAAAGACGAAACTACTTTCGAATTAAGAGTAAAGCTTATTGCTAATAAAATTGAAGCAATAACCAAAGAAGAGAAAGCGGCTTTAAAAACTGAAATCGAATCGGTGAACAAAGAATTAGAAGCCGGAACGATTACTAAAGAACAAGCTGATGAAAAGAAATTGAAATTTGCCGAAATCCGTTCTAAAAATATCGAAACCAGAGTTGGTCAAGCTCAGGAAGAGTTAAAAGAATTAGTCAACCAAAAAGTAGCCGGAAAAATAAAAGACGATAGACAGCATTTGGGAATTCACTTTAACTGGGTTAATAAAAATGACTCTATCAGAAAAAGCAGAGGTGAAAGAAGAACCACGTCTCAGTTTGTTTTTGCTGCCGGAGTTAACAACTTAGTAACCGATGGAAGTGTAGCCAATTCAGATTTTAGGTATTGGGGTTCACATTTCTACGAATGGGGAACAACTTGGAATACCCGATTGCTTAAAAACGATAATTTATTGCATTTGAAATACGGAATGTCAGTCATGTATAATAATTTGCGCCCAACAGACAATCGTTTATTCGTGGTAGATGGAAACCAAACCAATCTGGAAACCAGTCCGGTGAATTTAAAAGATTCGCGACTAAGAAACGTTTATGTAACCGTACCGCTTCACTTAGAATTTGATTTTACCAAATCAAAAGACAAAGACGGTAAAAAAATCTTCAGAACTCATGAGAGCGTTCGCTTCGGGATTGGGGGTTATGCCGGAGTAAGAGTAAAATCGAAACAAAAAACCAAATACGAATTAGACGGTAACGATTTCTACATCAAAGAAAAAGGCGATTTCAATGCTAATGATTTTATCTATGGTGTGAGTACTTACCTCGGTTACGGAGAAACCAGTATTTATTTGAAATACGACTTGAATCCGTTGTTCAAAGACAACGCTATCAAACAAAACAACATATCCTTAGGTGTTCGTTTCGACTTGAATTAAAAGAATTTATTTAGGTTAGTTTATACTTCGAAAAGATGTTTCAGTAATGGAGCATCTTTTTTTATTTTAAATTTTAAATTTTAAATTCTGAATGTGTAAATTTACCCTCTTTGATTTTTTTAGTTTTCTAACAATTTAACAATCTAACAATCTAACAATCTATTTTGATTACCCGCGAAACCATAGATAAAGTATTTGAAACCGCACGAGTGGAAGAAGTCATCGGTGATTTCGTCCAGCTCAAACGCGCCGGTAGCAATTACAAAGGCTTGAGTCCGTTTTCGGATGAACGCTCGCCGTCATTTATGGTATCACCGGTAAAGCAAATTTGGAAAGATTTTAGTTCAGGAAAAGGCGGAAGTGTAGTGACTTTCTTGATGGAGCACGAACATTTCACGTATCCGGAAGCCATTCGTTTTTTGGCCAACAAATACAATATCGAAATTGAAGAAACAGAAGTTTCTCAAGAAGATAAAATTGAAGCCAATGAAAAGGAAAGTATGTATCTGGTGTCCGAATTTGCCAAAACCTATTTCCACGAAACCCTTTTAAATACCGAGGAAGGCAAAGCGATTGGTTTGTCTTATTTCAAAGAAAGAGGTTTTGCCAATGAAACGATTACTAAATTTGGACTAGGTTATTCGCCCGAATCTTGGGATGCATTTACCAAAGAAGCTTTGTCGAAAGGTTATCAATTAGAATTTTTAGAGAAAGTCGGATTGACCATTACCAGAGAAGATGGAAAGCATTTTGACCGTTTCAAAGGCAGAGTGATGTTTCCGATTCAAAGTTTGTCCGGGAGAAACTTAGGTTTTGGCGGTAGAATTTTGACCAATGATAAAAAAGCAGCTAAATATCTCAATTCACCAGAAAGTGATATCTACCATAAAAGCAAAGTCTTGTATGGAATTTTTCATGCTAAACAAGCCATCGCCAAGCAAAATAATTGTTATTTAGTTGAAGGTTATACCGATGTGATACAGTTGCATCAGGCCGGAATTGAAAATGTAGTAGCGTCTTCGGGAACGGCTTTAACACCGGATCAAATTCGATTAATCAATCGTTTGACCAAAAATATCACGGTGCTTTTTGACGGTGATGCTGCCGGATTGCGTGCTTCTGTTCGTGGAATCGATTTGATTTTGGAAGAAGGCATGAACGTCAAAGTTTGTACTTTCCCCGATGGAGATGATCCCGACAGTTTTGCCCGAAAGAACTCTTATGAGGATTTAGTTCATTATTTAGAAAATAACGCCAAAGATTTTATTCAGTTCAAAGCCTCACTTTTGATGAATGAAGCGAATAATGATCCCATCAAAAAAGCTGATTTGATTAGAGATATGGTGGTGAGTATTTCTAAAATCCCGGACCGAATTAAAAGAGAAATCTACATTCAGGAAACTGCTCGAATCATGGATATTTCGGAACAAGTATTGCTGAATACTTTGGCCCAGATTGTTCAAAAAGATATTTCAGAAGCTGGTAAAAAACTCAAGAATACCGAGAATTCAGGACAAACTGCTTTTGAAGTGGTTAAGAATGAACCACAAATCACTCAAGAAAAAGTCAATATAATATATGATTTAGAGCGAAAAATAATCGAAATGTTGTTGCTTTATGGCGCTCAAGAAGCTGATTTCGATGATTATATTCTAAAAGCCAATGAGGAAGGCGAAATGATAGAGGAAAAAGAAACCAATACTTTTAAAGTCTTCCAAAGAATCTATTTGAGTTTGCAGGAAGACGAAGTAGAATTGGCCAATCCAATATTTAAGGAGATTTATACAGATTTAATTAATTATTACAATCAAATAGAAGAGTTTAATATTGAACATTATTTGATGCAGTTGTCACCGGAACATTCTCAATTGGTTACTGATATTTTGATGACCGAAGAAAGAGAATTGCTTCATAATTGGGAAACCAAACATATTTATGTAAAAACCAAAACACAAAATGTGAGCCAATATGTTTCTGAAACTATTATTTCGCTACGCGAATATTTAATCAATAAACTCATTTTGGATTTAATGAATTCCTTTAGCAAAGAAGAAGAAAATGATGCAGCAGAAATTATGGCAAACATTAACGACTATAACAAATTAAAAGTCAGTTTGACCAATAAAATAGGTAGAATACGGTCAACTTATATATAAAAAAACCCGCTAAATGCGGGTTTTTACTTTTAAACGATTTCCAAAGTTTTCGCTTTGTTTACAAGATCAACCAAGTTGGTTACATTTAACTTCGTTAATAAACGAAGTTTGTACGTACTAATGGTTTTCTCATTAAGCGTTAAAATTTTTGCAATTTCGTTGTTCTTCTTGCCATCGCTTAAGAAACGCAATACTTCAATCTCTCTGTTTGAAAGTTTTCGGTACAAACGCTCTGATTTGTTCTGCTTAGCAATCAACGCTAGGTTTCGCTTGATCTCTTCGTTTAGGATAATTTGTCCTTGA
The DNA here is from genome assembly GCF_046293665.1 of Flavobacterium sp. Lineage (GTDB taxonomy): Bacteria > Bacteroidota > Bacteroidia > Flavobacteriales > Flavobacteriaceae > Flavobacterium. Next base: position 121,234 of record NZ_JBKBOL010000002.1, read on the forward strand.
CTTACTTTGACAATGGTTATTCCTAAGTTTTCGAGCTTTGATGTCTTATGAACATATCCGGCACAGCCTGCTTTAATGGCATTTGGCGCATAAATGTGTTCAGACAAACTACTGAAGACGACAACTTTAGTTTTTGGAAAGTTTCTGATGATTGACTTGAGTTCATAAATACTTTTTAATCCTTCAAGTTCTAAATCGATGATTAAGACGTCAATTTCTTTGTTTCTTAAAGCATCTGGAACCATAAAAAAATTCCCTACGTTGGAAACTATACTTATCTCAGGATGGTCCTTGAAGTAAGCTTTCATTCCAAAGTGTACAACCGGAAAGTTATCCGCAATACATACATTTATCATAATTGTGGTATTTGATAAAAATTAATAGAAATTTACTGTAAAGTTAAAAAATTATATTCGAAAAATATTAACAATATTAATATTATTTTAAAAAAGTTGGGATTATACATACAGGAATAGGGTTCATTTTATGCTGATTTATAGTGTTTAATCGCTTATAAATCTCAAAAACTTCTTTTTCTCTACCCGAAAAGTCCTCGCTTTTCCTATGGTTTTCGGCTGCTAACATTGCCCATTCTAATTCATCATAACTGGCACCTAATTGATCTTCATCAGTTCTTGAATCGCCAAACAATCCATCAGTCGGTGCCGCATTTTGTATTGATTTGGGGATTTCTAAATATTCGCCTAATGCATAAACATCGCTCTTCATTAAATCGGCAATCGGACTCAAATCAACGCCGCCATCGCCATATTTGGTATAAAAACCAACACCAAAATCTTCTACTTTATTCCCGGTTCCAGCGACTAACAAGCCATGAATTCCCGCAAAATAGTACAAGGTTGTCATTCGTAATCTTGCCCTTGTGTTAGCTAATGACAAATTAAATTTGGTTTCATTGTCCGAATCGGGAACTGCTTTTTTAAATGTATCAAAAGTATTTGTCAAATCGATTTCTGCATTGAAAACGTTTGGAAAACGCTTTTTCAATTGGTCAATATGCTCTTTTCCTCGACTGACTTGACTCGGATCTTGATGGATGGGCATTTCAATACACCAAGTAGTCAAGCCTGTTTGCGCGCATAATGTTGAGGTAACCGCTGAATCAACACCGCCTGAAATACCAATCACAAAACCATTTACTTTTGCTTTCGTAGCATATTCCTTTAACCATGTAACAATATGGGTACTAGTTTGCCCTACTTTGATTTTACTTTTTTTAGCCATTTTTTTATGAAAGTTTTTAGAAACGGAAATGTATATTTGCAAATGTAAAAAATCACAAACTTTTCAGTCCCATTTTTGGTATATAAATTCTCTATAATGAAAAAGTATTTTGCAATAATAATCTTGTTTTTTTTATTGGTTTCTTGTAATAAGAAAACCAAAGTTGAGAAGGCTGTAGAAGCCATACCGGTTGCTTTAAAAGTTGATAGATTTGACCAAGCGTTCTTTGAAGCTTCTCCAAAAGATTTATCTAATTTAAAGGCCGAATATCCTTTTTTCTTTCCGGAAGGTTTTGATGATAAAGTTTGGATTGATAAAATGCAAGACAAAGATTGGAAAGATTTATATGCCGAAGTACAGAAAAAATACCCTGACTTTAACAAACAAACTTCTGAAATTGAAGATTTGTTCAAACACCTGAAATACTATTTCCCGGAAACTATTTTGCCTAGGGTTTATACTGTAATTGGTGAAATGGATTATAATAGCAAAGCGATTTATGCTAATGATAAATTGATTATTGCATTGGAACTTTATCTCGGTAAAGACACCAAGTTTTATACTTTTCCTGAATATTTAAAGCAAAATTTTGAAGAAAGACAAATGATGCCGGATATTGTGACCAGTTACGCGATGAGAAAAATTCCTTATCCAAGTGACAAGTCATTGTTGTCGAGTATGATTTATTATGGTAAAGAGTTATACTTAAAAGATCTAATGCTTCCCAATCATACCGATGCTGAAAAGATAGGCTATTTACCAGAACAACAAAATTGGTGTCAAGAAAACGAAAGTTACATTTGGCGCTTTTTTATAGAGGAAGATTTACTTTTCAGCTCCGATTCTAAACTACAAAATCGCTTTATTAATTTGGCTCCGTTTTCTAAGTTTTACCTGGAAATAGACAATGAATCACCCGGAAGAGTTGGGCAATGGATTGGCTGGCAAATCGTTCGTTCCTTTATGGAAAATAATGAAGTGAGTTTGCAAGACATGCTCAAAATGGACACCAAAGAATTATTTGAAAAATCAAAATACAAACCTAAAAAGAATGAGTAATACCATAAAATCTGAAATAAAATTCAACGTTGAATTAGACGAAAACCGTATCCCCGAAAAGTTAACTTGGACCGCTCAAGACGGCGGTGTCGAACAAGAAGAAGCTAAGGCGATGATGCTTTCTATTTGGGACAGTAAAGTGCAAGAAACCCTTCGTATTGATTTGTGGACCAAAGATATGCCGGTTGACGAAATGAAGTTGTTTTTCCACCAAACCTTAGTGGCCATGGCCGATACTTTCCAACGCGCTACTGCCGATGAGAAAATGGCGGATACGATGAAAGATTTCTGTGATTATTTTGCAGAAAAATTGGAGTTGAAGAAATAAAATTAGCGGTTAAAAAGTGTAACCTATTCTAAGGTGTAAATCAACAGCCACTTTATTGTCGACTTCATAGTCGTTTAAAACTATAAAAGTGCCAATGCCAAAACCGGCTTCATAAGTAAAATGATTGCCTAAAGTTCTTTTTATACCCCATTTAGGTACAAATGCTAAAGTGCTGATAATTGACACATTATCTTTATTTGAAATGATAAACCAATCCGGATTGTAAGTTGTGTTTACAGCTAAAAAGTTACCACTGTTATTGGCCGTCTTTCTTCCCTTTTTAACTCTTTTTTCAAGATTATAATACCATCTTGGTTCTAATCGAAGCGACGGAATCATTGCAGTTGTTGTAGAATTATCATTTCCTTGTATGCCAAAATCCAATCCAAGTTCAGTTCTTAAACTTATTTCGTCTGATAATCGGGTTTCGTTGTGCATCCAAATACCCAAAATTCCGGTTTGTACTCCAAAGATTGATTTTTCTACAGAAGTTGTACTTTGGCTAAAAGATAAATTGAATACCAAAAGAGTAAAAAACAGTTGCTTCATAAATTATAAATCGCCGCTTTTAAACATTTCTTCATTCACACTGTCTATAAAGTCCAAAACAGCATCTCTGCCAGTGGTTTCCGTCGCTGAGGTTACAAAATGTTGCGGCATTTCTTCCCAGTTGTTGGCCAAAAGCGCTTTTCTGTAAGCAGCAATATGAGCATCAATTTTGCCTCTACTGATTTTGTCTGCTTTAGTGAAAATAATACAAAATGGTACTTCAATTTCTCCCAAATAAGTAATGAATTCCAAATCAATTTTCTGAGCTTCCAATCGGATGTCGATTAGCACAAACGCACAAACTAATTGCTCTCTTTTTTCAAAATAATCGGTAATAAATTCCTGAAAAACTTCCTTGGTTTTCTTAGAAACACGAGCATAACCATAACCCGGTAAATCGACTAAAAACCAATTTAAATTGATTTTAAAGTGATTAATCAACTGCGTTTTTCCTGGTTTCCCCGAGGTTTTAGCCAAATTTTTATGGTTGGTCAACATGTTAATCAAGGACGATTTTCCTACATTGGAACGGCCAATAAAAGCATATTCCGGCAAAGGATCTTTCGGGCATTTGCTTACATCAGAATTGCTGATGATAAACTCGGCACTAGTAATTTTCATGGTATTAAAATAAAAAAGTCCCAAAAGGACTTTTGTTTATAAATGAACTTCTTTTAACCATTCATGTAACAATCGGTTGAACTCGTCAGGATGTTCCATCATCGCAGCATGACCACATTTGTCAATCCAGTACAATGCTGAATTGGGCATTAATTTATGGAATTCTTCGGCTACTTCCGGTGGCGTAACTTGGTCATTCTTACCCCAAATAATACAGGTTTTTACATGCATTTTCGGTAAATCTTTAGCCATATTATGGCGAATGGCACTTTTGGCAATCGTTAAAGTTTTGATCACTTTGATACGGTCATTCACTACCGAAAAAACTTCATCAACAATTTCTTTGGTGGCTACATTTGGATCGTAAAAAACTGCTTCAGCTTTCTTTTTGATGTATTCATAATCACCGCGTTTCGGATAACTGTCACCCATGGCGCTTTCGTAAAGACCTGAACTTCCGGTAATTACTAATCCTGCTACTTTTTCAGGGTACATTTTAGAATGGTACAAGGCAATATGTCCGCCAAGTGAGTTTCCTAAAAGAATAACACGATCAAAGCCTTTAAAAGTTATAAAATCTTTTACATATCTGGCAAAAGCCTTGACGTTGGTTTTTAAGATGTTTTGGGTATAAATCGGAAGCTCCGGAATCACAACTTTATATCCTTGAGAAGAGAAATAATTGGCCACACCGCCAAAATTACTCAATCCGCCCATCAATCCGTGTAAAATAACGATTGGTGTGCCTTCTCCTGCTTCGAAATAGGAATATTTGCCTTCTTTTTTAAAATTTCCTTCCATGTAGTTTTTTTGACTTTTTACCTCGGCAACAAATATATGATTTTAAAGATAAAAATTGCTTTATAGCAGGAATATTTACTACTAAAATGAAGATTTTCATCAACATTTTTTTAAATGATTTGTGTTTGAATTTTTAGAAATAGGCAAACTCTTTTCTAGTCAAAAAATAAATTTTATGCAGCAAAAAGTCTTAAAATGAGTTTTTTATGATTTTTTTTCTTCCCAATGCTATATTCATTAAACAATCATCAAGAATTGATTGAGGTTGAATTTGTTGCGATTTTGGTAGAAAAAGGAATGAAGTGGTAAAACTTATCAACAAAGTGGTATTTTGTGGTAAATTGTGGTAATAATTTTTATATTTTTGCTAACAACCAAAATAAACTGCAATTGAACTCCATAATCGGAACATATGAATGCAAAGTTGACGCCAAAGGAAGACTAATGATTCCTTCGGCTTTAAAGAAGCAACTGGCTAATTCTCTTCAAGATGGCTTCGTCTTGAAGCGTTCTGTGTTTCAACCGTGTTTGGAATTATATCCAATGACTGAATGGAATTTGATGATGCAAAAAATCAACAAACTCAATCGATTTGTGAAGAAAAATAACGATTTCATCCGTCGTTTTACAGCCGGTGTGAAAGTGGTTGAAGTGGATGATTTGGGGCGATTGTTGATTCCTAAAGATTTAGTGGCTTTTGGTCAGATTTCAAAGGATATAGTGCTTTCATCAGCGGTGAACATCGTTGAGGTTTGGGATAAAAATTTATACGAAAAGTCAATTGCAGGTGATGATATCGACTTTGCTGATTTGGCGGAAGATGTAATGGGAAATATAAATGATGATGGAGATGGAATATCATAACCCGGTTTTGTTGAAAGAAACTGTCGATGGCTTGAATATCAAACCCGATGGGATTTATGTCGATGTGACTTTTGGAGGCGGCGGACATTCAAAAGAGATTTTGAGGCGATTAGGGCCAAATGGCAAATTGTTCGGATTTGACCAAGATGAAGATGCATTAGCCAACGCTTTGCCCGATGAAAGATTTACTTTGATTCACGAAAATTTCAGGTATATCAAGCGTTTTTTGAGATTTCACGGCGTGAAAAGTGTCGATGGTATTTTAGCCGATTTAGGGGTTTCATCGCATCAATTTGATGTTCCGGAAAGGGGTTTTTCTACTCGTTTCGATGCCGATTTGGATATGAGAATGAGTAAAAGAAACGAACTCGACGCACACAAAGTGATTAACGAATACGATGATGCCAATTTGAAAAGAGTTTTTTTGGATTATGGCGAATTAAAAGCCGCACCGGCCATCGCAAGAACCATCATCGAAGCCAGAGAATACAAAACAATCAATACGACTGACGAATTAAAAATGGTTTTGGCCAAATTTTTACCGGATCAGTTCAAAAATAAAATCTTGGCACAAATCTATCAAGCGATTAGAATTGAAGTCAACCAGGAAATGGAAGTATTGAAAGAGTTTTTGGAACAATCGCTTGAAATCTTGAAACCCGAAGGAAGATTAAGTGTGATTTCGTATCACTCTTTAGAAGACAGATTGGTAAAGCGTTTCATGAAAAATGGCTTATTTGAAGGTGAACCGGAACGCGATTTTTTTGGGAATTTTTCAGTGCCATTCAAGTTGGTTGGTAAACTAATTGTTCCTGACGATGCTGAGATTAAAATTAATAACAGAGCGCGCAGTGCCAAATTAAGAATAGCAGAAAAAAGATGAGAAAAGGAGTTTACAGCATATTAAAAGCTCGATTTTTAGTCAATGAAGACGCTACCAAGAACTGGCGATTCATAGTGTTTCTGATTTTGCTGGCCATTTTGATGATTGCTAATGAACATCGTTACGACCAAAAGATTTTCAGAATAGCAGAATTGACTAATGAAGTAAAAGAGCTGCGTTCTGAATTTGTAGACAAACGTTCTGAATTAATGAAATTAAAAATGGAATCGACCGTTTCCGAGAAAATGAAAGAGAGAAATATTTTCCCTTCATCGGTTCCGCCACAAAAAATAAAAATTAACAAACCAGTAGAAAAAAGTTTCTTTCAAAAGCTATGGCAGTAGAAGATAAACATATTTCTTACCGAATTTATTTGGTTGCCTTTTGCCTTCTTATGATGGCGTTTGCAATTGCTTTCAAACTCACCAAAATTCAGTGGGTTGAAGGCGATTATTACCGAAAGCTAGCCAAAGAAAGAACCGTAAAGAATTTTCCGCTTCCCGCCAATAAAGGAAATATATATTCGGCTGACGGTAGTTTGTTGGCAACGTCTATTCCCAATTACAACATTCGTTTTGACGCTATAGCACCAAAACAAGAGGCTTTTGAAAAAAATGTCAAGCCATTAGCCGATTCATTGTCAAAAATGTTAGGCAAACCCAGCAGTTTTTACCATTCTCAATTGACAATGGCTAGAAATAACAAAAATCGATATTTATTAGTAGCGCGTAATTTAAGTTATACCGAGTACATCAAAATCAAAAGTTTTCCCTTATTCAATTTAGGAGCCAATAAAGGAGGAATGATTACCGAGCAAGAAACGGTTCGCGAACATCCAATCGGGAAAATTGCCGAAAGAACCATTGGTTACGAAAGAATCACTCCCGAAGGAAAACCGGACGGAAAAGGAATTGAATGGTCATTCAGAAAATATTTAAATGGAAAAGACGGTAAAGTTTTAAAACAAAAAATTGCCAAAGGACAATGGAAACCCATTCGTGATCAAAACGAAGTTGATCCACAAGACGGTTATGATGTGATTTCAACGATTGATGTTTACATTCAAGATATTGCACATCATGCTTTGTTGAAGCAATTGCAACAATTCAAAGCGGAACACGGTTGCGTAATAGTAATGGAAACCAAAACAGGGAAAGTTAGAGCGATTTCTAATTTAGGAAAGCTAAAAGAATCGGATTCGACCTATTTTGAAACAACAAATTACGCGATTGCAGAATCACACGAACCGGGTTCAACCTTTAAGTTGGTTGATATGATTGCTTTATTGGATGACGGAAAAGTAGACACAAGTCATGTTTACGACAGTCGTGGAGGTATTGTTGAATATAGAGGTAAAAAAGTACGCGATTCTCACGAAGGCGGTTACGGCAAAATTTCATTAGGAAGAGGTTTTGAAGTGTCTTCAAATACCGTTTTGGTACAAGCAGTTTATGAAAACTATAAAGACAATCCTAAAGAATTTGTAGATAGAATTGACAGAATGGGGATGAATAAACCTCTTGGATTGCCATTTCAAGGGGAAGGAAAGCCCTATATTCCACAACCTGGCGACAAACATTGGAGCGCAATTTCATTACCATGGATGGCTTTCGGATACGGAGTTTCAGTTACGCCTTTGCAAACTTTGACTTTGTATAATGCCGTTGCCAATAATGGTGAAATGGTAAAACCCCAATTTGTTTCCGAAATTAAAGAGTGGAACAAAGTCATCAAAAAATACAACAAAGAAATCATCAATCCGAAAATTTGTTCTGATGAAACAGTTAAGAAGCTAAAAGCCGTTTTAGAAAATGTAGTCAAAAGAGGAACAGGCTCTAAACTATATTCCAAAGATTTTTCTATGGCCGGAAAAACTGGAACTGCACAAGCCAATTATGGGAAAAATGGCGGAAGTGAGAAACATTATATTTCTTCTTTCGTTGGTTTTTTTCCGGCAGAAAACCCTAAATATTCTTGCATAGTGGTGGTTCACAAACCGAATACTTCTGGGAATAATTATTACGGAGCCGATGTGGCTGGTCCTGTTTTTAAACGGGTAGCGCAAAAGATTTTTACCGATGCGCCATCAACCAATGAAGTTAGAAATCTGAACCAAAAAATTGCCAAACAAGAAAAAGCATACAATGCCTTCCAAGACAAGTCAAATGCTGATGGGAAAACCATTCCCAATGTAAAAGGCATGAGCGGAATGGACGCTGTGGCACTTTTGGAGAACATGAAAGTGAAGGTAAAAGTCATCGGTTTTGGTAAAGTGAAAAGACAATCTATTCAACCTGGTTCAGCCTTAAATAAAAATCAAATCATCATACTCGAATTATCGTGATTATTTTAAAAGACATATTGTACAAAGTCGCTATCGAAGTCGTAAAAGGTTCGACCGAAATGTCTATTGCCAAAATCGAATTCGACTCAAGAAAAGTGCAGGAGAATGACATTTTTGTTGCGATTCGCGGTTCGGTTTCAAATGGTCACGACTTTATTGAAAAAGCGATAAATCTTGGTGCAACGGTTATCGTTTGCGATACTTTGCCGGATGTGATTGTGACCGGTGTGACTTATATTCAAGTAAAAGACACTAATGCTGCTTTGGCATTTTTGGCTTCCAATTATTATGGCAATCCATCACAAAATCTAAAGTTAGTAGGAATCACAGGAACGAATGGTAAAACAACAATCGCTTCTCTTTTATTCCAATTATTTAAAAAAGCAGGTTACAAAGTTGGTTTGTTGTCTACCGTAAAAATCATGGTAGATGATACAGAATACAAAGCCACACACACAACTCCGGATTCGTTGACTATCAATTATTATTTGGCAGAAATGAATGCCGTTGGTGTAGAATTTTGCTTCATGGAAGTAAGCTCGCACGGTATTCATCAAAAACGCACTGAAGGTTTGCATTTTTCCGGTGGTGTTTTTACCAATTTGTCACACGACCATTTAGATTATCATCCAACATTCGCCGAATATCGAGATGTAAAAAAATCATTTTTCGATCATTTGCCTAAAACTGCTTTTGCCTTAACCAACATCGATGACAAAAATGGGTTAGTAATGCTGCAAAATACCTTTGCTCGAAAACTGACTTATGCTTTGAAATCTTATGCTGAATATAAAGCGCAAATTTTAGAAAATCAATTGTCTGGATTATTGTTGAAAATCAATGAAAATGAAGTTTGGGTAAGGCTAATTGGCACTTTTAATGCTTATAATTTATTAGCAATTTTTGGAACGGCAGTAGAATTAGGTTTAGACAAACTAGAAGTATTGCGTTTGCTTTCTGAGTTGGAAAGTGTTTCCGGTCGTTTTCAATTTATCGTTTCCAACCAAAAAATAACTGCGATTGTAGATTACGCTCATACTCCGGATGCATTGGAAAATGTATTGAGTACTATAAATGATATTCGTACCAATAATGAAAAATTGATAACAGTTGTGGGTTGCGGTGGCGACAGAGACAAAGCCAAAAGACCAATCATGGCAAACATTGCAACAACAATGAGCAATCAGGTTATAATAACTTCCGACAATCCAAGAACCGAAGATCCAATAGATATCATCGCCGATATGGAAAAAGGAGTTGAGCCACAAAATCACAAAAAAACCTTATCGATTGTTGATAGAAGGCAAGCTATTAAAACCGCTTGTCAATTGGCAAGTCCAAATGATATCATCCTAATTGCCGGAAAAGGCCACGAAACATATCAGGAAATACAAGGGATTCGCCATGATTTTGACGATATGAAAATTGTAAAAGAACTTTTAGAACAGCTAAATAAATAAACCTATGCTATATTATTTATTTGAATATCTCGACAAAACCATGGATGTTCCGGGAACGGGAGTTTTCCAATACATTACATTTCGTTCGGCTTTAGCGTTAATTCTTTCTTTGATGATTTCAACCATTTATGGAAAAAAAATAATTAATTTCTTAAGGAACCAACAAGTTGGCGAAACGGTTAGAGAGCTTGGATTACAAGGACAAAATGAAAAAGCTGGAACGCCAACCATGGGTGGATTAATCATTATCATTGCGACATTGATTCCGGTGGTATTGTTGACCAAACTAAATAATATTTACATCATTCTGTTGATAGTAACCACACTTTGGATGGGAACTATTGGGTTTATTGACGATTATATCAAAATTTTCAAAAAAGACAAACAAGGTTTAAAAGGTATTTTCAAAGTAATCGGGCAAGTTGGTTTGGGTTTGATTGTTGGTTCGGTTTTGTATTTTCATCCAGGCGTAACCGTGAGAGATAAAGTTGTAACTACCACCAATCAAAGTGAGAAAATAATTTCTCAAGTGCCGGTTGAACACAAATCAACAACAACGACAATTCCTTTTACCAAAAACAACGAGTTAGATTATGCCAGATTCATAGAATGGACCGGCGAAGGATATGAAAACTGGGCATGGTTAATTTTTATCCCAATTGTGATTTTTATCATCACAGCGGTTTCAAACGGAGCCAATTTAACCGATGGAATTGATGGTTTGGCCGCAGGAACATCGGCGATTTCCGTACTCGCTTTGGGGATTTTTACTTTCGTTTCAGGTAACGTTATTCTATCAGGCTATTTGAATATCATGTATATCCCGAATTCAGGAGAAATGACGGTTTTTATATCAGCTTTCGTTGGAGCATTAATCGGATTTCTTTGGTATAATTCTTATCCGGCATCGGTTTTCATGGGCGATACAGGAAGTTTAACCATTGGCGGAATCATAGCGGTTTTAGCGATTTCGGTTCGTAAAGAGATGTTATTGCCGGTTTTGTGCGCCATCTTTTTTGCCGAAAATTTATCTGTGATTATGCAGGTTTCCTATTTCAAGTACACCAAAAAGCGCTTTGGTGAAGGAAAGCGAATTTTTCTCATGTCACCATTACACCATCACTACCAAAAGAAAGGTTATCACGAAAGTAAAATTGTAACCCGTTTTTGGATTGTTGCCATACTGTTAGCCATTGTTTCCATAGTGACTTTAAAATTGAGATAATGCAAAGATTGGTAATACTTGGCGGAGGAGAAAGCGGTGTTGGAACCGCCATTTTAGGAAAGAAAGAAGGATACGATGTTTTTGTGTCCGATATGGGAAGAATAAAAGATAAATACAGAGAGGTTCTTAAGCTTTATGAGATTAAATGGGAAGACGAAAAGCACACAGAAGATTTAATTCTGAATGCTGATATAGTCATGAAAAGTCCCGGAATTCCTGAAAAAGCACCTTTGGTAAAAAAACTGTTGGAAAAAGGAATTTCAGTGATTTCCGAAATAGAATTTGCGTATCAATTTACCAAAGCCAAAACCATCGGAATAACGGGAAGTAACGGGAAAACAACCACAACAATGTTGACTTACCATTTATTGAAAGAAGGCGGATTGAATGTTGGATTGGGCGGTAATATCGGTAAAAGTTTTGCCTGGCAAGTGGCCGAAGAAAACTACGATTGCTTTGTGTTGGAATTGAGCAGTTTTCAATTAGACGGAATAATCAATTACAAGCCTGATATAGCAATTCTAACTAACATCAGTCCGGATCATTTAGACAGATATGAGTACAAATATGAAAATTATATAGCGTCAAAATTCAGAATAACAATGAACCAAACGGAAGCCGATTTTTTCATCTACGATGCAGATGACGAAGCGATTTCAGGATGGTTACAAAACAACAAAACAAAAGCACAATTAATTCCCTTTTCATTAAGCAAATCTTTTGAAAACGGAGCCTTTATAAAAAACAATATTATGGACATTATCATCAACAACGAGGAATTTGAAATGAAAACAGCGGACATTTCTTTGGAAGGAAAACACAACATGAAAAACGCTATGGCTGCCACTTCAGTCGCCCAATTGATGAAAATCAGAAAGCAAACCATTCGCGAGAGTTTGTCCAATTTTCAAGGCGTTGAACACCGTTTGGAAAAAGTATTGAAAATTCAAAATGTTCAGTACATCAATGATAGTAAAGCGACCAATGTGAACGCAACTTTCTTTGCCTTGGATAGCATGACAGTACCAACCGTTTGGATTGTTGGTGGTGTTGATAAAGGAAATGATTACAGCGAGTTAATGCCTTTGGTACGTGAAAAAGTGAAAGCCATAATCTGTCTTGGTTTAGACAACAAAAAAATTATCGATGCCTTCAGCGATGTAGTAGATATGATGGTAGAAGTAGATAATATGCGCGATGCGGTTAACACAGCCAAACATCTAACCGAAAAAGGCGATGCGGTTTTATTATCACCAGCTTGTGCCAGTTTTGATTTGTTCCAAAATTACGAAGACAGAGGAAACCAGTTTAAAATAGCTGTACAAAATTTATAAAGCAATAAGCCGTAAGCAATAGGCTTTAGGCGAAACACAAGCTTACAGCAGATATAAAATATGAAAGAACTAATTCACAGCTTAAAAGGAGATAAAGTCATCTGGGCATTCGTGGCCTTGTTGGCGTTATTTTCGTTTATGCCGGTGTTTAGTGCAAGTAGTAATTTGGCATACATGCGCCACGGTTCGGGAAATGCATTGACTTATTTATTAAAACACGGAGCGCAAGTATTTGTTGGATTTTTTATTTTATACAAAATCCACAAAGTGCCATATCATTACTTCCGAACGATTTCACGCTTGTTATTGCCGGTCGTTTGGGTGTTGTTAATTTATACTTTGCTCAAAGGAACGATTATAGATGGTGCCAATGCCAGTCGTTGGATTCAAATTCCGTTCATCGGAATTACGTTCCAAACATCAGCCTTGGCTTCTATTGTTCTATACGTTTTTGTAGCTCGATATTTATCCAAAACCAGAGAAACACCAATTACATTCCAAAATTCTTTGTGGGATTTATGGACACCTGTTTTTATCACGGTAATCTTAATTTTGCCGGCAAATTTATCAACAGCAGCGTTGATATTTTCCATGGTTTTAATGCTCGCTTTCATCGGTAAATATCCATTAAAGTACATAGGGATTATTTTGGGAGCCGGAATTATCGGCTTGACCTTTTTTATTTTGGTAGCCAAACAATTCCCTGAAGCCTTCCCAAATCGTGTTGATACTTGGATTAATCGTATTGATAATTTTACCACGGACAAACCGGATGAAGATGATTACCAAATCGAAAAGGCCAAAATTGCCATCGCCTCCGGAGGTGTATACGGTTTAGGTCCGGGAAAAAGTGTACAGAAAAACTTTTTGCCACAATCTTCTTCCGATTTTATTTACGCCATTATTGTAGAGGAATACGGATTATTCGGAGGAGTCTTGGTTATGTGCCTGTATTTACTTTTGTTATTCCGATTTGTCGTCGCTGCACATAAATCCAATTCGCTCTTTGGTAAACTAGTCGTCATAGGTTTAGGATTTCCAATTATTTTTCAAGCAATGACAAACATGGCAGTGGCCGTTGAATTATTGCCGGTAACCGGACAAACCCTACCGTTGATTAGCAGTGGAGGAAGCTCGATTTGGATGACTTGTATCGCGCTCGGAATTATTCTAAGCGTGACCAAAAAAGAAGAAGAAATAGCAGAAGAGTTAGCCGAAAAGCAAAAACGCGAAGATGCTTTGAATAAGCTAATCGATAAACAATTACAAGAACAAGAAGAAGCAGAAAAAATAGCATTACAAACCGAATTGGAAAGTTTTTCTATCGAAGACAAAGCCAATCCAATGAACGCTATATTAAACAAAAAATAATGACTTACCACGACCTTTAGGGCGAGGACTAAGAAGAATGAGCAAATTAAAATTCATATTAAGCGGAGGTGGAACAGGCGGACATATTTATCCGGCGGTTGCGATTGCCAATGAATTAAAATCTCGTTTCCCCGAAGCGGAGTTTCTTTTTGTGGGTGCGAAAGACAAAATGGAAATGCAAAAAGTACCACAAGCCGGTTACCAAATCAACGGGCTTTGGATTGCCGGTTTGCAAAGGAAATTGACATTACAAAACGCCATGTTTCCTTTAAAATTGGTAAGCAGTTTATTGACTTCGCGCCAAATATTAAAAAGTTTCAAACCCGATGTAGTTATCGGAACCGGTGGTTTTGCCAGCGGACCGTTATTACAAATGGCGAATAGTATGGATATTCCAACCGTGATTCAAGAGCAAAATTCTTATCCCGGAATTACCAACAAACTGTTGAGCAAAAGGGCCAATGCGATTTGTGTGGCGTATGAAAATTTAGAAAGATTTTTTCCAAAAGATAAAATTGTATTTACCGGAAATCCAGTTCGTCAGGATTTACTAGATGTGGAAACCAAAACAGCCGAAGGAATAGCTTATTTCAAATTAGATACCAATAAAAAAACGTTATTGGTACTTGGCGGAAGTCTTGGAGCCAGAAGGGTAAACCAATTGATAGCGAAGGAACTCGATTTTCTTTTGCAAAGCGGTATTCAAGTTTTTTGGCAATGTGGAAAATTGTATTTTGATGAATACCAACATTTCAATGAAAGAGAAAATGTACAAGTAGTTGCGTTTATTGATAAAATGGATTTGATTTATGCCGCAGCGGATTTCGTGATTTCAAGAGCCGGAGCATCCTCGGTTTCAGAATTATGTTTGGTGGGAAAACCAACTATTTTTATTCCGTCACCCAATGTAGCCGAAGACCATCAAACCAAAAATGCGAAAGCCATCGTCGATAAAAATGGAGCCATTCTTTTAAAAGAAAACGAATTGGAAGAAAAATTCGAAACCACGTTTTCAGATTTAATCTCCAACAAAGATTTGCAGCTAACGTTAAGCCAAAACATAAAAAAATTAGCCAAACCCAACGCCACAAAAGACATAGTTGAACAGATAATAAAATTGATAAAAACATAGTAATTCAGACACTCAGTGACTCAGCTACTCAGTAACTAAAATGAATCTAAACCAAATCCATAACGTCTATTTCATCGGCATCGGAGGCATCGGAATGAGTGCCTTGGCTCGTTATTTCCAAAACATCGGCAAGAATGTTTCTGGTTATGACAAAACACCCACCATGTTGACCGATGAGTTGATTGCGGGTGGAATGAACATTCATTTTGAAGACAATATTGGTTTGATTCCAAAAGAGTATTATGTTGAAAATACATTAGTAATCATCACGCCGGCGGTTCCTGTTACTCACTCTGAATGGAATTATTTTTTAGAGCGAGATTATGTAGTGAAAAAACGCGCCGAAGTTTTAGGAATTATCACCAAAGACACTTTCTGTTTCGCAGTTGCCGGAACCCACGGAAAAACAACAACGTCAAGTATTCTCGGACACATTCTTTATGAAAGTGGCGCAGATGTTACCGCTTTTTTAGGCGGAATTGTAGAAAATTATAATTCCAATTTAATCGGAAATGGGAAAACGGTTACCGTAGTTGAAGCCGATGAATTCGATCGATCATTCTTGCATCTGCATCCGGATATTGCGTGCGTAACGTCAATGGATGCCGATCATTTGGACATTTATGGCGATGCCACGGCCATCGAAGAGTCATTCCGAGAATTTGCCGACAAAGTAGAAGATAAAAACAATTTATTCGTTCCAAAAGGTTTGTCACTCGAAGGCTTAACCGTCGGAATTAACGAAGAAGCAACCTATAAAGCTTTCAACATCCGAATTGAAAACGGATTCTATGTTTTTGATGTACAAACACCATCCGAAACAATTTGTGATTTGAAATTCGGTTTGCCTGGAAGACACAATTTAATGAATGCCTTGATGGCTTTAGCAATGTCTAAGACTTATGGTACCCCAACCGAGTCCATTGCTAAGGCCTTGGCTTCATTTAAAGGAATTCAACGCAGATTTTCGTACCAAATCAAGACGAATGATTTGGTTTATATAGATGATTATGCACATCATCCAACTGAAATTAACGCCGTGCATCAAGCGGTTCGTGAGTTGTATCCGGATCAAAAAGTGCTTGCGATTTTCCAACCGCATTTGTTCAGCAGAACCAAAGATTTTGCCGATGATTTTGCCAAAAGTTTGTCGCAATTCGATGAAATTTTGTTGTTAGATATTTATCCGGCAAGAGAATTACCGATGGAAGGAATTACGTCAAGTTGGTTGCTTTCCAAAATGAAAAATTCAAATAAAAAATTGGTTTCCAAAGGCGATTTAATTCCAACAATTTTAGAAAATAATGCTAAAATAATTGTAACCATCGGCGCAGGAGACATTGGTGAATTAGTGCCCAAAATTAAATTGGCTTTATCATGAAAATTTTCACATGGACAAATATCAGACTAGTGCTAATGATTTCGGTCGTTATCTTCCTGTTTTCCTTCACTTCGCATCGAAATGCCATGCGGAAAATTAAGAAAACGGAGGTTGTTTTTGTAGGCGAAAACAGTCTTTTTTTGAAACCGGAAACGGTTAATAAATTGTTAATAGAAAAAAATCAGGACCTAAAAACTATCAATAAAGATGGGTTAGATTTGAATAAATTGGAAAAGTCCGTCAACAATCATCAGATGATTCAAAAAGCTGATGTTTTTGTTAGTGTTGACGGTGTTCTAAAAGCAGTGGTGGAACAAAAAACACCAGTAGGCAGAGTGTTTGACGAAACGGGTTCTTTTTATATTGATTATGAGGGAAATAAAATGCCTTTATCAGATAATTACACTGCCAGAGTGCCACTGTTATCGGGGGAAATTACAGCAGTAAAAAAGGAGAAATTATCTGAAGTTTTAGGGATGATTGCTGAAGATGATTTTTTGAGAAAAAATATCATTGGTGTACAAGTTTTGCCTAATGGTAGCCTAATTATGGCGAACAGAAATTACGATTATCAAATCGATTTTGGTAGAACTATTAACATCGAAAGAAAATTTAAGAATTACAAAGCCTTTTTTCAGAAGGCAGTTTTAGATAGCACTTTGGACATGTACCGAAGAATTAATTTGAAGTTTACCAAGCAAGTGGTGTGCATTAAATAGAAGATTATGGAAAAAGAGAATATTGCAGTCGGATTAGACATTGGGACAACCAAGATTGTGGCCATGATTGGCAAGAAAAATGAGTATGGGAAGTTGGAAATTTTGGGTGTCGGTAAATCAAAAAGTCTTGGAGTAGCTCGTGGCGTTGTTAACAACATCACCCAAACCATTCAATCCATTCAACAGGCAGTTCTTGAAGCGGAAAATAATTCAGGTTACAAAATAAACGATGTGGTAGTCGGGATTGCCGGTCAACACATCCGCAGCATACAACACACCGATTACGTCATCAGAACAAACCCTGAAGAGGTTATCAGCGGAAGAGATATCCAATTGCTAATCGACCAAGTAAACAAATTGGCGATGCTACCCGGAGAAGAGATTATTCACGTATTGCCACAAGAATTCAAAATCGACGGACAATCGGAAATCAAAGAACCGATCGGAATGTACGGCGGAAGATTGGAAGCGAGTTTCCACGTAGTAGTCGGACAAGCATCATCCATCAGAAACGTGGGCAGATGCATTCAAAGTTCGGGTATCGAATTGTCGGGATTGACTTTAGAACCATTGGCTTCAGCGGATGCGGTTTTAAGTCAGGAAGAAAAGGAAGCCGGCGTTGCCTTAATTGACATCGGTGGTGGGACAACAGATTTGGCCATTTTCAAAGATGGGATCATTCGTCATACAGCGGTAGTGCCTTTTGGAGGAAACGTAATTACAGACGATATCAAAGAAGGTTGCTCGATTATCGAAAAACAAGCAGAATTATTAAAAGTAAAATTTGGATCCGCTTGGCCGGGTGAAAATAAAGACAACGAAATCGTATCAATTCCCGGATTACGTGGAAGAGATCCAAAAGAGATTTCGCTTAAAAATTTATCGAAAATCATTCACGCCAGAGTAGTGGAGATTATCGAACAAGTGTTCACCGAAATTAAGGCTTACGGACACGAAGATCCACGTAAAAAATTAATTGCCGGAATCGTATTAACCGGTGGTGGTTCGCAATTGAAACACATCAAGCAATTGGTAGAATACATTACTGGAATGGACACCAGAATAGGCTATCCTAACGAACATTTAGCCGGCAATTCAGGAGAAGAAATTTCAAGTCCGTTGTTCGCCACAGCAGTCGGATTAGTGATGAACAGCATTGAAAATAATTCGAATAGTGCTTACAAAATTGAATTAAAAGAGGTAACGCAAGAAGTACCAAAACAAAACATACAACAACCGGTTTTTGAACCAAAAGAAGAAGAGGTTTCGAATGAAGTAATAGTAGAAGAAAAACCAGAACCTGAAACCACTGAAAGTAAAATCAGACGTTCTTTTTTTGACCGCTATGTTGACAAGATTAAAGATTTTTTAGATAACGCAGAATAGATTAAACAGAATAAATACCTAACACCAAAATAGTATGATAAGCAACTCAGAATTTGGAAGCATCTCATTTGATTTACCAAAGAATCAATCAAATGTGATCAAAGTAATCGGTGTTGGTGGCGGCGGAAGTAACGCTATCAATCACATGTTCAAACAGGGAATCAAAGGTGTAGATTTCATCGTTTGTAATACCGACTCACAAGCACTTCAAAACAGTCCGGTACCCAATAAAATCCAGTTGGGTGTAAACTTAACCGAAGGTCTTGGCGCAGGCGCAAATCCGGATGTTGGACAACAGTCCGCTTTGGAGAGTGTAGGCGACATCGAAAAAATGTTAGACAGCAATACCAAAATGGTTTTCATCACAGCCGGAATGGGCGGTGGAACCGGAACGGGTGCAGCTCCTGTAATTGCGCAATTGGCTAAAGAAAGAGACATTCTTACCGTTGGTATCGTGACGATTCCTTTCCAATTTGAAGGAAAAGTGCGTTCGGAACAAGCGCTGTTGGGTGTTGAAAAATTAAGAAAACAAGTCGATTCTTTGATTGTTATCAATAATAATAAATTAAGAGAAGTTTACGGAAACTTAGGTTTCAAAGCCGGTTTCTCTAAAGCTGATGAAGTGTTGGCGACAGCTTCTCGTGGTATCGCGGAAGTAATTACACACCACTACACGCAAAATATCGACTTAAAAGACGCGAAAACCGTTCTTTCCAATAGTGGTACTGCTATTATGGGTTCTTCTGTAGCAACCGGTGACAACCGTGCTAAAGAAGCCATTATTACTGCCTTAGATTCTCCTTTGTTGAATGATAATAAAATCTCCGGTGCTAAAAACGTATTGTTGCTTATCGTTTCTGGCTCAAGCGAGATTACTATTGATGAAATCGGAGAAATCAATGATCATATCCAAAGTGAAGCAGGTTATAATGCCAACATCATTATGGGAGTTGGAGAAGATGAAACGTTAGGCGAAGCTATTGCTGTGACGATTATCGCAACCGGTTTCAACGTAGAACAACAAAACGGCATCGTAAACACCGAAGCGAAGAAAATTGTTCACGCTTTAGAAGACGATCAAAAATTGGTGCGCGACTTAACCCAAAAACCGGTCGAAGTATTCCAAACCATCGATACGCCCGTAGCCGAAGTTAAAGAAGAGAAAATCGTATTTGAATTAATCGAAGAAGAATTGGAAATACCAACAGTAGCTCCAACTGCCATTGATGACAACGAACTAATCGCGATGAACCAATTCATCCGCAACTTAGATGTGACTTTCGAAATCGTATCGCCTATCAAAGACATCGATTTCAAAGTAACTACTCCGGAAGTAAAAGCCATGGAAGTGGTTGAACCACAAAATATCATCGAAGAAGAGCAAATCACTTTCACTTTCGATATGCCGGCCGCAACGCCAGTATTCGAAAAAGTAGAAAAAATAGAAGCTGTTGAAGAAACCAAGATTGTTTTTGATCTGTCTGCAGACGCTAATGATATCATTGTAAACGAAGCAGTAGAATTTGTTCCGGTTACCGAAGTTAACGAAGGCGGCGTAATCAAATATTCTCTGGAAGAATACATGGAGTTGGAAAACGACTTGCTAAACTCAAAACCGGTTGCTAAAATCGTAGAAGAGCCAATCGCAGAAGAGTTGAATATTACCATGAAACCAGTGGCCGAAATCGAAAAGCCACAAACCGCTTCAATAAATTATTTCGATGATGCTTCTCCGGTAGAAATGACGATCGAAGAGACTTTGAAACACAGAGCCGACGAACGCAGAAGAAAATTAAAAGAGTTCAATTACAAATTCCACAATAATCCGTCAAGAATTGAGGAAATGGAAAAAGAACCGGCATACAAACGCCTTGGTGTTGACCTGTCAAACAACGCCGACAATAGTTCAAACTCAAGAATGTCTTTGGGCACTGATAGTAACGACGATTTACAAATCAGAACCAACAATTCTTTCTTGCACGATAATGTAGATTAGTCTGCCATTTTTCTAATCGCATAACCCGAAAATTTCCTTGAGATTTTCGGGTTATTTTTTTACCTTCGCAGTGCTTTTTAGGAGCGAATGGCTCGGGCAGTTTCACCCCGAAGCTTCGGGGCTTATTCCCGCTGTCCGCAGTATCTCTTCGAGGATACTTGCTCCCATCGGGGCTAAAAAGCCAACCATTCAGAGAAAACCAAGAAGTCTAATTATCTAACAATCTAAAATATGAGTTTAGAAACCCAAATCATGGACGAAATGAAAAACGCCATGAAAGCCAAAGATACTGTCGCTTTAGAAGCGTTAAGAGCCATCAAATCGGGTATCATTTTAGCCAAAACAGAAGCCGGAGCCAAAGATACCTTATCTTCTGAAGATGAAATTAAATTGTTACAACGTTTGGTAAAAATGCGCAAAGATAGCGCTGCGATTTTCCAACAACAAAACCGTCAGGATTTAGCCGAACCAGAATTGGCACAAATAGCCGTAATCGAAAAATTCCTTCCGGCACAATTGTCAGAAGCAGAAGTAGAAGCCATCGTTGCCAAAATCATTGCAGAAACCGGCGCATCAGGAATCGCTTCCATGGGAAAATTGATGGGATTGGCTTCAGCCCAACTAGGCGGTTCTGCAGAAGGAAAAACTATTTCAACTATCGTTAAAAAATTATTAGTTTAATTTTAGAATAAAGAGAATAGGTATAGAAAACAGACTGAATCTTTTTTCTTTTCTCTATATTCTATTTTTTTTCAAAATGGCTGCGTAGTTCAACTGGATAGAATATCAGATTTCGGCTCTGAGGGTTGGGGGTTCGAATCCCTTCGCGGTCACGAATAAATACAAGAACCAAGAAAATGTCCAAGCTCGCTTGAGCATTTTCTTGGTTCTTG